>NZ_CP076457.1:2807117-3418176 GCF_018866325.1 Streptomyces sp. YPW6
CGGGCTGTCCGGGGACGCTGTCTGCGATCTGCGCCATCACGGTGGCAGCGACCAGGCGGTGTACGCCTTCGCCCGCGAGGATCTGGACGCCTGGGAGCGGGAGCTGGGCGGCCGGAAGCTGGCCAACGGGGTGTTCGGCGAGAACCTCACGACCCTGGGGCTCGACGTCAGCGGTGCGCTGATCGGCGAGCGCTGGCGGGTGGGGGCGGACCTGGTGCTGGAGGTGACCTCGGGGCGGATCCCGTGCCGGACCTTCGCCGAGCACGTCGGGGAGCAGGGGTGGGTCAGGCGGTTCACCCAGCACGGGGTGACCGGTGCGTATCTGCGGGTGATCGAACCGGGCGCGGTCCGCGCCGGGGACCCGGTCGAGATCGTGCACCGGCCGGACCACGAGATCACCGCCGCCCTGCAGTTCCGGGCGTCGACGACCGAACGCACCCTGCTGCCCTCGCTGCTGGCCGCCGGGGAGGCGCTGCACCCCGAGGCGCTGCGCAAGGCGCGGGAGTACGTGGCACAGCAGGGCTGAGGACCGGGCGGCGCGGCCCGTCACGAGGCGAGCCGCGCTCCGCCGCGGGACCGGCGGCGCACCGCCGGGTGACAGGGCGTCACCCGGCCCCGGATTCCGGGCCGGCGGCGGGGGACAGGACCGCCCGGCGACGCGTCCGGGCGCGGCCGGGACCGGACCGCCGCGTTCGACGTGCGGACCGGGGCGTTCCCGTGGCGGCGGCTCAGCGGGGCCGACGGGGTGACAGGCCGGTTCGCGGTGGTGCAGGAGGGGCGGCGGGCGGGTGAGGGCCCGGTCCCTGGGGGCACTAACGTGCCGCGTATGACGACTGCACTGATCACGGGCGCGACGGCGGGTATCGGGGCCGCGTTCGCGCGGCGGCTCGCGGCCCAGGGGCACAACCTGGTGCTGGTGGCGCGGGACACCGCGCGGCTGCGCGAACAGGCCACGGAACTGCACGACCGGCACGGCATCGAGGCGGAGGTGCTGAGCGCCGACCTGTCCACGGACGGCGGTATCGAGACGGTCGAGAAGCGGCTCGCGGACCGCAGGCACCCGGTCGACCTGCTGGTCAACAACGCCGGGTTCGGCAACAAGGGACGCTTCCTGGAGGTGTCCATGGCCGACGAGCTGACGATGCTGAAGGTGCACTGCGAGGCCGTCCTGCGGCTGACCTCGGCGGCGGTCGCCGGGATGCGGGAGCGGGGCCGGGGCGGGGTCGTGAACGTGGCGTCCGTCGCGGCGTTCGTGCCGCGCGGTACGTACGGGGCGTCGAAGTCCTGGGTCGTGCAGTTCACCCAGGGCGCGGCGCGGGACCTGGCCGGGTCGGGGGTGCGGATGATGGTGCTGTGCCCCGGGTTCGTCCGGACGGAGTTCCACGAGCGGGCGGGGATGGGCACGGACAACATCCCGAACTGGATGTGGCTCGACGCGGACAAGCTGGTGGCGTCCGCGCTGGCGGATCTGACGCGGGGAAGGACGGTGTCGATCCCGGACCCGCGCTACAAGGCGCTGATGGGGCTGGTCAAGGTCGCGCCGCGGGGGCTGCTCGGCGGGGTCACCTCGCGGACGGGGCGCAAGTACGGTCCGCAGTAGGCGGCCCGTCCGCCTCGCACCGACGGCGGCCGCGGCGGCCGGGACGGACGGACCGCCGATCCTGCTGGGGGCGTGTCCGCCGGGCTGAGGGATCCGCCCGGACCGGCCGGCCCGGAACGCACCGGGGCCCGGTGCCCCCGCGACGGGGGCACCGGGCCTCGGGTGTACCGACGAGCGCGTACCGAAAGCGGTACGGGCGGTACTAGTGGGAGTGGCCGTGGCCGCCGTGACCGGCGTCGGCCTCCTCCTCGGCCGGCTTCTCGACGACCAGGGTCTCGGTCGTGAGCAGCAGCGAGGCGATGGACGCGGCGTTCTCCAGGGCGGAGCGGGTGACCTTGACCGGGTCGATGACGCCGGCCTTGACCAGGTCGCCGTACTCGCCGGTGGCGGCGTTGAAGCCCTGGCCCTTGTCGAGCTCGGAGACCTTGGAGGTGATGACGTAACCCTCCAGGCCGGCGTTCTCGGCGATCCAGCGCAGCGGCTCGACGGCGGCGCGGCGGACGACCGCGACACCGGTGGCCTCGTCGCCGGTCTTGCCGAGGTTGCCCTCCAGGACCTTGACGGCGTGGACGATGGCGGAGCCACCGCCGGAGACGATGCCCTCCTCGACCGCGGCGCGGGTGGCGGAGATGGCGTCCTCGAGGCGGTGCTTCTTCTCCTTCAGCTCCACCTCGGTGGCGGCGCCGACGCGGATGACGCACACGCCGCCGGCCAGCTTCGCGAGGCGCTCCTGGAGCTTCTCGCGGTCCCAGTCGGAGTCCGTGGCCTCGATCTCGGCCTTGATCTGGTTGACGCGGCCCTTGACGTCCTCGGCGTTGCCGCCGCCGTCGACGATGGTCGTGTCGTCCTTGGAGACGGTGACGCGGCGGGCGGTGCCGAGCACGTCCAGACCGGCCTGGTCGAGCTTGAGGCCGACCTCCTCGGCGATGACGGTCGCACCGGTGAGGGTGGCGATGTCGCCGAGCATGGCCTTGCGGCGGTCGCCGAAGCCCGGGGCCTTCACCGCGACGGCGTTGAAGGTGCCGCGGATCTTGTTGACGACGAGGGTGGAGAGCGCCTCGCCCTCGACGTCCTCGGCGATGATCAGGAGCGGCTTGGAGCCACCGGCCTGGATGACCTTCTCCAGGAGCGGGAGCAGCTCCTGGATGGCGCCGATCTTGCCCTGGTGGATCAGGATGTACGGGTCGTCGAGGACGGCCTCCATACGCTCCTGGTCGGTCACCATGTACGGGGACAGGTAGCCCTTGTCGAAGGCCATGCCCTCGGTGAACTCCAGGTCCAGGCCGAAGGTGTTGGACTCCTCGACGGTGATGACACCGTCCTTGCCGACCTTGTCCATCGCGTCCGCGATGAGCTCGCCGACCTGCGGGTCCTGCGCGGAGAGCGCGGCGACGGCGGCGATGTCGGCCTTGTCGTCGATCGGGCGGGCCGTGGCGAGCAGCTCCTCGGACACGGCCTTGACGGCGGCGTCGATGCCCTTCTTCAGGGCGGCCGGGGAGGCGCCGGCGGCGACGTTGCGCAGACCCTCGCGGACGAGCGCCTGGGCCAGGACGGTCGCGGTGGTGGTGCCGTCACCCGCTACGTCGTTGGTCTTGGTCGCCACCTCCTTGACGAGCTGGGCGCCGAGGTTCTCGTACGCGTCGTCGAGCTCGACCTCGCGCGCGATGGTGACACCGTCGTTGGTGATGGTGGGGGCACCGAACTTCTTGTCGATGACGACGTTGCGGCCCTTGGGGCCGATCGTCACCTTGACCGTGTCGGCAAGCTTGTTGACGCCGCGCTCAAGGGCGCGACGGGCGTCCTCGTCGAACTTCAGAATCTTCGCCATGGGCTGTATCCCTCTCAAAATGAACTGCGCCCCTCGCCGCCCGGCTAGTTACTTCGCAGGGGGCCAGGGGCGCAGAACACAAGCAAACGTGGGTGAATTACTTCTCGACGATCGCGAGGACGTCGCGGGCCGAAAGGACGAGGTACTCCTCGCCGTTGTACTTCACCTCGGTGCCGCCGTACTTGCTGTACAGGACGACGTCGCCGGTCTTGACGTCGAGCGGAAGCCGCTCGCCGTTCTCGAAGCGGCCCGGGCCCACGGCGAGGACGACGCCCTCCTGGGGCTTCTCCTTCGCGGTGTCCGGAATGACCAGGCCGGAAGCCGTGGTCTGCTCGGCGTCGAGCGGCTGGACCACGATGCGGTCCTCGAGCGGCTTGATCGCAACCTTGGAGCTGGTGGTCGACACGATCCGGTCTCCCCCTTCGGAGATCTCACGGGGTTTAACAGTCTGTGGGTGGCGATCGGACCGATCCGTCGTCGCGGGTGCCGGACCTGCCCTGTCGCGCAGAGTGGTGCTGGCACTCTCCAGGGGGGAGTGCCAGACCCGAGACTATGACCGCGATTAGCACTCGGTCAAGCGGAGTGCCAATTCACCACCCTCGTGCCGTCCCGGCGGGTACGGGGCAGGGCGCGGATCAGACGTAGTCCTCCAGCTTCGCCACCGCGTACCCCTTGTCCGTGATGGTCTTCATGACGTGGCGGATCATGTCGGGCATGGAGCCCTTCCAGTCCTCCTTGCCCCGGAAGTGGGTGAGGACGATGTCGCCGGGGTGCAGGTCCTGGTCCCACTCGCGCCATTCCATGCGGTCGGGGAATGCCTCGGCGGACCACAGCGGTACGGCGGTGATCCCGCAGGACTTGGCGACGACGAGGGTGTCGCGGTTGTAGTTGCCGTAGGGCGGGCGGAAGAGGGTGGGGCGCTTGCCGTAGCGCTTGAGGATCTTCTCCTGCTGGCCGCAGATCTCCCGCTTCTGCTCGGCGTAGGAGAGGCCGGGCAGATAGCGGTGGTTGAGGGTGTGGTTGCTGATGGCCACCCCGCGCCGCTGCATCTTCGTGAAGTAGCCGTAGTCGTCGTTGATGACGTAGTCGCTGACGAACGCGCTGTAGGGGATGGACAGTTCGCTCATCATCCGCAGCAGCTCGGGGTCTTTCTCCGCCCCGTCGTCGATCGTCAGGAAGACGATCTTCTCCTTGGTCGGGACGGTCGTGAAGACCGGCGGCAGCCCTTGGTCGTCCCGGACCTCGAAGCCCTTGCGGGTGGTGATGCGCGGCTTGGTCCTCGGCGGCTCGGGGGCCGCGAGCGGGGTCTTGGCCAGCCGCCACTTCTTCGCCGCGACGGCTCGCGCGGCCTGCTTCTTCCGGACCGTCTCGGCGTACGAGTCCGGCGGCCGGGCGGGCCCGGCCTGCGGGGACGCGTCGCCCGACCGGTCCGCGGCGGGCTTCGCGGGTGCGCCGGGAGCCCCCGTGCCGCCGCCCGTCTCCGCCGCGCATCCGGAGCCGACGGCGGCGGCCAGCAGGGCCGCCAGCACGACGGTGCCCGATCTCAGCCGATTGACGCCTGACTTTTCGTTTTGTCGTACTAGCTGCATGGCGCCGCATCCTGCCAGCCGCCACCCCGTGCGCCCTCCCGACACCGCGAGCGGCCCCGCCCGGTCCCCCGGGCGGCCCACAGGGACCCGCACCGGCGCAGCGGTCACAATGGACCGGGTGAACGCAACGACCCCCTCCGCCCCGTCCGACGACCCCGGCCGCGCCGCCTTCGCCGCGCTGCGCTCCCGCGAGGGCGAACAGCTGCTGGCCGAGCTGCGCGACCACGACCCCGCCGACGAGCTGGCCACCGCGACCCGGCTGCGCCGCACGCACCCGGCGGAGCTGGTGTCGGCGGCCCTGGGCCAGGCCCGGTTGCGGCAGCGGGCGGTCGCCAAGTTCGGGGCCGAGGACGCCTACCGGATGTACTTCACGCCCGACGGGGTCGAGCAGGCCACCCGCACCACGGTCGCCGCCCACCGCGCCGCCCGGTTCGCCGGGCTCGGCGTGCGCAGCGTGGCCGACCTGTGCTGCGGGATCGGCGGCGACGCGATCGCGCTGGCCCGCGCCGGGATCTTTGTGCTCGCCGTGGACCGCGACCCGCTCACCGCCGAGGTGGTCCGCGCCAACACGGCGGCGCTCGGCCTGGACGGCCTGATCGAGGTGCGGTGCGCCGACGTCACGGAGGTCGACACCTCCCCGTACGACGCGGTCTTCGTGGACCCGGCCCGGCGCGGCGCCCGCGGCGGGTCCGGCCGGGGCGGCCGGGCGACGGGCGGGCGGATCTTCGACCCGGAGGCGTACTCACCCCCGCTGTCCTGGGCCACGGCCGCCGCGCTGAAGGCCCCGAGGGCGGCCCTGAAGATCGCCCCGGGCATCCCGCACGAGGCGATCGGCCCGGAGGCGGAGGCCGAGTGGATCTCGGACGGCGGGGACGTGAAGGAGGCGGTCCTCTGGTACGGGGAGGGCTTCGCGCCGGGCGCGTTCCGGGCCACGGTGCTGCCGTACGGGGCGACCCTGAGCGCCCCGGCCCCGCTGCCGGCCCCGCCGGTGGGCCCGGTCGGGCGCTATCTGTACGAGCCGGACGGCGCGGTGATCCGGGCCCGCCTCGTCGCGGATCTCGTGGAGCGGTGCGGCGGGCGGCTGGTGGACGAGACGATCGCGTACATCACGAGCGACGAGCCGTACTCCTCGCCGTACGTCGCCGGGTACGAGATCACCGACGAACTGCCGTTCAGCATGAAGAGGCTGAAAACACTGCTGCGGGAGCGTCAGGTCGGGGTGCTGACCGTCAAGAAGCGGGGTTCCGCGGTCGAACCGGAGGAGCTGCGGCGGCGGATGAAGCTGAGCGGTCCGCACGCGGCGACGGTGTTCCTGACCCGGGTGGCGGGGGCGCCGACGATGCTGATCGGGCACCCGCTGGGCTGACCGGTCCGGCCCCCGTGCCCGGACCGCTGCCGCCGCCCAGCAGCACGCGCACCACCCAGCGGCGGTGGGCGAGGGCGGTCGCCCCGCCGACCAGCGCGGTCAGCCAGGCGACCATGCCGACGCCCATGACCAGGGCGACCAGCCCGTACGTCTCCCGGCCGGGCCGGGCGCTCGCGGGGCCGATCACGCAGAGGGCGAGGCCCACGGCGCCCAGGAGGAACGACAGCAGCAGCCAGGTGAGGCTCGTCCCGGGCATCCGCAGCCGCCGGTCGCGCTCCGGGTCGCGGTCCAGCGTGCCCCACGCGTGGAGCAGCGAACGGACCTCGCGGTCCCGGGAGATGCCCAGGCAGACGAGGACGACGGCCGGAATCAGGGCCGCCGCGCCGACGACCAGGCCGACGACTCCGGCGACGCCGCTGAAGAAGTCGGCCCCCTGCTCGATGAAGACGAGCCCCGAGCCCGCCAGGCTCCAGCCGGCCGCGGCGAGCGCCGCCCACATCCACAGCAGCCCGAGCCGCCCGAGCCCCACGTGCATCCTCACCAGCTCGCCCAGGACCACCGCCCGGTCGGCGAGCATCGCCTCGCGGTCGGGCCAGGACCGGATCCGGACGGGCGGAGGAGGAGGCGGGAGCGGGGCACGGCGTGGCATGCGCGGAACACTACCGATCCGGCCCCGGGGAGGCCGTGTGCCCCGTCCTGGCGGGGGCGCGACGCCTGAAGCGGCGACGCGCCGCCGGTCAGGCGTCCCGCAGGGCCTGGAGGTCCAGCTTGCCCATGCCCAGCATCGCCTTCATGGTGCGGGCCGCCTTCGCCGGGTCCGGGTCGGCGAGCAGACGCGGCAGTTCCCTCGGCACGATCTGCCAGGACACCCCGAACCTGTCCTTGAGCCAGCCGCACCGGCCCTCCTCGCCGCCCTCCGAGAGCGCGCCCCAGAACCGGTCCACCTCGGCCTGGTCGGCGCAGTCGACGGAGAGCGAGATCGCCTCGGTGAAAGGGAACTGCGGTCCGCCGTTGAGCCCGGTCCAGTCCTGCCCGGCGAGCCGGAAGCCGACGGTGAGCACCGAGCCCTTCCGGCCGGGGGCCTCGTCGCCGTAGTAGGTGATGTCCCCGATCCGGGAGTCACCGCCGAAGATCGCGACGTAGTGCTCGGCCGCTTCCTCGGCCTGACCGTCGAACCAGAGACACGGGGTGATCTTCTGCATGTCCTTCACCTCTTCGGGCCGTCCACCCGTCCGGGCCGGGCGGCCCGGACGTCGTGGAAGGTAGACCGGGCCCGCCGCCCGGACTCATCGGACACGCGGCAGGACCCCGCGCCTCACCCCACCGTTTCGAACCGCCACCGGTGCACGGCCCGGGTGATCAGGGCCGCGTCGGGCTCGGGGAGTTCGGGGAGGTCGTCACCGTACGAGGCGTCCGGCCACCAGGTCATCACGAGCACCCGGTCCTGCGGGGCGCGCAGGAGTTCACGGCGGGCGGGTTCGCGGGACAGCTCGGCGGAGCGGGCGCGCGCCCATTCCAGGAGTTCGCCGCCCCGGCCCTCGACGGCGCGGGCCTCCCACATCAGGACGATGGCCGCGCCGCTCATGAGTACAGGTTGTCCTTGCTGATCTCGTGCACGTGGTCGTGGGAGTGGGAATGGGAGTGCGCGGCCCCCGGAACGTGCGGCTCCGTCACCGGCAGCGAGGAGTCCGCCGACAGCTCCAGGTCGGAGGGGAGCCGGTTGCGGGCGACCATCTCCGCGCCGAGCGCGGCGACCATCGCGCCGTTGTCGGTGCAGAGCTTCGGTCGGGGCACCCGCAGCCGGATGCCGGCCCGCTCGCACCGTTCCTCGGCCAGCGCGCGCAGCCGGGAGTTGGCCGCGACGCCGCCGCCGATCATCAGGTGGTCGACGCCCTCGTCCCGGCAGGCCCGGACGGCCTTGCGGGTGAGCACGTCCACCACGGCCTCCTGGAAGGACGCGGCCACGTCCCGGACGGGCACCTCCTCGCCCGCCGCGCGCTTCGCCTCGATCCAGCGCGCCACGGACGTCTTCAGCCCGGAGAAGGAGAAGTCGTAGGGGGCGTCGCGCGGGCCGGTCAGACCGCGCGGGAACGCGATGGCCTTCGGGTCGCCCTCGCGGGCCAGCCGGTCGATGACGGGGCCGCCGGGGAAACCGAGGTCCAGCACCCGGGCGATCTTGTCGAAGGCCTCGCCCGCCGCGTCGTCGATCGTCGCGCCGAGCGGGCGGACGTCGCTGGTGATGTCGGGGGCCAGCAGCAGGGAGGAGTGTCCGCCGCTGACCAGCAGGGCCATCGTCGGCTCGGGCAGCGGCCCGTGCTCCAGCTGGTCGACGCAGATGTGGGAGGCGAGGTGGTTGACCCCGTAGAGCGGCTTGCCGAGGGCGTAGGCGTACGCCTTCGCGGCCGAGACGCCGACGAGCAGCGCTCCGGCGAGCCCGGGGCCCGAGGTGACGGCGATCCCGTCGAGGTCGCGGGCGCTGACCCCGGCCTCCTTCAGGGCGCGCTCGATCGTGGGGACCATCGCCTCCAGGTGGGCGCGGGAGGCGATCTCCGGCACGACGCCGCCGAAGCGGGCGTGGGTGTCGACGCTGGAGGCGACGGCGTCGGCGAGCAGGGTCGTGCCGCGCACGATGCCGACGCCGGTCTCGTCGCAGGAGGTCTCGATGCCGAGTACGAGGGGTTCGTCGGCAGCCATCATTCAGTCCCGGTCTCTGGTGCGGTGTCCGCTGCGTGTTCGTGCATGGTGAGGCGCATGACCAGGGCGTCGATGTTCCCCGGCTGGTAGTAGCCGCGCCGGAAGCCGATCGGCTCGAAGCCGAAGCGCTCGTACAGCTTCTGCGCGCGGGTGTTGTCGACCCGGACCTCCAGCAGCACGGTGGCGCACTCGAAGGCGGTCGCCGCCTTCAGCAGGTCGCCGAGCAGCTCCGATCCGAGGCCGGTGCCCCAGGCCTCGCGGCTGACCGCGATGGTCTGGACGTCGGAGAGGTCCCCGAGGGCGGCGAGCCCCGCGTATCCGACGATACGCCCGGTGGCGGGCTCCTCGGCGACGACGTAGTGGCGGGTGGCGCCGGGCCCGCGGGCGTGGGCCAGCTCGGACCAGAACATGCCGGGCGACCAGGCGTCGTCCGGGAACAGCGCGTGTTCGAGCTCCAGCACGGGTTCGATGTCCCACCAGCGCATCTCGCGCAGTACGGCGGTGGTGGCGCTCACGTGGGGGTGACCACCTTGTAGTTCTTCGGGACCTGGGCGTCGGGGCGGCGCAGGTAGAGCGGCTGCGGCTCCGGCAGCTCCTGCCCGGCGGCCAGCCGCTCGGCGGCGAGCCCGGCGAGCGCCCCCGCACAGACGTGCTCGGGGCCGCGCGCGTCCGGGAAGGACTCGGGGTAGAGCACCGCGCCCGCTCCGACGACCGGGAGCCCGGCGAGGGCTCCGGCGATGTCGGCGGGCCGGTCGACCGCGGGTTCGCCCGTACGGGTGCGGGCGTTCTCGTACCGCGCCCAGTACACCTCCTTGCGGCGGGCGTCCGTCGCCACGACGAAGGGGCCCTCCAGGCCGTCCTGCCCCGCGGCGTACGCGATCCCGTCCAGGGTGCACAGGCCGTGGACCGGCACGGCGAGGGCGGAGCCGAAGGTGGCGGCGGTGACCAGGCCGACGCGCAGGCCGGTGTACGGGCCGGGGCCGATGCCCACGACCACGTCCGTCACGGCGTCGAGCCTCGTCCCGGCCTCGGCGAGGACCCGGTCGACGGCGGGCAGGAGCAGCTCCCCGTGCCTGCGGGCGTCGACCTGCCCCGAGGAGGCGATGACGGACGTGCCGTCGTGCAGGGCGACGGTGACGGCGGGTGTGGCGGTATCCATGGCGAGCAAGAGCACGCGAACAGCCTACGGCTCCGCCGACGGCGTTACGGCGTCCGTACGGCGTCCCGGACCGTGCCCGCGCTGCTGCTACCGTCACCGGGTATCCGCGGGTACGACGTAAACGCTTGTACGACATGCGGCAGACGGCCGCCGAAAGGGGAGTTCAGGTGGCAAGGAGCAGCTCGGGAATCGTGGCCGGGCTCACCGCCGCGGCGATCGCCGCGGTCGCCTTCCTCGCTTACCAGGCCTCGGCCAACGCCCCCGAGTCGGTGGCCTCCTCGCCGGGCCCGAAGTCCTCCGCCACGGCCCCGGCCGAACCCTCCGCCAAGCCGGAGCCGGTCGATCCGCTGGCGGTCCCGGCGGCGTCCGGCACGGGCGAGCGCGTCGTGTACGCGCTGAAGGACCGCCGGGTGTGGCTGGTCAACGAGGACGGCAAGTCGATCCGGACCTTCACGGTCATGCCGAGCCCGGTCAGCCCGCCGCCCGGGGTCCACCGGGTCACCTCGCGCTCGGGCACGGTCCGGGGCTCGGACGGCGTCCCGATCGAGCACGTGGTCCGCTTCGCGAACGTGGACCAGGTCGCGGTCGGTTTCAGCGCCGCGCAGGACGGCTCGATGGCCACTCCGGACCCGATGTCGAAGACCGGGGGCGTACGGATGAAGCGCGCGGACGGCGACGCGATGTGGACCTTCGCGACGATCAACGCGAAGGTCGTCGTCGTCCCGTAGCCCCGTGGTCCTGCGGATCCGTCCTCATCGGGCCCGGCCCCGTCGCCACCGGGCCCGGCCGGGCCTTCGGCCTCTCACGGGCCCGTGACGCGCGTCGCGGGGTCTTCCGGCAGCACGCCGCTTGCGTCGGGCGCCGCACGGCACGCGGCGCTTCCGCGACCGGCCCCTACGCCGCGCGGCGCCGGACCGCGTCCGCGTGGCCGCCGCCCGCGTCCCGGCCCACCGTGTCGGGCGACGCGTCCGTGGTGTCGCTCGGCGGGGTGGAGACCGCGGTGGCCGCGGCGCACGAGGCCAGCAGGTCTCTCATCGACAGGACGGACGGGGCGGACGGAGTCGATCGCGGCTGGGGTCGCGCTGCGCGCTCGGGCGTCGGCATGGATGCCTCCTGGGGGCTCCGGTGGAGGGCGCGGTTAGGTAAGCCTAACCACGCCTCGTGCCCATGTGACCATGACCACGGTCTCCCGCGCAACAATTTACCGACGCCCTGTCGGGAAGGCCACCCCCGGCGCGTTACGCCAGCTGCTCCCGCAGGCCCGCCCAGCGCGCCCCGATGCCCACCAGGGTCACCTCGCGCCGCTCGTCGTCGGTCTCGCCCCGCGCACGGTCGATGAGGACCCGCAGCCGGTCCTCCGAGAGCTCCTCGACCTTGCCGTCGCCCCACTCCACGACCACCACCGACTCCGGCAGCGACACGTCCAGGTCCAGGTCCTCCATCTCGTCGAGCCCGCCGCCCAGGCGGTACGCGTCGACGTGGACCAAGGCGGGGCCCTGGACCAGCGAGGGGTGCACGCGGGCGATGACGAAGGTGGGCGAGGTGACCGCGCCGCGCACGCCGAGGCCCTCGCCCAGACCCCGCGTCAGGGTCGTCTTCCCGGCGCCCAGCTCGCCCGTGAGCATCACCAGGTCGCCGGGGGCCAGCACCTGGGCCAGTCTGCGGCCCAGATCCTGCATCTGTTCGGGGGAGGTGACGGTGAGCGTCACGGTGACGGCCTCGGGCGCGGCCCCGGCGGGGTCGGGAACGGTCGTCCCCACGGCCTCGGGAACGGCCTCAGCGGCCGGGCTGCTGTGCGGTGCTTCCATGTCCGCCAACGTTAGCGGCCGGCACCGTGCCGCTGCGGACGAGCAGGTCGGCCAGCCGGTCCGTGACGGTCTCCGGGTGCTCCAGCATCACCAGGTGCCCGGCGTCCGGCACGATCACCAGCTCGGCGTCGGGCAGGACGTCCGCGATCGCCTCGCTGTGCGAGCTGGGCGTGACCAGGTCCTGGTCCCCGGCCAGGATCAGCACGGGCACGTCCCGGAACCCGGGCAGCGCGCCGCTCTTGTCGTGCTCGGTGAACGCCGGGTAGAACTCGGCGACCACATCGATCGGGGTGGCCTCGATCAGTCGCTCCGCGAACCGGGCGACCGCCGGGTCCACGTCCTTCGAGCCGAACGAGTACCGCTTGATCAGCCCGGCGAAGAGGTCGGCGGTGGCCCGCCGCCCCCGCTCCACCAGCTCCGTCTGCGAGCCGAGGGCCCTCAGCACGCCCGGCAGCACCCGGCGCACCGCGTTCACGCCCGCCACCGGCAGCCCGAAGGTGACCTCGCCGAGCTTGCCGCTGGAGGTGCCGATCAGCGCGACGGCGGCGACCCGGTCCCGGATCAGGGCCGGGTACTGGTCGGCCAGCGCCATGATCGTCATGCCGCCCATGGAGTGCCCGGCCAGCACCACCGGGCCCTCGGGGGCCGCCGCGTCGATGACCGCCTTCAGGTCGCGGCCGAGCTGGTCGATGCCGAGCGGCACGCCGTCCGCCTGCGATCGCCCGCGCTCGGAGCGTCCGTGGCTGCGCTGGTCCCAGTAGACGGCGCGGACGAGGCCGCGCAGGGCGGCCCGCTGGAAGTGCCAGGAGTCCTGGCCCAGGCAGTAGCCGTGGCTGAAGACGACGGTGACCGGGGCGGGCGCCCTGCGCCCGAAGAGCCGGCGGCGGCGGGACCCGGACGCGCCCTCGTCGGCCGTCGTCGCGGCCTCCACCTCGTCGGTCTCGTAGTACAGCTCGGTGCCGTCGTCGGCGACGGCCCGGCCCGGCGTGCCGCGCAGCGAGCCGTAGGGGCCGGTCGCGTCCAGCGCCAGGCGGGCCTTCTTGCGCATGCCGCGCCCGACGGTGAGCCGCTCGACGGCGACCCCGGCCGCCGCGCCGGCGGCGAGCACCCCTATCGCGGCCCCGGCGATCCCGGCCCGCCGCCAGCCCGCCGCACCGGCCGCGTTCGCGGTGGCGGCCACCACGGCCTCCGCGCTGCTCTCGCTCACCGCGGCACGCCTCCGGCCGTCTCGTCGGGCGTCTCGTTCACGTGCACCCGGGGCACCCGGGCGCCGATGCGGGTGACGATCTCGTACGCGATGGTGCCCGCGGCCTCCGCCCAGTCCTGCGCGGTCGGCTCGCCCCGGTCGCCCGGCCCGAACAGGACCGCCTCCGCGCCCGCCTCGGGGCGGTCGCCGCCGAGGTCGACGACGAACTGGTCCATGGCGACCCGGCCCGCGACCGTGCGCACCTTCCCGCCGACCAGGACGGGCCCGCTGCCCGACGCGTGGCGCGGGACGCCGTCCGCGTAGCCGACGGGGATCAGGCCGAGGGTCGTGTCGGCGGGGGTCGTGTAGTGGTGGCCGTAGCTGACGCCGTGTCCGGCCGGGGCGTCCTTGACCAGGGCGACGGACGCGGAGAGCGTCATCACGGGGCGCAGCCCGAGCTCGGCGGAGGTGCCCAGCTCGGGAGCGGGCGAGATGCCGTACATCGCGATGCCGGTCCGGACGAGGTCGAAGTGCGCCTCGGGGATCGTGAGGGTGGCCGGGGAGTTGGCCATGTGCCGCACCTCGGGCTCCACGCCCTCCTTCTCGGCGTACGCCACCATGTCGCGGTAGACGTCGAGCTGGGCGGCGATCGAGGGGTGGCCCGGCTCGTCGGCGCAGGCGAAGTGGGACCAGAGTCCGGTGATCCGGAGGTGTCCGGCCCGTTCGGCGTCGCGGGCCGCGCCGACCAGTTCGGGCCAGTCGGCGGGCTGGCAGCCGCCCCGGCCGAGACCGGTGTCGGCCTTGAGCTGGACACGGGCCGGGCGGCCCGCGGACCGGGCGGCGGCGACGGCCTCGCGCAGCGCCCACATGGCGCCGGCCGACACGTCGATGCCGGCCTCGACCGCCTCGCGCCAGGGCCCGCCGGGTGTCCACAGCCAGCACATGATCCGGCCGTCGAGCCCGGCCGCCCGCAGGGCGAGCGCCTCGTGCGGGGTGGCGGTGCCGAGCCAGGTCGCCCCGGCCGCCCGCGCGGCTCGCGCGCAGGGCACCGCGCCGTGCCCGTACCCGTCGGACTTCACGACGGCCATGAGCTGCGCGCCGGCCGCCCGCTCGCGCAGAACGCGCACATTGGCGCGCAGCGCGGCGAGGTCGATCTCGGCACGGGCTCTCAGGGACGCTGTCTCGTTCATCGCGCCCAGTGTCTCAGAGGCGTCGGCCGCCTCCCCGGCAGCGCACGCCGGTATCCGGTCCTATGTACGTTTCATCACATGCTGGAGGTGGTCGACCAGCACGGGCACATGGCTGTCCCCGACGTCCTTGGCCGCCGTGATCAGGGTGACGGGCCCGCCGTCCCGCACGAGGCCCGCCAGCCGCTCGACCGCCTCGGTGTGCGCGGTGTCGTCCAGCTCGGCGCGGTAGCGCTCGACGAACTCCTCGCGCCGGTCCGCGCGGTCGTGGTGGTACCAGGTGCGCAGTGCGCCGGAGGGCGTCACGTCCTTGAGCCAGACGTCGACGGCGGCCCGTTCCCTGGACACGCCCCGGGGCCAGAGCCGGTCGACCAGCACACGGGTGCCGTCGGCTTCCTCGACCGGGTCGTGGACCCGGCGTACGCGTACGGGTTCGCTCACGTTCTCCACCGTCGCCCCGGCTCACCCCGCCCGCACGTCGCGCCAGGCGGCCGGGATGCCGTCGGCGACGTCCTGCGCGGAGACCGGGGCCCCGCCGGAACCGTGCCGGGCGGCGAGCCCGTGCAGGTAGGCGCCCACGGACGCGGCGTCACGCGGGGCGAGCCCGGCCGCGAGCAGGGATCCGGTGAGCCCGGAGAGGACGTCGCCGCTGCCCGCCGTGGCGAGCCAGGACGTGCCGGTCGGGTTGACCCGTACGGGGGTGTCGCGGGCTTCCGCGATCAGGGTGGTGGAGCCCTTCAGGAGCACGGTGGCGCGGTAGCGGGCGGCCAGTTCGCGCACGGCGGTGAGCCGGCCGGACTCGACCTCCTCACGGGCCGTCCCGAGCAGCGCGGCGGCCTCCCCGGCGTGCGGGGTGAGGACGGTGGGGGCGGTCCGGGTCCGGACGGTCCCGGCGTCCAGCAGCCGCAGCCCGTCCGCGTCGACGAGCACGGGCACGTCGGCGGCGAGCACGTCGGCCACGGCGGCCTCCGCCGCCCGCCCGTCCCCCAGCCCCGGCCCGACCACCCAGGCCTGCACCCGCCCGGCCTTCGACGGCGGCCCGGCGTGCACCAGGGTCTCGGGGAACCGGGCGATGACCGCGTCCGCGCCCGGTCCGACGTACCGTACGGCCCCGGCCCCGCCGCGCAGCGCGCCCGCGACGGCGAGGACGGCGGCGCCCGGGTAGCGCTCGGACCCGGCGACGACGCCGACGACGCCGCGCCGGTACTTGTCGCTCTCCGCGCCCGGCACCGGCAGCAGCGCGGCCACGTCCGCGTACTGGAGCGCCTCCAGGTCCGGCGGCTCGGGCAGCTCCGGGCCGAGCCCGATGTCCACCAGCCGCAGGGCGCCCGCGTGTTCGGCGGCCGGGTCGACCAGGAGACCCGGCTTGTACGTCCCGAAGGTGACGGTGGCGTCCGCCCGGACGGCCTCGCCGTGCACCTCCCCGGTGTCGGCCTCGACCCCGCTCGGCAGGTCGACGGAGATCACCGGCGTACGGTCCCGGGTCACCGCGTGGACCACCTCGGTGGCGTCCTCGCGCAGCCCGCCGCGCCCGCCGATCCCGGTGATGCCGTCCACGACGAGGTCGAGCGCGCCGAGCCCGTCCGGCCCGTCGACGACCTGTCCCCCGGCGGCGCGGAACGCGGCGAGGCCGCCGGGGTGGGCCCGGTCGGGGGCGAGCAGCAGGGCCCGCACGCCGGCGCCCCGGCGGGCCAGGCGGGCGCCCGCGTGGAGCGCGTCGCCGCCGTTGTCGCCGCTGCCGACGAGGAGCAGGACCCGGGACCCGTACACCCGCCCGTTGCGCCGCAGCAGGTCGCCGCAGGCGGCGGCGAGCCCGGCGGCGGCGCGCTGCATCAGGGCCCCCTCGGGCAGGCGTTGCATGAGGGCGGCCTCGGCGGCCCGTACGGTCTCCACGCTGTAGGCACGTCGCATGGGTCCAACCCTCCGCGATCACGGGGCCGGACGCCAGTGCCGCGGGGCGTGGCGGGCCGGGCGGGCCGCCCGGCGGTGCCGGGGCGTTCGCCCCGGGACCGCCGGCAGAGATCGGCGCGGCGGCGCACCGCGAGGGACGTGCCCGGGCACGGTCACCCCTCCGCGATGACCACCGCCGACGCCACCCCCGCGTCATGGCTGAGGGAGACGTGCCAGCCGCGTACGCCCAGCTCGGCGGCGCGGGCGGCGACCGTGCCGCTGACCCGCAGCCGGGGCTGCCCGCTCTCCTCGACCCAGACCTCCGCGTCGCTCCAGAGCAGCCCCTCCGGTGCGCCGAGCGCCTTGGCCAGGGCCTCCTTCGCGGCGAACCGGGCGGCGAGCGAGGCGATCCCGCGCCGTTCGCCGCTCGGCAGCGTCAGCTCGCTCCCGACGAAGAGCCGGTGGGCGAGCTGGGGCGTGCGCTCCAGCGCGACGCCGAAACGCTCGATCTCGGCCACGTCGATGCCGACCCCAATGATCACGGCCCCCACCCTCGTTCGCTCACTCGCTCACTCCACGGTCACGGACTTCGCCAGATTGCGCGGCTGGTCCACTTCGTTGCCGCGGGCCGTCGCGAGCTCGCAGGCGAAGACCTGGAGCGGCACGGTGGCGACCAGCGGCTGAAGAAGCGTAGGCGTTGCGGGGACGGTGATGAGGTGGTCGGCGTACGGGACGACGGCCTCGTCGCCCTCCTCGGCGACGACGATCGTGAGCGCGCCCCGGGCCCGGATCTCCTGGATGTTGGAGACGATCTTGTCGTGGAGCACGGAACGCCCGCGCGGTGAGGGGACGATGACGACGACGGGCAGGCCCTCCTCGATGAGCGCGATGGGCCCGTGCTTGAGCTCTCCGGCCGCGAACCCCTCGGCGTGCATGTAGGCGAGCTCCTTGAGCTTGAGCGCGCCTTCGAGGGCGACCGGGTAGCCGACGTGCCGCCCGACGAAGAGGACGGTGTCGTGGTGGGCGAGGGAGCGGGCCAGATCGCGGACCGGCTCCATCGTCGACAGGACGCTCCCCACCTCGTCGGAGATCGCGGAGAGCTGGCGCACGACCGTGCGGATCTCGTCGCCCCACTTGGTGCCGCGGACCTGGCCGAGGTAGAGGGCGACGAGGTAACAGGCCACGAGCTGGGTGAGGAAGGCCTTCGTGGAGGCGACGGCGACCTCGGGCCCGGCGTGGGTGTAGAGCACGGCGTCGGATTCCCTGGGGATCGTCGAGCCGTTGGTGTTGCAGATGGCCAGCACCTTCGCGCCCTGTTCGCGGGCGTGCCGCAGGGCCATCAGGGTGTCCATGGTCTCGCCGGACTGGGAGATGGCGACGACGAGGGTGCGCTGGTCGAGGATCGGGTCGCGGTAGCGGAACTCGCTGGCCAGCTCGGTCTCGCAGGGCAGCCGGGTCCAGTGCTCGATCGCGTACTTGGCGATCATCCCGGCGTGGAACGCGGTGCCGCAGGCGACGATGACGACCTTGTCGACCTCGCGCAGCTCGGCGGCCGGGATGCGGACCTCGTCCAGGTGGAGCGCGCCCTCGCCGTCGACCCGGCCAAGGAGGGTGTCGGCGACGGCCTGGGGCTGGTCGGCGATCTCCTTGAGCATGAAGGAGGCGTAGCCGCCCTTCTCGGCGGCGGAGGCGTCCCAGTCGACGTGGTACTCCCGCACGTCGGCGGGCTCCCCGTCGAACCCGGTGACGGTGACGCCCTCGGGGCCCAGCTCGACGACCTGGTCCTGGCCCAGCTCGATCGCGGAGCGGGTGTGGTCGATGAAGGCGGCGACGTCGGAGGCGAGGAACCACTCGTCCTGCCCGACGCCCACGACGAGCGGGGAGTTGCGCCGCGCACCGACGACGACGTCCGGCTGGTCCGCGTGGACGGCCACGAGGGTGAACGCCCCCTCCAGCCGCCGGCACACCTGCCGCATGGCGTCCGCGAGGTCCCCGCCCGCCGAGAACGCCTCGGCCAGCAGGTGCCCGACGACCTCCGTGTCGGTGTCCGACTCCAGGGCGTGCCCGCGCCCCGTCAGCTCGCGGCGCAGGGCCGCGAAGTTCTCGATGATCCCGTTGTGCACGACGGCGACCCGGCCCGCGTTGTCGAGGTGCGGGTGGGCGTTGACGTCGGTGGGCGCGCCGTGCGTCGCCCAGCGGGTGTGCCCGATCCCGGTCCGCCCGGCGGGCAGCGGCCGGTCCCCCAGCTCCTTCTCCAGATTGACGAGCTTGCCCGCCTTCTTCGCGGCGGCGAGTCCGCCGTCCGCGAGCACGGCGACGCCCGCCGAGTCGTAGCCCCGGTATTCGAGGCGCTTGAGTCCCGCGACGACGACGTCCTGCGCCGACTGCATACCGACATAACCCACGATTCCGCACATAGCGGCACCATAAGGCCGGAAGCGGCTCGCGGGGAGGAATACCGACGACACCGATCCCGTGAAGCGCTCGCCGGCGGGCAGCGGGAGCCGGACTCGCGTGTGCGCCGGATCGGCCATGCGGAGCAGCGCGGCTCCGGCTCGGGAGCCTTGCCTCCTCCGTGCGCGCGGCCGGGCGCGCGCACGGACCGTCCGGGCGTTCCCCGGCCCGTCCGCAAGCCGCCCGAACGGGCGGCTGGGGGTGCCTGTCCGGCCTCGTTAGTTTCGGGCGGGTCAACAGCATCCCGGCACAGGAGGAAGCGTGGAACGAAACACCCGAAGCAGCATCTACCGCCGACTGCGCAGACAGGGGTTCGTGACCTCGCTGGTCGCGCTTCTCGTGCTGCTCGTCCCGGCCGTGGCACACGCCGACAGCAACCCGAACGTCCGCTACACCTCGACCCCGTACAACGCGGCCATTCACGAGATCAGGGCGTCCTACAGCTGGAAGTGCCTGGACATCCGCGGCGGGTCCACCAACGTCGGGGCCGTGATCCAGACGTTCGACTGCAAGGGCCGGCACCATCAGCGCTTCTCCTTCTACCCGGTCGGCGGGGAGAACTTCGTGATCGCGACGTACGGCGGCGCCACCTGCCTGGGCACCGTGAACGCGAGCAAGGCCACCGGCGCCGGGGTCGTCCAGGCCACCGGCGGCGACTGCCTGACGCTGCGGTGGAAGGACCGGGGCGGCAACCACTGGGAGATGGTCGAGACCTTCACCGGCCAGTGCCTGCGTGACACGGGCCGGCGCAGCCAGGTCGTGCTGGGCGCGTGCGGCAGCACCGGTGAGCCCTGGCCGGACCTGTGGACGCCCCGGTTCGACCGCTACTTCGACTACACGAACTTCTTCTAGAAGCGGCGGAGCCCCACCAGGGGCCACGAGGCGGCTACACCGCCGCTGACAGGAGCCCCCTCGTCCGCATCCCCCGCCGGCGTCGCCCCGGGCCGCCCCGGCGGGGGATGCGGAGAAGCCGCCCGGCGGGCGGCAGGCCTTCCCGGGGGCTCGGTGCTCAGCCGCGGTCGAGGCCGTCCTCACGCACCCGCTGGGCCAGTTCGACCTTGGTGGACGCAGGCCGCCCTGCCGCCCGGTACTTGGCCTTGACCCGGCCGAGATAGTCCTTCGCGGTGTTCTGGGTGATGCCCGCTCGCCGTGCGGTCGCCTTGAGGGTCAGTCCGGAGGCGTACGCCAGCAGGACCTGCTTCTCCTTCGGCGCGAGCGGAGGACCCGGCCGCGGCGGCCCGGAGCGCCGCTGCGAGGGCTCCTGGGCGAGCAGGCCGAGCCAGCCGGTCAGGCGGTCCGCGTCGAAGACGTGGGTGGAGACCTCCGGGGGGCGGCCGCAGCGGTAGAAATCGTCCCTGATGCCGCCGTGGACGGTGAAGCCGAGGCCACGGACCAGCGCCTGGTAGTCGGGGTTGGCCGTGGAGACGATGAGGCGCCCGCTTCTCACGCCGTCGCGCAGGATGGAGCGCAGCACATGGGCACGGGCGGACGGGACCGGGCAGTGAGCCGCCCCCAGGAAGAGTCCGCCCCCCTGTAACGCCGCCGTGCTGTGCTGCTGGAGCAGCGGCTCCAGGCTGCCCTCCGTCCGCTGCTCGACGGGCAGCATGCAGGCGAGTCCGATGACCTTGCCGAGGGGGTCGGTCGCGACCCGGAATGCGCCGATGTCGTCTCCGGCCCAGCGCTCGGTCAGCCGGTCGCACCGGCGTTCGTCGAAGCCGCTGTGCACGGCCCACTGCCGCATCAGCGCCCCGATGGCGGCGGCGTCGCCGCCCTCGGCGCCGCGGATGCGGACGGGGCTGTCCCGGGCCGGGAACAACTCCCGGCGCAGCAGCGGATCACCACTGAGGAACAAGCCCTGCTCGGCGAGGTGGGAGCGGGGGCCGGGATCGTCGGTGGCAGCCATCCCCGCCAGCCGGTAGGCGCGTGCCCTGGTGCGGGTGCCGCGATGGGTCTGGGGCTTGCGCCACTGGAAGGAGAGCTCGAACAGTGCGCGGTAGGGCTCGGAGAGCCGCAGTCCCAGCCGGGTGCGCCGGACGATGCTCAGCGCCGCCAGCGCCGCGAACGCGTCAGGTCCGCCGCGCAACAGGTGCTCGTCACCCGATCCCACCGTGGCCAGTTGCCGCAGGGAGTGCTGCCATCGCCGGCCGGGCAGTTCTCGCGTCAGCCGGTCACCGACCTCGGCCGCCACGTGGTCGGCCACCGCGCCCGGGTCGCTGTCGCACGCGCCGGACTCCAGTGCCCGGCAGGCCACGTCGGCCAGGAGCGGGATGCCGCCCGCCAGGCGGATCACGAGAGCGCGCGCGCCGGGATCCAGTGCGGTGGCTCTCAGGCCGATCCTGGTGTCGCAGGCCGGCCCCAGAGCGATGGTCTCCGGGTCGAGTTCCCCCCACGACGGGTCTGCCACGAGAGGGATGCGGCTGATCACGACGACGGCAGGGCGCCCCACCGGACCGCCTGCCGCGCGGAGCGCCCTGTGGAGCGTCTCCCTGCGGCCCCGGCCGTCCGCGCCGTCCACGACCAGCAGGCGCACGGCGGAGTCGGACAGGGTCCGTGCCAGGAGTGTGAACGGGTCCGGGGCGTCCAGGTCCACCCAGGTGGCGTGGGGAAGGTCCGCTGCCAGGCGGCTCTTCCCCACGCCCGGCGGACCCGTCAGATTGACCAGCTTCTTTCTGGCCACAGCCTGTCGCAGCGCCCTCGTCGCGGCGACCAGAGGCATGCCCAAGACATCCACGAACGCCCCCTCGCAGCCGGCCCGGGTCCCCACCAGGCCGGCACGACTGTACCGAGCCCCGTCCCACCTGCCCAGGTCCCCGGCGGAGGCGGCCGCACAGCGTCGGGCGATCGTCTGTTGCTCGCACTGTGAGCCGTCCCGTCCCGGGGATCAGGCCGCAGGTGCACGCCTCACGGGCACGCCGGGCCACCGGTAACGCCGGGTGAGCGGTGACAGCGACCGGAGTCGCCGCCCGCCCGGCGGCCCGCAGGCCTGCGTACCGCCTGCGGCCGTGGCGGCGCCGGGCTCAGCAGCCCGCGGCTGCGGGCTGCTGAGCCCCGTCCCCTAGAGATCGTCTTCAAAGGTGATCAGGTGATGAGGGATCATGCTTGTCATGGTGCGTCGTCATGAGCTTTCGGATGCCGAGTGGGCTGTGCTGTCGCGGTTGCTGCCGAGTTCGGGGACTGCGGGGCGGCCTCGTTCGGACGACCGGCTGGTACTGAACGGCATCGTGTGGAAGCTGCGGACCGGATCAGCCTGGCGTGATGTGCCGGAACGTTATGGTTCCTGGCAGACCTTGTACACACGTTTTCGCAGGTGGGCGCTGGACGGGACGTTCTCGCGCATGCTGCGGGCCGTCCAGGCGGAGAAGGACGCGGCCGGGGACATCGACTGGCTGGTGTCGGTCGACTCCACCATAGTTCGGGCCCACCAGCATGCCGCCGGCGGCAAAAGGGGGCGGTCGACAGGGACGAAGCGGGTGATCACGCCCTCGGCCGATCCCGTGGTGGACTGAGCACGAAGGTCCACCTGGCCTGCGACGGGCGCGGCCGTCCTCTCGGCTTCGTCCTGTCGGGCGGCAACGCCAACGACTGCACCCGCCTCGAGAAGGTGATGGACTCGATCAGCGTGCCCAGAGTCGGGTCCGGGCGTCCACGCTCCCGGCCCGACCACGTGGTCGCCGACAAGGGCTACAGCTCTCGAAAGATCCGCGCCTACCTGCGACGACGCGGCATCCCCCACACGATCCCCGAACGCGCCGACCAGATCCTGGGCCGGCTGAACCGCAGCACACGCGGCGGACGGCCGCCCGGTTTCGACCGGTGCATATACCGCCGCCGCAACGTCGTCGAGCGCTGCTTCAACCGCCTCAAGCAGTGGCGCGGACTGGCCACCCGCTATGACAAAACCCGCGAGTCCTACCAGGCGGCCGTCACCATCGCCTCCATCATGCTCTGGATCTGACCTTTGAAGACGACCCCTAGCAGTACTGCGCCTCCTTGCCGATCGACCGGTACATGCAGTCCGCGTTCTCGATCAGTTGGAGCACCGCGTCCCGGTTGCGGGCGGTCTCGCGTTCGATGACCTCGTCGGGCGGGTAGAAGCCGCCGCCCCAGGAGGAGCTCGGGTACATCTCGAAGGTGTAGCCGAAGATGCGCTGCGAGCCCCACAGCCAGTCGTCGATCGACCCGTCGGTGATGTAGAGGTCACTGGACTGCTCGGCGGTGTAGCCGTTGCTCGCCGCCATCTTGCGGCCGACGGCCGCGAACGCGTTGCGGTCGTCGGCGGTCATGCCGGGGGCCGTGTCGCTGTACGTGTAGCCGAAGGGCCACAGCACCAGTTCGCTGTACGTGTGGAAGTCGATGGCCGCCGTGATCTGCTGCTTGCCGCCGACCACCCGGCTGCGGACGAAGTCCGCGACGACCTTGGTCTCGGGCGCGGACTCGGGGCCCGTACCGCGGTACGTCGCCGAGGACGGGCTGGAGGACGAGCCGCCGCAGCAGCCCCACTTGTAGGCCCAGTTGCGGTTCAGGTCGGTGCCGACCGCGCTGGAACCGGAGTTGGGCTGCCGGTTCTTGCGCCAGCTGCGGTACGAGCCGGAGGCGATGTCGTACTCGCCGCCGTCCGGGTTCATGTCCGGCACGATCCACAGCTCACGGCCGTTGACCGCCTGGGTGATCCGGGAGTCGGTGCCGTAGCCGGCGGCGAGCTCGCGGAGCAGGTAGAGCGACATCTCGACGGTCAGGTGCTCGCGGGCGTGCTGGTGCGCGGTGAACAGGACCTCGGGTTCGGCCTCGTCGGTGGCCACGTTGTCGCTGACCTTGACGGCGACGATGTCGCGGCCCTGGTAGGTCTTGCCGATCACGCGCTTGCTCATGATCGAGGGGTTCGCGGCGATGCGCGCGTCGATCTCGGCCGTCATCTCGGCGTAGTTGTGGTACCGGGAGTCGGCGGGCGGGAAGTCCTGGGCGCCGACGCCGTCCGCCGCGTGCGCGGGGGCGTCGGGCGCGGGCAGGGCCTCCAGGACATGGCCGCGAAGCCGGAGCTTCCTGGCCTGGGCGGCGTCCGCGGTGATGACGATGCCGTGGTCGTGCACCTCGTCGATCGAGACGCCCGCGCGGGCGATGTCGGTGCGGGCGGCGGGGGTGGTGCGCCCGGTGATCTCGTACTGGAGCACCCGCCCGTCGGCGGCGACGGCCGCGTTCGGGGCCGAGGGCTCGGCGGTGGCCACGGCGGTCGCGGGGGCCGCGAGGCCGAGGGCGAGGAGGACGGCGAGTACGGCGTTGCGCCGGGTCCTGGCCGGCCGGTTTCCCGGCCGGGACGTCCGTTCGGTGTCGGGTCGCATGCGGCAGTCTCCTGAGTCCGTCGGGGTGGGGGGTGGAGCTGTGCGACGGGCACAGAATGGAGGCATGTCATGAGCGGGTCAAGATAGGCATTCCGGCCATCCCGCCCGCCCGGCCGGGCGGGCGGGCGGCGCGCCGACATACCCCGCGATTGCGGAGGCAACGGCATTCCGGGGCCGGGGCGCAGTTTTCGGACCTCGGGAAAACTTCGTGACGCGATCGACGCCGATCTTCATACAACCTTTCCGTCGGCGTGTCGAAGATCACAGCGCCCTTTCTCCCATGTCGCTTATGCCGTACGCGACTTGCTTGCCTTCGGGTGCGGCAGCTGTTGGGCTGAGCTCACCTGGAAGGTGACAGCGGGGTACGAGCAGAGGGCTCGGGACACCTTCCGGTGATGCGAGGAGGGGTTTTGAGAAGGCGCGTACTGACGTCCGTCCTGGCTGCGGGCGCCCTGTCCGGGGTGGTCGCGACAGCACTCGTGGCAGGACAACCGGATTCGTCCGAGGAGAAGTTGAGGCTCAGTTCGGTGGCGGACGAGGGTCCGGGCTACGCCGTGGAGGACTTCGCCTATCCCCAGGCCGACAAGATCCTCGCCGAGCAGGGGATCCTGCTGAAGCGGGGCGACGGACACATCGTGCTGGCGCAGTGCGGCAGCTCTCCGGATCTGCTGGAGATCTACGTACGTCACGAGAACACCGACAAGTTCTGCTTCCGGACCACGGGCCCCTCCGGCTATCTGAGCCTGGAGCTGCCCGCCGTCTACGGCGTCCGGACCACGGAGTACGCGACCGAGCTGTCCACCACGGTCGACGGCGAGGACCACCAGTACGACGTGGCGGCCAACTCCTGGGCCCCGGTGGGCGAGACGGCCGACCCGGAAGGCCGCGAGCACGTGCTCGTGGAGATCGTCACCTCGGGCTGACGACCGGTACACACCTCGAAGGAGCGCCGGCGGCAGGGCGGCCGCGGGGCTGTCCCGCCGGACAGCCCCGGGGCTGTGCCGCCATGCCGCCGTGCGTAGCGCGACCGGCGCCCTCACCCCGGTGAGGGCGCGTCCAGCGTTCCCGCACCGAAAGGAATTCCGTCGTGCCACCCACCATGTGGAGCAGACGCCGCATCCTCACCACGCTCTCCGCGATGACCGCCGTCGCCGCCGTTCCCGGCTCGCTCGTCCTGTCCGGGGCCCCGGCGTACGCCGCGGACACCGTCTCCGATCTGCCCGACAACCTCCCGGACACCGACCGCGGCCAGGTGCTGTGGGCGTACCTGACCGGTGGCCGTGCCGTACGGGAGGCCGCCGCCGCCGCGCTGCTCGGCAACGACGCCCGGATCGCGGCGTTCCTGTCGGGCGAACTCGCCCCGGCACGGGCCGAGGACAACCGGGTGGCCGTGTTCCAGGGCCTCGCCTGGGCGGGCCGGTCCGTCCAGGCGGCGGCGGGCCGGGCGCTGTCCGGCGGCGACGAGGCGATCGCCGCGTACCTCAAGGACGGGTATCTGGCGCCGCTCAAGACCGACCTCCGGGCCGAGGTCCTCCGGGTCATGGAGAGCGGCGGCACGGGCGTCAAGAGCCGCGCGAACACCGCTCTGGACGCGGACACCCAGGAGTCACTGGAGAAGTTCCTCCTCGAAACCCGCTTCGACGGCCGGGAGGAGGACGAACGGGTCGAGGTCTTCAAGATCCTCGCCACCGCCTCGCCCCAGGTGAAGGAGTACGCGCAGCGCGCGCTGCAGGACGGGTCCGCGAAGGCGATCCAGTGGTTCCTGAACACCGGTCAGCACATCGCCCGTGCGCGCGACGAGGAAGCGGCCACGATCGACCAGCTCGTGTCGATCGTCGAACGCGAGGGCAAGCAGGCGCGGCTCAAGACGGACAAGGCCGTCGCCGCGTCCGAGCAGGCGAAGGAAGCGGCGATCAAGGCCAAGGAGGCCGCGCTCGTCGCGGCGGCCGAGGCCCAGGCCGCGCAGAACGACGTACGCAAGTCGGCGGCGGCCGCCAACAAGGCGTCCGACGCGGCACGCGGGGCCGCTCGCGCGGCGCAGACCGCGATCAGCGCCTCGCGGGCCGCGCAGTCCGCATCGCAGCGGGCGGCGAGCGCCGCACAGGCGGCCGCCGCGGCCGCCGCCGTGGCCGGCCGCGCGGCCTCACGCGCCTACAACGCCGCCATCGCCGCCTCCGGTGACGCGAGCAAGGCATCCGCCGCGCTCTCGGCGGCCAAGGGCGCCCGGGACGCCGCCGCAAAGGCGCGCACCGCCGCGAAGGCCGCCGACCAGGCTTCCATCGCCTCCACGCAGGCCTCGGCTGCCGGTGCCGCCGCCGCCTCCGCGGCCGGCAACGCCGCGGCCGCCGCCAACGCCTCCGCCGACGCGGCCAACGCCGCCGGCGCCGCCACCGCCGAGGCCCGCAAGGCCCGTGAGGCCGCCGCCGACGCCAACGCACAGGCGGCCCGCGCCACCCGGGCGGCCGCTCTCTCCCGGCAGCTGGCGGGCAAGGCCGCGGCAGCGGCCTCCGCCGCGCACAAAGCGGCCAACTCCGCCGCCGCGCACGCCGAGAAGGCCGCCGACGCAGCCGAGGAAGCGGCCGCGCACGCCGGAGAGGCGGTCGAGTACGCCAAGCGCTCCCGCATCTTCGCCGAGGAGGCCGTGAAGGCCGCCAACACCGCGGCCGACGCCGTCACGGAGGCGACGGAGGTCGAGGCGGCGGCCCGCGAGGCCGAGGCGCAGCGCATCGAGCAGGACACCGAGGTCGGCATCGTCGCGGCCCGCCTCAAGGCCGCCCAGGAGCAGGAGGCCCTGGACCGGATCGCCCACCAGCGCACCCAGAGCGACCAGATGGCGCAGGAGATCCGCGATCTCGTCGCGCAGGCGCAGGAGGCGCTCACCGCCGGGGACCAGCCGCGCGCGGTGGCCACGGGCCGCCAGGCCGCGGTCAGACTGCTCGACAGCCACGGGACGTGGACGCGCCAGGCGGCGGAGTTCGCGCTCGCGGCGGGCGACTACGAGATCCTCAACTGGATCGACGTCGACCGCCCGGCGGCCCAGCGGCAGGACGACCGCGAGACGGTCCTCGCCCTGGCCGAGATGGCGGCGCCGGATGTCGCGGCCGGCGCGCATGTGGCGCTGAAGAGCGAGGAGCCCGACGCGGCGAGCGCGTTCCTCGAAGCGGGCATGACCGATTCGGCCGCCACCGAGAACCGCGTCAAGATCTTCACGATCCTCGGCCAGGACCCCGGCCGCGCGGTCAAGGACAAGGCGGAGGCGGCCCTCGCCGACGGCAGTCCTGAGGCGCTGTTCCGCTTCCTGAGCACGGAGTACGTCGAGGCGGTCAAGGAAGACGACACCGTCGAGGTCTTCAAGATCCTCAACGAGGGCGGGGCCTATCTCCGTTCGGCGGCCAAGGTCGTCCTGGAGGGGTCCGCCCTCATGCGGCGGTCCTTCGTGGCGCACGACCAGTTCAACGTCGCCCGCCTCGACCACGACGCCGAGACGCACGTCGCCGCGATCCGGGCCGCCATCGCGCACGCCGCGCAGATCGCCCAGCGGGCCCTGGAGGACGCCGCGCGCGCCTCGAAGGCGGCGGCGGAAGCCCGGCAGGCGGCCGAGGAGGCGGCGGACTGGGCGGACAAGGCCAAGGGCTACGCCAAGGCCGCGGAGGACGCGGCCACCAAGGCGCGCACCAACGCCGAGGCCGCCGACGCGTCCGCGGCGCGCGCCGCCGCCTCCGCCCAGCGCGCCGAGAGCGCCGCCGTGGTGGCCCGGTCCGCCGCACGGGCCGCGAACTACTCCATGAACCAGGCCTACGCCTCCGCCGGGCGGGCCCAGGCATCGGCCGCGTCCGCCGCGCAGTCCGCGGCGAGCGCCCGCGCCTCCGCCGAGCAGGCGGGCAAGGACGCCTCGGAGGCGGCCGCGGTCGCCTCCGACGCGCACCGCATCGCCCGCGAGAAGCGGCAGCAGGAGATCGCCGCCGCCGCGGCCGAAGCGGAACGCAAGGCGAAGGAGGACGCGGAGAGCGGCAGGAACCCGGCCGACAGCGCCGCCAACGACACGAGCAAGGCGGAGGAGGACGGTGAGTTCCTCGGCCTGACCCAGGACGAGTGGATCAAGTACTCCGGCCGGGTCAGCACCATCGCCGGTACGGTCTCGGCCGTCGCGGGCGGAGCGGCGCTGGCGGTCGGCTGGATCCCGGTCGTCGGCCAGGGCGCGGCCGCGTTCCTCGGCGGCGTCTCCCTGATCGCGGGAGGAGTCTCCCTGCTGGCGGGCGGCGTGAACGTCATCGCGAGCTGGGGGACGGACGATTTCAAGAAGAATCTGGGCACGTTCGCCGTGAGCGCCCTGTTCTTCGGGAAGGGCCGAGCCGTGGCCCACGTGTCCAAGAAGGTCGGCAGCAGTCTGTCGGGCATCGCGGACGAGGTCGGCATGAAGGTGTCCGGCTTCCTGGAGGACACGACGACGGCGGCCATCGGTCTGCTCAACTGGAGCTGACCGGGGCCGGCCGACGCGGGTGGGCGGTGCCGGACCCGGCGCCGCCCACCCGCGCGGCACTTCGCACGACGGAACGAACGGGAGAAGAAGCGTGCAGGCAGAGAGCTTGACGACGGCGCAGTGGTGGCTGGTGGCACTGGCGACCTCCGCGTTGCTGCTCGCGGCGGTCCACTTCACCTTCAGGAACGGCAAGGCCACGCTCCTCTCCCTGATCGCGCCCGCCGCCGGTGCGGTCGCCGTCCTGGGCGCCTCCGGCCTGCGCGGCCACGGGGAGGTGGAGGCGCTGGTCATGTTCTCCGCCTCGATGCTCGCCGTGGCGCTGCTGGTGCTGGCGCTCAAGCCGGAGCTGCCGAGGATGAAGGCGGCGGCCCGGGCCGGTGAGACGTACGAGGCCCCGAAGTGGAAGACCGGCCTGTACGGGGTGCTCACGGTGGCGTTCGCGGTGACGGTGGCGTTCGTCCTGCTGTAGGGCCGGGCACCACCCGCCGCTACGCGCCCAGCTTCCGTCGCAGGGCGGCCCGCTCCGGCCCGGTGCCCGCGTGTTCCAGGGCCTCCCGGTACGCCTCGGCGGCCTCGCCGTCCCGCCCCAGCCGGCGCAGCAGATCACCCCGCGCCACCGCGTACGGCGCGTACGCCCGCAGCCTCGGCTCCCCCGCCAGCGCGTCCAGCAGCGCGAGCCCGGCCCCCGGTCCGTCCCGCATCGCCACCGCCACGGCGCGGTTGACCGCCACCACGGGGGACGGCGTGAGGGTGAGCAGCACGTCGTACAGGGCCGTGATCTGCGCCCAGTCCGTGGACTCCACGTCCGCCGCCTCGTCGTGCAGGGCGGCGATGGCCGCCTGCACCCCGTAGGGCCCGGCCGGTCCGCCGGTCAGCGCCCGGACCACCAGCGCACGGCCCTCCTCGATCATCGCCCGGTCCCAGCGCCCCCGGTCCTGCTCCTCCAGGAGCACCGGCTCGCCCTCGGGGCCCGTCCGCGCGTCGCGCCGGGCGTGGACGAGGAGCAGCAGCGCGAGGAGCCCGGCGCTCTCCCGTTCGGCGGGCAGCAGGCGGTGCAGTATCCGGGCGAGGCGGACCGCCTCCTCCGCCAGGGCCGGCCGCTGGAGACACGGGCCGGAGCTGGCCGCGTACCCCTCCGTGAACACCGAGTAGACGACCTGGAGCACTCCGGGCAGCCGCTCGGGCAGTTCGTCGGCCCCGGGCACCCGGAAGGGGATCCGGGCCTCGCGGATCTTCCTCTTCGCCCGCACGATGCGCTGGGCCATGGTGGCCGTCGGCACGAGGAAGGCGCGGGCCACCTCCGGTGTGGTGAGCCCGGCGAGACAGCGCAGGGTGAGGGCGGCGCGGTCCTCGGCGGCGAGGGCGGGGTGGGTGCAGGTGAAGAACAGCTGAAGCCGGTCGTCGGGCAGTGCGCCGCCCCCGGCGGCGTCCGCCGGGGGCGCGACGGCCTCGGCCCGTTCGGCGTCGGCCCGGAGCACCGCGAGCCGGGCCGCGTACGCCTGGTCGCGCCGCAGCCGGTCCACGGCCTTGCGCCGTGCGGTCGTCAGCAGCCAGGCCCCGGGGCGGTCGGGGACGCCCTCGGCGGGCCAGTGCCGCAGGGCCGCTTCGATCGCCTCGGACGTCACCTCCTCGGCCAGGTCGAGGTCCCCGAACCGGCGGACGAGGGAGGCGAGCAGCAGCCCGCGCTCCTCCCGGAACACCGCCTCGACGGCGCTCCCCGCCTCCCCGGCCGAGGCGCCCGCACCGGCCGCCGGGATGCCGTCCCCCACAGACGCACCCGCACCGGCCGCCGAGGGGCTGTCCCCCACCGACGCACCCTCTCCGGCCGCCGGGATGCCGTCCCCCGCGGGTGTGCCCTCCCCCGCCGGGGCGCCCGCACCGGCCGCCGAGGGGCTGTCCCCCGCCGGGGCGTCCTCGTCCGCCACGGCTCTCAGGCCCCGAAGTCGGCGACCGGCCGGACCACGACCGCGCCCCCGTCGCGCGAGCCGGGACAGCGCGCGGCCCAGTCCAGGGCGGCGTCGAGGTCGGGTACGTCGATCACGAGGAACCCGCCCAGCAGCTCCTTGGTCTCGGCGAAGGGCCCGTCCGTGACGGTCCGCTCCCCCGTGGGCGAGACCCGGACGGTGGTCGCGGTGACCAGGTCGGCCAGGGACTCCCCGGAGACGTGGATTCCGGCGTCGCGGACGGCCTTGTCGTACGCCATCCAGTCCTCGACGGTGCACTGCGGCGCGCCGCCCTGCTCGTCGACGGCCCCGCTGTGGATCAGCAGCATGTACTTCATGATCGGCTCCTGTCGCCTGTCGGGACGCGTGGTACCGGTCCCTCGTGGTCCCAGCCCTCGTCCGGGCTGCTTACACCATGACGACGAACGGGACCCGGCCCGATCGACACGCCGCCCGGTTCTCTTTCGCGAAGGGCTCCGCCGCCCCGCCGGCTCCCGCCCGCCGGGTCATCCCCGCGCGACGCGGCCGGTCAGGCCGAGGAAGAAGGCCCGGACGTCCTCGGCGAGCAGCTCCGGCACCTCCATCGCCGCGAAGTGGCCGCCCCGGTCGAACTCCGACCAGTGCCGGACGTCGTACCGCCGCTCGGCCAGCGGCCGGACCGACTGCGTGATGTCGTGGGCGAACACCGCCACGCCGAGCGGTACCGGGCACGGCTCGCCGCGCCGCGCCGACTCACGGTGCAGCCGCGCCGAGGAGGCCGCGGTGGCGGTGAGCCAGTACAGCGATACGTCGGTGAGCACGCGTTCGTCGTCGACCGCCGTACGGGGGTCCGTCCACCGGTCGAAGCGCTCGGCGATCCAGGCCAGCTGGCCGACGGGCGAGTCGGTGAGCGCGTAGCCGATGGTCTGCGGAGTGGTGGCCTGCAACGCCTGGTAGGGCGGCCGGTCCGCCATCAGCCGCCGGATCTTGTCCAGCCGGGCCTCGTCATCCGCGGAGAGGTCCACAGCGGCGTCCGGATCCGGCCGGGTCGGGAGGTAGTTGACGTGCACTCCGACGACCCGCTCGGGCGCCACCGCGCCGAGCGCCGTCGATATGCCCGAGCCGAAGTCACCGCCCTGCGCGCCGTACCGCTCGTACCCGAGACGCCGCATCAGCTCCGCCCAGGCCCGCGCGACCCGGACGGTGTCCCAGCCGCGCTCGTGGGTCGGCCCGGAGAAGCCGTAGCCCGGGATGGACGGGATCACCAGATGGAAGTCGCGCGCCAGCGGCTCGATCACGTCGAGGAACTCCAGGAAGGACCCGGGCCAGCCGTGGGTGAGGATCAGCGCGAGCGCGTCCGGCTGCGGAGAGCGCACATGGACGAAGTGCACGTTCTGGCCGTCGATCTCGGTGGTGAAGTGGGCCAGTTCGTTGAGCTCGGCCTCGTGCTCGCGCCAGTCGTATCCGGTGCGCCAGTGCTCGGCCAGCCCCCTCAGCCGCGCGAGCGGGAATCCGTAGTCCCATCCGGCGCCGGCGATCTCGTCGGGCCAGCGTGTGCGCGAGAGCCGGTCGTTCAGGTCGTCGAGGTCGGCCTGGGGGATGTCGATGCGGAACGGCTTGATCATGGTCAGGGCCTTCCATGTCGTTGGTTGCGCCAACGTTGGCACGACCCACCATACGTCGGATCGTGGGTCGGGCCAACGACTTGCTAGATTGCGTTCCGTGGACATCGACGAAGGGACGCCGCCGCGGCGGCTGCGCGCACTGCCCAGCAGGCTGACCAACCAGGCGGCCCTGGCCGCCAACCGGATCGTGGACCGCGCGCTCGCCGGGGCCGGAGTCCGGCGCTACCACTACGCGCTGCTCGCCGCGTCGGAGGAGTACGGCCCGTCCAGCCAGGCAGCCCTGGGCCGCCGTACCGGCATCGACCGCAGCGACATGGTGGCCACCGTCAACGACCTGGCCGAGCGGCGACTCCTCGACCGGGCACCCGACCCGGGGGACCGCCGCCGCAACATCATCCGCATCACCGCGGCGGGCCGCCGGGAGCTCACCCGTCTCGACGAACTGCTCGCCGCCGCGCAGGACGACTTTCTCGCCCCGCTGGGCGCAGCCGACCGGCAGACCCTGACCGACCTGCTCACCCGCCTCGTGGACCACCATCGCGGCGAGCAGGGTTGAACGGTGCCGGGGGCGGCGCCCGGTACCCGGCGAGCCCGGGAGTCATGTGCCCGCGCGGGGGCGGGCGACGGAATCCGCCCGAGCCGCCCCACACACGGAGAAAGGCGCCGGTCCGGCTGATCAGGAGCCGGTGGGACAGGGCGCGTCGGCACACGCACGCGCGTCGCGGCACCCCCGGCAGCGCCCCGGCACGGACGAGCGGAAGGCCCGGTCGCAGTCGTCGCAGTTCTGGAGCGGGACGACGGGCACAGCGGCGGGCGGAGGCGGCGGGATCAGCGTGGCGAGCCGGTGCCGCAGCAGTTTGGCGGGATGCCGGAGGGGGACCGGCGGATCATCGGTGATCGCCGCCTGTACGGCATCCGGCCGCGCCCCGCGCTCCAGCCAGGCGGCCACCCCGGGAACGAGCCCGCGCACGTCCTCCTCGGAGAGGAGGAACAGGGGCGCGGTCCGGTGGAGCCCGGCGAGCAGACCGGCCGCCGCAGCGTACAGGCCCTCGGTGGGCCGCTGCGGGGCGGGCAGCGGCACGCGCGGCTTACGGGGAGCGGTGGGCGTCGGCACGAGACGTGGACCGGGGGCGGGGGCGGGCACGAGGGCGGGCGCGGGCACCGGCACGGGGACGGGCTCCGGCTCCGGCTCCGGCTCCGGCTCCGGCTCCGGCTCCGGCTCCGGCTCCGGCTCCGGCAAGGGGGCGCGTACGGGCTCGCACTCCAGCACGGCTACGCGCACGGACTCCGGTACGCGAGCAGACTCCGGCTCCGGTACGCGAGCAGGCTCCGACTCCGGTTCCGGTACGCGAGCAGGCTCCGGCTCCGGTACGCGTACGGGCTCCGGCGCGGGTCCGCCTGCAGGCCCAGCGGCAGCCACGGGAACAGCCGTTGCCGCAGCGGGAACCACGGGCGCAGCCGGCCGCCCGCGCCCCCGTCCCCGGACCGCCGCCTCCGGGTGGTTGTACGACTCCGTGCGCGTGGCCAGCCGCCCGCCGCCGACCCGCTCCCGGGTGCGGCGCAGGAATCCGTGCTGCTCCAACTCCCGCAGCGCGGCGGCGATGCGGACCTCGCTCTCCGGGAAACGCGCGGCGAGCGCCTTGACGCCGATGCGCCACCCGTCGGGCAGCGACTGGATGTAGGTGCCGAGGCCGATCGCCAGCAGGGAGAGACCTCGGTGCTGGGAGAGCCGGTTGGAGATGACCGTGTAGCCGTCGGTGAGCCGGATGTTGATGTGCACGACACCGGCGGACGAGGCGCGGGAGGGCGCGCTAACCTGCTGGGTATCCATCGGGAAGCTTCTTCTTCCTTGGTGGTGAGGCCTTCGGTCGGGATGCCAGTCCCGGCCGGGGGCCGTCTCATGTCTGATGTGGTGGTCAGCGTGAGCATATGCCCGCCAACAGGTCATAAATGCAGCCCGGTTGGCACACTTCACCCATGCGAGTGATCGCGTCTCGCCCGAGCTGACCCCCGAGCCGACCGGGGCCCGCAGAGGTCCACACGGGGGGGTGGGTTGGGTTATTTCTCCAGTGATCAAAGACAGGTACGGAAAGGCTTTTACGTCGTGGGGCACCACGTCACGGGTCACCACGTCGCGGTGGACCACGACCCGGTGACCCGCACTCCCGGCGCCTCCCCCGCCCACCGGATCGCGCCCGTCACGATCCGGTGATCGCCACCTCGGCCCAGGCCGTCCTGCGCGGGAACGGCAAGGTCTCGGCGATGCGGAAGAACGCGGAGGAGCACGCGGGTCCGGGCGGCTCGCACCGCGTCCTTAAGCTCGTGGACGGAAAGACCGTCGGGCACAACGAGGTTCAGCTCATCAGCGGGCTGATCAGCCATCCGAGGCAGGTGCAGATCCTGGACATGCGCGACAACCGCATCCGGTCGCAGGCCCTCACGTCCCGGCTGTCGTGGGAATTCATCGAGAAACTGCTGGGAGAGACATGAGCACCCCCGAGCTGACGTGGTTCAGGAGCAGCTACAGGACCAACGACGGCCCCGACTGCGTCGAGGTCGCCACCACCGTCCACGTACGCCACGCCAAGCAACTCCCCACCGGCGGCCCCCACCTCGGCTTCACCCCGGCCGCCTGGGCGGACGTCGTCACCAACGCGTCGGAGGCCTGAGCCATGTCCGTACCGCCGATCGTCCGCGTCAAGGACTTCGACCACCTCGTCCTCAACGTCGGCGATGTCGAGAAGGCCCTCGCGTTCTACTGCGGACCACTCGGCCTGGAACCGGTCCGGGTGGAGGAGTGGCGGGCGGGCAAGGTCCCGTTCCCGTCGGTCCGGGTCAGCCCGACGACGATCATCGACCTGCTGGACCGTCCACGCGGCGAGTCGAATGTGGACCACATCTGCCTGGTCGTCGATCAGCTCGACTGGCAGGAGTTCATCGACTCCGAGGTCTTCACGGTGAAGGAGGGCCCGGTCTCCCGGTTCGGGGCCCGGGGTTCGGCCACCTCCGTCTACGTCATCGACCCGGACGGCAACACGGTCGAGCTGCGCTGGTACCCCCAGGACGGTTGAGACGAAGCCGGGCCCGCAGTCCACTGTGGGCCCGGCCGCCTTCGTCTACCGGAGTTCGCTGAAGCGTTCCGTCGCTCGGGTGCGTCCGGCGACGATGATCGTGTCGTCCGCCTCCACGACGGTGTCAGGAGTGGCGTAGGTGAAACCCTCGCCAGGGCGCTTGATGGCGACGACGGTGATGCCGTGGCGGGTGCGGACGGCGCTGTTGGCCAGGGGCAGACCGATGATGTCGGCGGGCGGGTTGGTCTTGACCATGGCGAAGTCGTCCTCGAACTCGATGTAGTCGAGCATGCGGCCCCGTACGAGGTGGGCGACGCGCTGGCCCATGTCGTGTTCGGGGTAGACGACGTGATGGACGCCGAGCTGGGTGAGGATGCGGCCGTGGGCCTTGCTGACCGCCTTGGCCCAGACGTTCTCGATGCCGAAGGAGATCAGCAGCGAGGCGGTGAGGATGCTGGCTTCGAGGTCGGTGCCGATGGCGACGACGGCGCGGTCGAACTCGTGGACGCCCAGCTGACGCAGGGCGTCCTCCTTGGTGGAGTCGGCCCGCACGGCGTGGGTGAGCGAACCGGATATGGCCTGCACCACTTCCGCGTTCTCGTCGATGCCGAGGACCTCGGTGTCCTCGTCGACGAGTTCCAGGGCCAGGGCGCGGCCGAAGCGGCCCAGTCCGATGACGACGACGGAGCCCTGAGGTCCCCCCGTGCGGCGCTTCTTGGGGGTGGTCTTCCTAGCCAATGACGGGTCGCTCCTCGGGAAGGTCGTACAGGCGGACGCGGGTGCGCAGGGCGAGTGCGGAGGCGACGGTGATGGGGCCGAGCCGGCCGATGAACATCAACGCGATCAGCAGCAGCTGCAACCCGACGGGGAGATCGGCGGTGATACCGGTGGACAGGCCGACCGTGGCGAACGCGGAGGTGACCTCGAAGAGTGACTCGTCCAGGCTGTGATCGGAGAAGACCATGAAGGTCACGGTGGTGGCGGCGACGGCCGCCACGGACAGCAGGACCACGGTCAGGGCCTGGCGCTGGAGGTCCCCGTGCAGGCGGCGGTGGAAGATGTTGACCGCGCCCTCGCCGCGGATCTCGGCGTATATGACGAAGAACAGCACCGCGAAGGTGGTGACCTTGATACCTCCGGCGGTTCCTGCGCTGGCTCCGCCGATGAACATCAACACGTCGGTGCCCAGCCAGCTCGCGGGGTTCATCTGCGAGGTGTCGAGGCTGTTGAACCCGGCAGTGCGTGGCATGACGCCCTGGAAGAACCCGGCCAGTAGTTTGCCGGGGGTGTCCAGGGGGCCCAGGGTGGCGGGGTTGGACCATTCGAGTGCGGTGATGAAGGCGCTGCCGCCGATCAGGAAGATGCCGGTGGCCCACAGAACGATCTTGGTGTGCAGGGACCAGCCTCGCGGCTTGCGAAACCGGCGGCGCAGCTCGAACAGGACGGGAAAGCCGAGCCCGCCGGCGATGACGGCCAGGGCGATGGGCAGGCAGATCCAGGGGTCGGTGACGAAGCCCATCAGACTGTCGGAGTACAGGGCGAATCCGGCGTTGTTGAACGCCGAGACGGCGTGGAAGACGCCCAGCCAGAGTGCCCGGGGCCACGGCTCGTCGTACGTGGTGGCGAACCGCAGGGCCAGGACCAGCGCGGTGATCGCCTCCAGCAGCAGGCTGACCTTGACCACACCGGTCACGACCGAGCGGACATCCCCCAGTCCCAGGGTCTTGGTCTCCGCGGCGGCCGTCATGCGTGCCTTGAGGCCGAAGCGGTGGGACACCAGCAGAACCAGCAGGGAGGCGAAGGTCATGATGCCGAAGCCGCCCACCTGGATGAGTCCCAGGATCACCGCCTGCCCGAACCCGGTCCAGTACTCAGGTGTGTCCACCACGACCAGACCGGTCACACACACAGCGGAAGTCGAGGTGAACAACGACTCCAGCACACCGGCGCCACCCGGGCCGGTCCTGGCCACCGGCAGCATGAGCAGACCGGTCCCGGCCACGACGGCCACGACGAAGCCGGCCACGACCACCTGCGCCGGATGGCGAAGACGCGGCCACCGCGGCGTCACCACCTCAGGCCCTCCGCCCTGTGGGCAGGCACTCCTTCTGTTCGCACGGAAAAACGATAAACAACCTTGACGCCGCTCTCGCTCCCAGGCCCTGCTCCTCGCCCTCCGCCCTGCCCAGGCTTCTGCCATGGGCTCCTCAAGCAGTTTTCGTGTCCGCACCGCTCGCAGGTCCACGTCGACCCTCAGGCCGACCGGGTGAGGGGAACCGATTTCACCCAGCGACTGCGGCACACCGAGTACACCGTGCTTGTCGCTGCGGTGATTCTCATCGCGGCCGGGGCAGCCGGGGACCTGTGGTGGCTGATCGGCGTCGGAGCGTGGGCGCTGATCGCCGGAGGCGCGATCGAGATGATCCCCCGACCGTGACGGGCCCACGGCCCTTGCGGCCCCGCCACCCACGTGACCGACCCCACCCTCCACTCCGTCGAAACTGCCGCAACAATGAAGGGTGATCACTTCGCCCGCACGGAGCCCCCAGCGCCGCACCGAGCACGCGCCGACCCCGTACGTCGACCTCTCGCGCGACGAGTGGAGCGCCCTGCGGGACAAGACGCCGCTGCCGCTGAGTGCCGACGAGGTGGAGCGGCTGCGGGGGCTCGGGGACGTCATCGACCTGGACGAGGTGCGGGACGTCTACCTGCCGCTGTCCCGGCTGCTCAACCTGTACGTCCAGGCCACCTCCGGGCTGCGCGGCGCGCTGAACACCTTCCTGGGGGACGCCGGGAACGGCCACGGGGAGCAGCGGGGGACCCCGTTCGTCATAGGGGTCGCGGGCAGTGTCGCCGTCGGCAAGTCCACCAGCGCCCGCATCCTCCAGGCGCTCCTGGCCCGCTGGCCCGAGCACCCGAGCGTCGAGCTGGTGACCACGGACGGGTTCCTGCTGCCGATGAAGGAGCTGCGGGCGCGCGGGCTGACCTCGCGCAAGGGGTTCCCGGAGTCGTACGACCGGCGGGCGCTGACCCGGTTCGTCGCGGACATCAAGGCGGGCAAGGACGAGGTGACCGCCCCCGTCTACTCGCACCTGATCTACGACATCGTCCCCGACGAGCGGCTGACCGTGCGCCGCCCCGACATCCTCATCGTCGAGGGCCTGAACGTCCTCCAGCCCGCCCTGCCCGGCAGCGACGGCCGCACGCGGGTCGGGCTCGCCGACTACTTCGACTTCAGCGTGTACGTGGACGCGCGCGCCGAGGACATCGAGACCTGGTACCTGAACCGCTTCCGCAAACTGCGCGCCACGGCGTTCCAGGACCCGTCCTCGTACTTCCGCAAGTACACCCAGGTCTCCGAGGAGGAGGCGCTGGACTACGCGCGCACCATGTGGCGGACCATCAACAAGCCGAACCTCCTGGAGAACGTCGCTCCGACGCGCGGCCGTGCCACTCTGGTGCTCCGCAAGGGCCCGGACCACAAGGTCCAGAAGCTGTCCCTGCGCAAGCTCTGACCCTCGGCCCGGAAGGGCGTGCCGCGTGCTGCACCTGCGTCTGATCGTGCCCGCCGACACCACGGACGCTGTCGTCGGCCTGCTGGGGTCCACGGCGGGCACCGCCCACCTCGTGGTCCTGCCGGGCGCCGCCCGCTCCCCCGCCGGTGACGTGGTGATGTGCGACGTGGCGCGGGAGGCCGGCGACGAGCTGATCGACGCGCTGCGCCGTCTCGGCATCGACAGGACCGGGGCGATCAGCCTCGAAAAGCTCGACCTGACCCTCTCCTCGCGTGCGGAGCGGGCCGAGCGCGCGGCCCCGGGCGACAGCGCCGACGCGGTGCTGTGGGAGGAACTGACGGAGGCGACGCACGAGGAGTCGACGTTCTCCGTCACCTACGTCACCTTCCTCACCCTGGCCACCATGCTCGCCGCCTGCGGCGTGATGCTCGACAACGCGGTGCTGATCGTGGGCGCGATGGCGGTCGGCCCGGAGTTCGGGCCGCTGGCCGGGATCTCCACGGCCATCGTGCAGCGCGCCCCGCGCCTGGTCGCCCGCTCACTGTGGGCGCTGATCGGCGGCTTCGCGGTGGCGATGGCCCTCACCGCGGGGTTCGCCTGGCTGATGGACGGGTTCGGGCTGTTCGCCCACGACATGATCGACAGACCTCGGCCGAACACCGGATTCATCTGGCACCCGGACCGGATGTCGTTCGTCGTGGCGTTCCTGGCGGGCGTCGCCGGGACGCTCTCCCTGACCTCGGCCAAGTCGGGAGCCCTGATCGGCGTGGCGATCTCCGTGACGACGGTCCCGGCCGCCGCCAACGCGGCCGTCGCCTTCAGCTACGCCGACTACCAGCAGACGGCCGGCTCCGGGCGGCAGCTCCTCGCCAACCTCGCCGGGATCGTCCTCGCGGGCACGCTCACACTGCTGCTCCAGAAGGGCCTGCGGAGGGTCCGGCGCGCCCGGACTCCGGCGACGAGCGGCACGGCCGGGTGACGGACCGCACCGGCGGGGCGTGACCGGGCAGCACGGCCGGAGGGCGGCACGGCGCTGCGCCCAGGCCCTGCACTCCCGTGACGGCGACACGACTCCGAGCCCCCGGCGGCACCGCGACACCGCGGACACGACTCCGAGCCCCCGGCGGCACGGCGACACCACGACACGGCACCGCGCCCCGACAGCAAGTCGGCGCGTCGGCACGGCAGCCCGGCACTACACGCCCCGGCGGCACCGTCCTCCCGGCCGGGCCGCGCGTGCCGGTGCGAAGCGGGCGGGAGCGGTGTAGAGAGGAACCATGCTCCAGCGCCGCGCACGGCCTCGCCCCCGGTGGGCACTGGTCGCCATCCCGGTCGCCTGGATCGTCGCGGTGACCGTGATCGACATCCTCGCGCCGCCCCACATCCACCTCGGCCCCCTGCTCGTCGCCGCCCCCGCGTTCACCCCGCTGCTCGGCGGCCCCGGAACGGTGGGGCTGGTCGCCGCGCTGGCGGTCGTCGCGCAGACGGTGATCGGCGTCGTCCGCGACCCGGACGAGCTGCTCTCGGCCAACCACGAGGCGCAGATCATCGCCCTGGTGCTGGTCGGCCTGAGCCTGGTCGTCTTCTGCGTCCTGCGGGAACGCCGCGCGAAGGAGCTGTCGCAGGTCCGGTACGTTTCCGAGACCGCCCAGCGCGTGGTCCTGCCGCCTCTGCCCGAACGGATCGGCCCGCTGCGGACCGCCTCCCTCTACCTCGCCGCGGAGGCGGAGGCCCAGATCGGCGGGGACCTGTACGCGGCGGCGCGCACCACCTCCGGTACCCGGCTGATCGTCGGCGACGTGCGGGGCAAGGGGATGACCGCGGTCAATGACGCCGCCCTGCTGCTGGGGGCGTTCCGGGTCGCCGCCCACCGCGAGGCGGACCTGAGCGAACTGGTGGCCTACCTCGACCGCAGCGTCTGCTGGGACCTGATGGAGCCGGGCGAGGCGGGCAGCTTCGGGGAAACGTTCGTCACCGCCACCGTCCTGGACATCCCCGATCGGGACGGTCCGGTCCGGATGGTCTCCTGCGGGCATCCGCCGCCCGTGGTGCTCCGCGACGGACGGCCGACGACGATGCAGGCCGCCCGCCCCGCGCCACCTCTGGGCCTGGGCGAACTGGTTCATCCGCGGTACCACGTCGACAGCTTCCCGTTCGAGCCGGGAAGCCTCCTGCTGCTGTACACGGACGGCGTCACCGAGGCCCGCGACGTCGCCGGGGTCTTCTACCCGCTCGCCGACCGCGTCCTCGGCTGGAACGAGCGCGACCCCGCCGCCTTCCTCGACCGCTTCCGGCGCGATCTGCTCGACCACGTCGGCGGGCGCCTGGACGACGACGCCGCCATGATCGCCGTCACGCGGACCTCCGCCTCCTCCGCCTGACGGGCACCGCCGCCCCGCCGGAAGGCACCGCCCGCCCCACCACGTGACACCGCCACCGCACGTCCACCGCGAGACCGCGCGCTCCCCACGCGGCACTCCCCCGGGCCCACGGACGAGGCCCCGGCGCTTCCCCCTGCGTGACCGCCGGACGCCGCACCCCCGTGGCCCCGCCACCGCGGTCCCGGGCACGCGAAAGCCCCCGGCGAGTACCTGGCGGCACGGGGCAGCACAGGGTCGCCGGGGGCAGGCCGTCCACGGGTGGCCCGTACGGACACGCGGGCCCCGCACGAGTCCCGGGAGACCCGCACACATCCCCAGGTGGCCCGCACGAGTCCCCGGGTGGCCCGGTCAGGGGTCCCGGGTGCCCCAGACGGGTCCCGAGTGGGTGGCCCGCACGAGTCCCGGGTGGCCCGCACGAGTCCCGGGCGGGTGGCCCACGAGTCCCCGGGTAGCCGAGACGGAGCCCGGGTGGCCCGCTCCGGGTGCGGCGTCCGCTCAGCCCAGCGCGGACTTCACCACATCGGCCAGCCGGCTCGCGACGGCGCGCGCCTGCTCGATGTCGGCGGCCTCGACCATGACCCGCACCAGCGGCTCCGTACCCGACTGGCGCAGCAGCACACGCCCGCTCTCGCCGAGCTCGCGCTCCGCCTCGACGACCGCCGCGGCCAGCTCGGCCGAGGTGTTCACCCGGGTCTTGTCGACGTCGGGGACGTTGATGAGGACCTGGGGCAGGCGCTGCATGACCCCGGCCAGCTCGGTGAGGCTCCGGCCGGTGGCGGCGACGCGGGCCGCCAGCATCAGGCCGGTCAGCGTGCCGTCGCCCGTCGTGGCGTGGTCGAGGACGATGACGTGCCCGGACTGCTCGCCGCCCAGCGCGAAGCCCTCGGCCTTCATCGACTCCAGGACGTACCGGTCGCCGACCGCCGTCTGCACGAGCCGGATGCCCTCGCGCTCCATGGCCAGCTTGAAGCCGAGGTTCGACATCACCGTGCCGACCACGGTGTCCTTGCGCAGCTGCCCGGCCTCCCGCATGGCGAGGGCCAGCACGGCGAGGATCTGGTCGCCGTCGATCTCCTCGCCCGCCGCGTCCACGGCCAGGCAGCGGTCGGCGTCCCCGTCGTGCGCGATGCCGAGGTCGGCCCCGTGCTCGACGACGGCGGCGCGCAGCAGGTCCAGGTGGGTGGAGCCGCAGCCGTCGTTGATGTTCAGGCCGTCCGGCTCGGCCCCGATGGTGACGACCTCCGCTCCGGCCCGCGCGAACGCGGCGGGCGAGACGCGGGCGGCGGCGCCGTGCGCCTCGTCCAGGACGACCTTCAGTCCGTCGAGGCGGTTGGGGAGGACACCGACGAGGTGGGCGACGTACCGGTCGAAGCCCTCCGCGTAGTCGCTGACCCGGCCGACACCGGCGCCGGTCGGACGGTCCCACGGCTCACCGGTGCGGTGCTGCTCGTAGACCGTCTCGATCCGGTCCTCCAGGTCGTCGGCGAGCTTGTGGCCGCCGCGCGCGAAGAACTTGATGCCGTTGTCGGGCATCGCGTTGTGGCTGGCGGAGAGCATCACCCCGAGGTCGGCGTCGAGCACGCCGGTGAGGTGGGCGACCGCGGGCGTCGGCAGCACGCCGACGCGCAGCACGTCCACCCCGGCGCTGGCCAGACCCGCCACGACGGCGGCCTCCAGGAACTCTCCGGAAGCCCGCGGATCACGTCCGACCACGGCGGTCGGGCGATGGCCCGCGAAGGTGCCTGCCTCGGCGAGTACGTGCGCCGCCGCGACCGAGAGACCGAGCGCCAGCTCGGCCGTCAGGTCGGCATTGGCGACACCCCGTACCCCATCCGTACCGAAGAGTCGTCCCACTGGTGTCCTCCGAAGTGCTCCGAAACCACAAACCACTACTGCACAGCAAACGAACTGAGAAACCAAACAACGAAAGCGGCGAAAAAACGACAGAAGGGTGCGCCGGGCGGCATCCCTCGGGCCCTCGCTCCGGCATGGCGGCAGACAGGGCACACGTACGGCGCATCCGGTCCGATGAACGTCTCATGCCGTTATACGCCCGCGAGCGTCGATAAACGAACGCCCCGGCAGCACGGAGTGTGCCGCCGGGGCGAACGTGGCAGTGAGCAGGCGATATTTAGCGCTTGCTGTACTGCGGGGCCTTACGGGCCTTCTTGAGACCGGCCTTCTTGCGCTCGACCGCACGGTCGTCGCGGGAGAGGAAGCCGGCCTTCTTCAGCGTGGCGCGGTTGTTGTCCACGTCCGCCTCGTTCAGCGCGCGGGCCACGCCGAGGCGCAGGGCGCCGGCCTGACCGGAGACGCCGCCACCCGAGATGCGGGCGATGACGTCGTAGCGGCCGTCGAGCTCGAGCACCTTGAAGGGCTCGTTGACTTCCTGCTGGTGCACCTTGTTGGGGAAGTAGTCCTCAAGGGTGCGACCGTTGATCTTCCACTTGCCGGTGCCCGGAACGATCCGGACGCGGGCGATGGCGTTCTTGCGACGGCCCAGGCCGGCGGCGGGCTGCGGGTCACCGAAGCGGCCCGCGAGGGACTCGCTGGTGTACTCGCCCTCGACGGGAACCTCGGACTCGAAGGTGGTCACCTCGGCGAAGGTCTCCTCGCCCTCGGTGCCCTCGACGGGGTTCTCAACAGTGGTCTCGGCCACGATTCTCCTCAGATCTTTCTGTACGTCTTAGGGGGTGGCCGGAACTACTGCGCGACCTGGGTGATCTCGAACGGGACCGGCTGCTGAGCAGCGTGCGGGTGCTGGTCGCCCGCGTAGACCTTGAGCTTCGAGAGCATCTGACGGCCCAGGGTGTTCTTGGGGATCATGCCCTTGATGGCCTTCTCGACGGCCTTCTCGGGGTTCTTCTCCAGCAGCTCGTCGTAGCGCACCGAACGGAGACCGCCCGGGAAGCCCGAGTGGCGGTACGCCATCTTCTGGGTCTTCTTGTTGCCGGACAGGTGCACCTTGTCGGCGTTGATGATGATGACGAAGTCGCCCATGTCCATGTGGGGGGCGTAGATCGCCTTGTGCTTACCACGGAGGAGGTTGGCAGCCGTGGTGGCCAGACGGCCCAGGACGATGTCCTGCGCGTCGATGATGTGCCACTGGCGAGTGACATCGCCGGGCTTGGGGCTGTACGTACGCACTTCGTAGCCTTCGCTTCTTCAGTGGATGAGGTCCAGACACATGGCACCCCTGAAGCGATCATGCAGCTGGGGCTCACAGTGCCGGGACGATCCGCCCGTATGCGAGCCACTGGTAACTGCTCCAGAGAACCTACGTAAGGGCCCTGAGCGCCACGAGGGCGCGGCCGATACGCATAACAAAGAGGCAGCCTACCGTCGACCCCCGACACGGGTCAAAACGCCCCCGGGCCGGCCGGACCGGCCGCACGCATCCGGCCCCACCCGCGTTCCGGGCGCGGCGCCCGCCGCATCGGCGCCGCAGAACCGCACCCGTGACCGCCCCGCGGCCGGCCGCCGGAGGTCAGCGCTCCCGCTGCACCCGCCGCTCGTCCCACACCGGCTCCGACGTCTCCCGCACCACCCCGTCCGAGCCGAAGACCAGATACCGGTCGAAGGACTTCGCGAACCACCGGTCGTGCGTGACGGCCATCACCGTCCCGTCGTACGACTCGAGACCGTCCTGCAAGGCTTCCGCCGACTCCAGGTCCAGGTTGTCCGTCGGCTCGTCGAGCAGCAGCGCGGTCGTGCCCGCCAGCTCCAGCAGCAGGATCTGGAACCGCGCCTGCTGCCCGCCGGAGAGCCGGTCGAACGCCTGGTCCCCCTGCCGCTCCAGCTCGTACCGCCGCAGCACCCCCATCGCCCCGCCCCGGTCCTTGGCGTGCTCGGACCACAGGATCTCGACCAGCGTCTTCCCCAGCAGCTCCGGGTGCGCGTGCGTCTGGGCGAAGTGTCCGGGCACGACCCGCGCCCCGAGCTTCCACTCCCCCGTGTGCGCGACCGGCTCCCCCGCCAGCAGCCGCAGGAAGTGCGACTTGCCGGACCCGTTGGAGCCGAGGACCGCGACGCGCTCCCCGTAGAAGATCTCCAGGTCGAACGGCTTCATCAGCCCGGTCAGCTCCAGGCCCTTGCAGGTCACCGCCCGCACCCCGGTCCGGCCGCCGCGCAGCCGCATCCGGATGTCCTGCTCGCGCGGCGGCTCCGGCGGGGGCCCGGCCTCCTCGAACTTCTTGAAGCGGGTCTGCATCGCGTGGTAGCGGTTCGCCATGTCGGGGCTGTTCGCCGCCTGCTGCCGCATCCGCAGGACGAGCGCCTTCAGCCGGGCGTGCTCCTCCTGCCAGCGCCGCAGCAGCTCCTCGAACCGGGCGAACCGCTCCTTGCGCGCCTCGTGGTACGTGTCGAAGCTCCCGCCGTGCACCCACACATCGCTGCCCGCCGGGCTCGGCTCGACGCTGACGATCTTCTCGGCGGCCCGGGAGAGCAGCTCCCGGTCGTGGGAGACGAAGAGGACCGTCTTGCGGGTCTCCTTCAGCTTCTCCTCCAGCCACCGCTTGCCGGGGACGTCCAGATAGTTGTCCGGCTCGTCCAGCAGCAGCACCTCGTCGGGCCCGCGCAGCAGCGCCTCCAGGACCAGCCGCTTCTGCTCGCCGCCGCTGAGCGTGCGCACCTCGCGCCACTGCGCCTTCTCGTACGGGACGCCCAGCGCGGCCGTCGTGCACATGTCCCAGACCGTCTCGGCCTCGTACCCGCGCGCCTCGGCCCAGTCGCTCAGCGCCTGCGCGTACGCCATCTGCGCGGCCTCGTCGTCGACGGTGAGGATTCTCTCCTCGGCCGCGTCGACCGCCTTCGCCGCCTCCCGGACGCGCGGCTGCGCCACCGACACCAGCAGGTCCCGCACGGTCCGCTCGTCCCGTACCGAGCCCACGAACTGCGGCATCACGCCGAGCCCGCCGCTCACCGACACCGTGCCGCCGTGCGGCTGGAGCTCGCCCGCGAGGAGGCGCAGCAGGGTCGTCTTGCCCGCCCCGTTCGCCCCGACGAGCGCGACGACGGCTCCGTCGGCCACCCGGAACGAGGCATCGCCGAGCAGCACCCGCCCGTCCGGAAGGTAGTACTCAAGGTGGCCCGCTTCGAGATGTCCCATACCGAGCATTGTCACGGTCCGCGAACTCCTGGCCCAACCGGTTTACCCCAGCCCCTAAAATGCGCGCATGAGCTTTGGGCAAGGGGGGGCCTCCTGGGGGCCCGGGGGTGACGGGACACCGGACTGGGCGGCGCTGGCGGACCAGTCCGCCGCGCGGGCCCGCCGCAGGAGACTGCTGATGATCGGAGGCGGGGCGCTGGCCACCGTCGCGATCGGCGCGATCGTGACCACCGCCGTGGTCACGTCGAACGGCGGCGGCACCGGCAAGGGCGACAAGAACGCGAGTCAGCTCCCCGCCCCCGCCGACCTCCCCGAGGACACCTCGGCGCCCGCGCCGTCGTTCTCCTCGGTCGCACCGCCGCCCCCGCCGGACCCCAAGGACTACATATCCAGCGCCGACAAGGACACGGCGCCGGTCACCGTCGACGGGTTCTTCCCCGGCAGGAAGCTCACCATGGGCGACCGCGTCCACCTCAAGGGCGCGACCAGCAGTTCCGCGAAGTGCGCGACGGGCACCCAGGGCGCCCTCGGCTCCGTCCTCACGAACAACGGCTGCACGCAGCTCATCCGGGCCACCTACCGCAAGGACGGGGTGGCCGTCACGGTCGGCGTCGCCGTCTTCGACACGGAGGCCCGCGCGAAGAAGGCCGTCGACCAGGCCTCCGGCGGACTCGCCTCGCTCAGCGGCGGCGGCGTCGACACCTTCTGCCGGGGCGGCATCGTCTGCCTGCGCACGTCCAACTCCTACGGCCGCTACGCCTACTTCGCCGTCGGCGGCTTCCTCGACGGCAAGCGGGTCACCACCGCCGACGAGAACGTCTACGCGGTCACCAAGGACCTGACGAACTTCACCTTCCGTCAGATCCACCGCCGCGGCCAGCTCCAGGCCTCGCAGGCCGCTGCCGAACCCGGCGGCTGACCCGCGGAGCCGGCCGCCACGGCTCCGGCGATCAGCAGCAGCCCGCCCCCGGCAAGGTCCGCACGTTGCGGGCCTCCTCGGCCCGCGCGGCCAGCAAGTCGTCCGCCGGGTAGGCCACTTCCTCCAGCGTCAGCCCGTGCGGGCGCACGACGTGCACCCCGGGGTCGCGCACCTTCGCGGCCAGCACCTCGGCGGGCCAGGACGCCGGACGCCGCCCGTCGCCGACGAACAGCGCCGCGCCGATCAGCGCCCGCACCATGTTGTGGCAGAACGCGTCCGCCTGCACGGTCGCGGTGAGGACCCCGGACTCCGGATCCCGTACCCAGCTCAGCTTCTGGAGGGTACGGATGGTCGTCGCGCCCTCACGCTTCTTGCAGTACGCGGCGAAGTCGTGCTCCCCGACCATCAGCGCGGCCGCCTCGTTCATCGCGTCCAGGTCCAGCGGCCGGTCGTGCCACAGCACATGACCGCGCGTCAGCGGATCGACCCCGCCGGGCCGGTCGCCCACGCGGTAGGCGTACCGCCGCCACAGCGCGGAGAAGCGGGCGTTGAACCCCGCGGGGGCCGGGGCCGCGCGCCAGACCCGTACGTCCAGCGGAAGCCTGCCCGCCAGCCGCCTCAGCAGCTTCTCCTCGTGCTCGGCCCAGACCTCCTCCGGCAGATCCACGTGGGCCACCTGGCCGCGCGCGTGCACCCCGGCGTCCGTGCGGCCCGCCACCGTCAGGTCGTACGTCACCGCCGAACGGGTCACGGTCCGCAGCGCGCCCTCGATCTCGCCCTGCACCGTGCGCCGGCTGGTCTGCTTGGCCCAGCCGGAGAAGTCCCTGCCGTCGTAGGACAGGTCCAGTCGTACCCGTACGAAACCGGGCTCGGCCTGGTCACTCACCGCGTCTCCCTCTCCACACCCTGGTCAGCGAAACGGGCCCGCACCGCCCCGAAGGGTGATGCGGGCCCGTCCCGTGGTCCGTGTCAGAACGCTCAGGCGTCCTTGGACTCCGCGTCGTCGGCCGGCTTGGCGTCCTCGACGGACTCGGCCGCGGGGGCCTCGTCCTTCTTGAGGGCGTCTTCCTTGACCGCGCGCTTCGTGGCGGCCTCGGCCTCACCGGTGGCCTGCTGGGCCACGGTCAGCGCCTCGACCAGCTCGATGACCGCCATCGGGGCGTTGTCGCCGCGACGGTTGCCGATCTTGGTGATACGGGTGTAACCACCGGGGCGGTTCTCGTACCGGGGAGCGATCTCGGTGAAGAGCGTGTGGACGACGCCCTTGTCCGTGATCGACTGGAGCACCAGGCGACGGTTGTGGATGTCGCCCTTCTTCGCCTTGGTGATGAGGCGCTCGGCGACGGGGCGCAGGCGGCGGGCCTTGGCCTCGGTCGTCGTGATGCGGCCGTGCTCGAACAGCGACTTCGCCAGGTTCGCGAGAAGCAGCTTCTCGTGCGCGGCGCTACCGCCGAAACGGGCTCCCTTGGTGGGACGCGGCATGGTGTTTCTCCTTGTGTGCTGCACCGGCCGTATCAGGTACCGGTGTCAGTTCCCGTGCGGCGGACGCCCCACGGAAGTCTTGCGTGCCGGCCGGGATCCACGCCCGTCCGGCGGTTGAGGACGCGTCCTCGGCCCGGCCCGGGGCGCCCTCGGAACGGGGCACCCCCAGCCGGGAGGCGACTCAGTACTGCTCGGTCTCCACGAAACCGGCGTCCGCGTCGTCGTCGGCGCCGAAGGCGTCGGCGGCGGCGGTCGGGTCGAAGCCGGGAGGCGAGTCCTTCAGCGCGAGGCCCATTCCGGCCAGCTTCGCCTTGACCTCGTCGATCGACTTCGCACCGAAGTTGCGGATGTCGAGCAGGTCCGCCTCGGAGCGGGCCACGAGCTCACCCACGGAGTGGATGCCCTCGCGCTTGAGGCAGTTGTACGAACGGACCGTGAGCTCCAGCTCCTCGATCGGCAGAGCCAGATCGGCGGCGAGAGCGGCGTCCGTCGGGGACGGGCCCATGTCGATGCCCTCGGCGTCGATGTTGAGCTCGCGCGCCAGACCGAACAGCTCGACCAGGGTCTTGCCGGCCGACGCCATGGCGTCACGGGGACGCATGGCCTGCTTGGTCTCGACGTCGACGATCAGCTTGTCGAAGTCGGTGCGCTGCTCGACACGGGTCGCCTCGACCTTGTACGTGACCTTGAGCACCGGCGAGTAGATGGAGTCGACCGGGATACGGCCGATCTCCTGGCCGACCTGCTTGTTCTGGACGGCGGAGACGTAGCCGCGACCGCGCTCGACGGTCAGCTCCATCTCCAGCTTGCCCTTGCCGTTGAGCGTGGCGAGGACGAGGTCGGGGTTGTGCACCTCGACACCGGCCGGGGGCGCGATGTCGGCGGCGGTGACCAGACCCGGGCCCTGCTTGCGCAGGTACATCACGACCGGCTCGTCGTGCTCCGAGGAGACGACCAGCTGCTTGATGTTGAGGATGAGGTCGGTCACGTCCTCCTTGACGCCCGGCACGGTGGTGAACTCGTGCAGGACACCGTCGATCCGGATGCTGGTGACAGCGGCACCGGGGATCGAGGAGAGGAGCGTGCGGCGGAGGGAGTTGCCGAGGGTGTAGCCGAAGCCCGGCTCCAGCGGCTCGATCACGAACCGGGAGCGGAACTCGTCGACGACCTCTTCGGTCAGCGACGGACGCTGAGCGATAAGCATGCGGTGATCCTTCAGTCGTGGGCACCCACTATTTGATGCCCGACAGATGTAACAAGGGTACGGGCGGTACGCCCCGTAAGAGGTGTACCGCCCGGACCCGGCGCTACCGACGCACGGCCGTCACCGGCCGTAGCGGGTCAGACGCGACGACGCTTCGGCGGACGGCAGCCGTTGTGCGGCGTCGGGGTGACGTCCTGGATCGAACCGACCTCCAGGCCGGTGGCCTGGAGCGAGCGGATCGCGGTCTCACGGCCGGAGCCGGGACCCTTGACGAAGACGTCGACCTTGCGCATGCCGTGCTCCTGCGCGCGGCGGGCGGCCGACTCGGCGGCCATCTGCGCGGCGAAGGGGGTGGACTTGCGCGAGCCCTTGAAGCCGACGTGGCCGGCGGAGGCCCAGGAGATCACGTTGCCCGTGGGGTCCGTGATCGAGACGATGGTGTTGTTGAACGTGCTCTTGATGTGCGCGTGGCCGTGAGCGACGTTCTTCTTTTCCTTGCGACGCACCTTCTTGGCTGCGCCCTGACGACCCTTGGGGGGCATGTCTTGACTCCAGATGGAGAGGGGAGGTGATCGGTCCTACAGCGAAGACCGCTGGTTTCTGCGTGCTCCGGAAGGCCGGAGGTCCGCAGTGCGTCCGCTGAGGACTACTTCTTGCCCGGCTTCTTCTTACCGGCGATGGCGCGACGCGGGCCCTTGCGGGTACGCGCGTTCGTGCTGGTGCGCTGACCGTGGACGGGCAGGCCACGACGGTGGCGGATGCCCTGGTAGCAGCCGATCTCGACCTTGCGGCGGATGTTCGCCTGGACCTCACGGCGGAGGTCACCCTCGGTGCGGAGGTTGGCGTCCACGTGCTCGCGGATCTTGACGAGGTCTTCCTCGGCCAGGTCACGAACGCGGGTGTTCGGGTTCACGCCGGTGGCGGCGAGGATCTCCTTGGACCGGGTGCGCCCGATACCGAAGACGTAGGTGAGGGCGACCTCCACGCGCTTTTCGCGCGGGATGTCAACACCTGAAACGCGTGCCATTCAATGGCTCCAGTTGTTAGATCGGGGGTCTTCCGCAGTGCCACTCCCGACCGCCGACCGCTCCCGAGGAGCAGTGGTACGTCCGGGTCCCCGGCCCCCGCCGGAGGTGTCGTCAGCCGTGGCTTGGACGGGTACTGCGTATGTACGTATTACGTGCGTCGCGCGAAGAACTGCGAGATGCAGGCGGTCGTGCGTCAGCCCTGGCGCTGCTTGTGGCGCAGGTTGTCGCAGATGACCATGACCCGACCGTGACGGCGGATCACCTTGCACTTGTCGCAGATCTTCTTGACGCTCGGCTTGACCTTCATGGGATGTCAGGTTCTCCGGGTCAGTGCCATCATCCGCCGAAACGGGATGGGGGCAAGATCTACTTGTAGCGGTAGACGATCCGGCCACGCGTGAGGTCGTACGGAGAGAGCTCCACCACAACCCGGTCATCGGGGAGGATACGGATGTAGTGCATCCGCATCTTGCCGCTGATGTGCGCCAGGACCTTGTGACCGTTCTGGAGCTCCACCTTGAACATTGCGTTCGGGAGGGACTCGATCACGGTGCCCTCAATCTCGATGGCACCTTGCTTCTTGGCCACGCTTCGCCTTTCGAATCGGCTACCTTGATCGGCTCCCGCGATCCTGCGTCCGCCATGCGATTGCATGTGGACACACGGATGCACCAGAGCCGACGAGTCAGTCTACGTCAGCGGACCCCAAAAGACGAATCCGTCAAGTTTGCCCACTCCCGGTGATCCTTAGACCTGCCGGACGGGTTGTGTCGGGGCGCCTCAGCCCAGGGGGTCGGGCGCCGCCGTGATCCCGTACTCCGCGAGCTTCGCCTTCCCGCAGTCCGGGGCGGTCAGCACCAGCGGGCCCTGCTCGGTCAGCGCGATCGAGTGCTCCCAGTGCGAGGACCAGGTGCCGTCCGTCGTGATGACCGTCCAGTCGTCGGCGAGGGTCTCCGTCCGCGCCGTGCCGAGCGAGACCATGGGCTCGATCGCCAGGCAGACGCCCGGGACCAGCTTGATGCCCTTGCCGCGCTTGCGGGAGACGTAGTTCAGCAGATGCGGGTCCATGTGCATCTCGGTGCCGATGCCGTGCCCGCCGAAGTCCTCGATGATGCCGTACTTCCCGGTCGCGGGGCGGGGCTGGCGGCGGATGAAGGTCTCGATGGCCCGGGAGATGTCGACGAGCCGGTTGTTCACCTTCATCGCGGCGATCCCGGCCCACATCGACTCCTCGGTGACCCGGGAGAGCTCGACCAGCTCCGGTGCGTGACCGGTGCCCACGAAGGCGGTGTAGGCCGCGTCACCGTGCCAGCCGTCCACGATCGCGCCGGCGTCGATGGAGATGATGTCGCCGTCCTTCAGGACCGTCTTCTCGTCCGGGATGCCGTGGACGACGACCTCGTTGACCGAGGTGCAGATGGTCGCGGGGAACCCGCCGTAGCCGAGGAAGTTCGACTTCGCGCCGTGGTCGGCGATCACCTTGCGGGCGACCTGGTCCAGGTCGTGGGTGGTGGCCCCGGGGACGGCCGCCTCACGGGTGGCGGCGTGAATGGCAGCGACCACCAGGCCCGCCTCGCGCATCTTCGCGATCTGCTCGGGGGTCTTGATCTGCACCATTGCTCGGCGCCTCTCTGCATCGACGGTGACGGGTACGGCTCGGCGTGTTCAACGATACGGGGGCAAGCAGTCGGCCGCGGCGCCCAGAGGCGCCGCGGCCGGCTTGCACAGCGGGTGGTGCGGGGGTGACGCTCAGCCCTCGGCGGAGGGCATCAGCGCCTCCATGGCGCGGGCGGTCACGTCCTCGACCTTGCCGAGCGCGGAGATGGTCACCACCAGGCCCTGGGCCCGGTAGTAGTCGATGATCGGCTCGGTCTGCGTGTGGTAGACCTCCAGCCGGGTGCGGACCGTCTCCTCGCTGTCGTCGTCCCGCTGGTACAGCTCGCCGCCGCAGGCGTCGCAGACGCCCTCGGCCTTCGGCGGGTTGTACGTCAGGTGGAAGACGTGCGCGCTGTCGTTGCGGCAGACACGGCGACCCGCGATCCGCTTCACGACCTCGTCCTCGGGGACCTCCAGATCGAGGACCGCGTCGAGCTTCACGCCCTCGTCCTTGAGCATCACGTCCAAGGCTTCGGCCTGGCCCACGTTCCGCGGGAAGCCGTCCAGCAGGAAGCCGTCCACGGCGTCCTCCTGGGCCATGCGGTCCTTGGCCATCCCGATGGTGACCTCGTCCGGCACCAGCTGGCCTGCGTCCATGTAGGCGCGGGCCTGCTTGCCAAGGTCGGTGCCCTGGCTGATGTTGGCGCGGAAGAGGTCGCCCGTGGCGATGTGCGGAATCGACAGGTTGTGGGCAAGGTACGCAGCCTGCGTTCCCTTGCCGGCACCAGGAGGCCCGACGAGGACGATGCGCATCAGCGGAGGAACCCTTCGTAATTGCGCTGCTGGAGCTGACTCTCGATCTGCTTCACGGTTTCCAGACCCACACCCACGATGATGAGGATGCTCGTCCCGCCGAACGGGAAGTTCGCGTTCGCACCGCCGAAGCCCGCCAACGCCATCGTCGGCACAAGAGCGATCAGGGCCAGGTACAGCGAGCCTGGCCACGTGATCCGGTTGAGCACGTAGCTCAGGTACTCGGCAGTAGGACGACCTGCGCGGATACCCGGGATGAAGCCACCATACTTCTTCATGTTGTCGGCGACCTCGTCGGGGTTGAACGAGATGGCCACGTAGAAGAAGGCGAAGAAGACGATCAGCAGGAAGTACGCCACCATGTAGTACGGCTCGTTCTGCTGCACGAAGTTGTCCGTGATCCAGGTCGCCCAGCCCGCGTTGGAGTTGGAGAACTGGACGATCAGCGCCGGGATGTAGAGCAGCGACGAGGCGAAGATGACGGGAATCACACCGGCCTGGTTGACCTTCAGCGGGATGTACGTGGACGTACCGCCGTAGGAACGGCGCCCGATCATGCGCTTCGCGTACTGCACGGGGATGCGGCGCTGGGCCTGCTCGACGAAGACGACGAGCCCGACCATCACGAAGCCGATGAGGATGACGGTGCCGAACTCGATCCAGCCGTCGGCCAGCTTGCCGCTCTCCTTGATGGCCCACAGGGCGCCGGGGAACGTGGCGGCGATCGAGATGAACATGAGGATCGACATGCCGTTGCCGATGCCGCGGTCGGTGATCAGCTCACCGAGCCACATGACGGCGGCCGTACCGGCGGTCATCGTGATGACCATGATGATCGTGGTGAAGACCGACTTGTCCGCGACGATCTGGTCGCCCACGGTGCAGTTCTGGAAGAGCGCGCCGCTGCGCGCGGTGGCGACGAGGCCGGTGCCCTGGAGGACGGCCAGCGCGACCGTCAGGTAACGCGTGTACTGCGTGATCTTCGCCGTGCCGGACTGCCCTTCCTTCTTCAGGGCTTCCAGGCGCGGGATCACCACGGTCAGCAGCTGCAGAATGATGCTCGCCGTGATGTACGGCATGATGCCGAGCGCGAAGATGGTGATCTGCAGCAGGGCGCCACCGCTGAACATCTGCATCAGACCGAGGAGACCACCCGAGTCGGCCTGGTCGATGCACTGCTGCACCTTCGTGTAGTCGACACCGGGGGCGGGGATGTGCGCCCCGAGCCGGTAGATCACGATGATGCCGAGCGTGAAGAGCAGCTTCTTGCGCAGGTCGGGCGTCTTGAACGCTCGGGCGAACGCGGTGAACACGGTGCCTCCTGCGACCCCCGCGCTGTGCGTCAGAGGCGACGGGTCTGGATGGGACTGGACGGGATCGGATACAAGGCAGCCCTACATCGTAAGGAGGCCACAAAAGATGAACGGCGCTACCCTACCCGGCCCAGGACTGAGCAGGAAACACGCACCGCACACCGGTGCACGGCCCGCCTCCCGGCCCACGCCGCGAAAGACCGGCCAAGCCGCACCATTTGGGACGTGAACGCCCCTCCGCTCCCCCACCGCCGGTGCGGTGGACACTCGTTCAACCTTTCCCGAGCCTTTACGGTTCCCGTATATCGCCGCGAAATGGCCCCGGGCACGGAAAAACCCGGCCGACCGCCTCCGAGGAGGCAGCCGACCGGGCTCAGTTCCGTCCCGAGACTCAGACGAGCTCGGTGACCGTACCGCCGGCGGCGGTGATCTTCTCCTTGGCGGAGCCGGAGACGGCGTCAACCGAAACCTGCAGCGCCACGGAGATCTCGCCCTGTCCGAGGACCTTGACGAGGTGGTTGTTGCGCACGGCGCCCTTGGCGACCAGGTCGGCCACCGTGACCTCTCCACCCTCGGGGTAGAGCGTCGCGAGCTTGTCCAGGTTCACGACCTGGTACTCCGTGCGGAACGGGTTCTTGAAGCCCTTGAGCTTCGGGAGACGCATGTGGAGGGGCATCTGGCCACCCTCGAAGCGCTCCGGAACCTGGTAACGAGCCTTCGTACCCTTGGTACCACGGCCTGCGGTCTTACCCTTGGACGCCTCACCACGACCCACACGGGTCTTGGCGGTCTTGGCGCCCGGGGCAGGCCGGAGGTTGTGGGCCTTCAGCGGGCTGTTCTCCGCCATGTCAGTCAACCTCCTCAACCGTCACGAGGTGGCGGACGGTGTGCACCATGCCGCGGAACTCGGGGCGGTCCTCCTTGACAACCGAGTCGTTCAGGCGCTTGAGCCCGAGCGAACGCAGGGTGTCGCGGTGGTTCTGCTTGCTGCCGATGTACGACTTCGTCTGCGTGATCTTGAGGCGAGCCATTACGCACCCGCTCCCGCACGCGCACGGAGCAGAGCCGCGGGGGCGACGTCCTCGAGGGGCAGACCGCGGCGGGCCGCGATCTCCTCGGGACGCTGCAGGCCCTTCAGGGCCTCCACGGTCGCGTGCACGATGTTGATCGCGTTGGACGAGCCAAGCGACTTCGACAGGATGTCGTGAACGCCGGCGCACTCGAGCACGGCACGCACCGGGCCACCGGCGATAACACCGGTACCGGGGGAAGCCGGCTTGAGCAGGACGACGCCCGCTGCCTTCTCGCCCGTGATCGGGTGAGGGATGGTGCCCTGGATGCGGGGGACCTTGAAGAAGTTCTTCTTGGCCTCTTCGACACCCTTGGCGATGGCCGCGGGAACTTCCTTGGCCTTGCCGTATCCGACACCGACCGTGCCGTCACCGTCGCCCACCACGACCAGCGCGGTAAAGCTGAAGCGACGACCACCCTTCACAACCTTGGCGACGCGGTTGATCGCGACGACGCGCTCGACGTACGCGGTCTTCTCGGCGGCTGCGCCACCGTCACGGCCCTTCCGGTCCCGCCGCTCGCCGCCACCGGCACCGCTGCCGCGGCGCTGGGGTCCAGCCATGGGAATTACCTCTCTCTGTTACGTCCGCTGTGCGTTGGAACCGGGGCTCAGAACTTCAGCCCGGCTTCACGGGCGGCGTCAGCCAGAGCGGCAATCCGCCCGGCGTACTGGTTACCACCGCGGTCAAACACGACGGCCTCGACGCCTGCAGCCTTGGCACGCTCGGCGACCAGGGCGCCGACCTGCTTGGCCTGGGCGCTCTTGTCGCCCTCGCCACCACGGATCGAGGTGTCCAGGGTCGACGCCGAGGCGAGCGTGTGGCCCGCGATGTCGTCGATGACCTGGGCCACGATGTGGCGGTTGGACCGCGTCACGACCAGACGGGGACGCTCCGGCGAACCCGACAGGTGCTTGCGGACGCGGATGTGGCGCCGCTTACGAGCGGCGCGCTTGTACGCGTCGCCCTTGGCGATCTTCACACCGTATGCCATGGCTACTTACCAGCCTTTCCGACCTTGCGGCGGATGACCTCGCCCGCGTACTTGACGCCCTTGGCCTTGTACGGGTCGGGCTTCCGCAGCTTGCGGATGTTGGCGGCCACTTCGCCGACCTTCTGCTTGTCGATGCCCTCGACGCTGAGCTTCGTGGGCGACTCGACCTTGAAGGTGATGCCTTCCGGCGCCTCGACGACGATCGGGTGGCTGTAGCCCAGGGCGAACTCCAGGTTGGAGCCCTTCGCCTGGACGCGGTAACCGACACCGCTGATCTCGAGCGCCTTGGAGTAACCCGCGGTCACGCCGGTGATCATGTTCGCCACCAGCGTGCGGGACAGGCCGTGGAGGGCCTTGTTCTGACGCTCGTCGTTCGGGCGGATGACGTTGAGAACGCCGTCCTCGCCCTTGGAGACCTCGATCGGCGCGGCGACGGTGTGCGTGAGGGAACCCTTGGGGCCCTTCACCGCGACCGTACGGCCATCGATGGTGACGTCCACACCGGCGGGAACCTGGATGGGGAGCTTGCCGATTCGCGACATGAGCTTTCCTTCCTTTCCCGACTACCAGACGTAGGCGAGGACTTCCCCACCTACGCCCTTCTTGCCTGCCTGCTGGCCGGTCAGGAGACCGTGGGACGTGGAGATGATCGCCACGCCCAGGCCGCCGAGGACCTTCGGCAGGTTGGTGGACTTTGCGTACACACGCAGACCCGGCTTCGAGATGCGCTTGATGCCGGCGATCGAACGCTCGCGGTTCGGGCCGAACTTCAGCTCCAGGACGAGGTTCTTGCCGACCTCGGCGTCCTCGACCTTCCAGCCGGTGATGAAGCCCTCCTGCTGGAGGATCTCCGCGATGTGCGACTTGATCTTGCTGTGCGGCATCACGACGGAGTCGTGGTACGCCGAGTTCGCGTTACGCAGACGCGTGAGCATGTCTGCGATGGGATCAGTCATGGTCATGAATTGGCCTTCGGCCTCTCTCGCCGGGGTTTCCTGTATGCACCATCCCTCTCCCCACTCACTGGCGGGACGGGTGCGGCGCGGGGACCTACGGCGTAGTAAGTCGGTCTTGGGCGGCAGGCGCCCAACCCTTCAAGCCTACGGCATGAAAGGCGGGGCTCCTGCCGACCAGATGCTTACCGAGAGTCTCCGGGAACTTCCAACGCCCAGGGGGCGAGGGAGAGTTACCAGGAGCTCTTGGTCACGCCCGGCAGCTCGCCACGGTGAGCCATCTCACGGAGGCACACGCGGCACAGGCCGAACTTGCGGTAGACGGAGTGGGGCCGGCCGCAGCGCTGGCAGCGGGTGTACCCGCGAACGCCGAACTTCGGCTTACGGGCGGCCTTAGCGATCAGAGCCTTCTTCGCCACGGTCAGTTCTCCTTGAACGGGAAGCCGAGGTGACGAAGGAGGGCACGACCCTCGTCGTCGTTGGTCGCCGTGGTGACCACGGTGATGTCCATGCCCCGGACCCGGTCGATCTTGTCCTGGTCGATCTCGTGGAACATGACCTGCTCCGTGAGACCGAAGGTGTAGTTGCCACGGCCGTCGAACTGCTTCGGCGACAGGCCACGGAAGTCACGGATACGCGGCAGCGCGAGCGACAGCGTACGGTCCAGGAACTCCCACATCCGGTCACCGCGGAGGGTGACGTGGCAGCCGATCGGCTGGCCCTCGCGCAGCTTGAACTGCGCGATGGACTTGCGGGCCTTCGTGACGGCCGGCTTCTGGCCCGTGATCGTGGTGAGGTCCTTGACGGCACCGTCGATCAGCTTGGAGTCGCGGGCGGCGTCGCCCACACCCATGTTGACCACGATCTTGACCAGACCGGGAACCTGCATGACGTTCTCGTACGAGAACTCCTCACGCAGCTTGCCGGCGATTTCCTCGCGGTAGCGCGTCTTGAGACGCGGCGCAGTGGTGGCAGTCATCAGATGTCCTCACCGGTCCGCTTGGCAACGCGGATCTTGTTGCCCTCGTCGTCAAAGCGGTAGCCGACGCGGGTGACAACCTTGTTGCCGTCCTTCTCCACGACCAGCTGAACGTTGCTGACGTGGATCGGAGCCTCGGTGGTCACAATGCCACCCGTCTGCGAACCGCGAGCCGTCTGACCGGCCTTGGTGTGCTTCTTGACCCGGTTGACACCCTCGACGAGGACGCGGTCCTGAGCGGGGTAGGCCACGATGACCTTGCCCTGCTTGCCCTTGTCCTTACCGGTGATGACCTGGACCAGGTCGCCCTTCTTGATCTTCATGCTTACAGCACCTCCGGCGCGAGCGAGATGATCTTCATGAACTTCTTCTCGCGCAGCTCCCGGCCCACGGGGCCGAAGATGCGGGTGCCGCGGGGGTCGCCGTCGTTCTTCAGAATGACGGCGGCGTTCTCGTCGAAGCGGATGTACGAGCCATCCTGACGACGACGCTCCTTGACGGTGCGAACGATGACGGCCTTGACGACGTCACCCTTCTTCACGTTGCCACCGGGGATCGCGTCCTTGACGGTGGCGACGATGACGTCACCGATACCCGCGTAGCGGCGACCCGAGCCACCGAGAACACGAATGGTGAGAATTTCCTTCGCACCCGTGTTGTCGGCGACGCGCAGTCGCGACTCCTGCTGGATCACGTCTATCTCCTGATCGTCTGCCGGTTCCCGGTGGGGAGCCACGCGAGTCGCCTCACGTGGCTCCCGCACCGAGCCTGGCGGAACTGACCTGAGGGAAACCCCTCAGGAATTACTTGGCCTTCTCGAGGATCTCGACGATGCGCCAGCGCTTCGAGGCGGACAGCGGACGCGTCTCCATGATGAGGACGCGGTCGCCGACGCCGGCGGAGTTCTGCTCGTCGTGGGCCTTGAGCTTGTTCGTACGGCGGATGACCTTGCCGTACAGCGCGTGCTTCACACGGTCCTCGACAGCGACGACGACGGTCTTGTCCATCTTGTCGCTGACGACCAGACCCTCACGGGTCTTGCGGAAACCGCGCTCGGTGTTCGTCTCAGTCACAGTCTTCTCGCTCATCAGGCGCTCTCCACCGTCTCGATGCCCAGCTCGCGCTCACGCATCAGGGTGTAGATCCGGGCGATGTCCTTACGGACGGACTTGAGCCGGCCGTGGTTCTCGAGCTGACCGGTCGCCGCCTGGAAGCGGAGGTTGAACAGCTCTTCCTTGGCTTCGCGGAGCTTGTTGAGGAGCTCCTCGTCGCCCAGCTCGCGCAGCTCGGACGCCTTGGTACCGGCCGACATCACGCCTCACCTGCCTCGCGCCGAACGATCCGGCACTTCATCGGAAGCTTGTGAGCAGCGCGGGTGAGCGCCTCACGAGCAATCTTCTCGTTCGGGTAGGACAGCTCGAACATCACCCGACCGGGCTTGACGTTCGCGATCCACCACTCCGGAGAACCCTTACCGGAACCCATGCGGGTCTCGGCGGGCTTCTTCGTCAGCGGACGGTCCGGGTAGATGTTGATCCAGACCTTGCCGCCACGCTTGATGTGACGGGTCATCGCGATACGAGCGGACTCGATCTGACGGTTCGTCACGTACGCCGGGGTCAGCGCCTGGATGCCGTACTCGCCGAACGCAACCTGCGTGCCACCCTTGGACATACCGCTGCGCTTCGGGTGGTGCTGCTTGCGGTGCTTGACCCTACGGGGGATCAGCATTTCGGTCAGGCCTCCGTTCCGGTGCTCTCAGCAGCCGGAGCAGCGGCGGCGGCGTCGGCCTTGGGGGCCTCGGCTGCCGGAGCCGACTGCTGCGGCTTACGGCCGCGACCGCCACGCTCGCCACCACGGCCACCGCGGCCGGCCGGGCGGTCAGCGCCGCCACGAGCCGGACGGTTGCCGGCGCGGGCCGCGGCGTTCTCGGCGCGAACCTCGGCGATGTTCTTGACGTCGCCCTTGTAGATCCAGACCTTCACGCCGATGCGGCCGAAGGTCGTCTTGGCCTCGAAGAAGCCGTAGTCGACGTTCGCGCGAAGCGTGTGCAGGGGCACACGGCCCTCGCGGTAGAACTCCGAGCGGGACATCTCGGCGCCGCCGAGGCGGCCACCGCACTGGATCTTGATGCCCTTGGCGCCGGCCTTCATCGAGGACTGCATGCTCTTGCGCATGGCCCGACGGAAGGAGACGCGGGAGGAGAGCTGCTCGGCGACGGCCTGGGCCACCAGCTGAGCGTCCACCTCGGGGTTCTTGACCTCGAGGATGTTCAGCTGGACCTGCTTGCCGGTCAGCTTCTCCAGCTCGCCGCGGATACGGTCGGCCTCGGCGCCGCGGCGGCCGATGACGATGCCCGGGCGGGCGGTGTGGATGTCAACGCGGACGCGGTCACGGGTGCGCTCGATCTCGACCTTCGAGATGCCGGCCCGCTCCATGCCCTTCGTCATCATGCGACGAATGGCGACGTCTTCCTTGACGTAGTCCTTGTACAGCTTGTCGGCGTACCAGCGGGACTTGAAGTCCGTGGTGATGCCGAGCCGGAACCCGTGCGGGTTTACCTTCTGGCCCATTACCGGGTTCCTTCCTTGCTGCTGACGACCACGGTGATGTGGCTGGTCCGCTTACGGATCCGGTAGGCACGGCCCTGGGCACGCGGACGGAACCGCTTCAGGGTCGGGCCCTCGTCCACGTACGCCTCGCTGATGACCAGCGAAGAGGCGTCGGTGTGGTCGTAGTTGTGTGCGGCGTTGGCGATGGCGCTGTCCAGCACCTTGCCAACCGGCACGCTCGCGGCCTGCGGGGCGAAACGCAGGACCGCCTGAGCCTCCGTGGCATCCATGCCACGGATGAGGTCCACCACGCGGCGGGCCTTCATGGGCGTGACGCGGATGTACCGCGCCTGGGCCCTGGCTTCCATGGTTGTCCCTTCGGTGTAAGTCATAGTCGTTTCCACCCCGCTGCTAGCGGCGCTTCGACTTCCGGTCGTCCTTGACGTGGCCGCGGAAGGTGCGAGTCGGCGAGAACTCGCCGAGCTTGTGGCCGACCATCGACTCGGTGACGAACACCGGGACGTGGATCTTGCCGTTGTGCACCGCGATGGTGTGACCCAGCATGGCCGGGACGATCATCGAGCGACGGGACCAGGTCTTGATGACGTTCTTGGTGCCTGCCTCGTTCTGTACGTCCACCTTCTTGATGAGGTGTCCGTCGACGAAGGGCCCCTTCTTGAGACTGCGCGGCATCTGAAAACCCGCTCCTAGCGCTTCTTGTTCGTCTTGCGGCGGCGGACGATGTACTTGTTGCTCGCCTTCTTGGGAGCACGCGTACGACCCTCCTTCTGACCCCACGGCGAGACCGGGTGGCGACCACCGGAGGTCTTGCCTTCACCACCACCGTGCGGGTGGTCAACCGGGTTCATCGCGACACCGCGGACGGTCGGGCGGACGCCCTTCCAGCGCATGCGGCCGGCCTTGCCCCAGTTGATGTTCGACTGCTCGGCGTTGCCGACCTCACCGATCGTCGCGCGGCAGCGCGCGTCGACCAGGCGGATCTCACCCGACGGCATACGAAGGTGGGCCATGGTGCCCTCCTTCGCCAGCAGCTGCACGGAGGCACCCGCGGAACGGGCGAACTTCGCGCCGCCGCCGGGCCGCAGCTCGATGGCGTGGATGGTCGTACCGACCGGGATGTTGCGCAGCGCCAGGTTGTTACCGGGCTTGATGTCGGCGGTCGGACCGTTCTCGACACGGTCACCCTGCGACAGGCCACGGGGAGCGACGATGTAACGCTTCTCGCCGTCCGCGTAGTGCAGCAGCGCGATGCGCGCGGTGCGGTTCGGGTCGTACTCGATGTGCGCGACCTTGGCCGGCACGCCGTCCTTGTCGTGACGACGGAAGTCGATCACGCGGTAGGCGCGCTTGTGGCCACCACCCTGGTGGCGAACGGTCACACGACCGGCGTTGTTACGGCCGCCCTTGTTGTGCAGGGGGCGGACCAGCGACTTCTCCGGCGTGGACCGCGTGATCTCGACAAAGTCGGCGACGCTGGAGCCACGACGGCCCGGGGTCGTCGGCTTGTACTTGCGGATACCCATTTCTCAGTCCTCGTCCGATTCCGGACGACTCGACCTCACTAGGAGGTCGGGCCGCCGAAGATGTCGATACGGTCGCCCTCGGCGAGGGTCACGATGGCGCGCTTCGTGTCGGCGCGCTTGCCGAAACCGGTGCGGGTGCGCTTGCGCTTGCCCTGCCGGTTGATCGTGTTGACCCCGGTGACCTTGACCGAGAAGACCGCCTCGACGGCCTGCTTGATCTGGGTCTTGTTGGAGCCGGGCGCGACGATGAACGTGTACTTGTTCTCGTCGAGCAGCGCGTAGCTCTTCTCGGAGACCACGGGCTTGACGAGAACGTCACGCGGGTCCGAGTACGTCTTGCTGGTAACGGTCGCCTCACTCATCAGGCGGCGCTCCCTTCGGTCTCAGCGGTCTGGGGGCCAGACACGAAGGACTCGAGGGCGGCCTGGGTGAAGACCACGTCGTCAGAGACGATCACGTCGTACGTGTTGAGCTGGCCCGGCTCCAGGATGTGCACCTGGGGCAGGTTGCGCGCGGACAGCCACGCGGCCTCGTCGGAGCGCTCGGCGACCAGGAGCAGGTTCTGACGCTCCGAGATCTTGCCGAACAGCGCCTTGGCGGCCTTGGTGGAGATCTCGCTCTCGACCACGCCGGTGACGACGTGGACGCGGGAGTGACGGGCCCGGTCGGAGAGGGCACCGCGCAGGGCGGCGGCCTTCATCTTCTTCGGGGTCCGCTGCGAGTAGTCACGCGGCTGCGGGCCGTGGACGACGCCACCGCCGGCGAACTGCGGGGCGCGGGTCGAGCCCTGACGGGCGCGGCCGGTGCCCTTCTGGCGGTACGGCTTCTTGCCACCGCCGCGGACTTCGCCGCGGGTCTTGGTCTTGTGCGTGCCCTGACGGGCAGCCGCCAGCTGCGCGACGACGACCTGGTGGATCAGCGGAACGCTGGTCTTCGCGTCGAAGATCTCCGCGGGGAGCTCGACGGTACCGGCCTTGTCGCCTGCCGGCGAAAGGATGTCAATGGTGCTCATTACCTCAAGCCCCCTTGGCCGCGGTACGGACCAGGACGAGGCCGCCGTTCGGACCGGGGACCGCGCCCTTGATGAGGAGCAGACCCTTCTCCGCGTCTACCGCGTGGATGGTCAGGTTCTGGGTGGTGACGCGCTCGTTGCCCATGCGACCCGCCATGCGCATGCCCTTGAAGACACGGCCGGGGGTGGCACAGCCGCCGATGGAGCCCGGCATGCGGTGCACACGGTGGGCACCGTGGGACGCCTTGCCGCCCTTGAAGTTGTGACGCTTCATGACACCGGCGAAGCCCTTGCCCTTGCTCTTGCCCGTGACGTCGACCTTGACGCCGGACTCGAACACCTCGGCAGTGACCTCCTGGCCCAGCGTGTACTCGCTGGCGTCAGGGGTGCGGAGCTCCACCAGGTGGCGGCGCGGGGTGACGTCGGCCTTGGCGAAGTGACCCTTGAGGGGCTTGTTCACCTTGCGCGGGTCGATCTCGCCGAAGGCGATCTGGACCGCTTCGTAGCCGTCGCTGTCGTTGGTGCGAACCTGCGTCACGACGCACGGACCGGCCTTGACGACGGTCACCGGGACAACCCGGTTGTTCTCGTCCCAGACCTGGGTCATGCCGAGCTTCTCGCCCAGGACGCCCTTGATGTTCTTGCTCATCTCGGCCCGTCCCCTCAGAGCTTGATCTCGATGTCGACGCCGGCCGGCAGGTCGAGGCGCATCAGCGAGTCAACCGTCTTCGGCGTGGGGTCGAGGATGTCGATGAGGCGCTTGTGGGTGCGCATCTCGAAGTGCTCGCGAGAGTCCTTGTACTTGTGCGGCGACTTGATGACGCAGTACACGTTCTTCTCAGTGGGCAGCGGCACCGGGCCCGCGACCGACGCACCAGTGCGGGTCACCGTCTCGACGATCTTCTTCGCCGAGGAGTCGATGACCTCGTGGTCGTAGGCCTTGAGCCGGATGCGGATCTTCTGTCCCGCCATGGCTACTAGTAGTCCTGTCTCTCTGTTTACGCTCTGGAACCCGGGGGTTCTCTGGACTCCCCCTCCGACCCACGCGGTCGGGCGTGTCGCACTCCCTCTACACGATCTCCCGAAGGGGATCCCAACCAAGGGGGTGCGGGCCCGAGGACCGCGGAACCGGGGGCGGAACACCCACCGGGTGCCTGGCCGGCGCCCTGCCTTGCTTCCCGGAAGATTCCCGTACGTCCGGCCCTACTGGGCCGACGAGTACTGTGGGACTCGCTTCCGGTCCCCCCGGCGGGAGGCGCGCAGCATTGACACTCAACCGAGCAACCTGGTCAGTGTGCCATACGGGGCGCGGGCCTGGCCAATCGAGTCGGGAATCCTACCCCGAGCCGGCGCGTGATCAAACGCGGGCGCGCATCCGGCGGCTCCACGGGCGGTACGGATTCACCCCGGAGCGGGAGCACGCCGTCGCCGTCCGCCCGGTGCGCAACCCCACACCCCGACCGGGCAACCCACCCGCCCCGCCCTCCGTCTCCTCCCCCGCAGGCGCGGCCCGACCGCCGCTGACCTGCGCCGAGAGCCAGGAGTGACGCAGGACAGGGCGGCTGATCGCCCGCTGCGGGGGAAGCGGGAGCAGACACAGTGCGCGGTGTGGTGGATCGATCCGTCCTGTCCCGGACACGGATGCCCCGGCGGGCCCTCCTCCTCGCCGTCGGAGCGCTGTCCGCCACCGCCGGATGCGCCGTGCCCGCTCCCCGGCGGCGCGGGCCGGTGGCGGACCCGGCGCCCGGTCTGGCCCTGGCGAGCACCCGGCGGGCCCTGGTCCTGCAGCTGCTGGCCCACCCGGACGACGACCTGTACTTCATGAACCCGGACACCCGCCAGGCCCTGGACGCCGGGACCCCGCTGGTCTGCGTGTACCTCACCGCGGGCGAGGCGGACGGCGTCAACAGGATCCCCGGCGCACCCCGCCCGGCCCCCGACCGCGGCGCGTACTCCTCCTCCCGCCACCAGGGCCTGCGCCAGGCGTACGCCGAACTGCTCGGGCTCGACCGGTTCACGCCCTGGCAGAAGTCGGTGGCGTCCCTGCACGGCGGCCACCGGGCCGAGGTCGACGTCCTGGCCGACGGGGTCCGCCGGGTCGAGCTGATCTTCCTCAACACCGCGATGCACACCGGACGCGGCCGCCCCGGCCTGCCCAGTCTCTGGCGGGACCGCCGGCGCGTGCTGCCCACCGTCGTCGCCGACGGCTCACCGCTGGAGCGCGCCGGTTCGTACACGTACGAGTCGCTGGTGGACGTCCTCGTCGGGCTGCTGGAGCGGTACCGGCCGACCGTCGTGCACACCCTCGACCCGGACCCGGACCTCCAGGCCAGCAGCGAGGACGAACGCCGCCGGGACAGCGAGCAGCGCGGCTACTCCGACCACGCCGACCACACCGCGGCCGGGTCCTTCGCCTGGGCCGCCCTGATCCGCTGGGTGGCGCGGGCGACGGGGCGCGGGGAGCCGGTGCCCCGCTTCGTGGTCACCGCGTTCCGGGGGTACTACAACCGGCACTGGCCCAAGAACCTGCCGCCCCTCGTGCTGGAGCGCAAGGCCGCCCACCTCGTCCCGTACGGCGGCTCCCCGGACTGGGCGTGCGGCAACCCCTCCGGCTGCGGGGACTACAACGTGGGCGGCGACCGGCCGCTCACCAACCGGAAGGGCTGGGTGCGCTCCACCCACCACCGCTACCCCGGTCCCCGGGTCCGGGTCGTCTCCGGGGCGGACGGCCGGCTCACCGCGTACGGGGTGCTCGGACTGCGCGCGGTCCGGTGGCGCGAGAGCGCGCCCGGCGGCGGCGCCTGGGACGCGCCGGACGACCTCGGCGGCGGGCCGCTCGCCCCGGTGCTGGGCGCGGCGACGACGGCGGACGGGCGGCAGTTGCTGTTCGGGCTGCGGTTCGCGGCGCTCGGGGGGCACGGCGCGGGCAACGAACGGGAGATCGTGCTCCTGGAGCAGCGTTCACCGGGCGGCCCCTTCCTCGCCTGGCGGGGCCTCGGCAACCCCGACGCGGCCACCGGTCACGGCCGCCGCATCGGAACACCGGTCGCCGTCACCGCGCCGGACGGCCGCGTCCACCTCTTCGTACGGAACGCGGAGAAGGGGCTGAGCACCCGGGTGCGCGACGCGGCCGACGGCCGCTGGAGCGGCTGGCGGGACATGGGCGGCGGCGAGATCCAGGACGGGCTGACCGCGGTGGCCGACGCGGCGGGCCGGGTCCATGTGTACGCGGCCGGGCACCATGCCGTGCACCACTGGACCCAGGACGCCCCGGGCACCGATGTCACCGCCCGTACCCAGCTCACCGGCTTCCCCGTTCCCGCGCACGCGCCCGGCGCACTCCCGGCGCCCGACGGGTCCGTGGAGCTGTACTACCGCCCCGCGGCGCGCGAGCGGCTCGTCGCCGTGCGCGCCGGAGCCGCTCCGGCGCCCCGCTTCGGGGGGTACGGTCCGGTGACCGCCGCCGCCTCTCCCGGCGGCCCGGTCCTGCTCGGCCGTAGCGCGGAGGGCCGGGTCCAGCTGCGGTCCGCCGGGGCCACGGCCGTACGGTCCCGGGGCCCCGTCGCGCTGGACGGGGCCGCCCTCCACGTCGGCGCGGCGGACGGGCGGCCCGTCGTGGTGGCGTTCGGCCCGGACGCGACGCCCTGGCTGTGGCGTCCGTAGCGGCGGCCGCAGCCCCGCCAACTCCCGTCCCATACCGCCGCGTTATGGCCAAGCGTTAGTACCCCGCCCTCGTCGCGCTCCGGCACCCTGTTGCCCACCATCCCCCACAGACACGCCCACCCAGCGTGTCGCGCGAAACGAGGCATCATGCGCATATCCCGGCTCATGCCCGCTGTCGCCGCAGCAGCGGCCTGCGTCCTCTCGCTCTTCGCACCGTCCGCGACGGCCGCACCCGCGCCGCCGCTCCAGGACACGCCGCCGCCCACCACCCAGATCATCGGCGGCGGCTACGCGTCCAACGCCCCCTGGGCCGCCCGGCTCTTCTCGAACGGCAGAGAGACCTGTTCGGCGACGATCATCGCGCCGACCTGGATCCTCACCGCCAAGCACTGCGTCAGCGGCGGCGGCCTGTCGTTCCGCATCGGCAGCCTGGACCAGCACAGCGGCGGTGTCGTCGCGAGCGGCGTCCAGACGTACACCCACAGCTCGGACCTGGCCCTGGTGCGGCTGGACCGCTCCGTCCAGACGACCTACTCCCGGCTGGGCCAGCCCGGCACGGTCCGCGTCGGGCAGAACGTGCAGGTCTGGGGCTGGGGCGCCACCTCCCGGTGCGGTTCCGAGGCCAACTGCCAGTCCCGCTACCTCAAGGTGGCCGACGTGACGGTGACCCACGGCTGCGGTGACGCGTACGGCGGCTCGGCGATCTGCGCCCGCCGGGGCAACGGCATCACGGCCGGCGGCGACTCGGGCGGCCCGATGACGCTGAACGGCATCCAGGTCGGCGTCGCCTCCACCAGCGACCGGCAGACCACGACGGCGTACACCAACGTCACCGCCTACCGCTCCTGGATCCAGTCGATCGCGGGCGTCTGACCGACACCGCCGACCGGGACGGCGGGCACCTGACCGGCCCGCCGTCCCCCTGAACCGTAGGGCCCCCGTACCTCACCGCCCGAGGTACCGGGGCCCTACAGCCATGCAGGGGGCCGGCCGCGGGCGTCCTACAGCCAGCCGTGGTGCGTGGCGATCCGCACGGCGTCGACGAGCGTGCGGGCGTGGAGCTTGCCGACCGCAGAGGAGAGCCGGTTGCGCACGGTGCCGACGCTGAGGAACAACTCGGCGGCGATCTCCCGGGAGTGCGCGCCCGCGGCGGCCAGCCGCAGGGCCTCGGCCTCCTTGTCGGTGAGCGGGCTGGGGGCGGACCGCTCACCGCCCCGCATGGCGGGGTCGACGACTCGGCCGCCCGCGGCGATCCGGCGCACCGCGTCGGCGGTCTGCGCCGGGGTGGCACTCTTGAGCAGGTATCCGGCGGCCCCGGCAGCCAGCGCCCGACGCAGATGGCCGGGGCGGTCGAGGGCGGTGAGCATCAGCGCGCGGCAGCCGGGCACCCGCTCGGCGAGCGTCGCGGCGACCGTGATCCCGTCCAGGTCCGGCAGATCGATGTCGAGGAGGGCCACGTCCGGGCGCAGCCGCTCCGCCTCCGCGAGCGCGGCGCGGCCGTCCGCCGCCTGTCCCGCCACCTCGATGCCGAGTTCGGCCGACAGGAGCGCGGCCAGGCCGGACCGCACCACATCATGGTCGTCGACCACCAGCACCCTGATCACGGGGATGATTATCTCCGACGGCCCGCCGCCCCCTCACCGCGGCCAGAACCCCCTGCTGTACACACCACACGGCGACCAGGGAGCCGAGGAGGGCGGGCAGGAAGAGGAGGAGCAGCTGCGGGCCCTTGAGCACCGCGCACAGGAGTGCCAGGCCGGACACCAGGGCCGCCACCGCCCGGATCGCGGCGATCTCGGTTCTCTCGCGTCTCGTCAGCCCTGTCACGTCCGGCGCTCCCCACTCCATGGCGCGCCACGGGTGCCTCGTGGGGCGGATGGCGCGGGTCGATGTCGATCCGACCACGGAAGGGCGGGCCGCGGGAGTGAGATCTTCACGCCCGCCCCTCCCGGCGGCGGCACGCTCAGCGGCGGCGGCCGCCGCTCCCTCCGAGGAACAGCCCGCGCAGGGCCGCGCCCGTCGGCCAGACGACGGGCGAGAAGAACGCGTAGCCGGCGGCGACCAGCAGGAGGAGGCCCAGTGCCGGATCCGTCACCAGCGACCGTCCCACCTCGCCGAGCGGCCTCTCCCTCCAGAGCACGGCCAGCGTACCGACCACCAGGAGACTCACCAGCGCCATGGTCAGATACGCCCGTCCCCGCGCCGCCCAGGACTCCGGCCGCAGCACGTCATCCGGTGCGACGAGCCGGGGTCCCATGGCGGGCAGCGTCCAGGTCAGCACGAGCAGGAAAGCCACCGCCCAGCCGAAGCCCCTCTCGGTGAGGAGGTCGTCCGCCGCCCGCACCGGGCCCACGCCGTCCGCGATGGCGGCGGCCGTACTCAGCAGGAAACCGGCCCACACGTAGCCGCCGCTCAGGACGATCCTGTTGCGGACGTTCCACTCTTTCCCCGGGCCTTCGCCCATTGCTCGACTCCTCACTCATGGGAACACGGACAGGACCTGCTGGGTGAGGGGCCCGGAGGTCCGGGCCCCTCACCCTCGTCACTCGCTCATCGCGCGAACCGGTCCTTCGGCCGCCCTCGGCGCGGCGGCATCAGCACCACCCCCGCCGCGCGTAGCGACCGAGGTATCTGCCGGCGCCGATCAGGGTCGCGCCGCCGACGAAGTCGCCATTGATGTTCCGGCGCTTCCAGAGCGCGTAGCCGGCCGTGGCCCCGACCGCCCACAGTCCGCCGCCGTAGGCGGCACACTGGCGCGCGGACCGGCCGTTGACCCTGGGCGCGCGGTGCCGGGCCCGGCGCATGGACTTGCCCCACTTGTATCCACGGTAGGCGTACTTGGCGGCCTTGTACGCCTTCTTGCAGTAGCGGAAGCACGCCACGGCGGCCCGCACGCCGAAGACGACGAGCGGCACCCACTTCCCGTCCAGGTCGAACTTGTTGACCGGGTCGGCGTAACCGTACTCGTAGGCGTTGGCGCTGCCGCCGTAGACCGGATCCGCGGAGAGGAAGCGGCCTGTGGCCGGGTTGTAGAGGCGGACGCCCATGAGGGTGAGGCCGGTCAGAGTCTCGGCCGAGCGCTGCTTCGCGCCGAGCCAGGCGTAGCGGACCGGCTCCTGGTCCACGCGGGCGTTGCCGTACTCGTCGGCGTCCAGGGCTGTGGGCGCCTGGGCCGCGTCCAGTGGGAGCGTGAGGGCGATGTCACCGTGCAGGGTGGACAGCTGGAGCACGGTGGAGCCGGAGCCGGACTTCTCCGTGGTCGCCCCCAGGTCCCCGGCGGCCGACGCGACGTTGCGGGTCACTTCGCCGGTGGCGGTGTCCTCCACGATCCAGCGGGGTTGGTCGCCCTGACTGTCGTAGTGGTTGACCTTGGACTCCTCCGTCGTCCAGGTGGACCCCGCGCCGGTCTCGACCTTCCAGGAACGGAAGCGCAGGCTCGCGTCCAGCTCCCAGGTCTGCCGCCGGCCGTCGGCCGTCTGGCGGTGGACCAGGTCATTGGCGTGGTAGCCGACCGTGGCTCCGGGCAGCGCCGTCGTCCGGCCGAACGCGTCGTAGCCGTAGCCGGCGTCGAGCAGTCGGTCGGCGCTGTCGTAGGTGTGGCTCACCGTGGTGCCGCCGCCCGTGGGACAGTCGGCGCCCGGAGCCGCGGTCGCGGTGGTCAGCGACGTGCGGTTGGAACGCTGATCGAACGCGTACGTACGCCGGGCGCACTCCCCGCTCACGGTGTCCTCGACCTGTGTCAGCCGCCCCGACGGGTCGTAGCGGTAGCCCTGGCTCGACCAGCCGCCGTGAGTGGCGACCTGCCCGTGGGCGTTGCGTGTGATCGAGTCGGTGAAGACGGTGGTGGCGTCGCTGTCCCGCGTGTACGTGCGGTTGACCGCCGTCCCGGTGGTGTCCTCGTTGATCCGCAGGGTGTATCCGCCGGGCAGCTTCTCCGTCTCGACCGAGCCGTCGGCGTCGTAGGAGGGGCGGAAGGCGCCCGCGACGGAGTCGGTCCTCGCGGTGGCAAGACCGCGCGGCTCGGCCGCGTGGTCGTAGGTGTACGTCACCGAGGAGGGCACGGAGTCGCTCTCCTCGACCTTCCGGTCGAGCAGGTCGTACTCGGTCTTCGTGACGCCTCCGTCGGCGTCGGTGTAGGAGATCTGCCGGCCCAGCAGGTCGTAGGCGGTGGTGATCGTTCCGCCGGTGGGCGAGGAGACCTTGACGGTCGCCCCGGTGGCCGGGTCGTACTCGGTGGTGGTCGCCGGAACCGCCTGGCCGAGGCCGCCCGTCACCGCCTCGTAGATCTTGCGCCCGGCGGCGTCGTACGCCGTCGTGGTCGTCCGGGTGACCCCGCCGACCTCGTCCGTCACGACGGCCGGGTTGCCCCAGCGGTCGTACTCCGTCGTCGTGTTGGGCAGCTTGGCAGGGTGTGAGCCGCCACCGGTGATGTCACCGGCCGGGCCGGTCCAGCACGGCTGGTCCGCCCACTCGGGCCGGCCCTTGCACCAACCGGTGCCCGTGGCCGACCAGTACTCGGTGATGCGGCTTGCCGCGTCGTTGCCGGTGCCGCCGGGCAGTACCTGGGAGGTGACCCGGCCCTGGGCGTCGTACCCGGTGCTCGTGGTGATGCCGAGACCGCCCGGGTCCTGGATGGTCAGGGTGGGCACGCCCTTGCCCCAGTCGTACTGGGTCTCGGTGAGGCGCTTCTCCGCCATGACGCCGTAGTGGTCGCGGACCCGGACGCCGGTGACGGCCAGGGTCAGCTGGTTCTTGGCTTTCGCCGTACCGTCGGTGGGGCGGCCCTCGTCGTACTCGTTGACCGTCCAGGACCGGGCCGGCACCGAGGTGCCCGCACGCACCAGGACCGTGGAACCGTCCTTGAGGTCCTCGGTGAGGTCCACCCGGTGGACCGGGCCGAACTGCTCGGTCTTGCGCACTCCCGCCTCGTCGTGAAGGGAGACGGTCGAGAGCAGCTGTGCCCGCTCCGCCGACGGCATCGAGCTGAGCCCCAGATCGGTGAGCACGGCCTCGTGCTCCTCCCCCGCGCCGAGCGCCAGCTCACGGTTGCCCGCGGTCAGCTCACGGACCGTGTTGCCGAACCGGTCGTACTCGGTGGTGGTGATGTGCCCGCCCGGCTGGGCGCTGTTCACCGTCCGCCCGGAGGCGTTGAGGTAGGTGAGCGCGGCCCGGCGGTAGTCCCCGGAGGCGAGGTCCGTGCCCGCGTGGGAGGCGGGGACCGCGTCGGCGGGGAACACCGCGGTGGCGTCGCTGGGCGCGTCGTTCTGGCCCCAGGTGCGGACGTCGGCCGTGCCCATGGCGTACGGCGCCTTGGCGCCGGTGAGCGGGACGCCGTACACGATGCTGCTGACCGCGTTGCCCTCGACCGTGGAGACGGTGCCCTGCTTCAGTGCCGGGCGGGAGGACTTCAGCAGCATGCCGTCGCCGGGCGCCGTGCCCGCGCCCGCGTTGCCGTAGGTGAAGGTGTGGGGCAGCCGGCTCTGCTGCTGCATCCAGGTGACCCGGCCGCCGTGGTAGGCGTACTGGGTCTGGGAGGCCTGGCTGAGGCGCGGATCCCACTGCTGGCGCAGGCTGCCGCCCGAGTCGTACCGGTAGGTGGCGACCGCGGTGGCCGTGGCGGCGGAGGCACCGGGGCTGGTCGTCCAGACGCGGATCTCGCGGACCTGGCCGGTGAAGTCGCCGAACTGGGCGTTGGTCTCGGTGCCGGTGGCCGTGGTGGTGGTCGCGTAGAGGAACTCCAGGACCTTGCAGCCCTTGGTGGCGGGCGTCGTCTCGCACGCGGCCGTGGTGGCGGCCGTGGTCGGGGCGATGATCCGCTTCGGGCGAGCGAGCTTCCTGCCGTCGACCGTGACGGTCTCGGAGACCACCTTGGTCGTGGAGTTCGTCAGACCGTCGTCCAGGACGCTGGAGAGCTGCCAGGTGGTCGCCGCGGCATCCGCCTTGGCGAAGGTGGTGACCGTTCCCTCGGTGTCGGAGAGCGTGAACGTGCCGCTCACACTGCCCTTGAGGGTCAGGTCCTCGGAACCGGGCTCCGGGATCCACCCGGTCTTCGCCGCGTTCGCGGTGAAGTGGATCGCGTCGCCCTCCTCCAGCACCACGTCCACCGCGGTGTCGGAGATGCGCCGAACGTGGCTGTAGTCGGACTCGGCGGCCTCGGCTGCGGTGCCCGAGACCCACTCCTTGCCGAAGATCGCGGCCTGGCCCTCCTGGTCGGCCCCCCGGTTCGGGGTGCGCGAGGCGGCCGTACGCGACACCGACAGGCCGAAGAGCGACACGTCGGTCTCGGAGAGCGTGTAGTTGCCGGTCAGCAGGTTGACCGAACCCGGGCCCACCTCGCTGGTGGCCGCGCCGTCCGCGTTGCGGTCCACCACCGCGGTGAGCGGGGCGGTGCTGCTGGAGGCGGAGTCGGGACCGGTGAAGTCGGCCTTGAGCTGAACGGTGCCGTCGGGGTCGACGGTGCTGGTGGCGTTCCACACCAGCGGGGCGTTCCGTCCGTTCGTCAGCGGGACCGGCCAGGCCGTCAGCGTGCTACCGCCGGAGGTGACGTCGCCGACCGGGATCCGTACCCAGGGGTCGGCCTCGGAGCGGCGCCAGGAGAAGGCGACGGCGGTGTACTTGCCGGCCTCGGCCTCGGCGACCAGCGGCAGCCGGCGTGCGGTCCGCTCACCCTCCGAAGGCTGGACGAAACCGCCCGAGCCGGCGTGGAAGACGTACTCCAGCGCCTCGGACCGGTTGTCCGCCTTGTCGACGGAGCGCACCTGGAGGGTATGGCTGCCGTCCTTGGGCGGAGTGACAGTGATCGCCTTGTTCGCGGCGGCCCCACCGGTGGCGACCTTGGTCCAGGTCACGCCGTCGAGGGACCACTCCAGCCAGGTGTGGTCGGACCCGCCCGGCGGGGTGACCGTGAAGGTGCCCGGCTGCCCGGCGCCCTTCACCCACTGCCCGGTCGGGTAGTCCGTGGAGGCGATACCCGAGGGCGCGGAAGGGGCCTTGGTGTCGACCGTGAAGGTCTTCCACGCCGACCATCCGGTGTTGTAGTGCGAGCCGTCGTAGGGGCTCGTACGGAACTTGTACGTCTTGCCCTCGGCCAGCAGCCCCGCCGGGACGGTCACCGACGCGGCCTGTCCGGACGCGACGAACTTCGACACGATCGGTGAGCCGACCTGCGTGTTCGTGGCGCTGTCGAAGATCTGGAAGGTGCCGTTGACCTGGTCGCCGTCGGCGTCGACGAAGGTGTCGCGCAGCGTCGGCGTCAGGGTGTTGACCACGTAGGCGCCGGAGTAGGAGAAGAACGGGGGACCCGCCTCCTGCTGGGTGCCCGTCCGCGGCCGGAAGTTGTACGTCACCGACAGCTTCGGCGGGTTCTTCGCGGCGTTGGCGGAGTTCACCCGCTTCCACTGGGCGACCGTGGTCTCGCTCTTGGCCCGGATGCCCAGGTGCCCGCGGGTGGCCTTGGCTCCGGCCCACTCCTGGGCCAGCGTGGTCACGTCCGCGTTGATCCAGCCGTCCGGCTGGGTCGTGCAGGTGGGATTGCCCCGCGTCTCGGTGGACTCCGCCTTCAGCGCGGTCATCGTCGGCCGGTTGGTCCAGCGGCTGGCCGTCGTCGCGGCGGGCGAGGACCAGACCTGCCACGGCTGGGCGGCGCAGGTGGTGTTGGCCGAGTGGAAGTTCCACAGGCTCAGTTTCGCGCTGGAGACCAGGGCGTCCGCGATGGGCGCGGTGTTCCAGGTGATGAAGGACTGCGCGGTACGGGGGGTGCCGTTCGCGTTCGTCGTACCGGGGTTGCCGAAGTCCAGCTCGACGTCGGTGGACCAGTCGCGGGTCTCGCCCTGCTGGACGTACGTGTCGAAGACGTTGGACAGGGACGAGGTCGACGGGTCGACCGTCACCGGGTACGTCGTCTCCGGATCGGCGAGGAACTCCGCGTCCGGGGTGACGACCAGGTCCACGGCCCCCTTCCGCTTCACCACCTTCATCGCCACCGGGACCCGGCGGGTGTGCTCGCCGGAGACCTTGTCGACGGTGGCGTCCCACATCACCGGCGCGGGCATCACGGCCCGCTTGCCGTTCTTCCGGTCCGTGAAGAGCACGCTGCCGTCGGGCTGCTCCTTCGCCGTCAGGCCCTTGGCCTTGAGCGGCAGGGTGTACGAGTACCCCTCGGCCGGACGCTTCCTGATCTCGACGTACTGCTCGAAGCCCGTACGGGTCGACTCGACGACGACGTCCGCGCCCGGCAGCGCCTCCGGGTAGGTGGCACGCGTCCCGTCCAGTTCGGGAGCGGGCAGTCCGCCCTTCCACTGGAGCGTGATCCGCTGGTCGCCCTCGCCGAGGGTGACCAGGTCGCGCGCGGGGGCGCGGTCCGCCTCGCGCACCGAGCGCGGCAGCGTACCGCCCTTGCCCGCCAGGCTCAGACCGTTCGGGTGGGCCTTGGCCTCGACGCCGCCGTCGGCCGTCTCACGCAGTGCGACGTCGACGTCCGTCCAGGCGCCGTTCTCCTCGAAGCGGACCGGCCCGGCCGTCAGCTCGGTGGTGAGCGAGCCGTCCTTGTTCACCCAGGTCGTGGAGGTTTCGGTACGCTCGGACAGCGCCTCGACCCGCTTGCCGTACAGTTTGGCGGCCACCTTCGCCGAAAGGACGTCCGCGGCTTCGCGGGGTCCTTCGGGTACCGGGTTCTTCTCGACCGGGGCCTTCGGTATCCGCTGAGTGAGGGCCACGGCCTGACCGCTCTCCGTCAGCAGCGCCATCTCCACCGCGAGCACCATGGCCGCGCCGAGGGCGATCCGCGGCAGCAGCCGTCTTCGCCGCTGGAGGATCAACGATGAGCCCTCCCACCCGGGGGCGGGAGGCATGTGCTCCGACACGTCGGACAACTCTCTGTTGTAGTGAGCATGAAACAGAGGCGATCAAAGCAGGGGGACCAGTGGTGAAGAAGTGAAGCTTTCACGACGTCGGACGCGCGGACCGGAAGGGAAGATCTAGCGATGCGTCGTCCCGTACGCCTGGGAGCAGGGGCGCCCCAGGGCTCCGGGGTCGCCTTCGGGGCCCTGATCATCCTGGTGGTCTGCTCACTCGCGCTGGTCGCCCTGGACGTGGCGGCCTCACCGCTCGGCAAGCGGACGGTGGTCGCCGGCCTGACCGTGCTGGTGTTGATGCCCGCGCTCATGCTGGGCCAGTACGCGCCCCCGCCGTACCGGCTGCCCTACCGCTGGCGGTGGGGGCTGCTGCTCGTCCAGGCGGTGCTCACCTACCTGCCGCTGCTGCTCTTCCACTACCGGTGGCTGAGCCTGCTGGGGTTCCTGGCCGGGGCTGTCCTGCTGACTCTGCCGCCGGGCACCTCGGTACCACTCGCCCTGGCGGTCGGGGCCAGCGGGCCGCTGCTGGCCGCGACGAAGCTCATCGACACCGACCGGAGCGCGCTGGGCATCCTGCTCGGTACGGCGATCACCGCGACCACCGTCTTCGCCGTGGCCCACCTGGCCCTGCTCGCGGCCCGGCTGCACAACAGCCGGGAGCACGCGGCGCACTCGGCCGAGCACCGGGAGCGGGCTCGGATGCAGCAGGATCTGCACGACCTGGTCGGGTCGTCGCTGGCGGCCATCACCGTCCAGGGCGAGACGGCGCTGCGCGGCGGCTCCACGACGACCGGGTCCGGGCGGGAGCGGGCCGCGCTGACCGAGATCGTCGCCCTGGCGCGGCGGCTCCACTACGACGTGCGCTCCATCAGCCGGCCGGACGGCGGCGACCTCGCGCTCTCCGAGGAGCTCGCGCACGCCCAGCGGGTCCTCACCGCGTCCGGAGTGGAGGTGCGGACCGTGCTGCCGCCACGGACCGAGGCCGCACCCGCGGTCCTGGCCTGCCTGCGCTTCGTTCTGCGCGAGGCCGTCGGCAACGTACTCCAGCACAGTCGGGCCACGCACTGCTCGATCACCCTGAGCACGGACGGGACGGCCGTACGGCTGGTGATCCGCAACGACGGCGCCGAGGCCGCCCCGCCGGCGTCCGGGCGGCACGGTACGGGGCTGGCGGGGCTCGGCGGGCGGGTCCTGGCGCTGGGCGGAGAGTTCACCGCCGCGGCAGCGGACGGGACCTTCACCGTGACGGCGACCGTGCCGCGGACGGGGGCCGTCGTGCCGAGCCGGTAGCGTACGGGCACCGCGGCCCCGGCTCCCGTACGCCCGCGGCTTCCGGACACGGCTCCCGGACACAGCTCCCGGACACGGCGAAGGGCCCCGCACCTCTGACGAGGTGCGGGGCCCTTCTTGCAGCTCAGTGAGCCACCAGGTCCAAGGACCAAGCAGAAACTACTTGATGATCTTGGTGACCTGGCCGGCACCCACGGTCCGGCCACCCTCACGGATGGCGAACTTCAGGCCCTCTTCCATGGCGACCGGCTGGATCAGCGCGACGTCCATGAGGGTGTTGTCACCCGGCATGACCATCTCGGTGCCCTCGGGAAGGGTCACGACGCCCGTCACGTCCGTGGTACGGAAGTAGAACTGCGGGCGGTAGTTGTTGAAGAACGGGGTGTGGCGGCCACCCTCGTCCTTCGACAGGATGTAGGCCTGGGCCTGGAACTCGGTGTGCGGGGTGACCGAGCCGGGCTTGATGATGACCTGGCCGCGCTCGACGTCCTCGCGCTTGATGCCACGGAGGAGCAGACCGACGTTCTCACCGGCCTGGCCCTCGTCGAGCAGCTTGCGGAACATCTCGATGCCGGTGACCGTGGTGGTGGTCTTCTCGGTCTTGATACCGACGATGTCGACGGTCTCGTTGACCTTCAGGACACCACGCTCGATGCGGCCGGTGACGACCGTACCGCGACCGGTGATCGTGAAGACGTCCTCGATCGGCATGAGGAACGGCTTCTCGACGTCACGCTCGGGCTGCGGGATGGCCTCGTCGACAGCCTTCATCAGGTTGAGGACGGACTCGCCCCACTCCTTGTCGCCCTCGAGCGCCTTGAGCGCCGAGACCTTGACGACCGGAACGTCGTCGCCCGGGAACTCGTACTCCGAGAGGAGCTCACGGACCTCGAGCTCGACGAGCTCCAGGATCTCCTCGTCGTCCACCATGTCGGCCTTGTTCAGGGCGACGACGATGTAGGGGACGCCGACCTGGCGGGCCAGGAGCACGTGCTCCTTGGTCTGCGGCATCGGGCCGTCGGTGGCGGCGACCACGAGGATGGCGCCGTCCATCTGCGCGGCACCCGTGATCATGTTCTTGATGTAGTCCGCGTGACCCGGGCAGTCGACGTGAGCGTAGTGACGCTGCTCCGTCTGGTACTCGACGTGCGCGATGGAGATGGTGATACCGCGCTGGCGCTCTTCGGGAGCCTTGTCGATCTGGTCGAAGGCCGAGGCCTCGTTCAGGTCCGGGTACGCGTCGTGCAGCACCTTGGTAATGGCGGCCGTGAGGGTCGTCTTACCGTGGTCGATGTGACCGATGGTGCCGATGTTGACGTGGGGCTTAGTCCGCTCGAACTTTGCCTTCGCCACTGGGGTCCTCCTGAGTGGTTCTGTACGCCTTGCTTCATCGGCGCCAGGGTGATCTTTGCTGGGGTGCCGGGGCCGGGGGACGCGGCACAGTGCTGATGCGCTGTGCCGCGTGCCCACCGGGCTCCGGTGACAAGCCTAAAGCGTGAGCTCGGGAGAGTTACTCGCCCTTGGCCTTCGCGATGATCTCCTCGGCGACGTTCCGCGGAACCTCGGCGTAGGAGTCGAACTGCATCGAGTAGCTTGCGCGACCCGAGGTCTTGCTGCGGAGGTCTCCGACGTAGCCGAACATCTCCGAGAGGGGCACGAGGCCCTTCACGACGCGAGCGCCGCTGCGCTCCTCCATGGCCTGGATCTGGCCACGGCGGGAGTTGAGGTCGCCGATGACATCGCCCATGTAGTCCTCGGGCGTGGTGACCTCGACGGCCATCATCGGCTCCAGGAGCACGGGAGAGGCCTTGCGGGCACCCTCCTTGAACGCCTGCGAACCGGCGATCTTGAAGGCGAGCTCCGAGGAGTCGACCTCGTGGTAACCACCGTCGATGAGGGTGACGCGGACGCCGACCATCTCGTAACCGGCCAGGATGCCGAACTGCATGGCTTCCTGGGCGCCCGCGTCCACCGAGGGGATGTACTCACGGGGGATGCGGCCACCGGTGACCTTGTTGACGAACTCGTACGACGCGTCGCCGCCCTCGATGGGCTCGATGGCGATCTGCACCTTCGCGAACTGGCCGGTACCACCAGTCTGCTTCTTGTGCGTGAAGTCGATGCGCTCGACGGCCTTGCGGATCGTCTCGCGGTACGCGACCTGGGGCTTGCCGACGTTCGCCTCGACGCGGAACTCGCGCTTCATGCGGTCGACGAGCACCTCGAGGTGAAGCTCGCCCATACCACCGATGATGGTCTGGCCGGTCTCCTCGTCGGAGTGCACCTGGAAGGAGGGGTCCTCCTCCGAGAGACGCTGGATGGCGACACCCAGCTTCTCCTGGTCACCCTTGGACTTGGGCTCGATGGCGACCTGGATGACCGGCGCCGGGAAGTCCATGGACTCCAGGATGACCGGGTTCTTGTCGTCACACAGCGTCTCACCGGTGGTGGTCTGCTTCAGGCCCATGACGGCGATGATGTCGCCCGCGCCCACCGACTGGATCTCCTCACGCTTGTTCGCGTGCATACGGTAGATCTTGCCGATGCGCTCCTTCTTGCCCTTGACGGAGTTCAGCACCGCGGTGCCGGCCTCCAGGCGACCGGAGTAGATCCGGACGAAGGTGAGCTTGCCGAGGTGCGGGTCGCTCGCGATCTTGAACGCCAGGCCGGAGAACGGCTCGTCGTCCGACGGCTTGCGCTTGATGACCGTCTCCGGGTCCTTGACGTCGTGGCCCTCGATGGCCTCGACGTCCAGGGGGGAGGGAAGGTAGCGCACGACCGCGTCGAGCAGGGGCTGGACGCCCTTGTTCTTGAACGCGGTGCCGCAGAACACGGGGGTGACGGTGACGGAGTCGGCGCCACCCTTCGACGCCAGGGTGATGCGGCGGATCGCCGTGTGCAGCTGCTCCTGGCTGGGCTCGTTGCCCTCCAGGTACAGCTCCATCATCTCCTCGTCGTTCTCGGCCACGGCCTCGAGGAGCTTGCCGCGCCATTCCTCGGCGGCCTCCTTGAGGTCGTCCGGGATGTCGACGACGTTGTACATCTCGCCCTTGGCGGCCTCTTCGGGGTACACGAAGGCCTTCATCGACACGAGGTCGACAACGCCCGTGAAGTCCGATTCGGCGCCGATGGGGAGCTGCATGACGATCGGGGTCGCGCCGAGGCGGTCCACGATCATGTCGACGCAGCGGAAGAAGTCCGCACCGGTGCGGTCGAGCTTGTTGACGAAGCAGATACGCGGCACGCCGTAGCGGTCCGCCTGACGCCAGACGGTCTCGGACTGCGGCTCGACGCCCGCGACACCGTCGAACACGGTGACGGCGCCGTCGAGGACGCGGAGCGAACGCTCCACCTCGACGGTGAAGTCGACGTGACCCGGGGTGTCGATGATGTTGATGGTGTGGTCAACATTGTTGAGCGGCCAGTGGCAGGTCGTCGCGGCGGACGTGATCGTGATGCCGCGCTCCTGCTCCTGCTCCATCCAGTCCATCGTGGCAGCGCCGTCGTGGACTTCACCGATCTTGTAGCTCACACCGGTGTAGAAGAGGATCCGCTCAGTGGTGGTCGTCTTGCCCGCGTCGATGTGGGCCATGATCCCAATGTTGCGGACCTTGGCCAGGTCAAGCGAAGTGGTGGCCATAAGGCTCAGTCTTCTCTCGGTCTCGATGGGGGGAGCGACTACCAGCGGTAGTGCGCGAAGGCCTTGTTGGACTCGGCCATCTTGTGGGTGTCCTCACGCTTCTTGACCGAAGCGCCGAGGCCGTTGGAGGCGTCGAGCAGTTCGTTCATGAGGCGCTCGGTCATGGTCTTCTCGCGGCGGGCGCGGGAGTAACCGACGAGCCAGCGCAGAGCGAGGGTGGAGGCGCGACCGGGCTTGACCTCGATCGGCACCTGGTAGGTGGCGCCACCGACACGGCGGGACTTGACCTCGAGCGAGGGCTTGACGTTCTCAAGCGCGCGCTTCAGCGTGATGACCGGGTCGTTGCCGGTCTTCTCGCGGAGGCCTTCCATGGCGCCGTACACGATCCGCTCGGCGGTGGAACGCTTGCCGTCGAGGAGGATCTTGTTGATCAGCGAGGTGACAAGAGGAGAGCTGTAGACCGGGTCGATGATGACCGGGCGCTTCGGGGCGGGGCCCTTACGAGGCATTCTTACTTCTCCTTCTTGGCGCCGTAGCGGCTGCGGGCCTGCTTGCGGTTCTTGACACCCTGGGTGTCGAGCGAACCGCGGATGATCTTGTAACGAACACCCGGCAGGTCCTTCACACGGCCACCACGCACGAGCACGATGGAGTGCTCCTGCAGGTTGTGTCCCTCACCCGGGATGTAGGCCGTGACCTCGATGCCGGAGGTCAGACGCACACGCGCGACCTTACGGAGGGCCGAGTTCGGCTTCTTCGGGGTGGTCGTGAACACACGCGTGCAGACACCGCGACGCTGGGGCGAACCCTCGAGCGCGGGCGTCTTGTTCTTTTCGACCTTGTCCTGCCGGCCCTTCCGGACCAGCTGCTGGATCGTAGGCACTACTTCTCCGGTTTCTGTGTGCCGTTCGTGAAACTAACCTGGAACATCCCCGACCCACGCGGTCGGGTGTGTCGAATACTGCGGACTCCCGCCCTGGGGCAGAAGGAGCGCAGATTGCGGCGGCCACTGACGGACTCGCGGTGCGGCTGAGGACACGCGCGCGAGCCCAGGCACACCCCAGGCACAAGGCTTGAGCGTACCTACCTCACGGACCTGGGTCAAAACAAATGCTGTCCACCCCCGCGCTCACGGCCCCCGGACCACCGGCGACGGGCCGGAACGCCTGGCCGCCGGCGGGCCGTGCGGTTGCCGGATCCCGGCAACCGGGCGGCGCGAACACAGCACATTCGCCCCCTGACCGCGCTGCCCCACTCTGCCGGACAATGCGGTCAGCCGACCAGACCGACCGGTCCCCGCGACCGGCCCGGCCCCAGGAGGTCCCACGTGACAGCCGACCACCGCCGCCCCGTATCCCCGGCACCGAGCGCACTCGACACCGACGTCAGCCTGGCCGTCATCGAATACGGTGAAGCCGCTTCCGCCTACGCCCCGGCCATGAGCACCCCCGGCCTGCCGCAGTCCGTCGTCGACGACTACGCGATCGTCGTGGACGTCCTGGCCCTCGCCCGCCGGGTCCCGCTGCCCGAGGTGCCCCCTCTGCTGGCCGTGGGCACCCGGGCCCTCCTCCGGGTCCACCACGCCCTGCTGGGCCGATAGCGAACGCCCCGGAGCCCGCGGGCGGCACAACGCCGGAGGGCGGTCACCCCGATACGTACGGGGTGACCGCCCTCCGGCGTTCAAGCGGCAACCGCTCGCTTACTGGTTGTACGGACCGTAGTCGTAGTCCTCCAGCGGAACGGCCTGGCCGGAGCCCGTGCCGAACGGCGAGTAGTCGATGTCGTCGTAGCCGACGGCCGAGTACATCGCGGCCTTGGCCTCCTCGGTCGGCTCGACCCGGATGTTGCGGTAGCGGGACAGGCCCGTACCGGCCGGGATGAGCTTACCGATGATGACGTTCTCCTTGAGGCCGATCAGGGAGTCCGACTTGGCGTTGATCGCCGCGTCGGTGAGGACCCTGGTCGTCTCCTGGAAGGACGCCGCCGACAGCCACGACTCGGTGGCGAGCGAGGCCTTGGTGATACCCATCAGCTGCGGACGGCCGGAGGCGGGGTGACCGCCCTCGGTGACCACACGACGGTTCTCGGTCTCGAACTTCGACCGCTCGACCAGCTCGCCCGGAAGCAGCTCCGCGTCGCCGGACTCGATGATCGTCACGCGGCGCAGCATCTGCCGGATGATGATCTCGATGTGCTTGTCGTGGATCGACACGCCCTGCGAGTTGTAGACCTTCTGGACTTCGCCGACCAGGTGGACCTGGACCGCACGCTGGCCGAGGATGCGCAGCACGTCGTGCGGGTTGGTCGCACCGACGGTGAGCTTCTGGCCCACCTCGACCGCGTCGCCCTCGCCCACCAGGAGACGGGCACGCTTCGAGATCGGGAATGCCGTCTCGTCGCTGCCGTCGTCCGGGGTGACGACGAGCTTCTTGGTCTTCTCGGTCTCCTCGATCCGCACCCGGCCCTTGGCCTCGGAGATCGGGGCGACACCCTTCGGCGTACGGGCCTCGAAGAGCTCGACGACACGGGGCAGACCCTGGGTGATGTCGTCACCGGCCACACCACCGGTGTGGAAGGTACGCATCGTCAGCTGGGTACCGGGCTCACCGATGGACTGGGCGGCGATGATGCCGACCGCCTCACCGATGTCGACCAGCTTGCCGGTGGCGAGCGAGCGTCCGTAGCAGAAGGCACAGGTGCCGACCGCGGACTCACAGGTCAGGACCGAGCGGGTCTTGACCTCCTCGACGCCGGCGCCCACCAGGGCGTCGATCAGGACGTCACCGAGGTCGACGTTGGCAGGCGCGATGACCTTGCCGTCCACCACGACGTCCTCGGCGAGCATGCGGGCGTAGACCGAGGTCTCGACGTCGTCCGTCTTGCGGAGCACGCCGTCGGCGCCCTTGACCGCGATCTTCAGCTTCAGGCCGCGGTCGGTGCCGCAGTCCTCCTCGCGGATGATCACGTCCTGCGAGACGTCCACCAGACGACGGGTCAGGTAACCCGAGTCGGCGGTACGCAGGGCGGTGTCCGCCAGACCCTTACGGGCACCGTGCGTGGAGATGAAGTACTCCAGAACGGTGAGGCCCTCGCGGAAGGACGCCTTGATGGGACGCGGGATCGTCTCGTTCTTGGCGTTCGACACCAGACCACGCATACCCGCGATCTGACGCATCTGCATCATGTTTCCTCGGGCACCCGAGTCGACCATCATGAAGATGGGGTTCGTCTTCGGGAAGTTCGCGTTCATCGCCTCGGCGACCTCGTTGGTCGCCTTGGTCCAGATCGCGATGAGCTCCTGCGTGCGCTCGTCCTTGGTGATCAGACCGCGCTCGTACTGCTTCTGGACCTTCTCGTCCTGCTCCTCGTAGCCCTTGACGATGGCCTTCTTGGCCTCGGGCACGACGACGTCGGAGATGGCCACGGTGACGCCCGAACGGGTCGCCCAGTGGAAGCCCGCCGCCTTCAGGTTGTCGAGCGTCGCCGCCACGATCACCTTGGGGTAGCGCTCGGCCAGGTCGTTGACGATCTCGGAGAGCTGCTTCTTGCCCACCGAGTAGTCGACGAACGGGTAGTCCTCGGGCAGCAGCTCGTTGAAGAGCGCGCGGCCCAGGGTCGTCCGCAGCCGGAAGGTGTCACCGGGCTGGTACTCCGGCTCGCCCTCCTCGGCGACCGGCGGCACCCAGCCGCGCGGCGGCATGGTACCGACCGGGAAGCGGATGTCGATCTTCGCCTGGAGCGAGAGCTCGCGGGCGTCGAAGGCCATGGTGGCCTCGGCCGTGGAACCGAAGGCGCGGTCCGCGCCCTTGACGTCGCGGCCGTCGTCGTCCGTGGTGAGGAAGAAGAGACCGAGCACCATGTCCTGGGTCGGCATGGTGACGGGACGCCCGTCGGCCGGCTTCAGGATGTTGTTCGAGGACAGCATCAGGATGCGGGCCTCGGCCTGCGCCTCCGCGGAGAGCGGCAGGTGGACGGCCATCTGGTCACCGTCGAAGTCCGCGTTGAACGCGGTGCAGACGAGCGGGTGGATCTGGATGGCCTTGCCCTCGACCAGCTGCGGCTCGAAGGCCTGGATGCCCAGGCGGTGCAGGGTGGGCGCACGGTTCAGCAGCACCGGGTGCTCGGCGATGACCTCTTCGAGGACGTCGTACACGACGGTGCGGCCGCGCTCGACCATGCGCTTGGCCGACTTGATGTTCTGCGCGTGGTTCAGGTCCACCAGGCGCTTCATCACGAACGGCTTGAACAGCTCCAGCGCCATCGCCTTCGGCAGACCGCACTGGTGCAGCTTGAGCTGCGGACCGACGACGATCACGGAACGCGCGGAGTAGTCCACGCGCTTGCCGAGGAGGTTCTGACGGAAACGGCCCTGCTTGCCCTTGAGCATGTCGCTCAGGGACTTCAGCGGACGGTTGCCGGGACCGGTGACCGGACGGCCGCGACGGCCGTTGTCGAACAGCGCGTCCACGGCCTCCTGGAGCATGCGCTTCTCGTTGTTCACGATGATCTCGGGCGCGCCGAGGTCGAGAAGCCGCTTCAGGCGGTTGTTGCGGTTGATCACGCGGCGGTACAGGTCGTTCAGGTCGGAGGTCGCGAAGCGGCCACCGTCCAGCTGCACCATCGGACGCAGGTCCGGCGGGATGACCGGCACGCAGTCGAGCACCATGCCCTTGGGCTTGTTGCTGGTCTGCAGGAACGCGGAGACGACCTTGAGGCGCTTGAGCGCACGGGTCTTCTTCTGGCCCTTGCCGGTGCGGATGATCTCGCGGAGGCGCTCGGCCTCCTCGTCGAGGTCGAAGGACTCCAGGCGCTTCTGCAGCGCGGCGGCGCCCATGCAGCCGTCGAAGTACGTGCCGAAGCGGTCACGCAGCTCGCGGTAGAGCAGCTCGTCGCCCTCCAGGTCCTGGACCTTGAGGTTCTTGAAGCGGCTCCACACCTCGTCGAGGCGGTCGATCTCGCGCTGCGCACGGTCGCGCAGCTGCTTCATCTCACGCTCGGCGCCTTCGCGCACCTTGCGGCGCACGTCGGCCTTGGCGCCCTCGGCCTCCAGCTCGGCCAGGTCGGTCTCGAGCTTCTTGGCGCGGGCCTCCAGGTCGGCGTCGCGACGGTTCTCGGTCTGCTGACGCTCGACGGAGACGTGGGCCTCCAGGGACGGCAGGTCGCGGGTGCGGCGCTCCTCGTCCACGAACGTGATCATGTACGCGGCGAAGTAGATGACCTTCTCGAGGTCCTTCGGCGCGAGGTCCAGCAGGTATCCGAGGCGCGAGGGAACGCCCTTGAAGTACCAGATGTGGGTGACGGGAGCGGCAAGCTCGATGTGGCCCATCCGCTCACGGCGCACCTTGGCGCGCGTGACCTCGACGCCACAGCGCTCGCAGATGATGCCCTTGAAGCGGACACGCTTGTACTTGCCGCAGTAGCACTCCCAGTCCCGGGTCGGACCGAAGATCTTCTCGCAGAAGAGTCCGTCCTTTTCGGGCTTGAGCGTGCGGTAGTTGATGGTCTCCGGCTTCTTGACTTCGCCGTGCGACCAGGTCCGGATGTCGTCCGCGGTGGCAAGGCCGATCCGCAGCTCGTCGAAGAAGTTGACGTCGAGCACTTGTCGTCAATCCCTCTTTCGGGGTCTCGTCTCAATCAATGGTCTGAACGGGTCCGGGGAGGGCCGGCCGCCTCGGGGTGAGGCGGCCGGCCGGCCCGTCAGACCTCTTCGACGCTGCTCGGCTCGCGCCGGGACAGGTCGATACCGAGTTCCTCCGCCGCGCGGAAGACGTCCTCGTCCGTGTCACGCATCTCGATGGACATGCCGTCCGAGGACAGCACCTCCACGTTGAGGCAGAGCGACTGCATTTCCTTGATGAGCACCTTGAAGGACTCGGGAATGCCGGGCTCGGGGATGTTCTCGCCCTTGACGATGGCCTCGTAGACCTTCACGCGGCCGGTCACGTCGTCGGACTTGATCGTCAGGAGCTCCTGGAGGGCGTACGCGGCGCCGTAAGCCTCAAGGGCCCACACCTCCATCTCACCGAAGCGCTGACCACCGAACTGCGCCTTACCACCCAGCGGCTGCTGCGTGATCATGGAGTACGGGCCGGTCGAACGCGCGTGGAGCTTGTCGTCGACCAGGTGGTGCAGCTTGAGGATGTACATGAACCCGACCGAGACCGGGTCCGGGAACGGCTCGCCGGAGCGGCCGTCGAACAGCTGGGCCTTGCCGGAGGGCTGGACCAGGCGGTCGCCGTCGCGGTTGGGGATCGTGGCCTCGAAGAGACCGGAGATCTCGTCCTCGCGGGCGCCGTCGAAGACGGGCGTGGCGACGTTGGTGCCGGGGGCGACCTGGTCGGCGCCGATGGCCTGCAGGCGCTGGGCCCACTCGTCACCGAGGCCGGAGACGTCCCAGCCGCGGCTGGCGAGCCAGCCGAGGTGGATCTCCAGGACCTGTCCCGGGTTCATTCGGGACGGGACACCCAGCGGGTTGAGGATGATGTCGACCGGGGTGCCGTCCTCCAGGAACGGCATGTCCTCGATCGGCAGGATCTTGGAGATGACGCCCTTGTTGCCGTGACGGCCGGCGAGCTTGTCACCGTCGGTGATCTTGCGCTTCTGCGCGACGTAGACGCGGACCAGCTGGTTCACGCCCGGCGGCAGCTCGTCGCCCTCTTCGCGGTCGAAGACGCGGACGCCGATGACCTTGCCGATCTCACCGTGCGGCACCTTCAGCGAGGTGTCGCGGACCTCGCGCGCCTTCTCACCGAAGATCGCGCGGAGCAGGCGCTCCTCGGGGGTCAGCTCGGTCTCGCCCTTGGGCGTGACCTTGCCGACGAGGATGTCGCCGGCGACGACCTCGGCACCGATCCGGATGATGCCGCGCTCGTCGAGGTCGGCGAGGACCTCCTCGGAGACGTTCGGGATGTCCCGGGTGATCTCCTCCGGGCCGAGCTTGGTGTCACGGGCGTCGACCTCGTGCTCCTCGATGTGGATCGAGGAGAGGACGTCGTCCTGCACGAGGCGCTGCGACAGGATGATCGCGTCCTCGTAGTTGTGACCCTCCCACGGCATGAACGCCACGAGCAGGTTCTTGCCGAGGGCCATCTCACCGTTCTCGGTGGCCGGTCCGTCGGCGAGCACCTGGTCGGTGACGATCCGGTCGCCCTCGGAGACGACGACCTTCTGGTTGACCGAGGTGCCCTGGTTGGAGCGCATGAACTTGGCGATGCGGTACGTGGTGTACGTGCCGTCGTCGTTCGTGACGGTGATGTAGTCCGCGGAGACCTCCTGGACCACACCGTCCTTCTCGGCCTTGAGGACGTCACCGGCGTCGGTGGCGCAGCGGTACTCCATGCCGGTGCCGACCAGCGGGGCCTCCGACTTAATCAGCGGCACCGCCTGACGCATCATGTTCGCGCCCATGAGGGCACGGTTGGCGTCGTCGTGCTCCAGGAAGGGGATCATCGCGGTGGCGACGGACACCATCTGGCGCGGCGAGACGTCCATGTAGTCGACCTCGGACGCGGGGACGTAGTCGACCTCTCCCCCGCGGCGGCGGACCAGGACGCGCGGCTCGGTGAAGCGCAGCTCGTCGTTGAGGGTCGCGTTCGCCTGGGCGATGACGAAGCGGTCCTCCTCGTCGGCGGTGATGTAGTCGACGTCGTCGGTGACCTGGCCGTCGACGACCTTGCGGTACGGCGTCTCGATGAAGCCGAACGCGTTGACGCGGCCGTACGAGGCGAGCGAACCGATCAGACCGATGTTCGGGCCTTCGGGGGTCTCGATCGGGCACATGCGTCCGTAGTGGGACGGGTGCACGTCGCGGACCTCGAAGCCGGCCCGCTCACGGGACAGACCACCCGGGCCAAGAGCCGACAGACGGCGCTTGTGGGTGAGACCCGACAGCGGGTTGTTCTGGTCCATGAACTGCGACAGCTGGCTGGTGCCGAAGAACTCCTTGATGGAGGCGACGACCGGCCGGATGTTGATCAGGGTCTGCGGCGTGATCGCCTCGACGTCCTGGGTGGTCATGCGCTCGCGCACGACGCGCTCCATCCGCGCCAGGCCCGTGCGGACCTGGTTCTGGATGAGCTCGCCGACGTTGCGCAGACGACGGTTGCCGAAGTGGTCGATGTCGTCGGTCTCGACGACGATCTCCCGGCCGGACTCACCCATCGTCTCGGTCTCGCCGGCGTGCAGCTTGACCAGGTACTTGATGGTCGCGATGACGTCGTCGGTGGTGAGCACCCCGGCGTCCAGCGGCTCATCGGCGCCGAGCTTCTTGTTCACCTTGTAGCGGCCGACCTTCGCGAGGTCGTAGCGCTTCGGGTTGAAGTAGAGGTTCTCGAGCAGCGTCTGAGCGGCCTCGCGGGTGGGCGGCTCGCCCGGACGCAGCTTGCGGTAGATGTCGAGCAGCGCGTCGTCCTGGCCCTGGGTGTGGTCCTTCTCCAGGGTGGCGCGCATGGACTCGTACTCGCCGAACTCCTCCAGGATCTGCTCGGTGGTCCAGCCGAGAGCCTTCAGGAGGACGGTGACGGACTGCTTGCGCTTGCGGTCGATGCGGACACCGACCATGTCGCGCTTGTCGATCTCCATCTCCAGCCAGGCGCCCCGGGAGGGGATGATCTTGGCGGAGAAGATGTCCTTGTCGGACGTCTTGTCGATGGAGGAGTCGAAGTAGACACCCGGCGAGCGGACCAGCTGCGACACGACGACACGCTCGGTGCCGTTGATGACGAAGGTGCCCTTGTTGGTCATGAGCGGGAAGTCGCCCATGAAGACCGTCTGGGACTTGATCTCGCCGGTCTCGTTGTTGGTGAACTCGGCCGTGACGAAGAGCGGCGCGGCGAACGTGAAGTCGCGCTCCTTGCACTCGTCGATCGAGTTCTTCGGGGGCTCGAAACGGTGGTCGCGGAACGTAAGCGACATCGACCCGGAGAAGTCCTCGATCGGAGAGATCTCCTCGAAGATCTCCTCGAGGCCGGACTTGGTGGGGACGTCTTGTCCACTGTCCAGAGCAGCCTCGACGCGAGCCTTCCAGGCGGCGTTGCCGAGGAGCCAGTCAAAGCTCTCGGTCTGCAGCGCGAGGAGGTTCGGAACCTCGAGGGGCTCCTTGATCTTTGCAAAAGAGATGCGCAGCGGGGCGGTGCTGGCACCGTTGTTCGTATTCGCGGTCGAGGCGTTGCGCGAGGCGGCCAAGAGGGGGTCCTTCCGAGGGCTCGGACTCACTACGCGCGTACCGGTCCCACTCTGGTCACATAGACAGGCCGCTCCCGAATCGGTCAAAACGACCAGGTCGGAGGGGGTCGGTCATCGGTGCTTCAGCGTGGGCATGCCCCTGGTGACGGGCAGGAGGCAGCTAACAGGCAGCGCAAAGGGTCAGTGTAGCCAAGCGGCACACTGATGTCCAGTCGGGGTTCTCAGAGACCCACGTTGCTCTCAACAGTTGTTCTCAACGCCTATGTCTTGCCCTCGCGCGGGGTGCGCGCTTCCTTACTTCCCGCTTCACTCTCGATCCATGCCTCGGATACGGATCGAAGTGATGACGCGTCCTGAGAATTGCGCGCCGCGTCCGGTTCGTCAAGGCCCGCCGGTCCGATCGGACCCGCCAGGAGCCTTCACCGGCCACCCCCGGGAACCCCGCAGGACCCCCGTGAGAGGTCCGCAGGAGGCGCACGGCGAAGATCACCCTACTCGTCGTCGGCGGAAGAGCAAGACACCCGCCCCGGGCACGCCGAAGGGCGACCACCCGAATGGGTGATCGCCCTTGGTGCGGGCACCTGACGTGCCCGGGGAGTCCGGAGGACTCCCGAGGTGTTACTTGACCTCGACGGAAGCGCCGGCGGCCTTGAGGGACTCGGCAGCCTTCTCGGCGGCCTCCTTCGCGACCTTCTCGAGGACCGGCTTCGGGGTGCCGTCGACGAGGTCCTTGGCCTCCTTCAGACCCAGCGAGGTCAGCTCACGCACGACCTTGATGACCTGGATCTTCTTCTCGCCGGCGCCGGTGAGGATGACGTCGAACTCGTCCTGCTCGACAGCGGCCTCGGCCGGGGCGCCGCCCTGGGCCGGACCGGCGACGGCGACGGCCGCGGCGGCGGTGACGTCGAACTTCTCCTCGAAGGCCTTCACGAACTCGGAGAGCTCGATGAGGGTCATCTCTTCGAACTGCGCGAGCAGGTCATCCTGGGACAGCTTCGCCATGACAGGCGTCCTTCCACTATTCGGCAGGTGCCGGATGTATATGTCGGCGGGCGTACGTGGAGCCCGCTGGACCGCTGAGCGTGATTACTCGGCGGCCTCGGCGGGAGCCGGAGTACCGGCACCGCCCTGCTCTTCCTTCTTGGCGCGAAGAGCTTCCGCGGTGCGGACGAACTTGGAGGGCAGGGCCTGGAAGACCTGCGCCGCCTGCGTCTGCTTGCCCTTGAAAGCACCGGCCAGCTTGGAGAGCAGAACCTCGCGGGACTCGAGGTCCGCGAGCTTCTTGAACTCATCGGCGGACAGCGCCTTACCGTCAAGGACACCGCCCTTGATGATGAGGTTGGGGTTGTCCTTGGCGAAGTCACGAAGACCCTTCGCCGACTCCACCGGGTCACCGGTGACGAAGGCAACCGCCGTCGGACCCGAGAACAGGTCGTCCAGCGCGTCGATCCCGGCCTCGTTGGCCGCAATCTTGGTCAGCGTGTTCTTCACCACGGCGTACTGGGCGTTCTCACCGAGCGAACGGCGCAGCTCCTTGAGCTGTGCCACGGTGAGACCCCGGTACTCGGTCAGCACGGCGGCGTTCGAGCTGCGGAACTGGTCCGTCAGCTCGGCTACCGCGGCAGCCTTGTCGGGCCTTGCCATGAGCGTCGGCCTCCTTCCGGGTGATGAGGACCGCTCAGAAGGGGCCGGGAAAGACGAAACGCCCCAGCACAAGTGCCAGGGCGCAGCTCGACCGAACAGAAGTCCGGGAGCGATTCCACAGTCACCTGCGCAGGTCGTCCGATCTAGCGGAACCTTCGGTCACCGTCCCCTTGCGAGGCACAGCGACGACCAGCGGTCTTTGGCTTCCTGGTGAGAGTACGCGACCGGACGGGCGACGGGCAAATCCGTCCCTGTTCGTCCCGTGAAAGAGGTGTCAGGTGGTGCTGCCCGGGGTAACCCCCTGCTTCAGCAGTTCCGTGAAGTCCACGGTGTCCGAGGCATCCGGCCGGTCCGAGGGGACCTCGGTGCCGTAGTCGCTGTAGAAGAGCGTCGAGTTGAACGTGCCGGTCTTCATCTCGCCGCGCTCGGTCTTCTTCACCAGCAGGTCGTTCTTGTCGACCCAGATGTCGACGGTCTGCGTGGTCACCCCGGCGAGCGCCAGCTGCTCCTTGAAGGCGGCCAGCTGCTCAGCGTCCAGGTCGCTGTTCTTCGCGGTCAGCTCGGCCACGTCGATCGTGCCGGAGTAGTGCGTGGCCGGGACCCCGCGGACCTCCTCCTGGCCGACCTTCTCGACGTCGCCGGAGGCCAGGAGCGCCTTCACGCCCTGGTCGGGCGTGCTGTTCTGTACCTGGTCCTTCATGACGTCGCCGGCGGCCCCGCCCAGCTCGGCGAGGTCCTTGAAGGCGTACCGGATCCAGTTCTTGCCGCCGGTTTCGGCCGCCGGGCCGGCGCCCATGTTGGCGTAGTACGCGTCCTTGAAGTAGCGCGCCTCGACCGATCCGTCTCCGCCGGCCTGCTTCAGGGCTTCGCCCATGGTGCCGCCGGTGTAAGTGATGGTGAGGGTGCCGGAGAGACCGTCGGCCCAGCCGACGACCCCGGACTGCTTCATGGAGATCGCGCCGCCCATCTCCGTGGTGCCCTCGACCTTCGCCGACTGGGCACCACCGGTCTTCTGCCGCACCTGCTTCAGGGCCGCCACGGGGCTCGCCTTGGCGACGGCGTCCGCCTCGCCCTTGCCGGAGCCGCTGGAGCCTTCCGAGCCGTCGGAGCCACTGCAGGCCGCCATCGACGTCAGTGCCGCCGCGGCGGCGAGAGCCGTACCCATGCGTCGTGCCGTGCTCGTCCTCATGTTGCCGGTCCACCCCTCGTTTCGTCCGTCGTCCCCCGCTCCACAGTGTCACAGGGCACTGACAGGCATGGAGGACTTACGGATACGAGGACGGGCCCCGCACCTCGAAAGGTTGCGGGGCCCGTTCACACAGTGCGCGCCTGCGACGCGGCTACCGGGTGAGCGCGGGGGCTCAGACGGCGGCCGGGTCCTCCTCAACGAGGAGGTTGCGGGTGCGGTTGGCGTCCAGCGGGATGCCGGGGCCCATCGTGGTCGTCAGAGCGGCCTTCTTGATGTAGCGGCCCTTGGCGGCGGACGGCTTCAGACGGAGGACTTCCTCCAGCGCCGCTGCGTAGTTCTCCACCAGCTTGGTCTCGTCGAACGAGACCTTGCCGATGATGAAGTGCAGGTTGGAGTGCTTGTCGACGCGGAACTCGATCTTTCCGCCCTTGATGTCGTTGACAGCCTTGACGACATCGGGGGTGACGGTGCCGGTCTTCGGGTTCGGCATCAGACCACGCGGACCGAGCACGCGGCCCAGGCGGCCGACCTTGCCCATGAGGTCCGGGGTGGCGACGACGGCGTCGAAGTCCAGACGGCCCTTCGCCACCTCGTCGATCAGCTCGTCGGCGCCGACGATGTCGGCTCCGGCGGCTTCCGCGGCCGCAGCACGGTCACCGGTCGCGAAGACCAGGACCCGGGCGGTCTTGCCGGTGCCGTGCGGGAGGTTCACGGTGCCGCGGACCATCTGGTCGGCCTTGCGCGGGTCGACACCCAGGCGGAAGGCGACCTCGACGGTGCCGTCGAACTTCGTGGTGGCGGTGTCCTTGGCGAGACGGACGGCCTCGAGCGGGGCGTACACGCGCTCCCGGTCGATCTTGGCGTCCGCAGCGCGGAGGTTCTTGCTGCGCTTCACTTCTACTCCTGTGGTTTCCGAGTGTGGAGTCGTGGTGCGGACCAGCGCTTGGCCCTACCACTGGGGGTGACGGGGCTGAGTCAGCCTTCGACCGTGATGCCCATGGAACGGGCGGTGCCGGCGATGATCTTCGACGCGGCGTCGAGGTCATTGGCGTTCAGGTCGGGGAGCTTCGTCGTGGCGATCTCGCGGACCTGGTCGGCCGTCAGCTTGGCGACCTTGGTCTTGTGCGGCTCGCCGGAGCCCTTCTCCACACCCGCGGCCTTGAGGATCAGCTTGGCGGCCGGCGGAGTCTTCGTGATGAAGGTGAAGGAGCGGTCCTCGTAGACCGTGATCTCCACCGGCACGACCATGCCACGCTGCGACTCGGTCGCGGCGTTGTAGGCCTTGCAGAACTCCATGATGTTGACGCCGTGCTGACCGAGCGCGGGGCCGACCGGCGGGGCCGGGTTCGCCGCACCGGCGTTGATCTGGAGCTTGATAAGCCCCGTGACCTTCTTCTTCTTGGGAGGCATTGCTCTCTCCGGGTCCTAGTGAGAGTGTTTCGCCGCCATTCCGGTCATCCGGATGGAGGCATACCGCACAACGATAACGGGTATAGCTGCGCGACCAAAAACCAACAGGTCAGACAGGCTGCGAAGCCCGTCTGACCTGTTGGGTAGGCGTGTGTTCCAGAGACCGGCGGGAAGCGCTAGTTCTTCTGGATCTGGTCGAAGCTGAGCTCGACCGGGGTCTCGCGGCCGAAGATCTCGACGAGGCCCTTGACCTTCTTCGAGTCGGCGTTGATCTCGTTGATCGTGGCCTGCAGCGTGGCGAACGGGCCGTCGGTGACGGTGACCGAGTCGCCGACCTCGAAGTCCAGCACCTGGACCTCGACCTTGCGGGCCGGAGCCGGCTTGCCCTCGGCCTCAGCGGCCTCGCGGGCGGCCTTCTCCTCGGCCTCCGGGGCGAGCATCTTGACGATCTCGTCCAGGGTCAGCGGGTAGGGGTCGTAGGCGTTGCCCACGAAGCCGGTGACGCCCGGCGTGTTCCGCACGACGCCCCAGGACTCGTTCGTCAGATCCATGCGCACCAGCACGTAGCCGGGGAGCTTGTTCTGCCGGACGTTCTTGCGCTCGCCGTTCTTGATCTGGACGATTTCCTCTTCAGGCACCTCGGCCTGATAGATGAACTCCTCCACGTTCAGCGAGACGGCGCGCTGCTCCAGGTTGGCCTTCACGCGCTTCTCGTACCCGGCGTACGTGTGGATGACGTACCACTCGCCGGGGAGGGTGCGCAGCTCGTCGCGCAGGGCGGCGATGGGGTCGACGGGGGCGGCCGGCTCGGCCTCCTCCTCGTCGGCGGCCTCTTCCTCGACGGTCTCGACGGCCTCGGCCGCCTCGTCGGCTGCCGCGTCCTCGCCCTCGGCGGCCTCGGCCTGGTCCGGGTCCACGGAGTCAGCAGCCTCAACGATGTCGAGCTCGTCCTTGGCGGACTCCGAGGCGCCGGCCTCGGGCTCGACGGCGTCGTTCAGGTTCGGGTCAGACACGATGGCTGCTTCTTCCTGGATACAAAGGGTGGAACGTGCGAAAGGGACGCCGGGTCCGACGCCTTCCGCGTGATCAGCCGAAGACGTACTTGACGATTCGGGCGAAGCCCATGTCGAGAACGGTAACAAGACCGATCATGACGACGACGAACACGATCACCACGGAGGTGTACGTCGTGAGCTGGCTACGCGTCGGCCAGACAACCTTACGGAGTTCGGCGACGATCTGGCGGTAGAACAGCGCGAGACGGCCCAGAGGGCCCTTCTTGCCGCGCTTGCCGCCCTTCCGAGTCTTCTTCTTCGACTCGGGAGCTTCATCATCGGCATCAGGCATGTCGATGGAGCCCACGGCGTCCGTCACGCTACTCACCTGATTCCGGGTCGTGGCCGTGCCGCGCCCGGTGGAGCCGCACGGCTGTGCAATGAAGTACGTACATGCGCACACATCCTGGCGAAGGAGTGTGTAGCAGGGCCGGAGGGACTTGAACCCCCAACCGCTGGTTTTGGAGACCAGTGCTCTACCAATTGAGCTACGACCCTTGGTGGTTTCCACCAACCTACCGCATCTTCCCCGGTGACCGGGTGCAGGAACGGTGTGGCTGGTGAAGGCCAACGACAGGTGAGTGTACGTGCTCAGGGCCTCCGCGTCGAACAGACAACGGCCGACCGGTCCTGTCCGGATGCTGTCCCGGTCCTGTCCGGTCTCCGAAACCCCTGCACCGACGGCTTTCGCGGTCTGCAAACATGGGGCCATGAGCGCTGCAACTTCACCGTCCGAGCGCCGGGTCTCCGCCCGCATCGGCGCGATCTCCGAGTCCGCGACCCTCGCCGTCGACGCCAAGGCCAAGGCCCTCAAGGCCGCCGGGCGTCCGGTGATCGGTTTCGGGGCCGGAGAACCCGACTTCCCGACACCCGACTACATCGTCGACGCCGCGGTCGAGGCCTGCCGCAACCCGAAGTACCACCGCTACACCCCCGCGGGCGGGCTCCCCGAGCTCAAGACCGCCATCGCGGAGAAGACGCTGCGCGACTCCGGCTACGAGGTCGACGCCAGCCAGATTTTGGTCACCAACGGCGGCAAGCAGGCCATCTACGAGGCCTTCGCCGCGATCCTCGACCCGGGCGACGAGGTCATCGTGCCCGCTCCCTACTGGACCACCTACCCCGAGTCGATCCGGCTCGCCGGCGGTGTCCCGGTCGAGGTCGTCGCCGACGAGACCACCGGCTACCGGGTCTCCGTCGAGCAGCTGGAGGCCGCGCGCACCGAGAAGACCAAGGTCGTCCTGTTCGTCTCGCCGTCCAACCCGACGGGCGCGGTCTACAGCGAGGCCGACGCCGAGGCGATCGGCCGCTGGGCCGTCGAGCACGGCCTGTGGGTCCTGACCGACGAGATCTACGAGCACCTCGTCTACGGCGACGCGACCTTCACCTCGCTCCCGGCGATCGTCCCGGAGCTGCGCGACAAGTGCATCGTCGTCAACGGCGTCGCCAAGACGTACGCGATGACCGGCTGGCGCGTGGGCTGGATCGTCGGCCCCAAGGACGTCGTCAAGGCCGCGACCAACCTCCAGTCGCACGCCACCTCCAACGTCTCCAACGTCGCCCAGATCGCCGCGCTGGCGGCCGTCTCCGGCCCGCTGGACGCCGTCGCCGAGATGCGCACCGCCTTCGACCGCCGCCGCAAGCTCATCGTGCGGATGCTCAACGAGATCGACGGCGTGTTCTGCCCGGAGCCGGAGGGCGCGTTCTACGCCTACCCGGCGGTCAAGGACCTGCTCGGCAAGGAGATCCGCGGCAAGCGCCCGGCCACCACGGTCGAGCTGGCCGCCCTGATCCTGGACGAGGCCGAAGTGGCCGTCGTCCCCGGTGAGGCCTTCGGCACCCCCGGCTACCTGCGCCTTTCCTACGCACTGGGCGACGACGACCTGATCGAGGGCGTCTCGCGGATCCAGAAGCTGCTGGGCGAGGCCAAGGCCTGAGCCCTCGTCCCACCGTGCCCCCGGCCGCCGTAACACCCTCCGGGCGGGGGCGCTTTTTTTGTTCGAGCAGCCCCCGGAAGGGGAAAGCGGCTACCGCTGTGGCCCGCCCGTGCGGCAGGATCTTCCAATGGAGCGTGATGTACGTCTGTTGCCCAAGGCCCACCTGCACCTGCACTTCACCGGGTCGATGCGGCCCGCCACCCTGCTCGAACTCGCCGACAAGTACGGGGTCCACCTCCCCGACGCCCTGACCGGCGGCGAGCCACCGAAACTGCGGGCGACCGACGAGCGCGGCTGGTTCCGTTTCCAGCGGCTCTACGACATCGCCCGGTCCTGCCTGCGGGCCCCCGAGGACATCCGGCGTCTGGTGCGCGAGAGCGCCGAGGAGGACGTCGCGGACGGTTCCGGCTGGCTGGAGATCCAGGTCGACCCCACCTCGTACGCCCCGCTGCTCGGCGGGCTGATCCCGGCCATCGAGATCATCCTGGACGCCGTCGACAGCGCCTCCCGGGACACCGGCCTGGACATGCGCGTGGTGATCGCCGCCAACCGGATGAAGCACCCGCTGGACGCCCGCACCCTGGCCCGGCTCGCCGTGCGCTACGCCGACCGGGGCGTCGTCGGCTTCGGGCTCTCCAACGACGAGCGGCGCGGGATGGCCCGCGACTTCGACCGGGCCTTCGCCATCGCCCGGGAGGGCGGTCTGCTGGCGGCTCCGCACGGCGGGGAGCTGTCGGGGCCCTCCAGCGTGCGCGACTGCCTCGACGACCTGGACGCCGCGCGGATCGGCCACGGCGTACGGGCCGCCGAGGACCCCCGGCTGCTGCGCAGGCTCGCCGAGCGGCAGATCACCTGCGAGGTGTGCCCGTCGTCCAATGTGGCGCTCGGTGTCTACGAGAAGCCCGCCGATGTCCCCCTGCGCACTCTGTTCGACGCGGGTGTGCCGATGGCGCTGGGAGCGGACGACCCGCTGCTGTTCGGTTCGCGGCTGGCCGCCCAGTACGAGCTGGTGCGCCGCCACCACGGCTTCACCGACGGGGAGCTGGCCGAGCTGGCCCGCCAGTCGGTGCGCGGATCGGCGGCTCCCGTGGACGTACGGGAGAAGCTGTTGTCGGGCATCGACGACTGGCTGGCCGGCTGACCCCGGACGGCTGCCGCCCAGCGGCGTGGCCGCGCAGCGGCAGGACCGGCTCCCGGGCGGACGTGGCGCACGCGGTGCCCGCGCTGGTCGGCGGCCCGGCGGCCGTGCGGCAGGAGGAGCATCGCCCGGTGAGCGCGTGCGCCGCGCGTGCTTCGGGCTGCGTCCGTGCGGCAGGGCGCGGGCGCCACGTGCCGAGCGGGTACGCCCCGCGCGCTACAGGCTGACGCCGACCGTCACCGGCTCGTTGACCAGGGTGACACCGAAGGCCGCGTGCACTCCGGCGACGACCTCGCGGGCCAGGGCGAGCAGGTCCTCGGTGGTGGCCGTGCCCCGGTTGGTGAGGGCGAGGGTGTGCTTGGTGGAGATCCGGGCGGGCCCGTCGCCGTACCCCTTGGTGAATCCGGCCCGGTCGATCAGCCAGGCCGCCGAGGTCTTGGTGCGGCCGTCCTCGGCGGGGAACGCCGGGGGCGTCACGTCCGGCCCGAGGCGGTCGTGGACCCGGCCGATGAACTCCTGGAAGGCGGCCGGTCCGAGGATCGGGTTGGTGAAGAACGACCCCGCGGACCAGGTGTCGTGGTCCTCCGGGTCCAGCACCATGCCCTTGCCCGCGCGCAGGCGCAGGACGGTCTCGCGGGCGGCCGGGAGCGGCACGCGGTCGCCCTGCTCGACGCCCATCGCCCTCGCCGTTTCCGGGTACTTGAGGGGCGCGGAAAGCCCGTTCGCCTCTTCCAGTTCGCATCGGACCCGCAGCACCACGAAGCGGTCGGGTTCGGCCTTGAAGCGGCTGTGACGGTACGAGAACGCGCACTCCGTGTTCGGAATCGTCACGGTCTCCCGGGTGCGCCGGTCGTAGGCGACGACCTCCGTGATGGTGGAGGACACCTCCTGTCCGTACGCGCCGACGTTCTGGATGGGTGTCGCGCCCGCGGAACCGGGGATGCCCGCCAGGCACTCGATGCCCGCGAGGCCCGCCTCGACGGTCCGGGCGACGGCGTCGGTCCACACCTCTCCGGCCGCCAGCTCCAGTGACGTACCGGAGAGCTCGAAGCCCTGCGTGGCGATGCGCAGCGCGGTGCCGTCGAAGCCCTTGTCCCCGATGACCAGGTTGGAGCCGCCGCCGACGACCAGCAGCGGGGTGCCGCTCGCGTCGGCCTCGCGGACGGCGGCGATCACCTCGGCGTCGGTCGTGGCGGTCAGCAGCCGGGCGGCGGGGCCACCGAGCCGGAAGGTGGTCAGGGGGGCGAGGGGGGCGTCGTGGAGTTCCTGCACGGGGACAAGAGTACGGTCCGTGGCCCCGCCGCTCGTGCGGGGCCACGGACCGTCCTGCGGGGTCCGGCGCCTCGGGCGTCCGCCGCAGCGGCCGGAAGCGAGTCCCGGCGACGGGCGCCACGACGACCGGCGCCCCGGGGCGGGTGCGCCCCCGGCCGGCCGCGCCGGTTGCGTCTCAGGCGAGCCGGACCACGGCCCGGGACATCCCCAGCACCTTCTTGCCGTCGCACAGGGCCACCAGGTCCACCCGGACCAGGTTGTCCTCCAGCTTCGCCGCGACCTTGCCGCTGACCTCGATCAGCGCGCCCTTGTCGTCGTTGGGCACGACGACCGGCTTGGTGAACCGCACCCCGTAGTCGACGACCGCACCCGGGTCGCCGGCCCAGTCCGTGACGACGCGCACCGCCTCGGCCATCGTGAACATGCCGTGCGCGATCACGTCCGGCAGTCCGACCTCGCGCGCGAACTTCTCGTTCCAGTGGATCGGGTTGAAGTCGCCCGAGGCGCCCGCGTACTGCACGAGCGTGGCCCGCGTCACCGGGAACGACTGCGCCGGCAGCTCCGTGCCGACCTCGACCGACCCGTAGGAGATCCTCGCCGTCATCACGCCTCCTCGGCGGCGCGCGCCACCAGCTTCGTGACCGCCGTGACCACCAGCTCACCGGCCTCGTCGTGCACGTCCCCGCGAATGTCGAGGACGTCGTTGCCCGCCAGGGACTTGATGCCCTCGATCGTCGACGTGACCGTCAGCCGGTCTCCCGCCCGCACCGGACGCACGTAACGGAACTTCTGGTCCCCGTGGACCACGCGGCTGTAGTCCAGGCCCAGCTGCGGGTCCTGCACCACCACTCCGGCGGCCCGGTAGGTGATCGAGAAGACGAACGTGGGCGGCGCGATCACATCGGCGTGACCGAGCGCACGGGCGGCTTCCGGGTCGACGTACGCCGGGTTGGCGTCACCCACCGCCTCGGCGAACTCGCGGATCTTCTCCCGGCCGACCTCGTACGCCGGAGTGGGCGGATAGGTCCGCCCCACGAAGGACTGGTCGAGCGCCATGAGCTCGCTACCTCCTGAGAAACCTGGTGAAAGACGAACAGGGGCGCGTCCCCGCACGGGAGGGCGGCCTCATACAACGACACGAGGCCGCCCCCAGAGGGGACGGCCTCGTGTACGAGCCTGATTCAGCGCGTTTCGCGGTGCGCGGTGTGCGAGTTGCAGCGCGGGCAGTGCTTCTTCATCTCAAGACGGTCCGGGTTGTTACGCCGGTTCTTCTTGGTGATGTAGTTCCGCTCCTTGCACTCCACGCAGGCCAGCGTGATCTTCGGGCGGACGTCGGTGGCAGCCACGTGAGTGCTCCTTGGACGGACGATGGACGGATGAACGCATAAAAGAGTAGCCGATCGAAGGACCGACCCAACAATCGGCTACCGTTAGTAGCGGTGACCGGACTTGAACCGGTGACACAGCGATTATGAGCCGCTTGCTCTACCGACTGAGCTACACCGCTTTGATGATGAGTCCCCCCGCCGAAGCGGGGTTTCCCGATCACCAGAGCCCCAATGCGGAATCGAACCGCAGACCTTCTCCTTACCATGGAGACGCTCTACCGACTGAGCTATTGGGGCGAGCGATGAAGACATTACACGGTCCCCCGCCGGTTGCCCAAATCCGTTTGCGCCGCATCCTCCGGCCCTCCGCCCGAGCCCTCCCACGCCCCCTGATCAGGCCTTGATCAGGTCCTGATCCAGGCCGCGTCCGCACCCGCACCCGGCCCGGTGGACGGCCGCCGCAGGCGCACCGGTACGACTATTGCGCTCCTCCCGGAAGCCACCCCCGCACGCCCCTAGGGTGTGGTCACTCCGTGTGATCTTGCACCCCTCCCAGGAGCGCGATGCCTGACAGCCAGCCACGGCGGCCCGACGACAACGCGCCCGACAGCGCCGACGAGGCCACCACCGCCGACACCCCCGCCCTCGTCCTCGGCGGCGCCCTCCTCGCCGACGGCCGGGCCGTGGACGTACGCCTGAGCGGCGGCCGGATCGAGGCCGTCGGCACGGCGGGCAGCCTCACCGCCCGCGGCCCCCGGATCGACCTCCGCGGCTATCTGCTGCTCCCGGCCCCGGCCGAGCCCCACGCCCACAGCGACACCGCCCTCACCGCGGACAGCCTGGGCCCCGACAGTCCGGGCCCCGCGTCCCTCCGCGCCGAGGACATCCAGCGCCGCGCCACCGAGGCGGCGCTCCTCCAGCTCGGCCACGGCGCCACCGCCCTGCGCACCCACGTGCGCGTCGGCGATGTCCAGGGTCTCGCCCCGCTCGAAGCCGTCCTCCAGACCCGGCGCGCCCTGCGCGGCCTCGCCGACGTGCTGCCCGTCGCGGTCCCCCGGCTGCTCACCGGCGTCGCGGGAGCGGACAGCCTCGCGATGCTCAGGGACGCGGTGAAGATGGGCGCGGCCGTCGTCGGCGGCTGTCCCGACCTCGACCCGGACCCCACGGGCTACACCGAAGCCGTGCTGGAGATCGCCGCCGAGCACGGCTGCCCCGTGGACCTGCACACCGACGCCGACGACCCCGCCCGCCTGGCCCGGCTCGCCGCGATGGCCGCGGGGCTGCGCCCGGGGGTCGCCCTCGGCCCCTGCGCCGGCCTGGCTCATCTGCCCCTGGACACCGCGGCCCGTGCCGCGGAACGGCTCGCCGCCGCCGGGATCACCGTGGTCTGCCTGCCCCAGGGCGGCTGCTCCGGTTCCGAGCGTCGTACGACCGCCCCGGTCCGCCTGCTGCGCTCCGCCGGTGTGCACGTCACGGCGGGCAGCGGCGCGCTGCGGGACACGGCCAACCCGGTCGGCCGCGGCGATCCGCTCGAAGCCGCCTACCTCCTCGCCTCGCAGGCGGGGCTGCGCGCCGAGCAGGCGTACGCCCTGGTCTCCGCGGGCGCCCGCGCGGCCCTCGGCCTGCCGGACGTGCGCGTCGAGGCGGGCTTCCCCGCCGAACTCCTGGCCGTACGCGGCGAACGGCTCTCCGCGGCGCTCTCCCTCGCGTACAGCCGCATCGTCATCCACCGCGGCCGGATCGTGGCGCGTACCAGCGCCGTCCGCGAGTACTGCGACTCCGACGCCGAGGCCGAGGCGGGCCTCGGCGGCCTGCCGCGCCAGGGCCGGCCCGACCCCGGCGCCGGGCCGAGGAACTGAGCGCGACCCCGTCCCCGGGCGTACGGTCGGAGGTATGCGCATTGTCATCGCAGGTGGACACGGACAGATCGCACTGCGGCTGGAGCGGCTGCTCGCCGCACGCGGGGATGAAGCCGCAGGAATCATCCGCAACCCCCAACAGAGCCAGGACCTGACCGACGCCGGCGCCGAACCCGTGGTGCTGGACCTCGAATCGGCCACCGTGGAGCAGACCGCGGAAGTGCTGCGCGGCGCCGACGCGGCCGTCTTCGCGGCGGGCGCCGGACCGAGCAGCGGCACCGCCCGCAAGGACACCGTCGACCGTGACGCCGCCGTGCTGTTCGCCGACGCGGCCGAGGCGGCGGGCGTGCGCCGCTTCCTGGTCGTCTCCTCGATGGGCGCCGACCCGGACCACTCCGGCGACGAGGTGTTCGACGTGTATCTGCGGGCCAAGGGCGCCGCGGACGCGGCCGTACGCTCCCGCACCGCGCTGGACTGGACGATCCTGCGCCCCGGGATGCTGACCGACGACGCGGGCACCGGCCAGGTCCTCCTGGCCGCCTCGACGGGACGTGGCCCGATCCCCCGCGACGACGTGGCGGCCACGCTGCTGGAGCTGCTGGACACCCCGGCGACGGCGGGCCTCACCCTGGAGGCGATCTCGGGGAACGTTCCGGTGACGGTGGCCGTGAAGGACGTCGCGGGCAACTGAGACCCGCCGGGCGGCCGCACCGGCCGCCCGGCTCCGGACAACGAGGAAGCCCCCGACCGGATAACCGGTCGGGGGCTTCGTTCGCGTGGCGGCGCCAGGGTTCGAACCTGGGTAGGCTGAGCCGGCAGATTTACAGTCTGCTCCCTTTGGCCACTCGGGCACACCGCCTCGAACGGCGCCTCGGATCTCGTGCGAGCTCCTTGGCGACGACGTAAACAATACCCGATGGCCAGGGGTGCTCCGCCACCTCATTGATCAGCGCCCGGAGGCTGCGGCGGTGGCTAGGCTTTGGCCTGTATCCCACGCACATTCGACGCAAGGAGCCACACGTCATGGCCGACTCCAGTTTCGACATCGTCTCGAAGGTCGAGCGGCAGGAGGTCGACAACGCCCTCAACCAGGCCGCCAAGGAGATCTCCCAGCGATACGACTTCAAGGGCACGGGCGCCTCGATCTCGTGGTCGGGCGAGAAGATCCTGATGGAGGCGAACGGCGAGGAGCGCGTGAAGGCCATCCTCGACATCTTCCAGTCCAAGCTGGTCAAGCGCGGCATCTCGCTGAAGTCGCTGGACGCCGGTGAGCCGCAGCTCTCCGGCAAGGAGTACAAGATCTTCGCCACCATCGAGGAAGGCATCTCCCAGGAGAACGCCAAGAAGGTGGCGAAGACGATCCGCGACGAGGGCCCCAAGGGCGTCAAGGCGCAGGTCCAGGGCGACGAGCTGCGCGTCAGCTCGAAGAGCCGGGACGACCTCCAGGCCGTTCAGGCACTGCTGAAGGGCAAGGACTTCGAGTTCGCGATCCAGTTCGTGAACTACCGGTAGTCACGGCAGTCGACTGCCGAACCACCACGGGGGCACACCGCCGAGGCCGACCTCGACGGCGTGCCCCTTCGTGTTTCCGGTCCGTGCGGTCGTGCGGGGCGCGTGGGGCGTGCGGACGCGATGTCCGAATACCGCCGGTCGCGGTGGGCGGACGGACGCAGACTGGCCGTACGGACCGGGAAAGTGAGAAGGCGATGACGACGACCGTGTACGCGCGGGTGGAGAGCCCGCTGGGCGAGTTGCTGCTGGTCGGCGAGGTTCCGGCGGCGGAGGTGGCCGACGGGGCCGGCACGGGCGGGGACGTCCGGTTGCGTTCCCTGTCGGTGCCCGGCCAGAAGGGCGGGGCGGTCGTCCAGGACGGCTGGCGCCACGCCCCCGAGGCGTTCACCGGCGTCGCCCGGCAGTTGGAGGAGTACTTCGCGGGGCGTTCGACGCGGTTCGACGTACCGCTGGCCGAGGGCCTGGGCACGGAGTTCCAGCGGCGGGTCTGGGCGGTGCTGGAGTCGATCCCGTACGGGAGCACGGTGTCGTACGGGGAGGTCGCGGCGCAGGTCGGCGCGTCGGGCGCGGGAGTACGGGCGGTCGGCACGGCGATCGGGCGCAACCCGCTGCTCGTCGTGCGGCCGTGTCACCGCGTGATCGGGGCGGACGGCGCGCTGCGGGGGTACGCGGGCGGGCTGGAGCGGAAGAAGCTGCTGCTGGGGATCGAGGGCGGAGCGGGGCGGTCCGCGCCGTGACGCCCACACCCACGCCGCCCTCCGACGGCCCCTCGGGCGGTCCTTCCCCGGGCGGTCCTTCCTCGGACGGTCCGTCCTTCGACGGCCTCTTCCGGCGGCCGCGTACGGTCGTGGCGCCGGGGGCCGTTCATGTGCCGGAGTGGCTTTCGGTGGAGCGGCGGGCGGAGTTGGTGGAGGCGTGCCGTCGGTGGGCGCGGGGGCCGGTACCGCTGCGTCACACCGCGCTGCCGGGCGGCGGGATGATGTCGGTGCGGACGGTGTGCCTGGGGTGGCACTGGCAGCCGTACCGTTACGCGCGGACGGCTGACGATGTGAACGGCGCCCGGGTGGCGGCGTTCCCGGACTGGCTGGGCGACCTGGGGCGGGCGGCGGTGGCCGAGGCGTACGGGGACGGGGACGCGGCCCGGTCGTTCGCACCGGACACCGCGCTCATCAACTTCTATGACGACGCCGCGCGGATGGGGATGCACCAGGACAAGGAGGAGCGGTCGGGCGCTCCGGTGGTGTCGTTGAGTATCGGGGCGAGGTGCGTGTTCCGCTTCGGGAACACGGAGGGACGCGGGCGGCCGTACACGGATGTGGAGTTGGCGTCCGGGGATCTGTTCGTCTTCGGCGGGCACTCGCGGTTCGCGTTCCACGGCGTCCCGAAGGTGTACCCGGGGACGGCCGACCCGGCAGCGGGGCTGCGGGCCGGCCGGCTGAACCTGACGCTGCGGGAGACCGGGATGGCGTCGGCGGAGGCCTAGGAGAGCGGCCTGGGACCTGTCCTGGTGATCACGGTCAGCGGCGGTCGCGGGAGTGGCCGAACAGCAGCCGGTAGGCGATCAGCAGGACCAGGGAGCCGGCGATGGCGGCGATCCAGGTCGCGGTGTCGTAGAAGTCGTTGCTGATGGGGCGGTCGAGGAACTGGCTGGAGAGCCAGCCGCCGACGAAGGCCCCGGCGATGCCGATGAGGGTGGTGCCGATGATGCCGCCCGGGTCACGCCCCGGGAGGAGGATCTTGGCTATGAGCCCGGCGAGCAGGCCGAGAATGATCCAACTGATGATGCCCATGTCGCTGCACCTACCCCTTGCTTGGTCGTGAAATCCAAGACGCGGCGGGCAGGTGTTCGGTTGCTCCGGAGGCCGGCCGGACTCGGTGGGCTTCTCCCGGACTCGGTGGGCTAACGGGTGGCGAAGGGCTGGTCGGTGGGGACGATCTCCTTGCCGAAGGGCATGAGGGAGACGGGGATCAGCTTGAAGTTGGCGATGCCCAGCGGGATTCCGATGATGGTGACGCACAGGGCGATGCCGGTGGTGATGTGGCCGAGGGCGAGCCACCAGCCGGCGAGGAGCAGCCAGAGGACGTTGCCCGCGCAGGAGGGCGAGCCCGCGTCCCGGCGGTCGACGACGGTGTAGCCGAACGGCCAGAGGGCGTAGACGCCGATCCGGAAGGCGGCCACGCCGAAGGGGATGCCGATGATGGTGATGCAGAGCAGGACGCCCGCGAGCAGGTAGCCGAGGAACATCCAGAATCCGCAGAGGATCAGCCAGATGATGTTCAGGATGGTTTTCACGGGCGATGACCTGCCATCTGTTCGAGTCGGGCGATGCGCTCCGCCATCGGCGGGTGCGTCGAGAACATTTTCGCCATCCCCTGACCGGGGCGGAAGGGGTTCGCGATCATCATGTGGCTCGCGGTCTCGATCTTGGGCTCGGGCGGCAGCGGGAGCTGTTTCGTCCCGGCGTCGAGCTTGCGCAGGGCACCGGCCAGCGCCAGTGGGTCTCCGGTGAGCTGGGCCCCGGAGGCGTCGGCCTCGTACTCGCGGGAGCGGCTGACGGCGAGTTGGATGACGGAGGCGGCGAGCGGCCCCAGGATCATGATCAGGAGCATGCCGAGGAGGCCGGGCCCCTCGTCGTCGTTGGAGCGGCCCACCGGGATGAGCCAGGCGAAATTGACCAGGAACATCACGACGGAGGCGAGGGCTCCGGCGACGGACGAGATGAGGATGTCCCGGTTGTAGACATGGCTGAGCTCGTGGCCGAGGACGCCGCGCAGCTCGCGTTCGTCGAGGATCTGGAGGATGCCCTCGGTGCAGCAGACGGCGGCGTTGCGCGGGTTGCGGCCGGTGGCGAAGGCGTTGGGCGCCTGGGTCGGGGAGATGTAGAGGCGCGGCATGGGCTGGCGGGCGGCCGTGGAGAGCTCCCGGACGATGCGGTAGAGCTGCGGCGCCTCGAACTCGCTGACCGGGCGGGCGCGCATGGCCCGCAGGGCCAGTTTGTCGCTGTTCCAGTACGCGTACGCGTTGGTGCCGACGGCGACCAGGAGCGCGACGATCAGCCCCGTCCGTCCGAAGAAGCTGCCGATGACGATGATGAGTGCGGACAGCCCCCCGAGGAGTACGGCGGTCTTGAGCCCGTTGTGCCGGCGGTGCACGGTACGCCCTCCAAGTGGTGCAGCAGGGGAACCCTTTGCATGGTGGTGCTCCACTCCCCAGTGGAGCCTCCTGTACTGGTCAACGCCAGGCGAGAGGAGCTAGTTCCCTTGTGCGTGCGGCCGGAGGGCGGGGGCTGTGCCGTGTGTTCACGCCGGTCGGGCCCCCGGCCCCGTACGGAGTGGCGCTGGGCCGTACGGGTGGCGGGGGGGCCGTCCCGCTGGTGCGGGTGACCCGGTGGGGCGGTGAACCGGTGGGGTGGGCGACTCGGTGGGGCGGTACTGCTGTGCTGCCGTGCGGTCGGTGCCGTTGCTGTGCGGTCCGTGCCGTTGCCGTGCGGCCCGTACTGCTGCCGTGCGGTCAGTGCTGCTGCCGTGCGGTCAGTGCTGCTGTACAGGGAGCTTGGCCAGGGAGAGGGCCTCCGGGTCCGGCTCGACCTCGCTGGTGCAGTGGCCGCAGCGGGAGGCGACGGCGGGGATCTCGCTGAAGCAGCGCGGGCAGTCGCGCAGGGCGGCCTTGATGCTGGGGGCCTCCTCCTTGGCGAAGCGGTTCTGCACCTTGGCCATGGGGACCACGACGCAGAAGTAGAGGACCGCGGCGGTGATGAGGAAGGCGATCGCGGCGCTGACGAACAGGCCGTAGGGGAACTTCACTCCGTCGATCGTGTAGAAGGCCTTGCTGAAGTCGCCGGTGCCGCGGGTGGCGAGGCCGATCAGCGGAGTGATGAAGGCGTTGCTGAAGCCTGTGACGACGGCGGTGAAGGCGGCACCGACGGCGAGACCGATCGCCATCGAGATGATGTTGCCCCGCAGGATGAAGTCCTTGAACCCGTTCAGCACTGCTCTCTCTCCTCGTTTTCCCCGACGTGTTCACGCCGCGTACGTGACGTATGCAGCCCAGACCATGCCCTGTGGCGAGCGCAGCGGGCAAACCGGTCCTGCGGGGTCGGGAGCCTTCAGAAGAGGCTGACGGCGGCGAAGCGCAGGACGGCCTGCGGGACTCCGGAAAGAAGGATTCCGGCGGCGGCCGTGAGCACGATCGCCGTGGTGAGCGGGGTGGGGGCGCGGAATCCGCGGTGTGCGTCGGCGGCCGGGGCCCTCGTCTCCGGCCGGGCCGTTTCCGGGGCCCCGTCCGGCGTGCGGAAGAGGATCGCAGTCCACTGAAGGTAGTAGTAGAGGGCGATCACCACGTTGACGGCCATGACGACGGCGAGCCAGCCGAGGCCCGCGTCGACCGCCGCGGAGAAGACGGTGACCTTGGCGAAGAGCCCGATGATGCCGGGCGGCAGTCCGGCCAGGCAGAGCAGGAAGAACCCGAGGGCCAGGGCGGCGAGGGGGCGGGTGGCGTACAGGCCCCGGTAGTCGGAGAGCCGGTTGCCGGGGTGCGTACGGGCGACGAGCGCGGCGACCGCGAACGCGCCCAGGTTCACCACGGCGTACATCAGGGCGTACGCCACGGTGGAGCCGATCTGCTCGTCGCTGGAGTACGCGGCGGCGGCGACCGGGACCAGGAGGTAGCCGGCCTGGGCGACGGAGGACCAGGCGAGGAGGCGGACGGCGCTGCGGGCGCGGGTGGCGTTCTGACGGAGGGCCGCGACGTTGCCGACGGTCATGGTCAGGGCGGCCAGGACGGCGAGGGCGGGCCCCCAGACGTCCGCGTAGGAGGGGAACGCGATGACGGTGACCAGGATGAGGCCCGAGAACCCTACGGCCTTCCCGACCACGGAGAGATACGCGGCGATCGGGAGGGGCGCGCCGACGTAGGTGTCGGGGACCCAGAAGTGGAAGGGCGCGGCGGCCGTCTTGAAGGCGAAGCCGACGAGGGTGAGGGCAACCCCGGTCTTGGCGAGGGTGTCGAGGACCGGGGCGACGTCGTCGAGACGGCCGGCGATCTCGGTGAGGTGGAGGGTGCCGGTGGCCGCGTACACGAAGCTGACGCCGAGCAGCATGACGGCGGTGGCGACGACGGAGGAGAGGAAGAACTTCAGTGCGGCCTCGGAGGAGCGCCGGTCGCCGCGCTTGATGCCGACGAGCGCGAACGCCGGCAGCGAGGCGACTTCGAGGGCGACGACGAGCGTGGCGAGGTCACGGGAGGCGGGCAGCAGGGCCGCTCCCGAGGCGGAGGCCAGGAGCAGGAACCAGTACTCCCCCGCCGGCAGTGCGCGGGTGTCGTCGAGCGACAGCAGGACGGTGAGGAACGCGCCGCCGAGGACGAGTGCCTGGATGACGACGGTGAAGTGGTCGGCGGTGTAGCTACATGCCTGGGCGGCGGCGGTGAGGCAGAAGGTGGACCGGTCCCCCGAGCGCAGGGGGATCAGGAACGCCAGGGCGGCGGCGAGGGCGGTGAGGGCGCCGTACCCGAGGAGCCGTTTGCTGCGGGCGGGGAGGAACAGGTCGGCGACGAGGACGGCCAGGGCGGCCAGGGCCGTGAGGGTGGGGGGCGCGATGGCGAGCCAGTCGACGGACTGGACGACGCTGGGCGCGTCGGCCGCGAGGAGGCTTCCGGCGGCGTCGCCGGTGCCGGGTGCCGTGGTGTCCAGGGCCTGCTCGACGAGGCCTCCGGTGGTGGCGCTGAGGTCCGCGGTCACGACTTGCCTCCTGCGAGAAGCTGCTGCACGGCGGGGTCGGTGAGGCCGAGGAGGACGGCGGGCCAGAGGCCGGCGACGACGGTGAGCACGGCGAGCGGGGTCCAGGCGGCGGCTTCGTACGGGTGGATGTCGGCGAGTTGCGGAGTGGTGCCGGGTGCGGCCCGGAGGGTGGCGCCGGGTGCGGCCTGGGGGTCGGGGTCGGTGCCCGGTGCGCCCTGCGGGGAACCGGCGGTTCCGGTCGGCCGGGGGGCGTCCGCCGCGCGCGGGTCCCGCTCGTCGAGCGGCAGCCGTGAGGGGGGCGCGTGCTCCCCCATGCAGACACGGCGGACGATGATCAGCATGTACGCGGCGGTGAGCAGGGTGCCGAACGCCCCGATGGCCATGAAGGTGCGGAACGCGGGGCGGCTGAGTCCCTCGCCGGGGCTGTACGCGCCGAACAGGGTGAGCATCTCGCCCCAGAATCCGGCGAGTCCGGGCAGGCCGAGCGAGGCGACGGCGGCGAAGGCGAGCAGCGCGCCGAGGCGGGGCGCCCGGCCGTAGAGGGCGGCCCCGGTCGCTCCGGCGAGGGTGTCGAGGTCGGCGGTGCCGTAACGGTCCTTGACGGCGCCGACCAGGAAGAACAGCAGGCCCGTGATGAGGCCGTGGGCGATGTTGGCGAAGAGCGCGCCGTTGACCCCGGTGGGGGTCATGGTGGCGATGCCGAGCAGGACGAAGCCCATGTGGCCGACGGACGAGTACGCGATGAGCCGCTTGAGGTCGCCCTTGGCGCCGGTACGGGCCAGGGCCAGGCAGGCGAGGGATCCGTAGACGATGCCGACGACGGCGAACGCGGCGAGGTAGGGCGCGAACGTGCGCATGCCGTCCGGCGCGACGGGGAGCAGGATCCGGACGAAGCCGTACGTTCCCATCTTCAGCAGCACGCCGGCGAGGAGGACGGACCCGACCGTCGGGGCGGCGGTGTGGGCGTCGGGCAACCAGCTGTGCAGGGGCCACATCGGCGTCTTCACCGCGAGGCCGATGCCGATCGCGAGTACCGCGATGACCTGCACGGATGTGGTGAGGCCGCGGCCGTTGTCAGTGGCGAGTGCCACCATGTCGAAAGTGCCGCTCTTCAGCCCGATGAGGAGGAGGCCGAGCAGCATGACGACGGAGCCGAGCAGCGTGTAGAGGATGAACTTCCAGGCGGCCGCCTGCCGCTGGTCGCCGCCCCAGCGGGCGATGAGGAAGTACATCGGGATGAGGACCATCTCGAAGGCGAGGAAGAAGAGCAGCAGGTCGAGGACGGCGAAGGTGGCGAGGGTGCCGGACTCCAGGACGAGCACGAGGGCGACGAACGCCTTCGGTGAGGGGCCCGCGGGCAGCTTGAAGTAGCTGTACAGCGCGCAGAGGAAGGTCAGCAGCGCGGTCAGGACCAGAAGGGGGAGCGAGATGCCGTCGACGCCGAGGTGGATGCGGACGTCGAGCGCCGGGATCCAGCTGATGTCGGTGGTCGCCTGCATCGTGGCGGGGTGGTCGTGGTCGAAGCCGGTGGCCAGGACGATCGCGGCGAGGAGGACGGCGCCGGTGACGGTCACGCCGTGGCGGAGCACGGCCTGGTCGGGGTTCTTTCCCTTGAGCCCGGGAGGGGCGGGGAGCAGGGCCGCGAGGGCGCCGATGAGCGGGGCGACGACGATGAACGCCAGAAGGAACTGCATCACGGACGGGCTGATATCGATCACGGTCACGACCCCGCGTTGACGTTGGCGAAGACGACGGCGGCGATCGCCAGGGCGAGGGACCCGGCGAGCAGGGCGCTGACGTAGGTCTGCACGTTGCCGGTCTGGGCCCGGCGGACGGCGGTGCCGAGGAGGCGGGTGACGGCGCCCGTCCCGTTGACGTAGGTGTCGACGACCTCGCGGTCCAGGAAGCGGACGAGGCGGGCTGCGGCCTGAACGGGCCGGACGAACAGCGCCGTGTACAGGGCGTCGAGGTGGAAGCCGGTGACCGCGTGGCGGTGCAGCGGGCCCAGGAGGAGCCTGCCGGGGTCGGCCGGGTCGGGGGCGTCCGCGATGGTGCCGTAGACGGCGGTGTGGGACGTCATGGCCTCGGCCTCGACGAGAGCGGGTTCGGCGCCCGGGTGGGCGGCCACGGCCCCGAGGGGGGTGCGGGCCGCGAGGGCGGTGGTGTGCCGCCAGGCGCCGTAGGTGACGAGGCCGCCGACGAGCGTGACGCCGGTGGAGAGGACGGCGGTGGTGAGGGACGGCGTGAGGGCGTGCCCGTCGAACCAGTCGCCGAGCAGCCCGGCGCTGAGGCCGAAGCCGATGGTCGGGACGGCCAGGAGCCACAGGACGGAGGTCATGGCGAGGGGCTGCTTGCCGTGGTCGGGGACCTCGGCCCCGCGGCCGCGGAAGGCGAGCAGCCAGAGGCGCACGGCGTAGGAGGCGGTCAGGACGGCGGCGAGGAGCCCGGCGACCAGGATCGTCCAGCCCGCGGCGGCCGGGGCGACGGTCCGGTCTCCCAGGGCGGTGTGCTCGGCGGCGACGAGGACGGCTTCCTTGGAGAAGAAGCCGGCGAACGGCGGGATGGCGGCCAGCGCGAGGAGCGCGACGGTCATCGTCCAGTAGGCGTCCGGGACACGGCGGGCGAGGCCGCTCATCCGGGACATGGCGGCGAGGGAGTTGGTGCCCGCGGCGTGGATGACGACGCCCGCGGCAAGGAAGAGGACGGCTTTGAACGCACCGTGCGAGATGAGGTGGAAGACGGCCGCGCCCCGGTCGCCGACGGCGAGGGCGCCCGACATGTAGCCGAGCTGACCGATCGTCGAGTAGGCGAGGACACGTTTGATGTCGTCCTGGGCGAGGGCGGCGAGCCCCGACCCGATCACCGTGACGGCGGCCATCACGGCGAGGACCACGAGAGCCGCGCCGGAGGCCGCGAAGACGGGCAGCAGACGGGCCACGAAGTAGATGCCGGCGGCGACCATCGTCGCGGCGTGGATGAGCGCGGAGACGGGGGTGGGGCCGGCCATCGCGTCGGGCAGCCAGGTGTGCAGAGGGAACTGCGCCGACTTGCCCGCGACGCCTGCGAGGAGCAGCAGGGCGATGAGGGTGGGGTGATCCAGCCCGCCGTTGGCGACGGCGGCGAGGATCCTGGTGATCCGGAAGCTGCCGGTGTCGGCGGCGAGCGCGAAGAGGCCGATCAGGAAGGGGACATCGCCGAGCTTGGTGACCAGGAACGCCTTGAGGGAGGCGGCTCGGGCCTCGGGGGTCTCCCAGTAGTGGCCGACGAGGAAGTACGAGCAGATGCCCATGATCTCCCAGCCGACCAGCAGCACCATCAGGTCACCGGAGTAGACGACCAGGAGCATCGCGGAGGTGAAGAGGGAGACGAGGGCGGCGTAGGAGGGGTAGCGGGCGTCGCCGCGGAGGTAGGCCGTGGAGTAGAGCTGGACGCACGTGGCGACGACCGTGACGAGGACGGCGACCAGCACGGCGAAGCCGTCCAGGTGCAGCGCCAGGTCGATCGGGACCGAGCCGGTGGGCGTCAGCTGGGTCGCGGCGTCGATGGCCCGGCCGCCGCCATGGCGGACGGCGACGAGCACGGCGAGGACGGCCGCGGTGAGGGTCGGCAGGATCGCCAGCGGGCGGACGAAGCCGGGGGTGGTGCGGCCGACGGCGAGCCCGGCGAGGGCGCCGAGGAACGGCAGGAGGGGGACGAGGGCGGCGAGGGTCGTGGTGGTCACGTGGTGGCCTCTGCCTTCTTCGTCGTCCGTGGGGCCCCGCCCACGCCGCCGGCGGTCGTCCCTGCGGCGTGGGTCTGCGCGGTGCCGGCCTCTGCGGTGTCGGGGAGCGACGCGGCGTCGTCGGTCTCGGCGGTGTCGCGGAGCCGGTCGATGTCGGAGGTGCCCCGATTGCGGTGGACGGCCAGGACGATCGCGAGACCGATGCCGATCTCGGCGGCGGCGATGGCGATGGTGAAGAGCGTGAGGGCCTGGCCGGAGTGGAGGGTGTCGCGGAGCCAGACGTCGAAGGCGACGAGGTTGAGGTTGACGGCGTTGAGCATCAGCTCCACGGACATCAGGACGAGGATCGCGTTACGGCGGGCGAGGACGCCGTAGAGGCCGACGCAGAAGAGGAGGGCGGCGAGGACGGCGGGATAGGCGAGGTGCATCAGCGCTGCTCCTCCTTGCCGGAATTTCCGGGATGGCCGGGTGTGCCGGGGCGGCCCGTTGTGCTCGTGCCCGTAGTCGCTGTCGTGCCCGTGCCCGTGCCCGTAGTCGTCTTCGAAGTCGTGCCCGAGTCCGTGGCCGTGCTCTTCTCTGTGTCCGTGCTCGTGTCCGTGTCCGTACTCGTGTCCGCACTCGTGTCCGTGTCGCGTTTGCGGGACAGGACGATCGCGCCGACGAGGGCCGCGAGGAGAAGGACGGAGAGCGCCTCGAAGGGCAGGACCCAGTTCCGGAAGAGGAAGGCTCCGGTGACGTCGGTCGAGCCCTGGGCCGGCCCGTCGAGGTCGATCCAGGTGGTTCGGAAGGCGTCCACGACGACCCAGACGAGGGCGGCGGCGGAGGCGAGTGCCACCCCGAGGGCCGCCCACCGGTTGCCCGAGTCGGCGTCCGGGGAGCGGCCGATGGGGGCCCGGGTGAGCATCAGGCCGAAGAGGAGGAGGACGACGATGGAACCGACGTAGATCAGTACCTGGACCCAGGCGATGAACTCGGCGGTGAGCAGGAGGTACTCGACGGCCAGGCCGCCGAGCGCGACGACGAGCCAGAGCGCGGCGTGCACCAGTTGCCTCGTCGTCACGGTGATGACGGCGGCGCCGAGGGTGACGAGGCCCACGAGGAGGAACGCGATCTCGACGCCGGACGGGGAGAGGAAGCCGGGGTGGTCGCCCGCGGCGGCAGCGATCAGTGGCGGCGGGGCGGTGTGCACCATCACGGGGTTCCGCCCTCCTCGCCCTGCTGTTGCCGGTGTTCCTGCTGCTCCTGTGCGCGTTGGGCCGCGAGCTTGTCCGCGGCCTTGCGGGCGGCGGCGACCTCCTTCGGCTCCTCGGCTCCGGCATCGAGGGCGGGCGGCTCCGGCACGGTCCACATCCACGCGCGGAGCTTGTCGCGCTCGTGGGTGAGTTCGTGGATGTCCGTCTCCGCGTACTCGAACTCGGGTGACCAGAACAGTGCGTCGAAGGGGCACACCTCGATGCAGATACCGCAGTACATGCAGAGGGAGAAGTCGATGGCGAAACGGTCGAGGACGTTCCGGCTGCGCTCCCGGCCGCCTGGGGCGGCCGGCGGGGACGTCTCCTTGTGGGAGTCGATGTAGATGCACCAGTCGGGGCACTCACGGGCGCAGAGCATGCAGACCGTGCAGTTCTCCTCGAACAGCCCGATGACGCCCCGGGAGCGGGGCGGGAGTTCGGGCTGGGTGTCCGGGTACTGCGCGGTGACGGTCTTCCTGGTCATCGTGCGCAGGGTCACGGCGAGACCTTTGGCCAGGCCGGATCCGGGGATCGGGGACATCAGTTGATCGCCACCTTCACGATGCCGGTGAGCGCGATCTGCGCCAGGGCGAGCGGGACGAGGGTGGTCCAGGCGAGCTTCTGCAACTGGTCCTCCCGCAGCCGCGGGTAGCTCACGCGCAGCCAGATGACGACGAACGCGAGGAGGGCGGTCTTGAGGAGGGTCCAGAGCCAGCCGAGGCCGTCGGCGCCGAACGGGCCGTGCCAGCCGCCGAGGAAGAGGACGGTGGTCAGGGCGCACAGGATGACGATGCCCGCGTACTCGGCGAGGAGGAACAGGGCGAAGCGCAGGCCGGTGTACTCGGTGTACGCGCCGAAGATGATCTCGGAGTCGGCCACCGGCATGTCGAACGGGGGTCGCTGGAGTTCGGCGAGACCGGCCACGAAGAAGACCAGGGCGCCGACGATCTGCCAGGGCAGCCACCACCACGCGAAGGCGTCGAGGATGCCGGTGAGCGAGACCGTACCGGCCGCCATGGCCACGGAGGCGGCGGCCAGGAGCATCGGCAGCTCGTAGGAGAGGAGTTGCGCGGCGGTACGGAGACCGCCGAGCAGGGAGAACTTGTTGGCGGACGCCCAGCCGGCCATGAGTGAGCCGAGGACGCCGATGCCCATGACGGCGAGCACGAAGAAGATCCCCGCGTCGACGACCTGGCCGACCGCGCCGTCGCCGGGGCCGACGGGGATGACGGCGAGGACGAGGAGGTACGGGAGGAGGGCGACGGCGGGGGCGAGCTGGAAGACGCGGCGGTCGGCGGCGGCCGGGACCACGTCCTCCTTCTGCGCGAACTTCACGCCGTCCGCGACGAGCTGGGCCCAGCCGTGGAAGCCGCCTGCGTACATGGGACCCAGGCGGCCCTGCATATGGGCCATGACCTTGTGTTCCGTCTGGCCCACGAGGAGGGGGGCGACCAGGAACGCGACGAAGACGACGGCCAGACGGAGGGCGACGTCGGACACGTCGTTCACTCGGGATCGCCTCCGGCGGGGTGGTCTGGAGCAGGGCTGTCAGGGGCGGAGCTGTCTGGGGCTGGGCTGTCTGGGGCGGGAGGGTGCTTGTCGGGGGTGGGCTTGTCGTTGGGGTCCGGGGTGTCGCCGGGATCCGCGGTGTTGCCTGGGCTCGGGGCGTCGCCGGGGTCCTGGGTGTCGCTGGGATCTGGGGCGTCGCTGGGATCCGGGGTACCGCCGAGACCCGGGGTGTCGTCAGGGTCCAGGGTGCCGCCGGGGCCCGGGGCGCCACTGGGACCCTGGGTGTCGCTGGGATCTGGGGCGTCGCCGGGGTCCGGGGTGTTGCCGGGGTCCGGGGCGCCACTGGGACCCTGGGTGCCGCTGGAGTCCGGAGTGCCGCCGGGACCCGGGGTGTCGCCAAGGTCCGGGGCGCCGCCAGGGCCCGGGGCGCCGCTGGAATCCGCGGTGCCGCCGGGTGTGGGGCCGCTGCGGGGGGCTTCTCCCCTGCCCGTCCCGTCCCGTCCCGGGGGCTCTTCCCCCGCGCCCCCGCTCCTCGATCGCCGGAGGGGCTGGGAAGGCGCGTCCGGAGCACCGGCTTCCGGGCCCTCGGGTTCGTCGAAAGCCGGCTGCGCGTCGTGCCAAGGGGCATCCGTACTACGCACCCGGGGCGGACGCGACGGCGGGCCCTCGGGCGCGTCCGACGCTGAGCGCTGGCCGGCCGAGCCGTCCGAGGCGGAGCGGGAACGGCGCGGGCCGGCCGTCGACGGCGCGGGCGGCTCGCCCTGTCCGGGACGCCGGCCGTCCGAGCCGTCCGAGGCCGAGCGGGAACGACGAGCGGGCCGGGCAGGGGTGGTCCCCGGCCCGTCCGGCTCCGGGCGCTGACCGGCCGACCCCTCCGACGCCGAGCGGGAACGACGAGCCGTCGCGGGCGGGGTCGTGGCAGGGCCGTCGGCGGGCGGCTGCTGGCTCGCCGAACCTTGCGACGCCGACCGGGAACGGCGCGGGCGGGCCGCCGCCCGAGTCGTCGACGCACCGGGGGCCGCTGGTGGCTCCGGCGTCCCGGGGGCCTCAGGCGACACGGACCCTTCCGGCGTCGCGGGGGCGTCCGAAGTCGGGGGGGCGGGTGCCAGCGCGCTCGGGGGCGCAGGCGTCTCCGGGCCGGTCCCCGGGGGAGCCTGCGGGCCGGTCGGTGCCGGGGTGCCGCGTCGGGGCCGGGAGTCGTGGCGCGTTGGGCCGCCGAGCCCTCGCCCGCCGTGCGGGTGCGGCGGGCGGACGGTCGGCCGCGGGGCGGGCGGCCCGGGCCGGACGCGCGGCGGCCGGGGGGAGCTGGCCCTTCAGGGGGCCCCACTCGTTCGGGTCGGGGACCCCGGGCGGGAGCATCGCGCGTCGCTTGGGACCGTTGTGGCCCTCCGCCGGCTCCCCCGGCTCCTTGGCCCCGGGCCAGGCCTTCGCGACGCGCGCGGCCAGGACGAAGTCCTTGCGCAGCGGATGGCCTTCGAAGCCTTCCGGCAGGAGGAGCGGTACGAGATGGGGGTGGCCGTCGAAGGCGACGCCGAACATCTCGTGCGTCTCACGCTCGTGCCATGCCGCGCCCGCGTACACGTCGACGGCGCTGGGCAGCACCGCCGCGTCGTGCGGCACGGTCGTACGGACCATCAACCGCCGTACCGTGCCCGTACCCAGAGCCGCGACGTGGGCACAGACGCGGAAGCCGACGCCCGGTTCGTCCACGGCGCTGAGCCAGTCGAAGTAGGTGCACCCGAGTTCGTCGCGTGCGGTCCGCAGCGCGCTCAGCCAGTCGGCGGCGGGGACGTCGACGGTCAGCAGGTCGTACGCCGACTCCGCCGTGGCCTCGTCACCGAACACGTCGGCGACCGCGTCCGGCAGCCGGTCAAAGGCCCCGGCAGCGGCAGCGGACTCCACGTGATGGTCGCGATCGCTCATCGGCGCCCCTCCTCGTCGGGTCGGGAAGCCGCTGCCGGCGGGGAAACCAGGCCGCTGCGCAGAGCCTCGGTGGACGGGCCGCCGCCCGTGCCCGCGGAGGCGTACCGCTCGGCGAGGGATTCGCGCGCGATCTTCTCCTGGAGCTTGAGGATGCCCTGGAGCAACGCCTCGGGCCTGGGCGGGCAGCCGGGTACGTACACGTCGACGGGGATGATCTGGTCGACGCCCTTGGTCACGGAGTACGAGTCCCAGTAGGGGCCGCCGCAGTTGGAGCAGGCGCCGAAGGAGATGACGTACTTCGGTTCGGGCATCTGCTCGTACAGCCGCTTCACGGCCGGGGCCATCTTGTCCGTGACCGTGCCGGACACGATCATGAGGTCGGCCTGGCGGGGTCCGGGGGCGAAGGGGATCACACCGAGCCGGATGAAGTCGTGGCGTGCCATCGACGCGGCGATGAACTCGATCGCGCAGCAGGCGAGTCCGAAGTTGAAGACCCAGAGGCTGTAGCGGCGGCCCCAGTTGAGGACGACCTTCATCGGCTCCGGTGCGAGCCGCGAGAGCACGCCGAGGCGCTTGGGCTCGGGAAGGAGAACCGGGTCGGCGGGGGGCGGGGACGCGGGCTGCTGCGACGCGGGGTTCGGCCGGCTCGTCAGGCCCATGCGAGGACGCCCTTCTTCCATGCGTAGAGCAGTCCCACGGCCAGGAAGCCGAGGAAGATGAACATTTCGACGAGGGTCGTCGCACCGTAACCGGGCGCCGCGAACACCGTGGCCCACGGGAACAGGAAGATGGAGTCGACCGCGAAGATCACGTACAGGAACGCGTAGACGTAGTAGCGCACCTGGGTGTGCGCCCAGCCCTCGCCGACCGGGTCGACGCCGCATTCGTAGGTGAGCAGCTTCTCCGGGGTCGGCACGATGGGGCGCAGCAGCCGCCCGGCCCCGAAGGCCACGGCGACGAACAGGACGCCGACCAGGGCGAGCAGACCGATGACCGAATAGCTCTGGAAGTACTCGGAGGCGAGAGAGGTGGCTCCGTCCGCCGGAACGCCGGACACCCCGGTCACGCCCGCCGCGTCCGGCACGCCGGTCATGCCCGCCGTGTCTGCCACGCCGGTCACTTCCGTAACGTCGGCCACGTCCGCCCCTCGATCCCTCGTCGTCCGCGTCTGTCACGCGTGCCCGTGTGTACACACGGGTTCCGTACGCACGGGAGTCTAGGGCCTGCTAAACGGAGCGTAAGCAGCCGCGTCGGACATCAGGTGGGGTTATCCCTACTTCACCCCCACCCACGAGCCCCATGGTGTGCGTGGGTGGGGCCCGGCAGGCTGGGGGTATGACCATGAGCCCCTCCCTGCCGGACCTCGACCGGCTGCCGCCCGCCCGTTTCGCCCTCGACCGGTGGACCTGGCGGGAGGTCGCGTATCTGCTCGCCAACCTGCCGTTGGCGGTCGTCGGGTTCGTCTACACGGTTGTGGTGATCGGTGTGGGCGCGGGACTGTCCGTCACGGTGATCGGTCTGCCCCTGCTGGTCGCCGGGCTCCAGGGTGCTCGGCTGCTGGGCGGGCTGGAGCGGCGGCGGGCGCGGCGGATGCTGGGCGTGCGGGTGGAGGAGCCGAGTCCGCTGGGGCGTGGCCACCGGGACCAGGGCTTCTTCGTCCGGCTGTGGGCGGGGCTGAAGGACCCGGTGGGCTGGCGGGCGTTGTTGTACGGATTCATACGGCTGCCCTGGGGTGTGCTGACCTTCGCGGTGACGCTGGTGAGCCTGTTCGTGCTGTGGCCGGTGCTGCCGTTCATCGCGCGGGGGCTGACGACGGTGGACCGGGTGATGGTGCGCGGGCTGCTGTCTCCGTCGGACGAGTTGGAGCGGCGTATCGCCGAGCTGGAGTCGGACCGGGGCGTGGTCGTCGACACCGCCGCCGCCGACCTGCGCCGCATCGAACGCGACCTCCACGACGGCGCCCAGGCCCGCCTCGTCGCCCTCGCCATGGGGCTCGGCCTGGCGAAGGAGAAGCTCACCGACGACCCCGAGGCCGCAGCCCGCATGGTCGACGAAGCACACGGCGAGATCAAGGTGGCCCTTCAGGAGCTGCGCGACCTGGCCCGCGGCATCCACCCCGCCGTCCTCACCGACCGAGGCCTGGACGCCGCGCTCTCCGCCATCGCCTCGCGCTGCACGGTCCCGGTCAAGGTGTCGGTGGGGCTGCGGGGTCGTCCGGCCGAGGCCATCGAGGGGATCGCGTATTTCACCGTCTCGGAGCTGCTCCAGAACATCAGCAAGCACAGCGGTGCGCGGGCGGCCTCGGTCGACGTGTGGCGCTCGGGGGACCGGCTGCTGCTCCAGGTCACGGACGACGGCGGCGGCGGAGCCCGGTTGGACGGCGGCTCGGGGCTGGCGGGGCTCGCCGAGCGGCTCGACGCCGTCGACGGGGTGTTCGTCGTGGACTCGCCGGAGGGCGGGCCGACGACCGTCACCGCCGAGCTGCCCTGGCGCGACCGGACCACTACGGCCGCGTGACCGGCACGGCAACCGGACCGGCACGGCCGCACGACCGCACGACCGCACGACCGCACAAGCACGCCACCGCACCACCGCACCACCGGTTCGGCCTCCCGGACGACAGGGGGGGCGATCGGCCACCCGAACAGCCACACCCATGGACCGATCGCCCGCCGAACGGCCGGAGGTAGGGAAAACCCCCGGCCGGATACGGAGAGGAGCCTCATGGTGCGGCAGTCCTCCGGCCAGCACCCTGGAGGAGAACGGAAAGAGGGCGGCCCGCGGTGACAGCGCCGCCTCCCGCGCCACGGCGGCGCGCATCCCACGTACAGCCCACTGAGAGACTGAGAACAGAGACGGAACGGACGGGACTCATGGCCACGGCATACGGACCGGACACGCGGGACCGGGAGCACGAGGGTTCCGCCCCCGGCTTCGGGGTGAAGACCCGGACGAGGCATTTGCTCCCCGCGCCGCTGCGTGCGCCGCTGGAGGCCCGTGCCTGGAGCGAGCTCCTCTACGCCCTGCTGAGCTTCCCGCTCAGCACGGTGATGTTCGTGTTCGCGGTGACCATGACGTCGTTGAGCGCGGGCCTGATGGTCACCTTCATCGGGATACCGGTCCTCGCGGTCGGGCTCGCCGCGTGCCGGGGTTTCGGGACCCTGGAGCGGCACCGGGCTCGGGCGCTGCTGCGGGTGGACGTGGCGGATCCGGAGCGGGTGCGGGGGAAGACGGGCGGCCCGATGTCCTGGATGGGGGCGGTCCTCAAGAGCGGGGCGTCCTGGCGGCACCTGCTGTACGCGCTGCTGCACTTCCCGTGGGCGACGTTCACGTTCGTCGTCGCGATCTCGTTCTGGACGTACGGCCTGGCGGCACTGACGTACCCGCTGTGGTTCTGGCTCTTCCCGATGTTCGCCGGGCAGGACGGCATCCAGGTGTACGGGGACCGCACCCACGAGGAGTACCTGAACTCACCCGTCGAGCTGGCGGTGACCGGGGCGGTGGGCCTGCTGCTGGTGATGGCGGCACCCTGGGTCGTGCGGGGGCTGCTGACGGTGGACCGGCTGATGGTCACCGGTCTGCTGGGGCCGTCCCGGCTGGCCACCCGGGTCTCGGAGCTGGAGTCGGACCGGGGCGTGGTCGTCGACACCGCCGCCGCCGACCTGCGCCGCATCGAACGCGACCTGCACGACGGCGCCCAGGCCCGCCTCGTCGCCCTCGCGATGGATCTCGGCCTGGCGAAGGAGAAGCTCACCGACGACCCCGAGGCCGCCGCCCGCATGGTCGACGAAGCGCACGGAGAGGTGAAGGTGGCCCTCCAGGAGCTGCGCGACCTGGCCCGCGGCATCCACCCCGCCGTCCTCACCGACCGAGGCCTGGACGCCGCGCTCTCCGCGATAGCCTCCCGCTGCGCCGTGCCCGTGACCGTCGAGGTGGACCTGGACTCACGTCCGGCGCAGGCGATCGAGGGGATCGCGTATTTCACCGTCTCGGAGCTGCTCCAGAACATCAGCAAGCACGCCCGCGCGACCCGGGCGACGGTCGACGTGTGGCGGGCGGGCGACCGGCTGATGCTCCAGGTCACGGACAACGGCCGGGGCGGGGCGTCGTCGGCCTCGGGCGGCGGACTGGCCGGGCTGGCGGAGCGGCTGGACGCCGTGGACGGAGTCCTGGTGGTCGACTCCCCGACCGGCGGCCCGACGACAGTCACAGCCGAGCTGCCCTGGCGGGGCTGACCAGGCGGGCCGGCATGGCACGGCCGACGCGCGCGGAGCCGACGCGGATCGCTCTCGTCCCCCGGCATCGCTCTGCCCACCACCCTCGTCCCTGCCGTCGCCCTCGCCCTCCTCGCCCGCCTCGCCCTGCCCTGCCCATCGCCCTCGCACCCGCCCACGTCCCTGCCGTTGCCCTCATCCCGGCCTTCGCCGGCTCCCTGCCGGGGCTGCCCCCGCCTCCCCCACTGAGGTCGGCCCCACTTCCGTTGCTCGCCTGCCCCGCTCCCCATGCCCCTGCCGCTCCCTTTGCCCTGCCCTCTCCCCTGGCTTGACCTCCCCCTCCCTCTCTCCCTCCTCGGTCCGCGTGGGTTATCCACAGGTCCCCCATCCGAGACCGGGTCCTGGGATGCTGGGGCGGTCGGGGCGCGGCGCGCGGTGGGTCGGGCGTGGGGCGTGCGGGGTCGCGGGGAACGCGGCATATTCGAAAAGTGGGGGACTCGCAGTCGTGGAGAACGTGGAGAACAGGGTGCGCGTGGTCATCGCCGAGGATTCGGTCCTGCTTCGGGAGGGCCTCACCCGGCTGCTCACCGATCTCGGGCACGACGTGGTCGCGGGGGTCGGGGACGCGGAGGCGCTGCTCAAGACCGTGGCCGAGCTCGACGCCGAGCAAACGCTTCCGGATGTGGTGGTCGCCGACGTGCGGATGCCGCCGACGCACACCGACGAGGGCGTACGCGCGGCGGTGCGGCTGCGGAAGGACTATCCGGGCATCGGAGTGCTGGTCCTCTCGCAGTACGTGGAGGAGCAGTACGCCACCGAGCTGCTGGCGGGCAGCAGCCGGGGAGTGGGGTATCTGCTGAAGGACCGGGTGGCCGAGGTCCGCGAGTTCGTGGACGCGGTCGTCCGGGTGGCGCAGGGCGGGACGGCGCTCGACCCGGAAGTGGTGGCGCAGCTGCTGGGCCGCAGCCGCAAGCAGGACGTGCTGGCGGGGCTGACTCCGCGCGAGCGGGAGGTCCTCGGTCTGATGGCCGAGGGCCGGACGAACTCCGCCATCGCGCGGCAGCTCGTGGTGAGTGACGGGGCGGTCGAGAAGCACGTCAGCAACATCTTTCTGAAGCTGGGGCTCTCCCCCAGCGAGGGCGACCACCGGCGCGTGCTCGCCGTGCTGACCTATCTGAATTCCTAGCTATCTGACACTCTGTCAGATGTCGAGTGTCCCCGGAGAAGCACTCGAGAACGGACCCAGGAAACGCACCCGAAGAAGCGCGGTGGCGCCTCGGGAAGCCCCGGGGCGCCACCCGGTCCGGGGTGTCCGGCGGGCGCCTGACGGGCACCTCTGACCACGGAGGACCTAGGGCGAATGGCCCAGGGAGGCAGGCGGCGACATCCCACGATCGGAGGTCGGCATAACGTGACAAGCCTTACTAAAAGGGTGTCTCAAAACAGCGTCCACCATATGATCGGTCCCCGGAGGGCGACCTACGCGGACGTAGGGTGGCCTCCGGGATCCGCCGGCCGCCGGACGGTTCCGAACCGCCGCCCCAAGGGAGGTCCAGTTCAGTGACGAGCCAGGTCAGTAGCGCGGCAGAGAAGGCCGATGAGGCCAACGACGCCGTCGTCGGGGGCCAGCGAGCCCCCCTGTCAGGTACGACGGGAACCACGGGTGGCGGCGGGAAGGAAGTCCGCCGCCTGGACCGGGTGATCATCCGTTTCGCGGGCGACTCGGGTGACGGTATGCAGCTCACGGGCGACCGGTTCACCTCGGAGACCGCTTCCTTCGGCAACGATCTCTCCACCCTGCCGAACTTCCCCGCGGAGATCCGCGCCCCCGCCGGCACACTGCCGGGGGTCTCTTCCTTTCAGCTCCACTTTGCCGATCATGACATTCTGACCCCGGGCGACGCCCCGAACGTCCTGGTCGCGATGAATCCCGCCGCGTTGAAGGCGAACATCGACGACGTGCCGCGTGGCGCGGAAATCATTGTGAACACCGACGAGTTCACGAAGCGGCCGATGGCGAAGGTGGGGTATGCGAGCAGTCCGCTGGAGGACGGTTCGCTGGATGCCTACAACGTCCATCCGGTGCCGCTGACGACGTTGACCCTGGAGGCACTGAAGGAGTTCGGGCTCCCCCGCAAGGAGGCCGAGCGGTCGAAGAACATGTTCGCGCTCGGGCTGCTGTCGTGGATGTACCACCGGCCGACCGAGGGGACGGAGGCGTTCCTGCGGGCGAAGTTCGCGAAGAAACCGCAGATCGCCGAGGCGAATGTGGCGGCCTTCCGGGCCGGGTGGAATTTCGGCGAGACGACCGAGGACTTCGCGGTCTCCTACGAGGTCGAGCCGGCGTCGCAGGCCTTCCCGACCGGTACCTACCGCAACATCTCCGGGAACCTCGCTCTGTCCTACGGCCTGATCGCCGCCGGGCAGCTGGCGGATCTGCCGCTCTATCTGGGGTCGTATCCGATCACCCCGGCCTCGGACATCCTGCACGAGCTGTCCCGGCACAAGAACTTCGGTGTGCGGACGTTCCAGGCGGAGGACGAGATCGCCGGGATCGGGGCGGCGCTCGGAGCCGCGTTCGGCGGGGCGCTGGGCGTCACGACGACCTCCGGCCCCGGCGTGGCGCTGAAGTCGGAGACGATCGGGCTCGCGGTGTCTCTGGAGCTGCCGCTGCTGATCATCGACATCCAGCGCGGCGGTCCGTCGACCGGGCTGCCGACCAAGACCGAGCAGGCCGACCTGCTCCAGGCGATGTACGGCAGGAACGGAGAGGCTCCGGTTCCGGTCGTGGCCCCGCGGACCCCGGCGGACTGCTTCGACGCCGCGATCGACGCGGCCCGGATCGCCCTGACGTACCGGACCCCGGTCTTCCTGCTCTCCGACGGCTATCTGGCCAACGGCTCCGAGCCCTGGCGCATCCCGGAGACGGACTCGCTGCCCGACCTCAAGACGCCGTTCGCCACCGGACCGAACCACACCCTGGCGGACGGCACCGAGGTCTTCTGGCCCTACAAGCGCGATCCCCGGACCCTGGCCCGCCCCTGGGCGGTTCCCGGGACGGCCGGCCTGGAGCACCGCATCGGCGGGATCGAGAAGCAGGACGGTACCGGCAACATCTCCTACGACCCCGCGAACCACGACTTCATGGTCCGCACGCGCCAGGCCAAGGTCGACGGCATCGAGGTTCCCGACGTGGAGGTCGACGACCCGGCCGGGGCGGCGACGCTGGTGCTCGGCTGGGGGTCGACGTACGGTCCGATCACTGCCGCCGTACGGCGCCTGCGCGCCGCGGGGGCGCCCATCGCCCAGGCCCACCTCCGCCATCTGAACCCCTTCCCGAAGAATCTCGGCGAGGTGCTGAAGCGCTACGACAAGGTCGTCGTGCCGGAGATGAACCTCGGCCAGCTCGCGATGCTGCTGCGGGCGAAGTACCTGGTCGACGCCCACAGCTACAACCAGGTCAACGGAATGCCGTTCAAGGCCGAGCAGCTCGCCACGGCTCTCAAGGAGGCCATCGATGCCTGACACCGACGAACTGCGGCACAACGAACTGCTGCAGCTGGTGCCGAAGGCCGAGGCGAAGCAGTCCATGAAGGACTTCAAGTCGGACCAGGAAGTGCGCTGGTGCCCCGGCTGCGGCGACTACGCGGTCCTCGCCGCGGTCCAGGGCTTCATGCCCGAGCTGGGCCTCGCGAAGGAGAACATCGCCTTCGTCTCCGGCATCGGCTGCTCCTCCCGCTTCCCGTACTACATGAACACCTACGGGATGCACTCCATCCACGGCCGGGCCCCGTCCATCGCCACCGGGCTGGCCACCTCCCGCCGTGACCTGTCGGTGTGGGTGGTCACCGGTGACGGCGACGCGCTCTCCATCGGCGGCAACCACCTCATCCACGCCCTGCGCCGCAACGTCAACCTCAAGATCCTGCTGTTCAACAACCGGATCTACGGCCTCACCAAAGGCCAGTACAGCCCCACCTCCGAGCTGGGCAAGATCACCAAGTCGACGCCGATGGGGTCGCTCGACGCCCCCTTCAACCCGGTGTCACTGGCCATCGGCGCGGAAGCGACGTTCGTGGCGCGCACGGTCGACTCCGACCGCAAGCACCTCACCAGCGTGCTGCGCGCGGCCGCCGAGCACTCGGGCACGGCACTGGTGGAGATCTACCAGAACTGCAACATCTTCAACGACGGCGCCTTCGAGGTCCTGAAGGACAAGGAGCAGGCTGCCGAGGCCGTCATCCGCCTCGAACACGGACAGCCGATCCTCTTCGGTTCCCAGGAGCCCAAGGGCGTCGTCCGCGATCCGGCCACCGGCGACCTCCGGGTCGTGGCCGTCACGGAGGAGAACCGCTCGCAGATCCTCGTCCACGACGCCCACGCGGAATCGCCCACGACGGCGTTCGCCCTGTCCCGGCTCGCCGACGCGGACACCCTGCACCACACCCCGATCGGGGTGCTGCGCAGTGTGGAACGGCCCGTCTACGACACCCTGATGTCGGACCAGCTGGACGCCGCCGTCGAGCGCGACGGCAAGGGCGACCTCGCCTCGCTCCTCACGGGCAACGACACCTGGACGGTCATCGGCTGAGCCGGAGCCGGCACCGTACGCACACCGGCACCGGCCCACCGGCCCAGCACCCGAGCCCGGCCCCGATCCGCGAAGGATCAGGGCCGGGCCTCGTCGTATGCCCCACGGGCCGCCTGCACCGCGTCCACCTGGCGTTCCGTCCAGCGGGCGAGAGCGGACACCCGCTCGGCGGCCTCGCTCCCGAGCGGGGTGAGCGAGTAGTCCACCCGCGGCGGGATCACCGGCTTCGCGTCCCGGTGGACGAAACCGTCACGCTCCAGCGTCTGAAGGGTCTGGGCCAGCATCTTCTCGCTGACGCCACCGACCTCGCGGCGCAGTTCGCTGAAGCGGTACGAGCGCTCCAGCAGCGCCGTCAGAACGAGCACGCCCCAGCGGCTCGTCACATGCTCCAGGATCAGCCGGGACGGGCACAGGGGCTGCTTGCCGCCGCCGGGCCCCGTCACCGCGCCGACCGCGCGCGTCCCGGGCACCTCGCCCGCCCCATCCACCCGACTCACCTCATCCACCCGACTCACCTCATGCGCCGGACTCGCCTCACGTGCTGCACGCACCTTACTTACCATCACGCCAGTACCTTACTTCAAAGTGGGTACTTTCTCTTGGTTAGCGCTTCCCCTAGGGTGGTGAACGAAGCACAGAGACGCACCATCTGATCGAAATCGGAGCCCCCCATGAGCATCGTTGTCACCGGAGCCACTGGCGCACTCGGCCGCCTCGTCGTCGACGCCCTGCTGACCACGGTCCCGGCCGGCGAGGTCGTCGCGGTCGTGCGCGACAAGAAGAAGGCCGCCGACCTGGCCGCCCGGGGCGTGGAGCTGCGCATCGCGGACTACAGCGCCCCCGAGACCCTCGCCGGAGCCTTCCGGCCCGGCGACCGGGTGCTGCTGATCTCCGGGAGCGAGGTGGGCCGACGGGTGGCGCAGCACGCCGCCGTGATCGACGCGGCCAAGGCCGCCGACGTCGCCCAGCTCGCGTACACCGGCATCCTCGGCGGACCCGACGCGGACTTCACGCTGGCCGACGAGCACAAGGTAACCGAGCAGCTGATCCTCGACTCCGGGCTGCCGTACACCTTCCTGCGCAACGGCTGGTACACGGAGAACTACACCGCCAACCTGGCCCCGGTCCTGGAGCACCACGCGGTCGTCGCCAACGCGGGCGAGGGGCGCATCGCCTCCGCCACCCGGGCCGACTACGCCGCCGCGGCGGCCGCCGTGCTGACCGGCGACGGGCACCTGAACACCGCCTACGAGCTGAGCGGCGACACCGCCTGGTCCCTCGCCGAGTACGCCGCGGTGATCTCCGGACTGACCGGCGAGACCATCACGTACAACAACGTCCCCACCGCCACCCACCAGGAGATCCTGGTCGGCGCGGGGCTGCCGGAGGGCTTCGCGGCGATCCTCGTCGACGTGGACGAGGCGATCGAGCGCGGCAGGCTCGCGGGGACGAGCGGCGACCTCGCGCGGCTCATCGGCCGCCCGACGACGCCTCTCGCCGAGACCGTGCGCGCCGCCCTGCCCGCCGCCTGAGCCACGACGCGCTCCCTCGCGGCGCCGCGCAGCGTCACGGCCTCGCGGCCCGGCCCACCCGCGGCCTCGCGCCCGGACCGCCTCACGGCCTGACCACCTCACAGCCTGAGGGACCCACGGCCTCGCCCCGGCAGCACTGTCATGAGTGTTTCCGTGAAACGGCTATGACACGGAGCCCTTCCGGCGCTACCTTCAAGCCGTCGGCCGGATACGGTCGGCGCGCGCGGGCGGGCCGGGAGGGCACACGTGGAGGGCAAGAACGAGCAGCGGGCGGGTCTGCTGTACGGCATCGGGGCGTACGGGATGTGGGGCCTGGTCCCGCTGTTCTGGCCGCTGCTCGAACCGTCCGGGGCGATCGAGATCCTCGCCCACAGGATGGTCTGGTCGCTGGGCGTCGTCGCCGTCGCGCTCCTGGCCGTACGCCGCTGGGCCTGGATCGGCGAGCTGGTCCGCGACCGGCGCAGGCTGGGCCTGGTGTCGGTGGCGGCGGCGACGATCTCCGTCAACTGGGGCCTGTACATCTGGGCCGTGAACAACGGGCGCGTCGTCGAGGCGTCGCTCGGCTACTTCATCAATCCGCTGGTCACCATCGCCCTGGGCGTCCTGCTGCTGGGCGAACGGCTGCGGCCCGCCCAGTGGGTCGCGGTGGCCACCAGCGTGGCCGCCGTCCTCGTCCTCGCGATCGGGTACGGCAAGCCGCCCTGGGTCTCACTGGTGCTGGCGTTCTCCTTCGCCACGTACGGCCTGGTGAAGAAGAAGGTGAACATGGGCGGCCTGGAGTCCCTGGCCGCCGAGACAGCCGTGCTCTTCGTACCCGCGCTCGGCTTCCTGTTCTGGCTGGCCGCCACCGGCGCGTCGACGTTCACGGCCGGGGGCGCGGGGCACGGGCTGCTGCTCGCCGCGACGGGCATCGTCACCGCGCTCCCGCTGATCTGCTTCGGCGCGGCGGCGATCCGGGTGCCGCTGTCCACGCTGGGGCTCCTCCAGTACCTGGCCCCGGTCTTCCAGTTCGGTCTCGGCGTCCTCTACTTCCACGAGGCGATGCCGCCCGAGCGGTGGGCCGGGTTCGCCCTCGTCTGGCTCGCCCTGTCGCTGCTGACCTGGGACGCGCTGCACACCGCGCGGCGCAACCGGGCCCTGGCGGCACAGCTGCTCGCGACGGCGGCCGCCGCCCCGGCGACCGCGGCCCCGGACCCCGCACCGGCCGCGCGGGATCGCACGCCGACCGCGACCCCGGACCCCGCACAACAAAATATTACCTAGTTGCTTTTCTTACCTGGTTACGCTTCCCTGGTCGACAGGCGACCGAAGCGTGACCGAAGGAAGGCATGGGTGTGGGCATGGGCACGGGTTTGGGCATGGGCGAGGAGCTCGCCGACGTACTCATCGTGGGAGCGGGACCCACCGGGCTGGTGCTGGCCTGCGATCTGGCCCGGCGCGGGACCGCCGTACGGATCGTGGACCGGTCCCCCGCGCCGCCGCGCACCTCGCGCGCCAAGGGTCCCAACGGCCGGTCCCTGGAGATCCTGGACGATCTCGGGGTGGCCGGGGAGGTGCTCGCCGCCGGTTCGGCCCCGCTGCCGATGCTGAAGTACCGCGGCCGCCTGCCGGTCGAGGAGACCGATCCATGGGCGGACTCCGCGCCGTCCCCGGACGTCCCCTACGACCGGGGGCGGCTGATCGCCCAGTGGCGGCTGGAGGAGATCCTGCGCGACCGGCTGGCCGGGTACGGCGTCCGGGTCGAGCTGGGCCGCGAGGTCGTGGGCCTGGCGCAGGCAGCCGACGGGGGGCTCGTCGACGTGACGTTCGCGGAGGGCCGGGGGGAACGCTCCCGGTATGTCGTCGGGTGCGACGGCGCCCACAGCTCCGTACGGAAGCTGCTCGGGATCGGGTTCGCGGGGGCCACCGCCGAGGACCAGGTGATGGTCTGCGGCGATGTCGACCTGGCCGAGGACACCCTGGACCGCACCCGCTGGCACCAGTGGTTCGACGAGGACGGCGCGGTCATGCTCTGCCCGATCCCCGGTACGCGGACGGGCTGGTGGTTCCAGGCGGGGCCGGAGCGGGACGGGCGGGGCCGGCCGCTCGCACCCACCGCCGACGGTTTCCGGCGGCTGCTCGCCCGCCACACCGCACTGCCCGGCCGGGCCCTGACGCGGGCGGAGCTGCTGTCGACGTACCGGGTCAACGTGCGCATGGCGGACCGTTTCCGCGCCGGGCGGGTCTTCCTCGCGGGCGACGCGGCACACGTCCACGCCGTCGCGGGCGGCCTCGGCATGAACACCGGCATCCAGGACGCGTTCAACCTCGGCTGGAAGCTGGGTCTGGTGCTCGCCGGCCATGCGGGCGCGGAGCTGCTGGACACGTACGAGGAGGAGCGGCTTCCGGTGGCCGCCCGGACCCTGGACCTCACCTCGGAGCGGCTGCGGGCCACACTGGAGGCCATCCGCCGGCCCGGCGGCGGCCTGGACGCGGCGATCACCCCGGACACGACCGGCCTGGGCGTCGGCTACCGCTGGAGCTCCCTGTCCCCGGGCCGCACCGACACCTCGCAGCGGCCGGGGGACGGCTCGGCGAACGTCCGGCAGCCCACGCACGACTCGGCCGACACCTCTCGGCCCGGAGGCCGGGCGCAGGGTGGTGCAAGGCCCGCACCGCAGCCCGGGGACCGGGCCCCCGACGCCCCGTGCCTGGACGCCGCCACCGGGGCCCGCACCCGCCTCCACCGCGTCTTCGCCGGCCCCCGCACCACCGTTCTCGGCTTCGGACCGGGCAGCACGGCGGTCCTGCGCGAGGTGGCGGCCGCGTACGGCGGCACCGGGGTACGGACCTGCCGCGTGTACGCGTCGCACGAGAGCGGTGCGGCGTCCGGTCCAGGGGCGGCGGTCGTCGACGACGGGGGTCACGCGGCCGCCGCGTACGGAACAGGGCCCTCGGGCGATACGGGCACGGGCACCGTCCTCGTCGTCCGCCCCGACCACCACCTGGGCCTGTCAGCCCCGGCGGACGACGCCCGCTCCGTCCACGCGTATCTGCGCCGGCTCCACGGACCGGAACGGTTCTCCGTCATCGGTGGACGCCGCCCGTAAAGGCTGATTGAGTGCGCGGATGGGGACTGTCCTGGGGGCCATGAGGAACGTGCGGTGGCACGAGCTGCAGCATGCGTACGGGTCCGCGTCCCAGGTCCCCGGGGTGCTGTCGCGGATCGCCTGGGGCGACGCGCCGTCCTCGGGCGAGGCGCTGACCGACCTGGAGCGGTGGATCGGCACCCCGCCCGTGTTCGACTCGACAGCGGCGACGGTGCCGTTCCTCTGGGAGCTGGCGGCGACGGACACGGTCCGGGACCGGGCGGGCGTCCTGGACCTGCTCGCCACGATCCTGGCCGCCGGCAACCCCCAACACCCGGCGTGGACCCGCGCCGCGCACCAGGCGGTCGCGGAGGGGCGCGGCACGGCCGTCCGGCTGGCCGCCGCCGTACCGGAGGCACGGGAGGCGGACCGACCGGGCGGCCCGCCCGACACACCCGAGCCCGGGGGCCTCTCCCCGGCACACCCGGCGCAGGCCGCCACGGGCCTCTCCCCGGCACACCCGGCGCAGGCCCTCGGCGCGGCGGCGACGCGTCTGCTGACCGCGATCGACGGGCACACGTGCCCCGCCTGCCCCGCCCCTCCCCCGGCCCCGGCGTAGCCGGAAGGGTCATCGGGCCGGCTCGGCGCGCAGCCGGAAGGGGCATCAGGTCAGCTCGGCCTCGATCCGGTCCATCACGCCCTTCCAGTGCGTACGGCGCTCCTCGCGCTCCTCGGCGCTCGCGAGGCGCTCCTGGTGGAAGCGCAGCACGGTCCGGTCCTCGGAACTGCCGGGCGCCACGGCCAGCTGGACGATGGAGGTTCCGTGCGTGAGGCGGACCCGTTCGCCGGGGCGGTAGCTGCGGATCTCGCCCTCGACGCCGCGCGCCGTACGGTACGGAGCGCCCCTCTCGGTGGGCAGCGGGCCGTCGAGGCCGAGCCAGAGCGCGGCGCCCTCCGGGCCGGCGACGAAGTCCCAGACGGCGGGCAGCGGTCGGCGGATGGTCCGGGAGACGCCGATCTCCCAGCCTGCGCCCTGTGTGAGTCCGGTCGGCATGGCGGATACCCCTTCGTCTGTCGGTACGTCGGTACGCCCGTCCCCAAGAGTCGGTCGATGCGGGTCGGTCGATACGGGTCAGTCGATACGGGTCAGTCGACGGTGTCCGCGTCGGAGCCGGTGAGCCGGGCGCGGTGGGCGCGGACCTTGTGCCGGTTGCCGCAGCGCTCCATCGAGCACCAGCGGCGCCTGCCGGGGCGGGAGGTGTCCACGAACAGCAGGCGGCAGTCGTGCGCGCCGCAGGTGCGGATGCGAGGGGCGTACGCCCCGGTGAACAGGTCGATCGCATCACGGGCGACGGTGGACAGCAGCCCGGTCCCGGTGCCGCCCGGCGTCCAGGACCGCTCGCCGCCCACCGTCAGCCGGGATGTCAGCGAGGGACGGGCCGCCGCGTCGTTGAGGGTGGCGAGGTCGTCCGGGGCCGGAGGCTCTTCCCGCACCCGGCTTTCCGTAATCCGCCAGAGCGCGTCGCGCAGCGCCCGCGCGTCCGCCACCTCCGCCGCGCTCACGACGAGCCCCTCGCCGCCGGCTGATCCGGCGGCGAGCCCGCCCGGCAGCCGGCTCTCCTCCGCCCAGCGCACCAGGTCGGCCGGCTCGTGCAGCACCTCGAAGTACGACAACGGGCCGGGCCCGCCGGTCGGCAGCAGCTCCAGACACAGCGCACCCGGATCGAACCGGAACGAACTGCCGTCCGGATGCCGCAACACCAGCCCCGGCGCGTTGGTTGCCTTCCCATTCATGTAACCAGTATAAACGGTTTCCATGACGGAGACACCGACACAGCCGCTGTCCTGGAAGCTCGTGATCGACAGCACCGACCCGCACGCACAGGCCGGATTCTGGGCACAGGCCCTGGGTTACGTCGTCGAGGACAACAGCCCGCTGGTCGAGCGGCTGCTCGCGGCCGGAGCCGTACCCGAGGCCATCACCACCCACGCCCACGGCCGCCGCGCCTGGCTCGACCTGGCCGCGGCCCGGCACCCGGACGACCCGTACGACGAGGTCAGCGGTACGGGCCAGGGGCGGCGGCTGCTGTTCCAGCGGGTGCCGGAGCCGAAGACGGTGAAGAACCGCCTCCACATCGACGTGCACTCCGCCCCCGGACAGCGCGACGCGGAGGCGGAACGGCTGAGGGCGCTGGGCGCGCGGGTGCTGCGCACGGTCGACGAGCAGGGCGGGAGCTGGATCGTCATGGCGGACCCGGAGGACAACGAGTTCTGCGTCAGCTGACCGGTCGCGGGCGGCGAGGCCTCGCCGCCCGAGGGAGGCCACCCGCCCCCGGCACGGCACCCCGGCACCCCGGCACCCCGGGCCGACAGGTCAGGCGCCCCGGCCCGGCACCCCCGCCCCCGGCCGACAGGCAGACACCCCCGCCCGCCCGACCAGACCCCCGCCCGACCGCCCGACCGCCCGACCGCCCAGCCGCCCAGCCGCCCTGTCGGCCGGGCCGGCTATCACCCGCCGGCGCCCGGGCGCAGCGCCGCGGCGGTTTCCGCCGCCACGGTGAGCGGATCGGTGAGCGGCCGGCCGAGCAGCCGGGCGAGGTCGGGGCCGGTGCCCCCGAGGAAGCCGTGCCGTACGCCCGTGGCGATGGAGGCGACCATCGGCGGCTGGAAGGGAAGCAGGGCGGGGTCGGACAGCAGGCGGGCGCGGTACACGTCGAGCCCGATCGTGCGATGGGGGACGGCAAGTCGCCCGGCGACGTCGTCGGCGGCGATCGGCTCGCCCACCAGCTCGTACGTCCGGCCGGTGTGCGCGCCCGGCCGTTCGGCGACGACCGCCGCGGCGGCGGCCAGGTCCGCCCGTGGCACCGCGGCGAGGCGGCCGTCGCCGAACGCCGACTCCAGACCGTCCGGTGTCCAGCCCAGCAGGGCGCCGAACAGCTCGGCGTACAGCCCGTTGCGCAGGATCGTCCACGCGAGGCCGCTCTCCCGGACCATCCGCTCGGTGGCCCGGTGCGCGAGCGCGAACCCGAGGTGGTCCCCGGCCCCGGTCAGGCTCGTGTACACCACGTGACCCACGCCGTCGCGGTGCGCGGCGTCGAGGACGGCCCGGTGGCGCGCGACGACCCGGTCGTCCTCCGCGTACCCCGCGGAGACGAGGACCAGGGTCGAGACACCGGAGAGGTCCAGGCTCGCGGGGTCGTCGAAGTCGAGGCGGCGCTGCCCTCCGGAGGGAGTCCGGCTGCCGCCCGTGGCGGGCGCACGGCGTGCGGCCAGCTCCGCGAGGACGAGGGACGCCAGCTGCCCCTGAGCTCCGGTCACCATGATCATGACGGTCTTGTCTCCTGTCGTGGTTCTCATCAGTAACTACAGTGAGATCCTGGACCCGCTACGACCGCCGCACCAGGAGGCAGTTTCGTGTCAGTGAGGCACACCGAGGTAACCGCCGAGCCCGCCCCACTCGCCCCCTGCGGCCTGCCGGAACACCCCGCATGCGGAATCCGCGACGTCCTCGACCGGGTCGGGGACAAGTGGTCCGTCCTGGTCATCGTCGAACTCGCCGGCGGACCGAGGCGCTTCAGGCAGCTCCAGCGCGCCGTCGACGGGATCTCACAGCGGATGCTGACGCTCACGGTGCGCAGGCTGGAACGGGACGGCCTGGTGGCACGCACCGTGTACCCGACCGTGCCCGCCCAGGTCGACTACCGCCTCACCGACACGGGCGCGAGCCTCACCCATCTCGTCAAGGCGCTCGCCGACTGGTCGCTGGAGCACCGGGACACCATCGCCCTCGCCCGCCGGGCGTACGACGACGAGCACCCCGGCAACGAGATCCGCTGACCGCGCGCCCGCGCCTCGGCCGCCGGGCACACCGCCCCCACCTCAGCAAAGCCCGCCGACGCCGCCCTCGCCTCCGCCGCCCTCCCGGTCGCGCCGCACCTCCTCCCGGACACGCTCCGCCATCAGGTCGGCGAGCGGGTCCGTCACGTCCCAGGAGTGCGCGGCCGGGTGCCGGTCGTACAGCACACAGGCGTCGCCGTCCTTGACGGACAGCCGGTGGATGACGGCCGGGCACGGGAGCAGCTCGGCGAAGCGGAACGTCCGGCGTCCGTCGCCGTCGGTCCAGAACATCCACAGGTCGCGCCCACCGGAAGCCGACACCGACGGGAGCTGGGCCGCGTGCTCGGCCCCCTCCTCGTGCTCGCCCAGCTCGCACAGCAGGAACGCGTCCAGTTCAGGGGCTTCCGGCGCCTCGCCGGGCTCGTCCTCCAGACCCATGAGCGCGACCCGCGCGCCCATCTCGGGGAGTTCGGTGAAGGCGGTGCACTGCAGCATGGCTCTCATCCTTGCCGGTGAGGGTGGGGGCACGGTGGTCGTTCACAGAACCTCGCCCCGACTGCGGGCGTTGAGCCGGGCGGTCCTGGCCCGGAGTTGCTCCATGAGGAGCGCGGGCCGGACCCGGTGCGGCTCGGCCTCCCACTCGGCCCCGCCACCGACGGGCCGGAGCGACCAGTAGGGGCCGGCAACCCCGCGGAACTCGCCCACGCGGTCACCGCGGCCGGTGTCCACCATGAGCGCGCCGAGGGCCGGCGGGCCGGGAGGGTCCTGCGCATTCGGGCAGACGTTCTCGCCGTACACCTATCGCTCCTCTCTGTAGCCGAACGACTACCGGGGCGATTCAGCGTGACCTACCGTGAGGAGCCATTCAACTTGCCTGTTCGGCACGGAAGATCGGGGCGGGGTCCGTGAACGTCAAGGAACTGAACCCGGAAAGCTCGGCGCAAGCGGCCTACGGTGCACGTCTGCGCGACTTACGGGAGAAGCGCGGCTGGACGCAGGAGGGGCTGGGAGACCGCAACGGCTACTCCAGCACGCACATCTCCTCCGTGGAAACCGGTCGCAAACTCGCGACCTTGCGCTTTTCGCGCAGTACGGACCGGGCCCTGGGGCTCACCGGCACCGAGGCGTCGTTCGAGCGCGAGCTGGGCCAGATCAAGCACGGCAGCCTGCTGGAGGGATTCCCGGAGTTCCTCGGCTACGAGCGCCGGGCGGCGGAGATCCGGCTGTACGAGGTCGGCGTCATCCCGGGCCTGCTCCAGACGCCGGAGTACGCGACGGTCTTGGCCGACAGCGTCGTCAGGCGGCAAGTGATCAGCGCGGACCAGGCACAGGAGCGCGTCGCCCTGGTCGCGGAACGCCAGGCAGCCCTGGTCCGGGAAAAGCCTCCGCTGGTCTTCGCGCTGCTGGACGAGAGCTGTCTGCTCCGGCCGGTCGGCGGCCCGGAGGTCATGCGGGCCCAGATGGACCGGCTCATCGAGTTCGCCGAGCAGCCCAACACGGTGATCCAGGTGGTGCCGTTCTCCATGGGAGAGCACCGCCCGTTCAGCCTGCCGCTCTACATCCTGACCATGCCCGACCGCTCGCTCATGTCGTACGCCGAGTCCGCCCAGCAGGGCTATCTGGAGCGGGAAAGTGGCTCGGTGGTGCAGCATCTGACGGCCTACCATCAGATGCAGGCGCTCGCTCCCTCCCAGGCCGCGTCCGTCGACATGTTCAGGCAGTTGCGAAAGGGCTTCCAGTGACAACCGAGACCCCCCGTTGGTTCACGTCCTCCTACAGCGAAAACGGCGGCGCGTGCGTCGAGGTCGCCACCAACCTCGCCGCCCCGCACGGCATCGTCCCCGTACGCGACTCCAAGAACGTGACCGGCCCGGCCCTCACCGTCCCCGCCGCAGCGTTCAGCGCCTTCGTCGCCGGTGTCCGGGCGGGAGACCTCGGCGCCGCCTGAACAGCGCGAACCGGCAGAGCCACCGAGCCCCACCGTGCGGACACGGTGGGGCTCGTTCGTCGTCGATGAGCACGGTGCGACCCTCGCGGGCAAGTGGCCGTTCGGCGGCTTCTAGGCTGGGGGCCATGCCCACGCCCCCCGCATACACCCTCGTCGCCACGGACCTGGACGGCACCCTGCTGCGCCCCGACGGCACCGTCAGCGCCCGGTCCCGTGCCGCGCTCGGCCGCGCCGCCGCCTCGGGCGCCCGGCATCTGATCGTGACCGGGCGGCCCGTCCCGGGGATACGCGCACTGCTCGCGGACCTCGCGTACACCGGGCTCGTCGTCTGCGGGCAGGGCACGCAGCTCTACGACGCGGACGCCGGGCGGCTGCTGCGCTCCGTCGCCCTGGACCGGGAGGCCGCCGACACCGCGCTCGGCAAGATCGAGGCGGAGGTGGGGGCCGTGTTCGCCGCCGTGGACCAGGACGGCGTGAACGGGGTGACCCTGATCGAGGCCGGCTACCGGATGCCGAATCCGACCCTGCCCGCCCAACGCGTCGGCTCTCGCGAGGCGTTGTGGGAGCGGCCCGTCATCAAGGTGCTGGTGCGCCACCCGGAGCTGGGCGACGACGCGCTGACCGCCGCCGCGCGCGGGGCCGTGGGCGATCTGGCGACGGTGACGATGGCGGGGCCCGGCACGGTGGAGCTGGCTCCACGCGGGGTGGACAAGGGTACGGGCCTGGCGGCGGCCGCCGAGCTGCTGGGCATCGGGGCGGAGCGGACCGTCGCGTTCGGCGACATGCCCAACGACCTGCCGATGTTCGCCGGTTCGGGCCTCCGGGTGGCCATGGGGAACGCCCACCCGGAGCTGCGCGCGGCGGCCGACGAGGTGACCCTGACGCACGCGGAGGACGGGGTCGCGGTGGTCCTGGAGCGGCTGTTCGGCACCGGGGGCGCAGGGGACGCCGCACCGGATTCCGGTTTGGTCTAGACCAAGACGGGTAGGTTGCGGTCGCCCGCGCGGCGTCCCCACCGCCGCGCGTGGCACCTGACATGGACCTGCCCTCACCCGGTTCCGCGCAGGCGGGCGCGGACGGGCGGCCCCCCACGGACCCACCGAGGAGTTGTCGTGAAGCGCACGAGGATGACGGCCGCCGTGACCCTGCTCGCCACCGGCCTCGCCGTGTCCCCCGCCATCGCCGCCCCCACCGCCACCGAGGCCGGCGCCAAGGCCCGCGTCGGCGCCGACTGGGCGAAGCAGTCGATCACCTTCACCGCCGCCCCGGGCCAGGTCAACGACCTGCACGTGGTCCCGATGGACCGGGGCGACGGGGTCCGGCGGATCGGCTTCCGGGATTCCGTTCCGATCCGGCCCGGCGGCCACTGCTCGTACCTGGAACCGGGCGTCGAGACGTACGTCGTCTGCGAACTGCCCACCGGCAGCGCCCGGCCGGACCGGATCGACGTCTTCCTCGGCGACGGCGACGACGAGATCGCCACCAGCGACCCGGGGGTCGCGACCGTCAGCGGCGGCCCCGGCGACGACGTCCTGCACGCCCACTCCGCGCACACCGTGCGGGGCGACGCGGGCGACGACATGGTCATGGGGCGCGTCGTCCTCGACGGCGGCGACGGCGACGACCACCTGATGGCGGTCGACGGCGACCAGTGGCTGTGGGGCGGCCGGGGCGACGACATGATCGAGGCGTACGACGGCGATGACATCGTGTACGCGGGTCCGGGCGACGACCACGTCATGGGCGGAGCCGGTGACGACGTCCTCCTCGGCGGCTCCGGCGACGACATGCTGCACGGCGAGGCGGGCGACGACGTGATCGTCGGCGGTTCCGGGAGGGACACCACCGAAGGCGGACCGGGCCGGAACATCACGCTTCCCTGAGCCGTCGTACGACGCTCCCGAACCCCCTCACCCCTGCGGCGGGTTGAGCTTGCGGAAGTAGGTCCAGCTGGTCTCGTTCGGCTCGCTCCAGCTCTCCGGGGCGTGCGCGAACTCCGGGTGGTGGTCGGCGATGTGGGCCCGGGTGCGCTCGGGGACCTCGGTGTACGCGCCGAGCTTGCGGCCCCGGCAGTGGAAGGTGAGGCCGCCGGGCCGCTGCCCCCGGGCCATCCACGGCAGCCACGGGGACATCCGGCTCCACGACATGGTGGCCGGGACACTGGGGGCGGGGCCCGCCAGATCGGCCCGGTCCGCGAAGAACTGGAAGAGCTCCAGGGCCTTGTAGGTGTCCCCCGCCGAGTGCACCGGGTACTGGGCCACCGGCAGCGGCGACGGGTAGGCGAGCGGGATCTCCAGGCTGAAGCAGACCTGGTCCCCTAGGTCGGTCGTCGGGATCGGGAAGGGGCGCCACTTCTGGTTGGCCGGGTCGTTCCAGACGTGGACCACCGGCAGGTCCTGCCAGGTCTCCAGGATCTCGCGGCTGACGGGGTCCAGGTAGAACGCGGCCTCACGGGTGAGCAGTTGGTACGCGTCCGGCCCGGCCTCCTCGTCCTGGACCAGCCGGGCGACGTTGAGGCCCTCGAAACCGAAGACCCGCTGGTAGGGCTCGTCGGGGGCCCAGGAGTAGACGTCTCCGGACCACCAGTAGGTGACCTCATCGCCGTCGAGGGAGGCACGGGTGCGGGCGAAGGAGCGGAGCAGTTCCGTGGAGGTCGTCATGGGGAACACTCTGCGCGATCGGCGGGCGCGGCGGGCACGGTGGCGCGATTCACTCCGCTGAGGCGGCCGGATCGCCCGGCAGTTCCTGCTCGGTCCACAGCACCTTGCCGTCCGGCCCGTGGCGTGCTCCCCAGTGGGAGGCGAGGCGGGAGACGATGAACAGGCCCCGGCCGCCCTCGTCGACGGTCCGGGCGTGCCGCAGGTGCGGAGCCGCCGTGGAACCGTCGTGGACCTCGCAGGTGAGCGTGGAGTCCAGCAGGACGCGGAGCCGCAGCGGCGGGGTGCCGTAGCGGACCGCGTTGGTGACCAGCTCGCTGACGATCAGCTCGGTCGCGTCCACGGTGTCCTCGTCCAGGCCCCAGCCCTGGAGCCGGTCGCGGACGAGTACCCGGGCGGTGGCGGGCGTCGTGGCCTCGTCGGCGAGGTCCCAGGTGGCGACCAGGTGGTCGGAGACCGTGCCGGTACGGGCCAGGAGCAGGGCCGCACCGGCGGCGCGGGTGTCGTCGGGCAGCGCGTAGACGATGTCGTCGCCGAGCTGCTGGAGGCTGCGGCCCGGCCGGGCGAGGGTCTGCGTGATGCGTTCGGGGGCACGGTCTCCGGAGAGCAGGTCGGCCGTGCAGAACGCGAGGAGGCTGCCCTCCTCCAGGGTGACCGCGGCGGGGGCGAAGAGGGCGCTGTCGGCGGAGAAGAGCCCCGGCCCCTCCGGTACGTCGAGGGGCACCGCCCGTCCGTCGGGGCCGACGATCAGCGGCGCGGGGTGCCCGGCGCGGGCGGCGGTCAACGTGCGGGTGAACGGGTCGTACACGCCGTAGACGCAGCCCGCGCTCAGCGGTTCTCCGTGCAGGCCGTCGGCGGGGGGCAGCGAGGCGCGTTCGTGGGCGAGGCGGTCGGCGGTGTCCTTGAGGCGGGCGAGGACCTCCTCCGGCTCCAGGTCGAGGCCGGCCAGCGCCTGGATGACCGTACGCAACTGGCCCATGGCGATGGCCGACTGGAGGCCCTCGCCCGCGACACCGCCCACGACGAGCGCGGTACGGGCGCCGGACAGGGCGATGGTGTCGAACCAGCAGCCGCTGTCCCGGCCGGGCAGCAGGACGTGCGCGGTGTCGACGGCCGCCTGCCGCCGTTCGGCCTGCGGGAGCAGCCGCCGCTGAACCGTCGAGGCGATGATGTGCTCGCGTTCGTAGCGGCGGGCGTTGTCGATGCCGAGGACCGCCCGGGAGGCCGCCGAGACCGCCACGGAGAGGTCGTCCCCGTCGAAGGGCTCGGCCGCCCCGCACCGGTAGAGGCTGACCAGCCCGAGGACCGCGCCCCGCAGCGTGAGGGGCACGACGATCAGGGAGTGCGCCCCGGCCTCCGCGACGGCCCGCGCCCCGCCCGGGTCGGCGCCCGGCCACGGGGTGCGGGGCGCGAGCGGGACGAGCCGGGCCCGCAGGTCGGCGGCGGCGAGCGCGTACGGCGTACGGGCGGGGAGGTGGCGGGTCGTGCCCGGTACCCGCCCCCGGCCCCGCGCCCGTCCGCCGCCGTGCCCGGCAGGGAGTCGCACCGGCCGGCGGCGGCGCGGCGGAGCGGGGTTCCGGGCGGCATCGGGCCCACCGGCGGCTCGGAGCCCCGCAGGACGTCGTCCACCACCTCCACGACGGCGAGATCGGCGAAGCCGGACACCATCGCGTCGGCGAAGGCACGGCAGGTGGTGGCGACGTCGAGGGAGCCGCCGACCGCGTCCCGCACCGCGGCGAGCGTGGCTTCCCTGGCCCGGTCCCGTTCCCGCTCGGTGACGTCGACGACCGCGACCACCAGGCCGAGGGCGGGGGCGTCGGGCCCGCCCGGCCCGTGCAGGCGGTACAGGGAGGTCAGGAACCGCCGGTCGCCGGGGATCCTCCGCAGCCGGCCCCGCACGAGGTGGTCGCGCACCGGGCCCTCACCGGCCAGCACCCGCCTCATGAGCTGCTCGGAGCCGTCCGGGTCGTCGAGCCGGAAGACCTCGGCGATCGGGCGTCCGGTGTACTCCCCGGTCCCCACGCCCTCGACCAGGGAGTTGGCGCGTACGAGTCTGAGCTGGGGGTCCAGCACGACGAGGCCGACGGCGGACTGGGTGAACAGCGCCGTGAGGAGCGCCTCGTCGAAGCCGCCGTCCGCCCTCCCGGCCCGCCCGCGCCCGGCCGGGGTCTCGCTGTCGGCCACGGATCCACCCGCCCTCCGGCTCCGGCACGCCGGAGTACCGGTTCCGGCCCGCGCCGGACCAGCATCACCCGCCGCACCGGGCCCGGCCACCGGTGGGCGGCAGGGGCGTGAACGGGTGGGCGGGACGCCGGCGAGGTCCGCCGCGCCGTGGCCCGCGCCCCCACCGAGACGCCCCGCACCACGGACCTGCCGCTCCCACCGAGACGCCCCGCACGACACAGCTCCCTCCGCCACCGAGACGCACCCGCGGCACAGCGCTCCCGCCGCCACCGAGACGCCCCGCGGCACAGCGCTCCCGCCACCGCCGTCGTGCACCCCGCCCGACAGTCCGCCGCCGCACCGATCCCGTCCGATCGCCTCCTGCCGCACCAGGGCCCCGTCCGGTCACCTCCTGCCGCACGGGATCCCGGCCGGACCCGCCCCGGTCGGCGCCTCAGTACCCCGGCGCGCGCAGCGACCGCAGGACGTGGTCCACCAGTGTGGCGATCGTCTCCTCGTCCTGGACCGGCTTGCGCAGCACATGGCGGTAGTAGACGGGGCCGTACAGCATCTCCACGGCCAGCGGGAGGTCCGCGCCGGGCGGGATCTGGCCCTGGTCCTGGGCGCTGCGGAGCCGGCCGATCGCCTCCTCGACGCGCGGGTCGACCAGCTCTTCCCGCAGCTGCCGGGCCAGGCGGTCGTCGTGGTGCAGCTCGGAGAGGATGCCCGCGTAGGCGGGGCCGAAGGGCGGGACCGAGAGCAGTTTCACCGCACCGGCGACGTGGGAACGCAGGTCGGCGCCGATGTCGCCGGTGTCGACGAACGGAGTGGCGTCGATCAGGGCGTCCGTGAACGCCTCCAGCAGAACCGCCCCTTTCGACGGCCACCAGCGGTAGATCGTCTTCTTGCTGACCCCCGCGTCGGCGGCGATGGCCTCTATCGTGACGTGCCCGTACCCCCGCTCCGTACAGAGGTCGAGGGCGGACCGCAGGATCGCGCGGCGTGATCGTTCGCTGCGTCGCACACTGCTCGGCGGTGTGATCATTCGGTGAGCATAGGGGGGTTCCAGCCAATCTCTTGTTGACATCTCGTCGCCAAAGACCGAACAATACCCAGGCGGAAACGGAACGTACCGTGTCGTGTCGTCCCCGTTGCCCGCACCGTTCGTGCCGTTCGTGCCGCGACGAGCCGATCGGGGGACGGCTCGCCCGGCCGACGGCGCGTGCGGACCCCGCCGATCCGATCCGGCCAGGCCCCTTGCGCCTTCGCGGGGGCGTCCCTCACGCCGTGATGTCCTTGGCCGTGAAGCGGGCCCAGGCCGCCGAGCCGAACACCGCGACGTACAGCGCCTGCACCTGGAAGTTCTTGCTCAGGTCGTCCCAGTGGACCGGCTCGCGCAGGACGTCGGCGAACGACATCCAGTAGTGCGCGAACAGATACGGGTGCACGCCGCTCAGCTGCGGAATGCTGTCCAGGATCTGCACCGTGATCAGCAGTCCGACCGTGGCCGCCATCGCCCCGATCCCGCTGCTGGTCAGCGTCGAGACGAACAGCCCGATCGCGGCGAACCCGGCCAGGGACGCCGCCACGACCAGCGCGGTCAGCGCCGCGCGCAGCAGCCCCTCGCCGAAGCCGATCCGCGTCCCCGAGATCGTGGTGACGTCTCCCACCGGGAACAGCAGCGCGCCCACCACCAGCCCCGACACCGCCACGACCAGGGTCGCGATCAGGCAGAAGACGAGGACGGAGGCGTACTTCACGAGCAGCAGCCGGGTCCGGCCCGCCGGGGCGACCAGCAGATAGCGCAGGGTGCCGCCGCTCGCCTCGCCCGCGATGGCGTCGCCCGCGACGACGCCGACGGCCATCGGCAGGAAGACCGGCAGCGTCGCGGCCAGGGCGGCGAAGACCAGGAAGATGCCGTTGTGGGTGACCTGGGCGAGGAAGGCCGGGCCCGCCCCGCCGTCCGGACCGCCCTCACCGCCACCGCCGCCGCCCGTCTCGATGCGGACCGCGACCGCGATCAGGACGGGGACGGCGGCGAGGACGCCGAGCAGGGCGTAGGTGCGGTGGCGGCGCAGCAGCGTGGTGATCTCGGAGCGGAGGAGACCCAGCGTCCGGAGCGGAGTGCGGGACCGGAGCCCCGCGCGTCCCGGAGGTGTGGCCTGTTCCCCCCGCGCCCTCTCAGCCTGCGACATCGAATCCCTCTCCCGTGAGTGCGACGAAGGCGTCCTCCAGCGACCCCCGCTCGACACCGAAGAACCGCACCCGGACCCCGCCGCCCACCAGCGCGGCGTTGAGGTCGGCGAGGTCCACGGCGGCGGGCGGGGCGTCGGCGGTCAGCCGGTCGCCGTCGGTGCTCAGGCCGGTGAGCCCGTGCTCCTGGAGGATGCGGGCGGCGTCCCCGGGGTCGGGGGTGGTGACGGCGAGCCGGCCCCGGGCCTTCGCGGCGAGGTCGGCGACCGGGCCCTGGACGATCAGCCGGCCCCGGGCCATCACCGCCGCGTGAGTGCAGACCTGCTCGATCTCGTCCAGGAGGTGGGAGGAGAGGAACACCGTGGTGCCCTCGGCCGCCAGCTCCCGGACCAGGAGACGGATCTCGCGCATGCCCTGCGGGTCGAGGCCGTTGGTCGGCTCGTCCAGGACCAGCAGCCGGCGCGGCCGGAGCAGGGCGGCGGCCAGGCCGAGGCGCTGCTTCATGCCGAGCGAGTACGCCTTGGCCTTCTTCCCGGAGGCGGCGGCGAGCCCGACCCGCTCCAGGGCCGTCCCGACGCGGGCCCGGCGGGTGCGCGGGTCGGCGGTGGGGTCGGCCCGGTCGTACCGCAGGAGGTTGTCCCGGCCGTTCAGGAAGCCGTACAGCGCGGGCCCCTCGATCAGCGCGCCGACCTCCGGCAGCACCGTACGGCCGGCCTCGGGCATCGGGCGGCCGAGCACCTCGGCGGTGCCGGACGTCGGGTCGATGAGGCCCATCAGCATCCGGATCGTGGTGGTCTTGCCGGAGCCGTTGGGGCCGAGGAAGCCGAAGACGCTGCCGGCGGGCACGGTCAGGTCGAGGCCGTCCACGGCGAGCTGACCGCCCCGGTAGCGCTTGGTCAGGCCCCGGGTGCGGATGACGGGGGCGCCGGGGGTCGCGGCGGACGGCGGAAATACCGGCGCGGGGGGCGCGGGGGCGACCTCCGGCGCGGGGGGCGAGTCAGGGGCGAGGGTCGCGTCCGGCGCAGGAGCCACGTCCGCCGCAGGGGTCGCGTCGGGCGCGGGGGTCGCGTTCGACGCAAGGGTCACGCCCAGCTCGGGGTTCGTGTCGGGCGCGGGAGTCACGCCCAGCGCGTGGGCCACCTCCGGCGCCCGGCTCCCGGGCGCCGGGTCCCCGGCCCCCGCGCCCGTGATGGCCGCACGCCCCTGCAGCGCGTCGTTCGCCGTCGCGTCGTTCGCCGTCGCGTCCCCGGCCCCTGTGTCCGTCATGGCGGTCGCACCTCTCCGTGAGCGCGGGGCCGCCGCGGTCTCCACGCGGGTGGGCGGAGGCCGCGGCGGCGGGGTGTCCGGGGGCCTGTCGTCCGGGTACCCAGGTGTCCAGGTGCCCCGGACATCCGGTGTCCAGGTGCCCCGGACAAGGTTCTACTGCGCGACGGCGTCGGCCGCACGCACCAGCGCGTCCTTCGTCACCGCTCCGACGTACACCGATCCGTCCTCCGTCAGCAGGGCGTTGACCAGGCGCGTCTTGAACACCGTGCCCGAGCCGAACGTCCCGGTGACCTTGTCGCCGAGGGCGTCGAGGAAGCCCTGCGCCTCGGCCGGGATGTCGCCCGAGCCGGCCTCGGGCAGGCCCGTGCCGCCGGGGGACTTGATCTCGGCGATCGAGGTCCAGCCCTTGCCGATGACGTTGAAGCCGCCCTCGTCCGCGAGGCCCTCCAGCTCGGCCAGCTGTCCGGGCAGCGCCTTCTGCATCGCGCCGCGCTCGTCCTTGCCGGTCTCCAGTTCGTCGGCCTCGGTCACCTCGGCGCCCTCGGGCGGGGTGAAGGCGAACGTGGACGCGGCGGGCCTGGCGAAGTCGACCTTGGTGAATCCCGCGTCGACGACGGCCTTGCCGCCGCTCGCCGCGGACAGGGTGAACTTCAGCGGTACGCCGTTCTCGGCGTCCACGGCGATCCGGACGGAGCCGATCGTCGAACCGGACTGCTTCGGCTTGATCAGCAGCTGGTACGCGTCCCGCCCGGCGACCTGCGCCGTGCCGTCCACGGTCACCGAGGTGGTGTCCCCGGCCGCCGCGAGCGCCTGCTCGGCGAAGTCCTTCGGGGTGGCCGGAGCGCCCTCGGGGGCCTTCGGGGCCTTCTCCGCGTGGCCGCCGCCGTCCCGGCCCTCGGGCGCCTCGGCGTGGTAGACCTCGTCGGACCGGCTGTCGTACGCCCAGACCTCGCCCTGGTTGTGGATGACGCTGTACTCGGAGGCGTCCCCGAGGATCGAGAGCTTCTGCCGCTCCGGGCCGTCGGCGGCCACCCGCAGCGTGTGCGTGCCGGACGTCAGCTCCATGAGCCTGTCCTGCGGGGCCGCCGCGCCGCCGTCCCGGCCTTCGCCCCGGCCTTCGCCGCCCGGTACGAGCGAGCCCGCCAGGCCGTCGAGCGGCAGGCCCAGGTCCGTGCTGACCTTGACCGTGCCGGAGAGCTGCTCCTCGTCGGAAGCGGCGATCCTCTCGACGAGTTCCTGTGCGCTGATCTTCGGCAGGTCCGGGTCGCCCGAGCTGGCGAGCGCCGGGACGAGCCCGATGGTGGCGGCCGCCACCCCCGCGACCGCGACGGGGACGAGATAGCGCGCCGCCTTCCGTCGGCCCACGACAGTGCTCGTGGCCTCTTCGGTGGTCTCTGCGCTGTCGTTCGGTGCCATGGTGTGCCCTACCTCCGTGGTCGGCGGCTTCCGTTGATAACCATCTGACCAAATCGGACGGTTCGAAGCGTCAGCCCGGGGAATCAACTCCGCCTACTGCTCCGGTATGACAACCGAAGGGGGCCTGTACGCCATCCCGTAGGGGTGGGCCGCCCCGTGTCACCGGGTGGCGGCCCCCGGTGACACCGCGTCAGCCGACGGCGGGCGAGGCCGGGGTGCGCCTCAGCCCGCGCGGTGCACCACCGCGTCGCACAGCTCCTCCAGCGCGGCCTTCGCGTACCCCTCGGGCAGCGGGGCGAGCGTGGCGCGCGCGTCCTGCGCGTAGCGCACGGTGTCCTGGCGGGCCTGCTCCAGCGCCGGGTGGGCGCGCAGCCGGCGCAGCACCTTGGCCAGCGCCTTGTCGCTGCTCAGGTCGCCGTTGAGCAGCTCGACGAGCTCCAGGTCGTCGGGCTTGCCGTCGGCCGCCGCCTGGGCGCGCAGCCGCAGGACCGGGAGCGTCGGGATGCCCTCGCGCAGGTCGGTGCCGGGGGTCTTGCCGGACTCGTGGGAGTCGGAGGCGATGTCGAGGACGTCGTCGGCGAGCTGGAAGGCGATGCCGAGCCGTTCCCCGTACTGCGTGAGGACGTCCACGGTCCGCTCGTCGGCGCCGGACATCATCGCCCCGAACCGGCCGGAGACGGCGACCAGCGAACCGGTCTTGCCGCTGAGCACGTCCAGGTAGTGGTCGACCGGGTCGCGGCCGTCGCGCGGGCCCGCGGTCTCCAGGATCTGGCCGGTGACGAGCCGCTCGAAGGCCTCCGCCTGGATACGGACGGCCTCGGGGCCGAGGTCGGCCAGGATGTGGGAGGCGCGGGCGAAGAGGAAGTCGCCGGTGAGGACGGCGACGGAGTTGCCCCAGCGGGTGTTGGCGCTGGGCACCCCGCGCCGCACGTCCGCCTCGTCCATCACGTCGTCGTGGTAGAGCGTGGCCAGGTGGGTCAGCTCGACGACGACGGCCGAGGGGACGACTCCCGGCGCGTCGGGATCCCCGAACTGTGACGCGAGCATGACCAGCAAGGGACGGAACCTCTTGCCCCCCGCACGCACCAGGTGCTGGGCGGCGTCCGTGATGAAGGGGACATCGCTCTTGGTGGCTTCGAGCAGCCCTGCCTCGACAGCGGCCAGGCCCGACTGGACATCGGCCTCAAGAGCCTGGTCCCGCACGTGCAGTCCGAACGGCCCGACGACGGTCACGGGGACATCTCCTGTCTGCTGACGATCACACGCAAAGTCGATGTGTCGCTGTCTCTCGAATCAACTTCAGCGTATCCGGTCCGCTATGGATCACCGTGGGCGGCTTCCCATGACCGCCGGTATGTTCGGGATCAGCTCATACGATCAGGAGTCTCTGTTTTGTCCCACAGCGCTGCCGACACCGAACAGGCCCAGCCGCCGCCCGGGGACGACCACGCCTTCTTCGGGCAGCCGCGGGGCCTGATGACGCTGTCCGGCCCGGAGGTCCGGGAGCGATTCTCGTTCCTGGGCACGCAGGCCGTCCTGGTGCTGTTCTTCGCCGACACCGTGAGCGACGGCGGCATGGGCATGGACCCCGGCACCGCCGCCTCCGTCTCCGCCGCCTCCCTCTCCGTCTCCGCCGCCTACGGGACACTGGTCTGTCTGGTCTCCGCGGCGGGCGGCCGGCCGGCCGGCCGCATCCTCGGGTCGTACCGGGCCGTGCTCTGCGGCGGCATCCCCGCCGCGATCGGCATGCCCCTCGGCCTGATCCAGTACGTCGCGGGCCGCCGTCACCCGGTCGGCCGCACGGAGGGCACGGAATGCGCGCCGGCCCCCGACGCCATGCGGCGCGCGGTGCGCCTGGTCATCGGCGGAGCCGTGGCGGTGGCCCTCGTCGCGTCCGCGCCGGCACGGGCGGGATGGCTGACCATCGACCGGTTCGTGGACGTGCTGACGGTGATCTCGGTGATCGCCCCGGTCGCCTGCTTCGTGGTGATGTCCCAGAGCCCCCGGGTCACCACGGGCCTCCTGGCCGCGCCCTGGCCGAAGCGCACGATGCACCCCGCCCACTGACCCGTCCGCCCCTCCGGCGCTCCGCCCCCGCCCCGTGCGCCTCACGCACCCCGACCGCCCGAACCCGTACGCCTCACGCACCCCGTCCCCCACCGAGGTGATCGCCATGAACATCACGACCGAGTTCCCGTACGAGACCACCCACGAGGACGTCCGCATCCCGCTGCCCGACGGCACCCGGCTCTACGCCCGCATCTGGCGGCCGCTGACCGACGAACCGGTCCCCGCCCTCCTGGAGTACCTGCCCCACCGGCTGAGCGACTGGACCGCGCCCCGCGACTGGCAGCGCCACCCCTGGTACGCGGGCCACGGCTACGCCTCCGTACGGGTCGACGTCCGCGGCCACGGCAACAGCGAGGGGCTGCCGGGCGACGCGTACGACGGGCAGGAGCTGGCCGACGGGGTCGCCGTCATCCACTGGCTGGCCCAGCAGGAGTGGTGCTCGGGCCGGGTCGGGATGTTCGGGATCTCCTGGGGCGGTTTCAACGCGCTCCAGATCGCCGCGCTCGCCCCCGAGCCGCTGAAGGCGATCGTCACCGTCTGCTCGGCCGACGACCGCTACGACGACGACGTCCACTACATGGGCGGCTCGGTCCTCGCCGTGGACATGCACGCCTGGGCCGCCACCCTGCTGGCCTTCGTCTGCCGCCCGCCGGACCCGGCGCAGACCGGCGAGGACTGGAAGGAGATGTGGCTGAAGCGGCTGGAGGCCGTCGAGCCCTTCATCCACACCTGGCTCGCCCACCAGAGCCGCGACGCCTACTGGAAGCACGGCAGCGTCTGCGAGGACTACGGCGCGATCAAGGCGAACGTCCTCGCGGTCGGCGGCTGGCACGACCCGTACCGCGACACCGTCCTGCGGCTCGTCGAGCACCTCGACCCCGGGCAGGTGCGCGGGATCATCGGGCCGTGGTCGCACCAGTACCCCGACCGGGGGCTGCCGCCGAGGCCCGCGATCGGCTTCCTCCAGGAGACGCTGCGCTGGTGGGACCAGCACCTCAAGGGCAAGGAGACGGGCGTGATGCGGGAGCCGCTGCTGCGGTCCTGGATCAGCGGCTCGCACCGGCCCGCCACGGTGTACGAGACGCTGCCGGGCCGCTGGGTCGGGGACGCCTCCTGGCCCTCGGAGAACGTGACCCCGGTGGCGTACGCCCTCCAGGGCGGCGAGCGGATCGTCGCCTCGCCGCAGCAGACCGGACTGGACGCGGGCCGCTTCCTCCCGTTCGGCGACGAGGCCGACCTGCCGCCGGACCAGCGGGACGAGGACGCCAGATCGGTGTCGTTCGAGTTCCCCGTCACGGAGGCGCCGATCGAGATCCTCGGACGCCCCCGGGTGAAGCTCCGCCTCCGGATGGACGCCTCCCGCGGCCAGGCCATCGCCCGGCTCTGCGACGTCGCTCCCGACGGCGCCTCGACGCTCGTCACCCGGGGCGTCCTCAACCTCGCCGCCCGCAACGGCCGCGACCGCACCGACGACTGGACGCCCGGCGAGAGCGAGGACGTGGTCTTCGACCTCAACGGCATCGGGCACACCTTCCCGCCCGGCCACCGCATCCGGATCGCGATCTCCTCCGCGTACTGGCCGTGGATCTGGCCGCAGGCCGGCTCGGCGGGCTTCACCATGGACGCCGAAGGAAGCTTCGTCGAGCTGCCGGTGCGCCGCCACACCGAGGACCCGGCGATCACCTTCGGCGAACCGGAGCAGTCCGAACCGCTCGGCGTCGTCCACCCCGTCCCCCTGGAGGAGCCGCGCCCCGAACGCCTCGTCGTCCGCGATGTCGCCAAGGGCGAATGGCGCCTGGAGGTCGACCCCCGCTACGGCGGGACGCGCCTCTACCCCGACGGCCTCGAATTCACCGAGGACGCCCTGGAGACGTACACGATCCAGCAGGACGACCCGCTCTCCGCACGGACCCGCTCCGACTGGACGATCCGGCTGCACCGGCCCGAAATGGCCTGGGACGTGGAGATCGCGAGCCGCTCCGAGATCGCCGCCGACGAGCACGACTTCATCACCTCCGACGAGGTGGTCTGCAAGGAGGGCGGCGAGGTCGTCTTCCACCGCACCTGGGAGAAGCGGATCCCGCGCACGGCGGGCTGAACCGCTCCTGTGTTTCCGGCCCGGTTCCCCCGGATTTCCGGGGGAACCGACGGCAACCGGCGAACTTTCCGGGCAATACGCACAGTTGGGGATGGTCAGGGCACTGCCGCTGGGTAGGAGCCCCGACGTAACGTGTCCCCAACGCGACCTGGAAAGCGAGGCAGCACCACATGCCCGAGCAGAGCAGCCCGCTCGATCTGGCCGAGGGCGACCCCTTCGGCCCGCACAACCTTCCGTACGGTGTGTTCTCCACCCCCGACCACCCCGACGTCCGCCGGGTCGGCGTCCGCATCGGCAACCACGTCCTGGACGCCGGAGCCGCCGCCCACGCCCTGGGCTCCCCGTACGCGGGGCTGCTGGACCGGCCGAGCCTGACGCCGCTGCTCGCGGCGGGCCGCACCGCCTGGAGCGATGTGCGCCGCGCGCTCACCGCCTGGCTGACCGTCCCCGCCCACCGCGCGGACATCGAGCCGCTGCTGCACCCGGTGGACGCGGTCACCCTGCACCTGCCGTACGAGGTGGCGGACTACGTCGACTTCTACGCCAGCGAGCACCACGCCACCAACGTGGGCAGGATCTTCCGGCCGGACGGCGACGCGCTCACCCCCAACTGGAAGCACCTGCCGATCGGTTACCACGGCCGCTCCGGCACCGTCGTGGTCTCCGGCACCGACGTCGTACGCCCCAGCGGCCAGCGCAAGGCCCCCACGGACCCGGCGCCCGTCTTCGGGCCCTCGGTGAAGCTCGACATCGAGGCCGAGGTCGGCTTCGTCGTCGGCGTCCCCTCCGCGCACGGCACCCCGGTCCCGCTGGCCGACTTCCGCGAGCACGTCTTCGGGCTCAGCCTCCTCAACGACTGGTCCGCACGCGACCTCCAGGCCTGGGAGTACGTGCCGCTCGGCCCGTTCCTCGGGAAGTCCTTCGCCACCTCCGTCTCCGCCTGGGTCACCCCGCTGGAGGCCCTGGACGCGGCCCGCACCGCCCCGCCGGCCCGGGACGTCCCGCTCCTGCCCTACCTCGACGACGCCGAGGACGAGGACCCGGGCGGCTTCGACATCCGGATCACCGTCGAGATCAACGGCCAGGTCGTCGCCGAGCCGCCGTTCGCCTCGATGTACTGGACGGCCGCCCAGCAGCTCGCGCACATGACGGTGAACGGCGCGTCGCTGCGCACCGGCGACCTCTACGGCTCCGGCACGGTCAGCGGCCCCGAGACGCAGCAGCGCGGCTCGCTGCTGGAGCTCACCTGGAACGGCCGCGACGCGCTCGAACTGACCGAGGGCAAGCGGACGTTCCTGGAGGACGGCGACACGGTCACGCTGACCGCCTGGGCCCCCGGCCCGCACGGCACCCGCGTGGGCCTCGGCGACGTGACCGGAAGGATCGTCACCGCGCCATGACGACCCCCGCACCCTCCGGTCCCGGCTCCCCCGTGCTGACGCTGCCGGAGGAGCTGATCCTGCTCACCCTGGACCGGGTGAGCGGCAAAGCGCTGTGCCCGGCCGCGTCGCTGGCGTACGGGGTCGCCGGGGCCGCCCTCGCGGAGCTGGAGCTCCAGGGCCGGATACGGGAGAAGAGCGGCCGGGTCCAGGTGGTCAACCCCCTGGGCCCGGCCGACCCGCGCCTCGCCGGTCTGCTGGGCACCCTGCCCCAGGCCAAGGGCCGCCGTTCCGGGACACGCGCGCGACGCTGGGTGGCCGACTACGACAAGCACGTCCACACCCTGTACGTGGACTCGCTGGTGGAGCGCTCCGTGCTCGCCCGCAGGACCCGCCGCTTCCTCGGGGTCCTCCCCTACCACCGCCACTTCCCGGGCGTACCGGACCTGACGCCGGGCGTCCACGAGCGGTTCGCGGCGGCCGAGACCGCGGGCCGCCCCGAGCACCGCGACCGGCTCCTGGCCGCGCTCGTCTCTGCGGTCGGCCTCGCCGGCCGGCTGACGCACGACGGCGCCTCCGGGCGCACGGCCATGAGGGTCCTGCGCCGCTCCGAGTGGACGGCGACGGCCGTCCACCACAACGTGAAACGACAGTCCTCCGGTGGCGACGGAAGCGGCGGCTGGATCGGCGACGACGGCGGAGGAGACGGCGGCTGCGGGGGCGGGGACTAGGCACGGGCCGAGCAGGGGCTGTTGACGCGGGCCCCACCCGTGAGCAGAGGCGGGCGCCCGGCACGGCCGCTCCAGGGGTAGGGGTGCGGGTCAGCGACGCGAGAGGCGTTCACACGTTCGGGTCGTCCGATTCCCGTTTCCGGCGGATACGCTGGTCAGGCCCGCGAGACTCCTCACCATGGGAGCAATGATGAGCATCGAACCCGAGGCCTCCGAGCCGCGGTGGGCGGTCCCGCCCGAGGGCGGCTGGACCGCCGATGACCTGGACACACTCCCGAATCTGCCTCCGCACACGGAGCTGATCGACGGGAGCCTCGTTTTCGTGAGTCCGCAGACCCTTTTCCATACGCGAGCGGTCAGCTTCTTCGAATGGCAGCTGCAGTCCCTGGCACCGCCCGAGCTGGAGGTCGTACGCGAGTTCACCATCGACATCGACCGCTACAACCGGCCCGAACCCGATGTGATCGTCGTCGACGGCGGCATCGTCCAGGACCCGAACCAAACCCGGTTCCCCGCCGAGTCGGTACGCCTGGCCGTCGAGGTCGTCTCACCGGAGTCCCGGTCGCGCGACCGGGAGACCAAGCCCGTGAAGTACGCCCGCGCGACCATCCCCCACTACTGGCGGGTGGAGAACCACGACGGGCGTGCCGTCGTGTACGTCTTCGAACGGGAGCCGGCCACCGGGGCGTACACCTCGACCGGGATCTTCCACGACCGGATGAAGGTGTCGGTGCCGTTCCCCGTGGACCTGGATCTGACGGCGATCACGGCCCGCCGCCGGGCGGCGGACCCGGAGTAGGGCCCGCCACCCTCCCGTCCTGCTCACCGCCCGGTACGCCTCACTCGTACTCGGGCGGTTCCTCGTCCCAGGCGAACTCGGGGTCGCCGTGCTGCGGGGCCGCCGGGGTCCCGGCGCGGTCCGGGGCCGTCGCGCGGGGTGCGGGGGCCGGTGCTGTCGTGCCGGGTGCGGGGGCCTGGGTCTCGGGCGCCTGCGGGGACGCTCCCGGGGACGCCTGGGCGGCCAGGACCTCCAGCACGCCCTCCCCGTAGGTCGCGAGCTTCTTCTCGCCCAGACCGCTGACGCCTCCCAGCTCCCCGATCGTCGTCGGGTGGACGGTCGCGATCTCCCGCAGCGTGGCGTCGTGGAAGATCACGTAGGCCGGGACGCCCTGCTCCTTCGCCTGCGCCCCGCGCCAGGCGCGCAGCGCCTCGAAGACCGGGACGGCGGACGGGGGGAGGTCGGCGGCGGCCTTGGCCTTGGCTCCCCGGCCGGTGCCCGCGGAGGACGACGAGCGGGACGTGGGCTTCTTCGGCTCCTTGCGGAGCGGCACCTCCCGCTCCCGGCCGAGCACCGTCGCGCTGTCGTCGGTCAGGACCAGCGTGCCGTACTCCCCCTCGACCGCCAGCAGCCCCTGCGCCAGCAGCTGGCGGACCACACCGCGCCACTCCGCCTCGGCCAGCTCCTCACCGATGCCGAAGACGGAGAGCTGGTCGTGGTCGAACTGGATGACCTTCGCGGTCTTGCGGCCGAGCAGGATGTCGATGATCTGGCCCGCGCCGAACTTCTGGTTCCGTTCTCGCTTCAGCCGCACCACCGTGGACAGCAGCTTCTGCGCGGCGATCGTGCCGTCCCAGGTCTCCGGCGGGCTGAGGCAGGTGTCGCAGTTTCCGCAGGCGGGGGCCGTGGGTTCCTGGCCGAAGTAGGTGAGCAGCTGGGCCCGGCGGCACCGGACCGTCTCGCACAGGGCCAGCATGGAGTCCAGGTGGGAGGCGGCCCGGCGGCGGAACGCCTCGTCGCCCTCGCCGCCCTGGATGAGCTTGCGCTGCTGGACGACGTCCTGGAGCCCGTACGCCATCCAGGCCGTGGACGGCTCCCCGTCCCGGCCCGCGCGGCCGGTCTCCTGGTAGTACCCCTCGACGGACTTGGGCAGGTCGACGTGGGCGACGAAACGGACGTCCGGCTTGTCGATGCCCATGCCGAACGCGATCGTCGCGACGACGACGAGCCCCTCCTCGCGGAGGAACCGCGCCTGGTGGGCGGCGCGCGTGGCGGCGTCCAGCCCCGCGTGGTACGGAACGGCCGCCACGCCGTTGCGGCTCAGATACTCCGCGATCTTCTCGGTGGAGTTGCGCGAGAGGCAGTAGACGATGCCCGCGTCCCCGGCGTGCTCCTCCTTGAGGAAGGAGAGCAGCTGCTTCTTGGGGTCGGACTTCGGCACGATCCGGTACTGGATGTTCGGCCGGTCGAAGCTCGCGACGAAGTGCTTCGCGTCCGGCATGCCGAGCCGCCGGGTGATCTCCTCGTGCGTGGCGTGCGTCGCGGTCGCCGTCAGGGCGATGCGCGGCACGTCCGGCCAGCGCTCGCCGAGCACGGACAGCGCCAGGTAGTCCGGGCGGAAGTCGTGGCCCCACTGGGCGACGCAGTGCGCCTCGTCGATCGCGAAGACGGAGACCTCGCCCCGGGCCAGCAGGGAGAGCGTGGAGTCCAGCCGCAACCGCTCGGGCGCCAGGTAGAGGATGTCCAGCTCGCCCGCGAGGAACTGCGCCTCCATCGAGCGGCGCTCGTCGAAGTCCTGCGTGGAGTTCATGAAGCCGGCCCGGACGCCGAGCGCCCGGAGCGCGTCGACCTGGTCCTGCATGAGGGCGATCAGCGGGGAGACGACGACGCCGGTGCCCCGCCGGACCAGGGACGGGATCTGGTAGCAGAGGGACTTTCCGCCGCCGGTGGGCATGAGCACGACCGCGTCGCCGCCCGCCACGACATGCTCGATGATCGCGCCCTGCTCCCCGCGGAACGCCTCGTACCCGAAGACGCGGTGCAGTGTCCGCCGTGCCTCGCTCTCGCCGCCCGTGTCGGTGCCGGTCACCGTCCCGGTGGTCTCATCCATGGTCACGCCCAATGCTCTGTCCCCCGAGGGTCCGCACGCCCGGCCCTGTCCCGTCCTGCTCTCGTCCCCGTCCACGATAGGCGGAGGGAACGACAGCGCCGGACGGTCTGTGGATGACGGACCGTCCGGCGCTGCTGTCGCTCATACCGCGGAGCCTTCCGCGCGGGCTGCCGCTACCGCACGAAGACCCCCGCCTGGCTCGCCAGGTCCAGGAAGTACTGCGGGGCCAGGCCCAGCACCAGGGTGACGGCCACGCCGACCGCGATCGTCGTCATGGTCAGCGGGGACGGGACGGCGACCGTGGGGCCGTCCGCCTTCGGCTCGCTGAAGAACATCAGGACGATCACGCGGATGTAGAAGAACGCCGCGACGGCCGACGAGAGCACACCGACGACGACCAGCGCTCCGGCGCCGCCCTCGGCGGCCGCCTTGAACACCGCGAACTTGCCGGAGAACCCGGACGTCAGCGGGATGCCCGCGAAGGCCAGCAGGAACACCGCGAAGACCGCGGCGACCAGCGGCGAGCGGCGGCCGAGCCCGGCCCACTTCGACAGGTGGGTGGCCTCGCCGCCCGCGTCCCGCACCAGGGTGACCACGGCGAACGCGCCGACCGTCACGAAGGAGTAGGCGAGCAGGTAGAAGAGGACCGAGGAGATGCCCTCCGGGTTGGCCGCGATGACGCCCGCGAGGATGAAGCCCGCGTGCGCGATCGAGGAGTAGGCCAGCAGCCGCTTGATGTCGGTCTGGGTGATCGCGACGATCGCACCGCCCAGCATCGTGACGATCGCCACCGCCCACATGACCGGCCGCAGGTCCCAGGTGAGGCCCGGAAGCGCCACGTACAGCAGGCGCAGCAGCGCGCCGAACGCGGCGACCTTCGTGGCCGCGGCCATGAAGCCGGTGACCGGGGTCGGCGCCCCCTGGTAGACGTCCGGGGTCCACATGTGGAACGGGACCGCGCCGACCTTGAACAGCAGGCCGGTCAGGATCATCGCGCCGCCGATGAGCAGCAGCGCGTCGTTGCCCATGGTGTCCGCGAGGGCGGGGTCGATCTCCAGGACCGAGCCGTCGACGACGTTGGCGATCTCGGCGTACGAGAGGGAGCCCGCGTAGCCGTAGACGAGGGCGATCCCGAAGAGGAAGAACGCCGAGGAGAACGCGCCGAGCAGGAAGTACTTCACGGCCGCCTCCTGCGACATCAGCCGCTTGCGGCGGGCGACCGCGCACAGGAGGTAGAGCGGGAGCGAGAAGACTTCCAGCGCGATGAAGAGGGTCAGCAGGTCGTTGGCCGCCGGGAAGACCAGCAGCCCCGCCACCGAGAACATGAGCAGCGGGAAGACCTCGGTGGTGGCGAACCCGGCCCGGACCGCGGCCTTCTCGCCCTCGCTGCCCGGTACGGCCCCGGCCTGGGCGGCGAACGAGTCGACGCGGTTGCCGTGGCTGGTGGGGTCGAGTCGGCGTTCGGCGAAGGTGAACACCGCCACCATGGCGACCAGGAGAATGGTGCCTTGCAGGAACAGCGTGGGGCCGTCGATCGCGATGGCGCCCATGGCCGCGATCTGTGCCTTCGTGGTGCCGTATCCCCCGGCGGCGAGGCCGACGATCGCGGCGAACGAGGCGGCGACCGCCACCACGGCCAGGAAGAGCTGGGTGTGGTAGCGGGCCCGGCGCGGCACGAAGGCCTCCACCAGGATGCCCAGGACGGCGGCGACCACGATGACCAGGACCGGCATCAGCTGGGTGTACTCGATCGTCGGCGCCGTGAACGAGTCGCCCGGCGCCGCCGCTGTCACCCCGCTCGCCGTCGTCCACAGACTGTGGACAGCTGTTGCGCTCACTTGGCGGCCTCCACCTCGGGCTGGGGGTCCTTCTTCTGTACGTCGGACATGGTGTGCTCCACCGCCGGGTTGACGACCTCGGTGAGCGGCTTCGGGAAGACGCCCAGGAAGATCAGCACGGCGATCAGCGGGACCGCGACCGCCAGCTCACGGGCCCGGAGGTCCGGCATGGCGCGGACCGACTCCTGCACCGGGCCGGTCATCGTGCGCTGGTAGAGGACCAGGACGTAGAGCGCGGCGAGCACGATGCCGGAGGTGGCGATGATGCCGGCCACGGGATACGCGCTGAACGTACCGACCAGGACCAGGAACTCGCTGACGAACGGGGCGAGTCCGGGCAGCGACAGGGTGGCGAGCCCGCCGATGAGGAACGTCCCGGCCAGCACGGGGGCGACCTTCTGCACCCCGCCGTAGTCCGCGATGAGCCGCGATCCGCGCCGGGTGATGAGGAAGCCGGCGACCAGCAGCAGCGCTGCCGTGGAGATGCCGTGGTTGACCATGTAGAGCGTGGCGCCCGACTGGCCCTGGCTGGTCATCGCGAAGATGCCCAGGATGATGAAGCCGAAGTGCGAGATCGAGGCGTAGGCGATGAGCCGCTTGATGTCGCGCTGGCCGACCGCGAGGAGCGCCCCGTACACGATGGAGATCAGCGCCAGGGTGATGACCACCGGTGTCGCCCACGTGCTGGCCTCCGGGAAGAGCCCGAGGCAGAAGCGGAGCATCGCGAAGGTGCCGACCTTGTCGACGATCGCGGTGATCAGCACGGCGACCGGGGCGGTCGCCTCGCCCATGGCGTTCGGCAGCCAGGTGTGCAGCGGCCACAGCGGGGCCTTCACCGCGAAGGCGAAGAAGAACCCGAGGAACAGCCACCGCTCGGTGCTGGTCGCCATCTCCAGGGAGCCGTTGGCGCGGGCCTCGGCGATCTCGGAGAGCGAGAAGCTGCCCGCGACCACGTAGAGGCCGATGACCGCGGCCAGCATGATGAGACCGCCGGCCAGGTTGTAGAGGAGGAACTTGACCGCCGCGTACGAGCGCTGGGTCGCGGCGCTCTCGTCGCTGCCCGCGTGGGCCCGGTCGCCGAAGCCGCCGATGAGGAAGTACATCGGGATGAGCATGGCTTCGAACAGGATGTAGAAGAGGAAGACGTCCGTCGCGACGAACGACAGGATCACCATGGCCTCGACCATGAGGATCAGGGCGAAGAAGCCCTGCGTCGGCCGCCAGCGCGTGGACTTCGTTTCCAGGGGATCCGCGTCGTGCCAGGCGGCCGCGATGACGAACGGGATCAGCAGCGCGGTGAGGCCGAGGAGCGCCACCCCGATGCCGTCGACGCCCAGTTCGTACCGGACGCCGAAGTCGGCGATCCAGGCCCGGGATTCGGTGAGCTGGTAGCGGTCGCCGCCCGGTTCGAAGCGGAGGAAGACGACCGCCGCCAGGACGAGCGTGCCGAGCGAGAAGAGCAGCGCGAGCCATTTGGCCGCGGTGCGCCGCGCGGCGGGGACGACGGCGGTGGCGACCGCGCCGATCGCCGGGAGCGCCGCCGTCGCGGTCAGGAGGGGAAAGGACATGTGATCAGACCGCCCTCATCAGCAGGGTGGCGGCGATGACGACCGCCGCACCGCCGAACATCGAGACCGCGTAGGTGCGGGCGTAACCGTTCTGGAGCTTGCGCATCCGGCCGGAGAGCCCGCCGACCGACGCGGCCGTGCCATTGACGACGCCGTCGACCAGGGAGTGGTCCACGTAGACCAGCGAGCGGGTCAGGTGCTCGCCGCCGCGGACCAGCACCACGTGGTTGAAGTCGTCCTGGAGGAGATCGCGGCGGGCGGCCCGGGTGAGGACCGAGCCGCGCGGGGCGACGACCGGGACCGGCTTGCGGCCGTACATCGCCCAGGCGATGCCGACGCCGACGACCAGGGCCACCACGGTGGCTCCGGTGACGGTGGCCGCGCTCAGCGGGGAGTGCCCGTGGTCGTAACCGGTGACCGGCTCCAGCCAGTTGACGAACCGGTCGCCGATCGCGAAGAACCCGCCCGCGAAGACCGAGCCGAAGGCCAGCACGATCATCGGGATGGTCATCGACTTCGGGGACTCGTGCGGATGCGGCTCGTGGCCCTCCGTGTCCGGCTGCCAGCGCTTCTCGCCGAAGAACGTCATCAGCATCACGCGCGTCATGTAGAAGGCGGTGATCGCTGCGCCCAGCAGGGCGACCGAGCCGAGGATCCAGCCCTCGGCACCGCCCTTGGCGAAGGCCGCCTCGATGATCCTGTCCTTGGAGAAGAAGCCGGAGAGGCCGGGGAAGCCGATGATGGCCAGATAGCCGAGGCCGAAGGTGATGAAGGTGACCGGCATGTACCGGCGCAGGCCGCCGTACTTGCGCATGTCGACCTCGTCGTTCATGCCGTGCATGACGGAGCCCGCGCCGAGGAAGAGCCCGGCCTTGAAGAAGCCGTGCGTCACCAGGTGCATGATCGCGAAGACGTAGCCGATGGGGCCGAGGCCCGCGGCCAGGATCATGTAGCCGATCTGCGACATCGTGGAACCGGCGAGCGCCTTCTTGATGTCGTCCTTGGCGCAACCGACGATCGCACCGAAGATCAGCGTGACCGCGCCGACGATGACGACGACGAGCTGGGCGTCCGGGGCGGCGTTGAAGATCGCGCCGGAGCGGACGATCAGGTAGACACCGGCGGTGACCATGGTCGCCGCGTGGATGAGGGCGGAGACCGGGGTCGGGCCCTCCATCGCGTCACCGAGCCAGGACTGCAGCGGCACCTGGGCGGACTTGCCGCAGGCGGCCAGCAGCAGCATCAGACCGATGGCCGTCAGCTTGCCCTGGCTCGTCTCGCCCGCCGACTCCAGCACCGGCCCGAAGGCGAAGGTGCCGAAGGTGGTGAACATCAGCATGATGGCGATCGAGAGGCCCATGTCGCCGACCCGGTTGACCAGGAAGGCCTTCTTCGCGGCGGTGGCCGCGGTGGGCTTGTGCTGCCAGAAGCCGATGAGCAGGAACGACGCCAGACCGACGCCCTCCCACCCGACGTACAGCAGCAGGTAGTTGTCGGCGATGACCAGGATGAGCATCGCCGCGAGGAACAGGTTGAGATAGCCGAAGAAGCGGCGCCTGCGCTCGTCGTGCTCCATGTAGCCGATGGAGTAGATGTGGATCAGCGTGCCCACACCGGTGATGAGCAGGACGAACGTCATCGACAGCTGGTCGAGCTGGAAGGCGATGTCGGCCTGGAAGCCCTCCACCGGAATCCAGCTGAACAGGTTCTGGTGCAGGGCCCGGTCCTCGGCGCCCTTCCCCAGCATGTCGGTGAAGAGGATCAGTCCGACGACGAACGAGGCGGCGGCGAGCGCGGTACCGAGCCAGTGGCCGGTCTTGTCGAGCCGGCGACCGCCGCAGAGCAGGACCGCCGCTCCGAGCAGGGGCGCCGCGACGAGCAGCGCAATCAGGTTCTCCACGTTTCCGACCCCTTACAGCTTCATCAGGCTGGCGTCGTCGACCGAGGCCGAGTGGCGGGAGCGGAACAACGACACGATGATCGCGAGCCCGACGACGACTTCCGCGGCGGCGACGACCATCGTGAAGAACGCGACGATCTGTCCGTCGAGGTTGCCGTGCATCCGGGAGAACGTGACGAGCGCCAGATTGCAGGCGTTGAGCATCAGCTCGACGCACATGAACACCACGATCGCGTTCCGCCGGATCAGCACCCCGGAGGCGCCGATCGCGAACAGCAGCGCCGCGAGATAGAGGTAGTTGACCGGGTTCACTGGGCGGCCTCCGAATTCTCCGCCGCGGACGCGGGACCTGCCCCGCGTGTCACGGCGTCCGCGTCCTCACGTCCGAGCCGCTCCCCGGAGCGCTGCTCCAGGGCCTTGAGATCGGCGAGGGACTTCTGCGAGACGTCCCGGATCTGACCGCGCCGGCGCAGCGTCTGCATGACGGTGAGGTCGGACGGCGTGCCGTCGGGGAGCAGACCCGGGATGTCCACCGCGTTGTGCCGGGCGTACACGCCGGGGGCGGGGAGCGGCGGGAGGTGCTGGCCCTCGCGGACGCGCTGCTCGGCCAGCTCCCGCTGGGTCCTGGCCCGTTCGGTGCGCTCGCGGTGGGTGAGCACCATCGCGCCGACGGTCGCCGTGATCAGCAGAGCGCCGGTGATCTCGAAGGCGAAGACGTACTTGGTGAAGATGAGGTTGGCGAGTCCCTCGACGTTGCCGCCGTGCCGGGCGTTGGCCGCGCCGAGTCCGTTGAACGAGGAGAGCGAGGCGTTGCCGATGCCCGCGATCAGCAGGATGCCGAAGCCGAGGGCGCATCCGGCGGCCAGCCAGCGCTGCCCCTTGAGGGTCTCCTTGAGGGAGTCGGCGGCGGTGACGCCGACGAGCATGACGACGAAGAGGAACAGCATCATGATCGCGCCGGTGTAGACGACGATCTGGACGATGCCGAGGAAGTAGGCCCCGTTGGCGAGGTAGAACACCGCGAGGACGATCATCGTGCCGGCGAGCGAGAGCGCGCTGTGCACGGCCTTCTTCAGCAGGACCGTGGAGAGCGCGCCGATCACGGCGACGGTGCCCAGGATCCAGAACTGCACGGCCTCGCCGGTGGAGGTGGTGGTGGCTGCGGCCAGCGCGTTCACGCGTCCACCCCCTTGTCCTGCCGGGCGTCGGCGGCCCGGGTGGACTCGATGGGGTCCTCGTCGGGCTTGTCGCTCTCGCCCTTGGACACGGCCGTCTGCCGGACGGTGCCGGGGGCGGCCTCCGTGACCACGCCCCGGTAGTAGTCCTGCTCGTCCATGCCGGGGTAGATCGCGTGCGGGCTGTCGACCATGCCCTCCTGGAGCCCCGCGAGAAGCTCGTCCTTGGTGTAGATGAGGCTCTCGCGGGTGGTGTTGGCGAGCTCGAACTCGTTCGTCATGGTCAGCGCCCGGGTGGGGCACGCCTCGATGCACAGTCCGCACAGGATGCAGCGCGCGTAGTTGATCTGGTAGACGCGGCCGTAGCGCTCGCCCGGGGAGTAGCGCTCCTCCTCGGTGTTGTCCGCGCCCTCCACGTAGATCGCGTCGGCGGGACACGCCCAGGCGCACAGCTCGCAGCCGACGCACTTCTCCAGGCCGTCGGGGTGACGGTTGAGCTGGTGGCGGCCGTGGAAGCGGGGCGCCGTCGTCTTCGGCGTCTCCGGATACTGCTCGGTGAGCCGCTTCTTGAACATGGCCTTGAAGGTCACGCCGAAGCCGGCCACGGGGTTCTGGAACTTCTCCCCCGCCGCTCCCGATGCGTCCGAGGACCCAGCGGATCCCGATGAGCCCGTGAGCTCTGGTTTCTCAGACACCGCCGGCCTCCTTTCCGTCACTCGCGTTTCCGTCACTCTGAGTATCGGGCCCACCGCTGACAACGAGCTCCCGCTCACGCCGCGGTGTGCGCCGGGGAACCGGCGGCAGGGTCTGTCCGGGCAGCGGCGGCACCGGGAACCCGCCCGCCATCGGGTCGAAGGCGGGCTCCGGGCCGGCTGCTTCCGCTTCGGCCCTGGTCCTGCGGTCGCGGTACATGTCGACGACGAAGGAGATCAGCAGGACCGCGATCACCGCCGCGGCGACGTACATCACGATCCGCGAGAAGTCGTACCCCTCGTTGCGCAGGGCGCGGACGGTGGCCACGAGCATCAGCCAGACCACCGAGACCGGGATGAGGACCTTCCAGCCCAGCTTCATCAGCTGGTCGTAGCGGACCCGGGGCAGGGTGCCGCGCAGCCAGATGAAGAAGAAGATCAGCGCCTGGAGCTTGAGGAAGAACCAGAGCATCGGCCACCAGCCGTGGTTCGCCCCCTCCCAGAACGCGGAGACCGGGAAGGGCGCCCGCCAGCCGCCGAGGAACAGGGTCACCGCGATCATCGACACGGTCACCATGTGGATGTACTCGGCGAGCATGAACATCGCGAACTTGATCGAGCTGTACTCGGTGTTGAAGCCGCCGACGAGGTCGCCCTCGGACTCCGGCATGTCGAACGGCGCCCGGCTGGCCTCACCGACCATGGTCACCATGTAGATGAGGAACGAGACCGGGAGCAGGATGACGTACCAGCGGTCGGCCTGCGCCTCCACGATCGTGGAGGTCGACATCGACCCGGAGTAGAGGAACACCGAGGCGAAGGCGGCCCCCATGGCGATCTCGTAGCTGATCATCTGGGCGCAGCTGCGGATTCCGCCGAGCAGCGGGTACGTCGACCCCGACGACCAGCCGCCGAGGACGAATCCGTACACGCCGACCGCGCCGACCGCCAGGATGTACAGCGCGGCGATCGGGAGGTCGGTCAGCTGCATCGTGGTGCGGGTGCCGAAGATGGAGACCTCGTTGCCCGCGGGCCCGAAGGGGATCACCGCGACCGCCATGAAGGCGGGGATGGCCGCGAGGATCGGGGCGAGGACGTAGACCGCCTTGTCCGAGCCCTTGACGACCACGTCCTCCTTCAGCATCAGCTTGACGCCGTCGGCGAGCGACTGGAGAAGGCCCCAGGGGCCGTGCCGGTTGGGCCCGATGCGCAGCTGCATCCAGGCGACGACCTTGCGCTCCCAGACGATCGAGAAGAGCACGATCAGCATGAGGAACGCGAAGCAGAAGACCGCCTTGAGCAGCACCAGCCACCAGGGGTCGGTGCCGAACATCGAGAGATCCTCGGCGGCGAGGACGACGCTCCGGGGCGCCGTCGTGAGTGCGGTGAGGCCAGTCACGCTCGTACCTCCGATGGTTCGACGGGAGCGCCCGGTGCGGCGGCGGGGCCGATCCGCACCAGGCCGCCCGGGTTCACGCCGGTGTCGGCGGGGATGCCGCGTCCCACCGAGTTCAGCGGCACCCAGACCACCCGGTCCGGCATGTCGGTGACCTGAAGGGGCAGTTCGACGGTGCCGACGGGTCCGGTGACGGCGAGCGGGTCGCCGTCCTTGACGCCGGTCTCGGCGGCGGTGGCCGCCGAGAGCCGGGCGACGGCGGCGTGCCGGGTCCCGGCGAGTGCGGTGTCGCCCTCCTGGAGCCGGCCGAGGTCGAGCAGCATGCGGTGGCCCGCGAGGACGGCCTCGCCGTCACCGGGCCGAGGCAGTGGCTGTCCGCCCTCGCGCGGGTCGTCGGCGTGGCCGCCCTCCCAGCCGCCGAGCCGGTCCAGCTCGCGGCGGGCGGCGGTCAGATCCGGGAGCGCGAAGTGCACGTCCATGGCGTCGGCCAGCATGTGCAGCACCCGGGAGTCGGCCGGAGCGAGCGTCCGGGGCATCTGCTCGGGCTTCAGCGCCGCCTGGAACATCCGGACCCGGCCCTCCCAGTTGAGGAAGGTACCGGCCTTCTCCGCGACGGCGGCGACCGGGAAGACCACGTCCGCGCGGGCGGTGACCGCGCTCGGCCGCAGCTCCAGGGAGACCAGGAAACCGACCTCGTCGAGCGCCTGGAGGGCACGGCCGGGGTCGGGCAGGTCCTCGACGCCGACCCCGGCGACGAGCAGCGCGCCCAGTTCACCGGTGGCCGCGGCCTCGACGATCTGGCCGGTGTCGCGGCCGTGCCGGGAGGGCAGTTCGGCCACCCGCCACAGCTCCGCGACCTCGTCGCGGGCCCGCGGGTCGGTCGCCGGGCGGCCGCCGGGCAGCAGCGAGGGGAGCGCGCCCGCCTCGATCGCGCCCCGGTCGCCCGCCCGGCGCGGGATCCACACCAGGCGTGCGCCGGTGGCGGTGGCGGTGCGGATCGCGGCGGACAGCGCACCGGGCACGCCCGCGAGCCGCTCGCCGACGATGATCAGGGAGTGCTCCGCCCGCAATGCCTCGGCGGCCGCGGCCCCTTCGGCCTCCAGGCCGACACCGCCCGCGAGCGCGTCGAGCCACTCGGTCTCGGTGCCGGGGGCGGCGGGCAGCAGGGTGCCGCCCGCCTTCTCCAGGCCCCGGGTGGCGTGCGTGGCGAGCGCGAAGGTCTTCTGGCCGCTCTTGCGGTGGGCCTTGCGCAGCCGGAGGAAGACGCCGGGGGCCTCCTCCTCGGACTCGAACCCGACGAGGAGGACCGCGGGGGCCTTCTCCAGCGCGGTGTACGTGACGCCTTCGCCGTCGAGGTCCCGGCCGCGTCCGGCGACCCGGGCGGCCAGGAAGTCGGCCTCCTCGGCACTGTGGACGCGGGAGCGGAAGTCGATGTCGTTGGTGTCGAGGGCGACCCGGGCGAACTTGCTGTACGCGTAGGAGTCCTCGACGGTCAGCCGGCCGCCGGTCAGGACGCCGGTGCGGCCGCGGGCGGCGAGGAGTCCGGCCGCCGCGGCTTCCAGCGCCTCGGGCCAGCTCGCCGGTTCCAGTTCGCCCTCGGCGTTGCGGACGAGCGGGGTGGTCAGGCGGTCGCGCTGCTGGGCGTAGCGGAAGCCGAACCTCCCCTTGTCGCAGAGCCACTCCTCGTTGACCTCGGGCTCGTTGGCCGCGACGCGGCGCATGACCTTGCCGCGCCGGTGGTCGGTCCGCATCGAGCAGCCGCCCGCGCACTGTTCGCACACCGAGGGGGTGGAGACCAGGTCGAAGGGGCGGGAGCGGAACCGGTACGCCGCCGAGGTCAGCGCCCCGACCGGGCAGATCTGGATGGTGTTGCCGGAGAAGTACGACTCGAAGGGGTCGCCCTCGCCGGTGCCGACCTGCTGGAGCGCGCCGCGCTCGATCAGCTCGATCATCGGGTCGCCCGCCACCTGGTTGGAGAACCGGGTGCAGCGTGCGCAGAGCACGCACCGCTCCCGGTCCAGCAGCACCTGGGTGGAGATGGGGACGGGCTTCTCGAAGGTCCGCTTCCGGCCCTCGAACCGGGAGTCGGCGCCGCCGTGCGACATCGCCTGGTTCTGGAGCGGGCACTCGCCGCCCTTGTCGCAGACGGGGCAGTCCAGCGGGTGGTTGATCAGCAGCAGCTCCATCACGCCCTTCTGCGCCTTCTCGGCGACAGGAGAGGTGATCTGCGACTTGACGACCATGCCGTCGGTGCAGGTGATGGTGCAGGAGGCCATCGGCTTGCGCTGGCCCTCGACCTCGACGATGCACTGGCGGCAGGCGCCGGCCGGGTCAAGGAGCGGGTGGTCGCAGAAGCGCGGGATCTCGATGCCGAGGAGTTCGGCGGCCCGGATGACCAGGGTCCCCTTGGGGACGCTGATCTCGATGCCGTCGATGGTCAGCGTGACCAGGTCCTCGGGCGGAAGGGCCGCCTCGCCGCCCCCGGAGGGCGCACTCGTGGTGACTGTCATGCGTTCACCCCCCGGTGAGCGTTCGTGCCGTCGGTGTTCTTGTCGTCGGCCCAGGCCGTGGACCGGGCGGGGTCGAAGGGGCAGCCCTTGCCGGTGATGTGCTGCTCGTACTCCTCGCGGAAGTACTTCAGCGAGGAGAAGATCGGCGAGGCAGCGCCGTCGCCGAGCGCGCAGAACGACTTGCCGTTGATGTTGTCGGCGATGTCGTTGAGCTTGTCGAGGTCGGCCATCTCGCCCTTGCCGGCCTCGATGTCGCGAAGCAACTGGACCAGCCAGTAGGTCCCTTCGCGGCAGGGTGTGCACTTGCCGCAGGACTCGTGGGCGTAGAACTCGGTCCAGCGGGTGACGGCCCGCACGACGCAGGTCGTCTCGTCGAAGCACTGGAGCGCCTTGGTGCCGAGCATGGACCCGGCGGCGCCGACGCCCTCGTAGTCGAGGGGGACGTCGAGGTGCTCCTCGGTGAACATCGGGGTGGAGGAGCCGCCCGGGGTCCAGAACTTCAGCCGGTGCCCGGCGCGCATGCCGCCGCTCATGTCGAGGAGCTGGCGGAGCGTGATGCCGAGCGGGGCCTCGTACTGGCCGGGGCTGGTGACATGGCCGCTGAGCGAGTAGAGCGTGAAGCCCGGGGACTTCTCGCTGCCCATCGACGTGAACCAGTCCTTGCCCTTGTTCAGGATCGCGGGAACCGACGCGATGGACTCGACGTTGTTCACCACAGTGGGGCAGGCGTACAGACCGGCGACCGCGGGGAAGGGGGGCCGCAGCCGGGGCTGGCCGCGCCGTCCTTCGAGAGAGTCGAGCAGCGCGGTTTCCTCACCGCAGATGTACGCACCGGCGCCCGCGTGCACCGTGAGTTCCAGATCGAGTCCCGAACCCAGGATGTCCGTCCCGAGATAACCCGCCTCGTACGCCTCTCGTACGGCCTCGTGCAGGCGCCGCAGCACGGGGACCACCTCACCGCGGAGGTAGATGAACGCGTGCGACGAACGGATCGCGTAGCAGGCGATCACGATGCCCTCGATGAGGCTGTGCGGGTTCGCGAAGAGGAGCGGGATGTCCTTGCAGGTCCCCGGCTCCGACTCGTCGGCGTTGACCACGAGATAGTGCGGTTTGCCGTCGCCCTGCGGGATGAACTGCCACTTCATCCCGGTGGGGAAGCCCGCGCCGCCGCGGCCGCGCAGACCGGAGTCCTTGACGTACGCGATGAGGTCGTCGGGCGCCATGGCCAGCGCTTTGCGCAGCCCTTCGTAGCCCTCGTGGCGGCGGTAGGTGTCCAGCGTCCAGGACTCGGGCTGGTCCCAGAAGGAGGAGAGGACGGGGGCGAGCAGCTTCTCGGGGCTCGTCCCGTTGTGGTCGATCTCGGCGGCCAAGGTCATCACTCCCCCTCCTCGGCTGCGGGCCCGGCCGGGTGCTCCGGGTCGGAGGCCGAGGTCTGCTGCGGTGCGTCGTGCGAGCTGAGGCGCTCGGCCGGCGACGGATCGTGGACCTGCGCGTCGTGCGGCTGCGCGTCCTGCGGCTGCGCGTCCTGCGGCTGTCCGGCGCGCGGGGAGACCACCCGCGCCTTGGGAAGCGCCTCGCCCTTGGCGAGCTTCAGCCCGATCAGGGAGGCGGGGCCCGCGCCGCCGGTGGCCTCGACGGCGCCGGGGCGCTCGTCGGGGAAGCCGGCGAGGATGCGGGCGGTCTCCTTGTACGAGCAGAGGGGGGCGCCCCGGGTCGGCTCGACGGTCCGGCCGGCGATCAGGTCGTCGACGAGCCGCGTGGCGCTCTCGGGCGTCTGGTTGTCGAAGAACTCCCAGTTGACCATCACGACGGGCGCGAAGTCGCAGGCGGCGTTGCACTCGATGTGTTCGAGGGTGACCTTGCCGTCCTCGGTGGTCTCGTTGTTGCCGACCCCGAGGTGCTCCTTGAGCGTGTCGAAGATGGCGTCGCCGCCCATGACCGCGCACAGGGTGTTGGTGCAGACGCCGACCTGGTAGTCGCCGCTCGGCCTGCGCCGGTACATGGAGTAGAAGGTGGAGACGGCGGTGACCTCGGCGGTGGTGAGGTCGAGCGTCTCGGCGCAGAAGGCGATGCCCGTGCGGGAGACGTATCCCTCCTCGGACTGCACGAGGTGCAGCAGCGGCAGCAGGGCGGAGCGGCTGCCGGGGTAGCGGGCGAGCACCTCCTCGGCGTCCGCGTCGAGCCGGGCGCGTACCTCGGCCGGGTAGGGGGTGGCGGGGAGCTGCGGCATCCCCAGACTGACGTCTTGGCGTGAGGTGGTCACCGGTCGACGCCTCCCATCACGGGGTCGATGGACGCGACGGCGACGATGACGTCGGCGACCTGGCCGCCTTCGCACATCGCCGCCATGGCCTGCAGGTTGGTGAAGGACGGGTCGCGGAAGTGGACCCGGTAGGGGCGGGTGCCGCCGTCGGAGACGACGTGCACGCCGAGTTCGCCCTTGGGGGACTCGACGGCGGTGTACGTCTGTCCGGCGGGGACCCGGAAGCCCTCGGTCACCAGCTTGAAGTGGTGGATCAGGGCCTCCATGGAGGTGCCCATGATGTTCCGGATGTGGTCGAGGGAGTTGCCGAGACCGTCGGCGCCGAGCGCGAGCTGGGCGGGCCAGGCGATCTTCTTGTCGGCGACCATGACCGGCCCCGGTTCGAGGCGCTCGATGCACTGCTCGATGATCCGCAGCGACTGGCGCATCTCCTCCAGCCGGATGAGGAAGCGTCCGTAGGAGTCGCAGGTGTCGGCGGTGGGGACCTCGAAGTCGTAGGTCTCGTAGCCGCAGTACGGGTCGGTCTTGCGCAGGTCGTGCGGCAGGCCGGCGGAGCGGAGCATCGGGCCGGTGGCGCCGAGCGCCATGCAGCCGGCGAGGTCGAGGTAGCCGACGTCCTTCATGCGGGCCTTGAAGATGGGGTTGCCGGTGGCGAGCTTGTCGTACTCCGGCAGGTTCTTCTTCATGGTCTTGATGAACTCGCGCAGCTGGTCGATCGCGCCCGGGGGCAGGTCCTGGGCGAGGCCGCCGGGGCGGACGAACGCGTGGTTCATGCGCAGTCCGGTGAACAGCTCGAAGAGGTCGAGAACCAGTTCACGATCGCGGAAGCCGTAGATCATGATCGTGGTGGCGCCGAGTTCCATACCGCCGGTGGCGATGCAGACCAGGTGCGAGGAGAGCCGGTTGAGCTCCATCAGCAGGACGCGCAGGACGGTGGCCCGGTCGGGGATCTGGTCCTCGATGCCGAGGAGCTTCTCGACGCCCAGGCAGTACGCCGTCTCGTTGAAGAACGGCGTCAGGTAGTCCATGCGCGTGACGAAGGTGGTGCCCTGGGTCCAGTTGCGGAATTCGAGGTTCTTCTCGATTCCGGTGTGGAGGTAGCCGATGCCGCAGCGGGCCTCGGTGACGGTCTCGCCGTCGATCTCCAGGATGAGGCGGAGCACGCCGTGCGTGGACGGGTGCTGGGGGCCCATGTTGACGATGATGCGTTCGTCGTCGGATTTCACCGCGGATTCGACGACCTCGTCCCAGTCGCCGCCGGTGACCGTGTAGACGGTCCCCTCGGTCGTGGCGCGAGGTGTTGCACGGGGAGTGGTCATCAGGAGTACGACCTCCGCTGGTCCGGAGCCGGGATCTGGGCGCCCTTGTACTCGACGGCGATGCCGCCGAGCGGGTAGTCCTTGCGCTGCGGGAAGCCCTGCCAGTCGTCCGGCATCATGATCCGGGTGAGGGCGGGGTGCCCGTCGAAGACGAGCCCGAAGAAGTCGTAGGCCTCGCGCTCGTGCCAGTCGTTGGTCGGGTAGACCGCGACGAGCGACGGGATGTGCGGGTCGCTGTCCGGGGCGGACACCTCCAGCCGGATGATCCGGCCGTGGGTGAGCGAGCGCAGGTGGTAGACGGCGTGCAGCTCGCGGCCCTGGTCGCCCGGGAAGTGGACGCCGCTGACGCCCGTGCAGAGCTCGAAGCGCAGGGCGGGGTCGTCGCGCAGGGTGCGGGCGACCTGGACCAGGTGTTCGCGGGCGATGTGGAAGGTCAGCTCGTCGCGGTCGACGACGGTCTTCTCGATGGCGTTGGCGGGGAGCAGGTCCTGTTCCTCCAGGGCCCCTTCGAGCTCGTCGGCCACCTCGTCGAACCAGCCGCCGTAGGGCCGGGAGGCGGCCCCCGGCAGGGTGACGGTGCGGATGAGGCCGCCGTAGCCGGAGGTGTCGCCGCCGTTGTTGGCGCCGAACATGCCCTTGCGGACGTGGATGACCTCGCCGCCGGTGTCGCGCGGCGCGGGTACGGCGCCGCCGTTCCCCTCGTCGCCGTTGGTCGGGTTCTCGGTCACCGCAGCAGCCCCTTCATCTCGATCAGGGGCAGTGCCTTGAGGGCCGCTTCCTCCGCCTCGCGGGCGGCCTCCTCCGCGTTGACCCCGAGCTTGCCGTCCTGGATCTTCTGGTGGAGCTTGAGGATGGCGTCCAGCAGCATCTCGGGGCGGGGCGGACAACCCGGCAAATAGATATCTACCGGAACAATGTGATCAACACCCTGCACAATGGCGTAATTGTTGAACATACCGCCCGATGAAGCGCAAACCCCCATGGAGATGACCCACTTGGGATTCGGCATCTGGTCGTAGACCTGCCGCAGGACGGGCGCCATCTTCTGGCTCACCCGGCCCGCGACGATCATCAGGTCGGCCTGGCGCGGCGATCCGCGGAAGACCTCCATCCCGAACCGGGCCAGGTCGTAGCGGCCGGCGCCGGTCGTCATCATCTCGATGGCGCAGCAGGCCAGTCCGAACGTGGCGGGGAAGACGGAGGCCTTCCGCACCCAGCCCGCGGCCTGCTCGACCGTGGTCAGAACGAAGCCGCTCGGCAGTTTCTCTTCGAGTCCCATGGTGTGCCCCTCAGCCCCTCAGTCCCATTCCAGGCCGCCGCGACGCCACACATACGCGTAGGCGACGAAGACGGTGAGCACGAAGAGCAGCATCTCCACGAGCCCGAAGATCCCCAGGGCGTCGAAGGAGACCGCCCAGGGATAGAGGAAGACGATCTCGATGTCGAAGACGATGAAAAGCATCGCCGTCAGGTAGTACTTGATGGGAAAGCGGCCGCCTCCGGCCGGAGTCGGGGTGGGTTCGATTCCGCACTCGTACGCTTCGAGCTTTGCCCGGTTGTAGCGCTTGGGGCCGATAAGCGTGGCCATGACCACGGAGAAGATCGCAAACCCTGCCCCGAGGGCGCCGAGCACGAGGATGGGCGCGTAGGCATTCACGCTCCTCGCTCCTTCCAGTCGTCCTTGACCTTTGGACCGCATCGGGCGACCGGCTCGCCACCTCACCAAGATCGTGCACATGTGAGGCAGTTCACAAGCCCGACTGCCCCGCATCCTATGCCCGGTCCCCTGTGATCTGCGACACGGGGTACGGCAACGACTTTGTGATCTCCACCACCTGACGAAGGATCATGAAGTCGTATGAGCGGTGATCTTCGTACGCGAAGCGGCCGAGTGATCACGAGACGTGACATTCGATGGCGTCATCGCTGGTCAAAGACGTGTCGCAGTATCAATGGAAGGCCCCTACAAGCAAATTGGCGGTGGACTGCGCAAGGGTGATAAGGGCGCAGGTCGACCTCACCCCTCACCCGGACGAGGGGCGGCCGGGACCGAAGGGGACATGTGCGCGCATTCACGAACTTCCGGGGGGCGAGCGGAACGGACACCGGGCGAGACTCGGGAGCACCCACTCGGCGCCGCCTCACCACACGCCGGGCGACACGTCGCGATCCGGCCGGCGACACCTCGCGGCATCGCGGCCCGGCCCGTGACACCTCGCGGCCCGGCCCGTGGCACCTCGCGGCCCGGCCGGTGGCGCCTCACCACCACCCGAACGGAGCCCGCTCGCCACCCGGCCGAAGGCCGGCCCGGCCCCGGGTCCACCCCCGCGCGTCGCGGCCGCGAGGGTTGCCCGTCCCGGCGGACCCACACCGTGACCTGCGCCACTCTCCCCCGTGCACCAGGAAAGCGGGCTTGGCCATCCGTGTGAACGGATGGTAAGTGACGGGCAATTCGGGCGTATTGCCGAAAGGCAGTGATCACGGGCCTGATCACGACTGCCCGTTTTGCCCGTTACGGCGTCAATAAAGGCGCCCGGAAAGCGGATTCACAGATTCCGAACGTAACTGTGTCGCAACACACGTTTCTTGATGGGACCCCTACAGCCCTGATAGCGCTAGTACCCATGTCCCACACCGCTCACATACCCAGCCACCGGAAGCCCCGTCAGCGCGCCTCGAAGTCGGCACTGCGGGCCGGAGTTGCCGGTGGCTTCCTCAGCACCATCGCGGTCGCGGGTGCCGCCGGTCCGGCCCAGGCCGAGCCGGTGACCCAGACGATCGAGATGCCCACGATCACGGACGGCCTCGCCACCGCCGTCGCCGCCTCCGCTCAGGCCACCCAGCAGGTCGCCCTCGACCTGGAGACGCAGGCCAGCGAGGACGCCGCCGCCGAGAAGGCCGCGAAGACGGCCAAGAAGGCCCACGCCGAGGCCGTCCGCAAGGACGAGGCGAGGAAGAAGGCGGAGGCCGCCGCCAAGGCCAAGGCCGAGGCGGAGGCCGAGGAGCGCGCCGAGCGCGCCTCCCGGACCGCCGAGCGCACGACGCTCAGCGCCTCCTCCGGCTCCTCGGACTCCGGCAGCTCCGCCTCCGCCCCCTCGTCGTCCTCCTCCGCGAACGTGAGCGGTTCCGCCGCCTCCATCGTGGCGTTCGCCAAGGCGCAGGTCGGCGACGCGTACGTCTCCGGCGGCACCGGCCCGAACGCCTGGGACTGCTCGGGCCTCGTGCAGGCCGCCTACCGCACGGCGGGCATCGACCTGCCGCGCGTCTCGCAGTCGCAGTCGACCGCCGGCACCCAGGTCTCCCTGGACAGCCTCCAGCCCGGCGACATCCTGTACTGGGGCGGCGCGGGCAGCGCCTACCACGTGGCGATCTACGTCGGTGGCGGCGAGTTCGTCGGTGCGCAGAACTCCAGCACCGGCACGGTGCAGCGCTCCCTGGACTACGACCGGCCGACCGGCGCGGTCCGCGTTCTCTGATTCACCAGCGGGTCCCCGGGCGTTCTCCCGGCGATCCGCGGCGCCCTCGGGCGCACCGGTTCACCGCTGAGAGCCGCCGCTCCCCCGCTCGGGAGCGGCGGCTCTTCGCCGTCGTCGCGGCGACGAGCAGCGCCAGGGCCATCAGCGCGGCACTGACCCCGACCGGCGCCCGGTAGCCGAACCCCGCGTCCAGGGCCAGGCCGCCCGCCCACGGACCCAGCGTCGCCCCCAGGTTGAACGCGGCCGTCGAGAAGGCGCCGGCCAGCGTCGGGGCTCCGGTGGCGAGGCCCAGGACCCGGGTGATCAGGGCGGTGCCCGTACCGAAGGCGAGCAGGCCGAGCAGCGGGACCAGGGCCAGGGCGAGCACCGGGCTGCCGGCCGTCAGCGCCAGCGCCGACCAGCCGGCGGTCAGGCCGGCCATGCCCGTGGCGACGACGGCGAGCGGACGGGCGTCGGCGTACCGGCCGGCCAGCGTGACCCCGGCGAACGCCCCCGCCCCGAAGAGCGCCAGGGCCGCCGGCACCCACCCCGCGCCGAGACCCGTCTCGCGGGTGAGGAGCGGCTCCAGATACGAGAACGTGCAGAAGGTCGCCCCCTGCACGAGGGCCATCGTGAGCAGGACCGGCCGCAGCCGGGGGCCGGTCAGGACGCGCAGTTCGTCGCGTACGGAGACGAGAGCGGGCCCGGGTACGGATGCGGGCACGGGACCGGGTACCGACCCGGAAGCCGCCCCGCATACGGGCCCAGAGGCCGATCCGGGTACGGAGCCGGACGCGGGCCCCGGTACGACCGCGGCGTCCCCCTCCGCACAGTCCCGCCACGGCCGGCCGCCCCGGTCCCCCGGGATGGCGCGCAGGACCGCGACGAAGGCGGGCAGCGAGACGATCGCGACCGCCCAGAAGGCCGACCGCCACCCCCAGTTCTCCCCCAGCACCGCGCCGGCCGGGACGCCCACCACGCAGGCGATCGTCACGCCCCCGACCACCACGGCGGCGGCCCGGCCCTTCAGCCGGTCGGGGGCCATCGCGACGGCGGTGCTCAGCGCGACCGCCCAGAACCCCGCGTTGGCGAGGGCCCCGACGAAGCGGGTCGCGAGGAGCACTCCGTAACTGGAGGTGAGAGCGCCGACGGCGTGGACGGCGACGAACACGGCGAGGAAGAGGAGCAGCGCCCGGCGGCGCGGCCAGGCGCGGCTGAACAGCGCCATGAGGGGTGCGCCGACGACCATGCCGACGGCGAACGCCGAGGTGAGGAGGCCTGCGGCGGAGAGGGAGACGTCGAGGTCGGCGGCGATGCCGGAGAGAAGTCCGGACAGCATGAATTCGGAGGTGCCCTGGGCGAAGACCGCGAGCCCGAGGACGTAGACGGCGAATGGCATGGGTGAGTAGCCCCTTGGACGGAACCGTCGGACGGACAGACAGACCGGGTGCGGGGATACGGGCCGCGCGGACGGCCGCGCCGGAGGTCCGGCGGGGCGGCGCTGAGACGTGCCCGGCGGTGTTCGGCCGGTGGCACGCGTGTCGCGTACGGCGGTGCTTCAGCACGTACGCGTGGGAGAACGGCCCGTACCCGCGGTGATCCGGCGGGCGTGGAACCGTGACGGAGGGCCGCTGACCCGGGAGGGGTCAGTCGGTGGAGCTCAGCACGGACACGGCCACCGGCGCACCGGTGGCCGGAGTCTGTCGGACTCGGGGCAGGCCATGGAGGAGACCCTGTCAGCGACGGGGGCGGCGGTTCGGCCGCTCCTGCTCGCGGGCCGAGGTGGTGGGCGCGGGGAGCGCGTCGTACGCGGCGTCGAGGTCCTCGTCGTCGTCCGGCGCGGTCAGGTCCACGGCGAAGCGGGGCTCCAGGAAGAGGTCCTGGTGCTGGGGCGGGGAAGCGGTGGTCATGGCTGTCTGTCCTTGGGGTCGAGCAGCGCTGTAGCGGCTTGTTCCGTGCCCCGCCGGCCTGCGTTCGATGAAGAGGATGCGATATGAGGGTGCGTCAAAAAGAGCAGCACGCGCCGCATGCCACCGTGTCCGGGCGGGGGCGGGCGTCGGCCGGCCCTGGCCACCGACGGGCCCGGCAGGCGCGCAAATCATCGCACACGATCACCCGCGGGGCTGAGGATTAACTCCCGGCGTGATGCGGAGGGCCTGGTTCGGGCGTCGTCCGGCGGCGTCAGAGGACGACACGGAAGTGGGTGGTCAGCCGCCGGTCCTCGCCCAGGACGTGGAACGCCAGGCCGGGCGGCTGGTCCCGGTCGGCCGGCCGGTCGCCCTCCCAGGGCAGGCGCAGGGTCCAGGTGACGGCGGGGCCGACGATCAGGGGGCGGCCCGCGAAGGTCGAGACGGCGGCCGTGTGGGCGTGCCCGGTGAGGACGGCGACGACCCGGGGGTGGGCGTCGAGCAGGGCGGCGAGCCGCTCGGGTTCCCGGAGCATCCCGGCGTCCGGCAGCGGGTGGTGGAGCTCGACGGGCGGCTGGTGGAAGGCGATCAGCGCGGGGACACCGTCCGGGAGGGCGCCGAGCGTGGTGTCGATCCAGGCGAGCGTCTCCGCGTCGAGCCGCCCCTCGTCGCGTCCGGGAAGGGTCGCGTCACACATGAGGACGGCGGTTCCGGCGATGCGGTGGACCCGGTTGACGGGGCCGGTGTCCGGGGCCTCGCCGAGGAACGCCTTGCGGTAGGCGGGGCGGGCGTCGTGGTTCCCGGGGCACGCGAGGACCGGGAACGGCGCCTCCAGCAGCCGTACGGCCTCCTCGTACTCGGCCTCCGCCGCGTGATCGGCGATGTCCCCGGTCACCAGCAGCGCGTCGACCGGGCGGGGCAGGGCCCGCAGGTACGCCATGACGCGGTGCGCCCGGTCCCTGGCGCGGTCACTGCCGTCCAGGTGCAGATCGCTGATCTGAGCGAGCAACATGCGCGGCACTCCCCCGGCTAATGCTTTTCTGTCTTCTTCCATTAGGACCCTAGAGTGGAAGGCACGGACGTTCAAGAGGCGGAGGAGGGAACGAGCAGTGGCACAGCGGCCCGTCATGGAACTGGTGGGCACCATCCGGCACGACGGGGACGGCGGGGTCCTCGACGACCTGGACACGCTCCGGGGGGCGCGACGCTGGTTCCAGCAGCAGTCCGCCGTCCTGGCCGACGCCACCTCCACCGCCACCTCCACCGCCACCGCCACCGCCACCGCCACCGCCACCGGAGACCTGGTCGTCGACGAGGAGTTGAGACAGGCGGTGGTCGGCGTACGGCGGGCCGTCCGCGCCCTGTTCGCGCGGGTGGTCAGCCCGGCCCCGCCCAGCCCGGCCGACGCCCATCGCCTGCTGCCCGTCGAGGAGGCCCTGAGGCTGCTCAACGCGGCGGCGGCCCGGGAGCCCGTGGCTCCCCAACTGCGCTGGCCCGCCGAAGAGCAGCCCACGGCCGGCCTGTTGTCGGCCGAGGACGACCCGGGCGTACGGCTGGTCGCGGCGCTGGCGCGCGACGCCGTCGACTTCCTGAGCGGGCCGCAGCGCGAGCATCTGCGGGCCTGCCGCGCGCCGCGCTGCGTCCGGTACTTCGTCAAGAGCCACGGCAGCCAGGCGTGGTGCAAGCCGTCCTGCGGCAACCGGGCGCGGGTGGCCCGGCACTACGAGCGCACGCGCGGGGCGGCCGGCCGGGGCTGAGCCCCGGGGCTCGTCATTGGCCCAGTCACAAGGCCCTCAAGTGGCCCACGAGCAGGGCCACTCACTCCCCTAGATTCGGACCCGGCGCTGGTGGCTGCCCATGCCACGCGTCCGGGACGGTCATGCCTGAGCGCTGGATTCCCGCCGCCGGACCGGCACGCGGCCTCGCCGTGGCCCAGCTGGTCAACTCGCTGGGGGACGGTGCCTACTACGTCTGTTCCGCGCTGTACTTCTCGCAGGTCGTCGGCCTCTCGGCGGCGCAGATCGGACTCGGCCTGACGGTCGCCTGGGGGGTGGGAGCGGTCGCGGGGGTGCCGCTCGGCAACCTGGCCGACCGTCGCGGGCCGCGCGGGACGGCCGTCGCGCTGGCCCTCGCCACGGCGGTCTGCGTGGCGGCCTTCCTCACCGTGCGGTCGTTCCTCCCGTTCGTGCTCGCGGCCTGCGCCTACGCGACCGCGCAGTGCGGGCTGGCCGCCGCCCGGCAGTCGCTGCTGGCCGGGCTCGTGGGCAGGGGCGAGCGGACCCGCGTACTCGCGCATCTGCAGTCGGCCCTCAACGCCGGGCTGGCACTGGGGGCGACGCTCGGCGGGCTGGCCCTGCACATCGGTACGGCCGGCGCCTATCTCACGGTCCTGGCCTTCGACGCCGCCGCGTTCGCGGGGTGTGCGCTGCTGCTCGCGCGGCTTCCGGCGCCGGGGCGGGTGACGGCCCCGGCACCGGAGGGCGGAGGCCCGGCACCGGCCCCGTCCGTCCTGCGGGACGGGCCGTACGCGCTCGTCGCGACGCTCAACATGGTCCTGCTGCTCCGGATGCCGTTGATCAGTGTGGCCGTCCCGCTCTGGATCGCCGAGCACACCACCGCACCCGGCTGGACCGTCTCGGCTCTCCTGGTGCTCAACACCGGGGCGGTGATGCTCTTCCAGGTCCGTACGGCCGCCGCCGTACGCGATCTGCCCAGTGCCGTGCGTACGGTCCGCAGCGGTGGGGTCCTGATGCTGGTCTCGTGCGCCGTCTTCGCCGGCTCCGCACTGGACGCGCCCCTGTGGGCGCTGTTCGCGGTGCTGCTCGTCGCCGCCGGGCTTCAGGTGTGGGGCGAGATGCGGCAGTCGGCGGGGGCGTGGCAGATCGGCTTCGACCTCGCCCCGACCGGGAGGCAGGGCCAGTACCAGGGGTTCTTCGGGGCGGGGGTGCCGGTGGCCAGGATGCTGGGGCCGCTGCTGCTGACCACGCTGATCGTCACCTGGGGGCCGCCGGGCTGGCTGGTGCTCGGGGCGCTGTTCCTCGGTGCGGGGGCTGCCATGGGACCGGCGGTGCGGCGGGCGGAACGAGGCCGCCCGACCGCACCGGTCGCGGCTTCCGTCAGGCCTTCGAGGCAACCTTGAACAGACCGTCTCAGGCCTTCGAGGCAACCTTGAACAGACCGTCTCAGGCCTTCGGGGCCACCTTCGACAGGCCGTTGATGATGCGGTCCATCGCGTCGCCGCCCTGCGGGTCGGTCAGGTTGGCGAGCATCTTGAGCGTGAACTTCATCAGCAGCGGGTGGGTCAGGCCGCGCTGGGTGGCGACCTTCATGACCTTCGGGTTGCCGATCAGCTTCACGAAGGCGCGGCCCATCGTGTAGTAGCCGCCGTAGGTCTCCTTGAGCACCTTCGGGTAGTTGTTCAGGGCCAGTTCGCGCTGGGCGGGGGTGGCGCGGGCATGGGCCTGGACGATGACGTCGGCCGCGATCTGGCCGGACTCCATGGCGTACGCGATGCCCTCGCCGTTGAACGGGTTGACCATGCCGCCCGCGTCGCCGACGAGGAGGAGGCCCTTGGTGTAGTGCGGCTGGCGGTTGAAGGCCATGGGGAGGGCCGCGCCCCGGATGGGCATCGTCATGTTCTCGGGGGTGTAGCCCCAGTCCTCCGGCATCGAGGCGCACCAGGCCTTGAGGACCTCGCGCCAGTCCAGCTCCTTGAAGGCGGAGGAGGAGTTGAGGATGCCGAGGCCGACGTTGGAGGTGCCGTCGCCCATGCCGAAGATCCAGCCGTAGCCGGGCAGCAGCCGGTCCTCGGCGCCGCGCCGGTCCCACAGCTCCAGCCAGGACTCCAGGTAGTCGTCGTCGTGGCGGGGCGAGGTGAAGTACGTCCGCACGGCGACGCCCATGGGGCGGTCGTCGCGGCGGTGCAGGCCCATGGCGAGGGAGAGCCGGGTGGAGTTGCCGTCGGCGGCGACGACGAGCGGGGCGTGGAAGGTGACCGGGGTCTTCTCCTCGCCGATCTTCGCCTCGACGCCGGTGATGCGGCCCGTGCGCTCGTCGCGGATGGGGGCGCCGACGTTGCAGCGCTCGTGGAGGCGGGCGCCCGCCTTCTGCGCCTGGCGGGCCAGCTGCTCGTCGAAGTCGTCGCGCTTGCGGACCAGCCCGTAGTCCGGGTAGGAGGCGAGGTCCGGCCAGTCGAGCTGGAGGCGGACGCCGCCGCCGATGATGCGCAGGCCCTTGTTGCGCAGCCAGCCCGCCTCCTCGGAGATGTCGATCCCCATGGAGACGAGCTGCTTCGTGGCACGGGGCGTGAGCCCGTCGCCGCAGACCTTCTCGCGGGGGAAGGCGGTCTTCTCCAGCAGCAGGACGTCGAGTCCGGCCTTGGCGAGGTAGTACGCGGTCGTCGAGCCGGCGGGGCCCGCTCCGACGACGATGACATCCGCGCTGTGCTCGGAGAGGGGCTCGGTCACGGTCGGATCTCCCGAAGACTCGAATTCGCGTGCCGCGCGGCACATGTCCCGTGCAGTCTATGGGGGCCTGCGAAACAACCCTCCGAAGGGCTCCCTCATGTCGATCGCGCCTGCCACACCCCACGCTTCGGCCCCCGCCGTACGCCTCCGTGTCCCGACCGACGAAGACGCCCTCACCTGGTACCGGGTCTTCGACGACCCCGAGGTGATGGAGTTCTTCGGAGGCCGCAGGGCGGACTTCTCCGTGTACGAGGAGCTCACCGCCCGCCAGCGCCGCCACGACGCGGAGCTCGGCTACTGCCTGTGGACGCTCACGGACGAGGCGGACACCGTCCTCGGCTTCACCGGGGCGCAGCCGTGGCCGCACACGCATTACGGGCCGGTCGGCGCGATCGAGATCGGCTGGCGGCTCGGGCGTACGGCATGGGGACGGGGTTACGCCACCGCCGCCGCCCGCGCCACGCTGGAGCGGGTGCGGGCGGCCGGGGTGGGTGAGGTGGTCGCGATGATCGACTCCGGTAACGCCCGGTCGGCGGCGGTCGCGGAGCGGCTCGGGATGCGGCGGGCGGAGTCGTACGACACCCCGCGCGGCCGGGAGGCCGTCTGCTTCCGGCTGGAGCTGTAGGACCGGGAGCGTGGATCAGGCGCGGGTGGCCCGGTGCAGGGCCACCACGCCGCCGGTCAGGTTGCGCCACGCGACCTTCGACCAGCCCGCCTTCTGGAGCAGTGCGGCGAGGGCGGGCTGGTCGGGCCAGTCGCGGATGGACTCGGCGAGGTAGACGTACGCGTCCGGGTTGGACGACACCGCGCGGGCGGCCGGCGGGATCGCCCGCATCAGGTACTCCGTGTAGACCGTGCGGAACGGGGCCCAGGTCGGCTGGGAGAACTCGCAGATCACGACCCGGCCGCCGGGCTTCGTCACCCGGTGCAGCTCGCGCAGCGCCACCTCGGTGTCCTGGATGTTGCGCAGCCCGAAGGAGATCGTGACGGTGTCGAACGTCTCGTCCTTGAACGGCAGCTTCATCCCGTCACCGGCCGTGAACGGCATCCACGGGTGGCGTTCCTTGCCGACCTTGAGCATGCCGAGCGAGAAGTCGCACGGCACGACGTAAGCGCCCGCCTTCACGAAGGGCTGCGAGGAGGTCGCGGTGCCCGCCGCCAGGTCGAGGATCTTCTGCGCGGGGCGGGCGTCGACCGCCGCCGCGACCGCCTTGCGCCACAGCCGGGCCTGGCCGAGCGAGATCACATCGTTGGTCAGGTCGTAGTTGGCCGCCACACCGTCGAACATCGAGGCGACTTCGTGCGGCTGCTTTTCCAGGGAGGCTCGGGTCACCCTTCCATTCAAGCAGCCGCGCCACCGGGATCAGCGAGGGTGGTCGCGCCCGCGCGGCCGGAGCACCGCGCGGGGCACGCGCGGACGCGGACGCGGGGTGCGGACGCCCGGGTGCGGACGCGGGACGAGCACGCGGGACGAGCACGCGGGAGGTGCTGAAGCGCCGGCAGCTCGGTTCCCCGCGGTTCGACGGGCCCGTCTCCGAGTACCGGGCGCTGATCGTGAACCACGAGGTCGGCCACCGGCTGGGGCACGGCCATGGGACCTGCCCGGGGCGGGGGCGTCCCGCGCCCGCGATGATGCAGCAGATCAACGGGCTGGAGGGCTGTGCCGCCAACGCCCGGCCGTACGACGCGCGGGGACGCCACCCGAGCGGTCCCCAGGTGCCGTGACGTCCGCCCGCGCGGTGCCGGCCTCAGCGGGCGCGGTGCACCAGCCGCCCCGCGAGCACGGTCGCCACGCAGGGCCGGGGCCCTCCCCCGTACAGCGCCGCCTCGTCGGGCACGTCGAAGAGCGCGAGGTCGGCCCGGCCGCCCACGGTCAGCGGGCCGTGCGCCGTACGGGCCAGATCGCCGCCCGCCGCGAAGGGGTCCAGGTCCGGCACGCCTTCCCCGGCCGGCGCCGGAGGCGGCGGGAGCTGGACCAGGCCCGACCGGGCGACGGCCGTGCGCAGCGCCGGGTCGTCCGCGCCGAAGGGGCCCGCGACATGCGTGGTGCCGTGGCGCAGCATCCGCTGGAGCCCCCGCCGTACGCTGCCCGCCCGCCGGGTGGCGTCCGCCGTCGCCGCCAGCCGATCGAACTCCTCGCCCCACAGGGGGAGTTCCCCCAGCTCACCGGCCTCGCGCGGGTCCGGGTGGTAGCAGCGGGTCAGCAGCTCCCGGGCCCGGTCCTGGCGCAGTCCCGGGGTGAGGAGGCCGGGCCAGCGGCGGACCCGGGCGGCCGGGTACGCGGCGGCGACCTCCTCGTAGGGGCCGAGGGCCGCGATCCGGTCGCCGTCCACCGCGACCGCCCCGTCCACGACGGCCGCCGCGCCCACCGGGAGGACCAGGGGCGCGGCGTGAATCGTCAGCACGGTGGCGTCAGTTGGCGTTGAGGAGCTTCAGCTCCGGGTGGGCCGTGCCGCCCTCGATCGCGGTGGAGGAGATGTGCGAGACCACGCGCTCGTCGACCGGGTCGTTCGCCGGGTCGTCGTGCACGACGAGGTGCTCGTACGTGGTGGCGCGCTGCGCCGGGACCCGGTCCGCCTTGCGGATCAGGTCGATGATCTCCAGCCGGTTGGAGCGGTGCTTGGCGCCAGCCGAGGAGACGACGTTCTCCTCCAGCATGATCGAGCCGAGGTCGTCCGCGCCGTAGTGCAGGGACAGCTGGCCGACCTCCTTGCCGGTGGTGAGCCAGGAGCCCTGGATGTGGGCGACGTTGTCGAGGAAGAGCCGGGCGATGGCGATCATCCGCAGGTACTCGAAGAGGGTGGCCTGCGTGCGGCCCTTCAGCTTGTTGTTCTCCGGCTGGTAGGTGTACGGGATGAAGGCGCGGAAGCCGCCCGTGCGGTCCTGGACGTCCCGGATCATCCTCAGGTGCTCGATGCGCTCGGCGTTGGTCTCGCCGGTGCCCATCAGCATGGTGGAGGTGGACTCGACGCCGAGGCCGTGGGCGATCTCCATGATCTCCAGCCACCGTTCGCCGGACTCCTTGAGCGGGGCGATGGCGGTGCGCGGCCGGGCGGGCAGCAGTTCGGCGCCCGCACCGGCGAAGGAGTCGAGTCCGGCGGCGTGGATGCGGCGGATGGCCTCCTCGGCGGAGACCTTGGAGATCCGGGCCATGTGCTCGATCTCGGAGGCGCCCAGGGAGTGGATGACCAGCTGCGGGTACGCCTTCTTGATCGCGGAGAAGTGCTCCTCGTAGTACTCCACGCCGAAGTCCGGGTGGTGGCCGCCCTGGAACATGATCTGGGTGCCGCCCAGCTCCACGGTCTCCGCGCAGCGGCGCAGGATGTCGTCGAGGTCGCGGGTCCAGCCCTTGTCGGTGGCCGTGGGCGGGGCGTAGAAGGCGCAGAACTTGCAGGCCGTGACGCACACGTTGGTGTAGTTGATGTTGCGCTCGATGATGTACGTCGCGATGTGTTCCGTACCGGCGTAGCGGCGGCGGCGTACGGCGTCGGCGGCGGCGCCCAGCGCGTGCAGCGGCGCGGACCGGTAGAGGTCGAGCGCCTCCTCCGGGGTGATCCGACCGCCTTCGGCGGCTCGGTCGAGGACGGGCTGAAGGTCGGCCTTCTCGGTCACCGGGCTGTCACCTTTCGGCGGTTTTTTGAGGATCCACGGACCGATCCAGCGTACGCCAGCCCCTTGTGCGATCAGTCGCCGGACCGGGTGAGCTTCCCGTACGGGAGCCCTGCGGCGCGTTCCTTCGAGCGGTAGTCCAGGGTGCCGTCGTCGGCGAGGCGGAAGACGAGATCGGCCTCGGTGGTGGTGCACAGGCCGGGGGTGCTGGGGCGGTCCGGGTCGGTGGCCTCGCGGATGTCCAGCTCCTGCGCGGTGCCGGAGGCGAGGGTGCCGACGCTGTTGCAGGTGACGGTGATGCCGAGCTGGGAGATGGTCGTGCTCATGCGGACGACCCGCTCCCCCCGCTTCCCCTCGGTGAAGACGGCGGTGAGCGTGCCGTGGGGCTGCCCGGTCGTCTTCTCGGTGACCGGGCCCTCCCAGGTGCCGACGAACTCCTCGGGCAGCGCCTTCACCGGCTCGCCGTCCGCGTCGCCGGGCTCCTGGGACCCCGAGGAGGGCGGTTCCTCCGCTTCGGACGGGGAGGGGGCGGCGGTGGCCGACGGCGGGGAGGACCCGGCGTCGTTGCCCCGGTCGGCGTCGCCGCCCGGGAGGAGGCCGTCGAGCAGGCCCGTGCCGAGGCTGACGGCGGCGAGGGCGCCCGCCACGGCCAGGGCGACGGTGCAGCTGACCCGGCGGCCCCGCCGCTCGCCGGGTGTCTGCCGGTTCTCGGCGCTGACGGTGAAGGAGAGGCGGGGGTCGCCGCCGCGCTGCCCCGGCACGCCGCTGCCGCCGGGCGCGCCGCCGCCCTGCCGGTAGGTCCCGGCGTGCGCCGGGGGCGGGGGCCCGGCGGGGGCGGCCTTGGCCCGCGGGGTCATCGGGGGCGGCGGAGGGGGCGGCGTCCCGTAGTCGTCCTGCGGATGCGGCGTCCCGTACACGTCGTCCTGCGGGTGCGGCGGCCGGAACGGCACGCTGCCCTGCGGCGCCTCCGGTGCGGCTTCCTCCGGGGCTTCCGGTGCCGCTCCCCCCGGCGCTTCCCTCGGACGCGGGGTCCCGTACGACGCTTCCCGCGGGTCCGGGCCGGGCGGACCGGACTCACCGGCCCGGCCCGGTGCGGCCTCCCCCGGCCAGGGGCGAGGTCCCGCCCCCGCTCCCGCTCCCAGCGACGCGCTGCTGAAGGGCACCGGGCCCGACTGCACCGGGGCGTCCTGCGGTTCCAGGTCCAGCAGCGCCACCGCGGACCGGCTCACCTCGCGCACCAGCCGGCCCGGCAGCCAGCCGCCCGCCACCATCGCCATCGCCCCGCCCGGGGCGAGCGCCCGTGCGAGGTCGGCCGGGGCGGGGCGGGCGGCCGGGTCCTTGGCGAGGCAGCCCGCGACCACCTCGCGCAGCTCACCCGCCAGATCGCCCAGCTCGGGTTCCTCGTGGACCACCTTGTAGAGGAGGACGGCGGAGGAGTCGCCCGGGAAGGGGGCGGCGCCCGTCGCCGCGTACGCGAGGACCGCGCCCAGCGAGAAGACGTCCGCCGCGCCGGAGACGTCCCGGCCCCGGATCTGCTCGGGCGCCATGTAGCCGGGCGAGCCGACGGAGACCCCGCTGGAGGTGAGCGAGACGGTCGCGCCCAGGGCCCGCGCGATGCCGAAGTCGATGAGGCGGGGGCCGTCCAGGGCGAGCAGCACGTTGGAGGGCTTCACATCGCGGTGGACGATGCCCTGGCCGTGGACGGCGGCGAGCGCCTCGGCGAGGCCCGCGCCCAGGGTGCGTACCGCGTGCTCGGGAAGCGGGCCGTGCTCGGTGATCGCCTGGGAGAGCGGGGGACCCGCGACGTAACCGGTGGCCACCCACGGCACCGGGGCGTCCGGGTCGGCGTCCAGGACCGGGGCCGTCCACTGCGCGCCGATGCGCCGGGCGGACTCCACCTCGCGCCGGAACCGGGCCCGGAACTGCTCGTCGAGGGCGAAATGGGGGTGGACCACCTTGACCGCGACCGTACGTCCGCCCGCGCTGCGGCCGAGATAGACCCGGCCCATACCGCCCGCGCCGAGCCTGCCGAGCAGCCGGTAGGCACCGATGGTGTGCGGTTCGCCCGCTTCCAGCGGCTGCATATGGACTCCCCCTGTGAACCCTGCGGACGGTGAAACCGTGGACGGTCATCCCTGTGGCTGGTCCGGACCCGGACCGAAGCCTAGGGGGCGCCACCGGCGCGGTCACCGGGAAACGGCCGGACCATTCCCCCGTCTCCGGCCAGGAGGGGATCTTTTCGCCCCGGGGAAAGGCGCGAATGTGTTGTTCCGCCACGCACCTTTCCCTGCCCGGTACGCCTATCCGGCAGACCTGTTCCGGGAAGGGATAAGGGAATTCCCCCTTTAGCGTTCCGTCGTCCGGACGCCGAGCAGCTCCACCCGGACGTCCGCCGGGTAACCGGTGTCCGCGCCCGTGCGGCGGGCGAACTCGCGGACGCCGGCGAGCTGGTCCGGGCCGAAGCGGAAGTCGAGCGTCGTGAAGTACCGCTCCAGCACCTTCGCGTCGAACGCCTCCCAGCGGGCCGCCTGCTCCGCGACCTTGGCGACCTCCTCCAGGGAGAGGTCCCGGGAGGCCAGGAACGCCTCGTGGACCCGGGACGTCGGCTCGGGGTGCGCGGCGAGGAAGTCCTTGCGGGCCGCCCAGACGGCGAAGACGAACGGCAGGCCCGTCCACTCCTTCCACATCTGGCCCAGGTCGTGGACCTGGAGCCCGAGCCGGGGCGCGTCGTGCAGGTTGGCGCGCAGCGCGGCGTCGCCGATCAGCACGGCGGCGTCCGCCTCCTGCATCATCAGGCCCAGGTCGGGGGGACAGGTGTAGTAGTCGGGCCGGACGCCGTAGCGCTCGGCCAGCAGCAGCTGGGCCAGCCGCACCGAGGTGCGGGAGGTCGAACCGAGCGCCACCCGGGCGCGGTCGAGCTGCTCCAGCGGGAGCTGGGAGACGATCACACAGGACATGACGGGCCCGTCGCAGCCGACCGCGATGTCGGGGAAGGCCACCAGGTCGTCGGCGTTGCGCAGGTACTCCACGAGGGTGACCGGGCCGATGTCCAGGTCTCCCCTGATCAGCTGCTCGCTGAGCCGCTCCGGGGTGTCCTTGGAGAGCTCCAGGTCGAGCAGGGTTCCCGTCCGCGCCAGGCCCCAGTAGAGGGGGAGGCAGTTCAGGAACTGGATGTGGCCCACGCGGGGCCGGCTGCGACGGTCGTCGCCTTCGCGGGGGGAGACGGTTGAATTGTCCACATCGCGAGGCTAGACCCGCACCGGTGCACGAGCACCACCGGGGCCCGTGCACCCCCCCTTTCCGCTCCCCGCTCCGGGGGCCCTTCCGAGGTCCTTCGGAAGGGCCCCCGGAGGACCTTCCGAAGGGCACTTCGCGGGGCCTCCCGCAGGCCGTCCGGCGGGGCGGTCAAACCTTCGGGTGAAGTGATCTTTCCCTCTACCGCTCTCCCGAGACTGCGTGCTAGGCTCGCCGCAAGTTGCAGTTTGGTTTCCCTTGCAGTACAGAGCCTGCGGAGCATGTGACCCGCAGGCTTTTGTAGTTTTCAGACTTGTTTGCAGGTTCTGGAGCAGGGCAACCCTTTGGCCCAAGGAGGGCTTATGGCTACCGGAACCGTCAAGTGGTTCAACGCTGAAAAGGGCTTCGGCTTCATCGCCCAGGACGGCGGCGGCCCGGATGTCTTCGTTCACTACTCCGCGATCAACGCGTCCGGGTTCCGCTCCCTCGAGGAGAACCAGGTCGTGAACTTCGACGTCACTCAGGGGCCCAAGGGTCCGCAGGCTGAGAACGTCACCCCGGCCTAGTTGCCCGGGTCGGCCGATCGCGGTCGCACAGAGCAGTACCCAAGGAGCCCCGCTCCCCCGCTTCGGCGGAGGAGCGGGGCTCCTGCCCGTGCACGGTCCGGATCGCGGTCCCGGACCGGCCCCGGGACCGTGCTTGACCTTGACCCCGTGTGAAGGGGTGGTGTGGAGCCGTCATGTTCACCATCGGAGACTTCGCCAGGTACGGACGGGTGTCGCCCCGGATGCTGCGTCACTACGACGCCATCGGGCTGCTGCGCCCGGACCGCACCGACCCCGCCACCGGCTACCGCTTCTACGGCGCGGCCCAGCTCGCCCGGCTCAACCGGATCCTCGCACTCAAGGACCTCGGCTTCACGCTCCAGCAGGTGGGGGCGGTCCTGGACGAGCAGGTGGGCCCGGAGGAGCTGCGCGGGATGCTGCGGCTGCGCCGGGCGGAGCTGGCGGAGGCGGCGGCAGCCGCGGCGGCGCGGCTGGCCCGGGTCGAGGCGAGGCTCCGGTCGATCGAGAGCGAGGGGCGCATGCCTGCCGAAGACGTCGTGATCAAGACCGTTCCCGCGGTCCGGGTGGCCGAGCTGACCGGGACGGCCGCGAGCTACCAGCCGCAGGACATCGGGCCGGTGATCGGCCCGCTGTACGAGCGGCTCTTCCCGCTCCTGGAGGGCGCGGGCATCCGGCCCACCGGCCCCGGGATCGCCCGGTACGAGGACGAGCCCGGGGGCGGCGGGATCGTCGTGCACGCCGGGGTGACCGTGTCGGCCCCGGTGGGCGCGGCCGGGGACACGGAGGCGCGGGTGGTGGAGCTGCCGGCCTTCGAGGCGGCGACGGTCGTGCACCGGGGCGCGATGGACGACGTACTGCCGGCGGCCAACACCCTGGCGCGCTGGCTGGAGGCCAACGGCTACCGTTCCACGGGGTACGCCCGCGAGGTCAGCCTGGAGTGTCCGCCGGACCGGACGGGGTGGGTGACGGAGCTTCAGGAGCCGGTGGCGAAGGTCTGACGCACCGGGGGTACGGGGCGGAGGGCCCCGCTCCGTGCCCACCGACGCTCACGGGCCCGCCCAGAGGCCGTCCGGCGTGAGCCCCAGCAGCTCGATGGCGTTGCCGCGGACGATCCGCTCGACGACGTCCGGGGGCAGGTGCCCCATCTGCGCCTCGCCGACCTCGCGGGAGCGGGGCCAGGTGGAGTCGGAGTGCGGGTAGTCCGTCTCGTAGAGGACGTTGCCGACGCCGATCGCGTCGAGGTTCCTCAGCCCGAAGGCGTCGTCGAAGAAGCAGCCGTGGACGTGCTCGGCGAAGAGTTCGGACGGGGGGCGGTGGACCTTCCCGGCGACGCCGCCCCAGGCGCGGTTCTCCTCCCAGACCACGTCGGCGCGCTCCAGGATGTAGGGGATCCAGCCGATCTGCCCCTCCGCGTACATGATCCTGAGGTTGGGGAAGCGTTCGAACTTGCCGCTCATCAGCCAGTCGACCATCGAGAAGCAGCAGTTGGCGAAGGTGATGGTGGAGCCGACGGCGGGCGGGGCGTCGGCCGAGGTGGACGGCATCCGCGACGACGAGCCGATGTGCATGGCGATGACGGTGCCCGTCTCGTCGCAGGCCGCGAGGAGCGGATCCCAGTCGTCCGCATGTATGGACGGAAGCCCGAGATGGGGAGGTATCTCGGAGAACGCGACGGCGCGCACGCCCCGCGCGGCGTTGCGCCGCACCTCGGCGGCGGCGAGCTCCGCGTCCCACAGCGGGATGAGGGTGAGGGGGATGAGGCGCCCGTGCGCCTCGGGGCCGCACCACTCCTCCACCATCCAGTCGTTGTAGGCGCGTACGCCGAGGAGCCCCAGCTCGCGGTCCTTGGCCTCGGTGAACGTCTGCCCGCAGAAGCGCGGGAAGGTCGGGAAGCAGAGCGCGGACTGGACGTGGTTGACGTCCATGTCGGCGAGCCGGTCGGGGACCGAGTAGGAGCCGGGCCGCATCTGCTCGTAGGTGATGATCTCCAGCTTGATCTCGTCCCTGTCGTAGCCGACGGCGGTGTCCAGCCGGGTGAGCGGGCGGTGCAGGTCCTCGTACACCCACCAGTCGCCCACCGGACCGTCGTCGCCCCTGGCGCCCATCACGGGCGCGAACTTTCCGCCCAGGAAGGTCATTTCCTTCAGGGGCGCGCGCACGACGCGCGGGCCGGAGTCCGCGTACCGGGACGGGAGCCGGTCCCGCCAGACATGAGCGGGCTCCACCGTGTGGTCGTCCACCGAGATGATCTTCGGGAAGGTCTCCATGCGTTCCACGGTAGCGCCGATCTGACGAACCGTCAGCTCTTGTGCGGGCACGGCCCGGCAGCACGGCGGTGAGCGCGGCGGGAGCGTGCGACGGGGCACGGTTCCCGAATCGTTGTCGAGGGCTTGTGCAGAGCGTCACCCACTGCTGACGAGGCAGCCCGGGACAAGGCAGACTGTTGAGCGCGATACCAGCGGTACCGCGCCATCCGGATGCCCACCGCACTTCGGCGCACGGCGGGCATGCGGGCGCGGGCACCACCGGCAGGATCCGCAGACGAGCGGGACCGGCAGGCGAGCAGGACAGGGGGCATCAATGGACCGTGACGGCGGGCCACGCGTGCGCGTACCGGAGCAGCGTGCTCCGGAGAAACCGGGTACGGGGGACGCTCTCAGGTTCACCGTGCTGGGCCCCGTACGGGCCTGGCGGGGCCCGGAGCTGCTCTCCTCCGGCTCGCCCCAGCAGCGGGCCCTGCTGGCCGCGCTGCTGCTGCGCGAGGGGCGGACGGCCACCGCGGGCGAGCTGATCGACGCGTTCTGGGGCGAGGACCCGCCCTCGCAGGCACTGGCCACGATCCGGACCTACGCCTCCCGGCTGCGCAAGATCCTCGGCCAGGACACGCTGGTCAGCGAGTCCGGCGGGTACGCGATCCGGATCGACCGGAGCGCGCTGGACCTCACCCTGGCCCAGGACCTGGCGGCCGAGGCGGAGAAGGCGCGGGCGGCCGGGGAGCGGTGCCAGGCGCGCACCCTGATCAACAAGGTGCTGGGCCTGTGGGACGGCGAGGCGCTGGCGTCCGTTCCCGGCCCGTACGCGGACAACCAGCGGACCCGGCTGGAGGAGTGGCGGCTCCAGCTCACCGAGACGCGGCTCGACCTGGACCTGGAGGTCGGCTGCCACGCGGAGGCGGTGTCCGAGCTGACCGCGCTCACCGCGGCGCACCCGCTGCGCGAGCGGATGCGCGAGCTGCTGATGGTGGCGCTGTACCGCAGCGGGCGGCAGGCCGAGGCACTCGCGGTGTACGCGGACACCCGGCGGCTCCTCGCGGAGGAGCTGGGGGTGGACCCGCGCCCCGAACTGGCCCAGCTCCAGCAGCGCATCCTGCGCGCCGACGAGGAGCTGGCCCGCCCGGTGGACGAACCGGCCCCGGCGCCCGCGCCGTTGAGGCCGGCGCAGCTCCCCGCCACCGTGCCCGACTTCACCGGCAGGTCCGCGTTCGTGACGGAGCTCGGGAGCCGGCTGGCCACCGCCGAGGGTTCGGTCATGGCGGTCTCCGCGGTGGCGGGGATCGGCGGCGTCGGCAAGACGACGCTGGCGGTGCACGTCGCCCACCAGGCCCGCAGGCACTTCCCGGACGGACAGCTGTACGTCGACCTCCAGGGCGCGGGGGCGCGGGCCGCCGAACCGGAGACGGTCCTCGGCTCGTTCCTGCGCGCGCTGGGCACGGCGGACTCGGCGATCCCGGACACGCTGGACGAGCGGGCCGCGCTGTACCGCTCGGCGCTGGACGGCCGCCGTGTCCTGATCCTCCTGGACAACGCGCACGACGCGGCCCAGATCCGCCCGTTGCTGCCCGGCACTCCGGGGTGCGCGGCGCTGGTGACGAGCCGGGTGCGGATGGTGGACCTGGCCGGGGCGCACCTGGTGGACCTGGACGTGATGTCTCCGGAGGAGGCGCTCCAGCTCTTCACCCGGATCGTGGGCGCGGAGCGGGTGGGCTCGGAGCGGGAGGCGGCCCTGGACGTGGTGGCCGCGTGCGGCTTCCTGCCGCTGGCCATCCGCATCGCCGCCTCCCGCCTGGCGGCGCGCCGCACCTGGACGGTGTCGGTGCTCGCCGCGAAGCTCGCGGACGAGCGGCGGCGGCTGGACGAGCTCCAGGCGGGGGACCTCGCGGTGAAGGCCACGTTCGAGCTCGGCTACGGCCAGCTGGAACCCTCCCAGGCCCGCGCCTTCCGCCTCCTGGGCCTCGCGGACGGCCCGGACATCTCCCTCGCCGCGGCCGCCGCCCTGCTCGACCTGGACCCGCACACGGCGGAGGACCTCCTGGAGGCCCTGGTGGACACGAGCCTGGTGGAGTCCGCCGCCCCGGGCCGCTACCGCTACCACGACCTGGTCCGCCTCTACGCGCGTGCGTGCGCGGAGCGGGACGAGCGGGCGGTGGAGCGGGAGTCGGCGGTGTCGCGGCTGCTGGACTTCTATCTGGCCACGGCCGCGGGGGTGTACGCGCTGGAGCGGCCGGGGGACCGGCTGGTGGACCACCTGGAGCCGACGGACCACGCGGGCCTCGTCTTCGCCGACCGGCACGCGGCCCTGGACTGGCTGTACACGGAGGCGACGAACCTGCTGGCCTGCGTACGCCAGGTGGCGCGCCCGGCCACCCTGCGCCGTGCGGTGGACCTGCTGTACGCCGCCCTGGACCTGGGCGAGTCGGGCGCCAACGCGAAGCAGTACGAAGCGGCGGCCGCGACCGTGCGCGAGGCCGCACGCGAGTGCGGCGACCCCCGGGCGGAGAGCCGGGCCGTCATGTCGCTCGCCAACGCGCACCAGTTGGCGGGCCGGTTCGACCACGCGGACCAGGGGGCCGAGGAGGCGATGCGGCTGGCCGAAACCGCCCAGGACCTGCTGGCGGTCAGCTGGGCCGCCAACGCCCGGGGCATCATCGCGCTCTACCACAGCCGCCACCAGGACGGCGAAGCCTTCCTGAACCAGGCGATCGACGCGTTCCGCAGCGACGGCAACCAGCCGGGCGAGGCGAGCGCCCTGTGCAACCTCTCCCGCATCCACCTGGCCACGGGACGCACCGGCAGTGCGATCACGCTGGCCCGCTCCGGCATCGAGATCTACGACTCCCTGGGACACGCCCTGCGCGGCGCGAACGGCCGCTACGCCCTGGGCATGGCGCTGACCCAGAGCGGCGAGTTCGCGGCCGCCACCGCGAAGCTGACCGAGGCGCTGGAGATATTCCGTGACAGCCGCCAGCGGCTCTGGGAGGGCATGGCCCTGTTCCGGCTGGCGGAGGTGGACATCGCGTCCGGGCAGCCCGCGCAGGCCGCCCAGTACGCGGAGCTGGCGCTGACCGTCCTGCGGGGCATCGGCGGCGAGTGGCGGCGGGGAAACGTCCTGACCGTGCTGGGCCGTGCGCTGGCGGGCATAGGCCAGACCGGCCGTGCACAGGTCTGCTGGAACGAGGCGCTGGGCATCTACGACGACCTCGCCGCACCGGAGGCGGACGGTGTCCGCTCCCTGCTGACGAGCATCGCGGCGCACTGAAACGGGCTCGTTCATCGTTCGTTTATCGCCGCCCGCCATGCTCGTTCCTGTCGATCCGTCGCGTCGGGGGGCAGACGGGGGCGACATCGGGTGCGCCACTAAGGTGAGCGGCCCCAAGAGGCCCGCCCAGCCGTCCACGGGGGAACAGCTGGACGGGCCTCGCCAACCCACTGCGCACCGCACCGAGAGAAGGAGTTGACCGACATGGCCGACGCCACGAAGAAGGACCCGGTCTTCAAGCCCGCCGACCAGCACGCGACCGGCGAGCCGATGACGACGCAGGACCAGCACGCGACGTCGGAGCCGATGACGACGCAGGACCAGCACGCGACGTCGGAGCCGTTCAAGCCGAAGCCGTAGGCCTCCCCGACGGGGACACGGGGGAAGCGATCACGGCGACGCCGAGGGGGAGCCGCCGAGGTCGCGGTACGGGGGAATGTGTGAGGGGCCCGAGACGGGGGAAACGCTCGGGCCCCTCATGCGTGTCCGGGGGCGGGGCCTACAGGCCGCGCACCTGAACCCTCTTCGCGCACGGCTTCCCCATGTCGTCCACGTCGGACGTGAACAGCGCCGTCCGGCCCTGCTGACGGTTCGCGAGCGCCGCGAGCGCCGCGTCGACGGCGTACTTGCGGCCGTGGAGGCCGGCCTCGCGGAGCTCCTCCGGCAGGGTGACGGTGTACTTCTTAGTTGCCGTACTCTCGGCCGTACCGCCAAACGCGGGCAGGCCCCACTCCTCCTCACCCCACCCGGGGAAGCCGGACAAGCGGTCCCCTACCCCCGCCCCCGCAGCTCCCCCTTCATCACCTTGCCGCTCGCGTTGCGCGGGAGTTCCGGGACGAACTCCACCGCCCTCGGGACCTTGAAGTTCGCCATCTCGCGGCGGGACCAGGCGATCAGGTCGTCCGCCGTGAGCGTCGCGCCCCGGCGGCGGACCGCGTAGGCCTTGCCGACCTCGCCGAGGCGCGGGTCCGGGACGCCGACGACCGCGACGTCGGCCACGTCCGGGTGGAGGCCGAGAAGCTGCTCTATCTCGGCCGGATACGCGTTGAAGCCGCCCACGATGAACATGTCCTTGATCCGGTCCGTGATCCGCAGGTTGCCCGCGGCGTCCAGGACGCCCACGTCGCCGGTGCGGAGCCAGCCGTCCTCGGTCATCGTGGCGGCCGTCGTGTCCGGGTCCTCGAAGTAGCCGCTCATCACGGTGAAGCCGCGCACCTGGACCTCGCCCGGGACGCCCGGGTCCGCCAGGACGCGGACCTCGGTGCCGGGGATCGCCCGGCCCGAGGTGGTCGCCACGGTCTCCGGGGCGTCGTCCCGGCGGCACATCGTGACGATGCCGCTCGCCTCGGAGAGGCCGTACGCCGTGAGGACCGTGGCGATGCCCAGCTCGACGCGCAGGCGCTCCACGAGCTGGAGGGGGACCACCGCCGCACCGGTCACCACCAGGCGCAGGGCCGACAGGTCGTGCGCCGCGCGGGCCGGGTGGTCCAGCAGGGACTGGTGGAGGGTCGGCGGTCCTGGCAGGACCGAGATGCGTTCCGCCGCGATGTTCGCCAGCACCGTGTCCACGTTGAACACCGGCTGCGGCACCATCGTGGCCCCCCGCATCAGGCAGGCGATGATGCCCGCCTTGTAGCCGAAGGTGTGGAAGAAGGGGTTCACGATCAGATAGCGGTCGCCCTCGCGCAGGCCCGCCAGGTCGCTCCAGATCCCGTACGCGCGCAGGGTCTGGGCGTGGGTGATCACCGCCCCCTTGGGGGCGCCCGTCGTGCCCGAGGTGTAGATGATGTCGGAGGGGGAGGAAGGGGCGACCGCCGCCGCCCGGTCCCGGACCGCCGAGGACTCCACCCCCTCCCCTGCCGCCAGGAACTCCGGCCAGCTCGTGTAGTCCTCCGGGGCCGTGTCCGCGAGGACCACCACCCGCTCCAGGTCCGGCAGCCTCACCTCCGCCCGGCGCAGCGACGCCACGTACGACGTGCCCAGGAACGTCCCCGTCACGAACAGCAGCCTGGCCCGGCTGCGCCGCAGGATGTGCGCCGCCTCCGCGCCCTTGAAGCGGGTGTTGAGCGGGACCAGCACCGCGCCCGCGCTCACGGCCCCGAGCGCCGAGACGATCCACTCCGTCGTGTTCGGGGCCCAGACTGCGACCCGGTCCCCCGGCTCCACCCCGGCGGCCATGCACGCGGCCGCCGCGCGCTCCACCCGGTCGCCCAGCTCGGCGTAGGAGAGCCGGGTGCGGCCGTCGGCCACCGCCTCGGCCGGGCCGTACCGCATCGCCGCCGCCCGCACCAGCCCGGGGATGCTGCCCCACTCCTCGTCGCCCCGCATCACGCGCCCGCCTTCCGCCGCCGCACCAGCTGACTATCCGTCAGATTAGCGGTAGCCTCTGCCGCTGTCAGCAGCGGCGACGGTGCGGGAGGTCAGCGGATGGCGACGCTCAAGGACGCGACGGCGATAGCCGGGATAGGGCAGACGGCGTTCGCGAAACGCCTTCCGGAGTCCGAGAGGACGCTCGCCTGCCGGGCGGTCCTCGCCGCCCTCGACGACGCGGGCATCGCCCCCTCGGAGGTCGACGCCTTCGCCTCGTACACCATGGAGGAGACCGACGAGGTCGAACTCGCCAAGGCGATCGGGGCCGGGGACGTCACCTTCTTCAGCAGGGCGGGGTACGGCGGGGGCGGCTCCTGCGCCACCCTCGGCCATCTCGCCGCCGCCATCGCCACCGGCCAGGCGAGCGTCGGGGTCGCCTGGCGGTCCCGCAAGCGCGGGTCCGGTCCCCGGCCGTGGAGGAACACCACCGTCCAGCTCCCCACTCCCGCCCAGTGGACCCGGCCCTACGGGCTGCTGCGGCCCGCCGACGAGATCGGCATGCTCGCCCGGCGCTACCTGCACGAGTACGGGGCCACCCGGGACCACCTCTTCAACGTCGCCCTCGCCTGCCGCAACCGGGCCAACCAGAACCCGGACGCGGTCATGTACGACCGCCCGCTGACCCGCGAGATGTACATGACCTCCCGCTGGATCAGCGAACCGCTCTGCCTCTTCGACAACTGTCTGGAGACGGACGGGGCGTTGGCCTGCGTCATCGTCTCCGCCGAGCGCGCCCGGGACTGCCGGCACAAGCCCGTCTACCTCCACTCCGTCGCGCAGGGGCTGCCCGCCCAGCACCACGGGATGGTCAACTACTGGAACGACGACCCGCTCACCGGACCCGCCTGGACGGCAGCCCGACAACTCTGGAAGCAGGCCGACTTCGGCCCGGACGACGTCCATGTGGCCCAGATCTACGACGCGTTCACCCCGCTCGTCCCGCTGTCCCTGGAGGGCTACGGCTTCTGCGCGCGCGGCGAGGGCGGCGCGTTCACCGAGGGCGGGGCGCTGGAGAGCGGCGGGCGGCTGCCGATCAACACCGGCGGAGGCGGGCTGAGCGAGGCGTACGTCCACGGCTTCAACCTCATCACCGAGGGCGTCAAGCAACTGCGCGGCACCTCCACCGCCCAGGTGCCGGACGCCGCCACCTGCCTGGTCACCGCCGGTGAGGGTGTGCCGACATCCGCCGTCCTGCTGAGGAGTTGAGGCAGTCCCATGAGCATGAGCGATTCCCCGCTGCTGCCCGTCGTCGACGAGGACGGCGCGCCCTTCTGGGAGTACGCCGCCCGCGGCGAACTCCGCGTCCAGGCCTGCGCGTCCCCCGCCTGCGGCGAGCTCCGCTTCCCGCCCCGGCCTTGCTGCCCGCACTGCGGGTCGTTCGCCGGCGAGTGGCGGCTGATGAGCGGGCGCGGACGGCTCTGGTCGTACGTGGTCCCGCACCCGCCGCTCCTCCCCGCCTACGCCGAACAGGCCCCGTACAACGCGGTGCTGGTGGAGCTGGCGGAGGCCCCGCGGATCCGGCTCGCCGGGAACGTCGTCGCCTCCCCCGGCGCACCGCTGAACTCCGTCGACCCGGCACGGCTGCGGATCGGGGCTCCGGTGCGGGCCGCCTTCTGCCCGGCGGGGCCCGACGGCCGGGTCACCCTCGTCCGCTGGCTCCTGGAGCGATGAGCCATGGCCCTGCGCATCGAGCGGGAGGCCGCGCCCGGAGTCGTCCTCGTCGCCCTCGACCGACCCGCGAAGCTCAACGCGATCGACCTGGAGACCGCCGGGGAACTCACCTCGCTGTGGCAGGAGTTGCGGTACGACGAGAGCGTACGGGCCGCCGTCCTCACCGGAACCGGGACCCGCGCCTTCTGCACGGGGATCGACCGGGGGGCCGAGGTCCCGCAGCCTCCCTCCCCGTACGCCGTCGACGACCCGCTCCTGCGCGTCGGGCCCAAGGCGAACGACCTGTGGAAGCCGGTGATCGCGGCGGTGGAGGGGATGGCCTGCGGCGGGGCGTTCTACCTGCTGGGTGAGGCGGAGTTCGTCGTCGCCTCCCGGGAGGCGACGTTCTTCGACCCGCACACGGCGTACGGGATGGTCCCCGCGTACGAGGCGGTCGCGATGGCCCAGCGCATGCCGTACGGGGAAGTCGCCCGGATGTCCCTCATGGGCACGGCGGAACGGGTGAGCGCCGAGCGGGCCCACGCGGTCGGGCTGGTCAGCGAGGTCACGGAGCCGGGCGGCGCGGCGGCGGCGGCGCTGCGCTCGGCGGCCGTGATCGCGGCGTACCCGACGGACGCGGTACAGGGCACGGTCCGGGCGGTGTGGTCCGCGAAGGAGGCGGCCAGGACCCAGGCGATGGCCCAGGCCCCGGCGCTGATCGCCCTCGGCAACCTGCCCCCGGACCGACAGGCGGAACTGTTCGCGGCGCGGTGCGGGGGCGGGCGGCCCCGGGTGCGGTGAGCAGGGTGCGGTGAGCAGGCGGGCCCTGCGCAGATGGGCCGCGCGTAGGCGGGCCCTGCGCAGGCGGGCCGTGCGCTCAGAGCACCTTGGCGGTCACTTCGCAGCGCTTGACCCGGGACACCTTGCCGGGGCTCTCCATCCGTACGGTGAGCGTGCGGAACTCGCCGGTGTCGAGGGTCGCGGTGGCATCGGCCGTGTCGACGGTGTTGCCGCGGGCGTCGACGAACCGCACGTCGATCTCGTACTCCTGCGTGTACGGATCGTTCGCCCGCACCTCGATCAGCGACGAGGTGACCGCCTTGCGCTTGCCCTCGCGCGGCGCGGCACACCGGATGACCCGGACGTCGGCGACGTCGTCGGACGCGGTGGGTGCCGGGGTCTCGGAGGAGCCGGACGAACCGGAGGACGAGGAGTCGTAGTCGTCGTCGTGGTCGTCGTCGTGCGTGCCGCGGTAGCCGTTGTTGCTCTTCTTCGAGTTGGAGCAGCCGCCGCCCGAACTGCTGCTCTTGCCGCTCCGGCTCTTGCTCTTGCCGCTGCCGGCGGTGGTCGAGAATCCGGTGAGCGCGAGCACCACCACGACCAGGACCGCCGCGAGCTTCATCTGTCGCCGCATCATGGATGCAGCCCCCCTTGCGTGTCGTTGCCGTACGTCTGACTGTCGTGCGTCGCGCCACGGGCGTGCGTCGTGCCCCTCAGCATGCCGTGCGCGACCACCCCTTCGCGTCATGACCCTGTCACGGTCCGGTCATGGTCTGCGTGGCGGGGGTGATCGTCCGGGCGTAGCGTCGGTGACGGGGGCCGTTCGCGTACGCCCCTGGAGGCCTGACGATGATCCGCAACGTCCTCGGCTCCCTCGTCGCCCTCGCCGGGGCGGCGTCGGCCGTGCTGAGCCCGTTCCGCGACTGGTACGCCGGGCGGGTCGGGCGCGACTACCGCGTGGCGGACCTCTTCGGGGGGATCACCGCCACCGGGTCGGGGGTGCTGGTCTCGATCCTGCTGCCCTTCCTGGGGGCGGCGCTGCTGGTGGTCCTGGGCGTGCTGCTCCGGTCGCGGCTCGTGGTCGCCCTCGCGGGCCTGGTGGTGCTCGGCTTCACGGTCCTGTGGATGGTCCGCCAGGGGCAGGCCGCGGGATCGCTGGTGGTGGGCGGCGGCGGGGCGGGGTTGCAGGTGGGGGTGGCCAACGCACTGGCGGGCGGGGCGCTGATGCTGATCGGGGCGCTGCTGATGAGCGGCCGGCGGAGCCGGCGGGAGCGGCGGGCGGTGCGGGATCGGGAGCCGGTGGAGCCGTTCGCCGTGCCGGCGGCCGATCAGGTGGACACCTGGCCGCCGACGCAGGAGCCGGGGATGTCCGTGCAGACGTCGCCGTGGCCGGAGCCGGAGGTGGACCCCTACACGGGTCCCGATCCCCATGACCCCCGTACGCGGTCGTATCCGCGGGCTCCCTACCCGGAGGGCGACCCCCGGGACCCGGTGCACCCGCCCCACCGGCCGCCGCCTCCTCCGCCCCCGCAGGGCTGACGCCCGCCCCCGTCAGGGGTTCCGTCCGCGACCGCCGGACGGGCTCGCCCGAGCGCGTCCGACCGGTGGAGGCCGGAAGGAGGGGGCTCAGGTCCGCGCCCGGTTCCCCGTGCCCGTGCCCTTCAGCGCGTCCAGCGCGTACACGCAGCGGTCCTTGCTGCACGCGTACACCACGCCCGCCCGCGCCACGGGCGAGCCCGTGATCTCGCCGCCCGTCGCCAGCTTCCAGCGGAGCTGGCCGCCCGCCGCGTCCAGGGTGTACAGCACGTGGTCCGCCGAGCCGAAGTGGACCCGGCCGTCCGCCACCACCGGCGCGCCCACCACGTCGCCGCCCGCCGCGAAGCGCCACTTCGGGGTGCCGGTGACCGCGTCCAGGGTGTAGAGCGCGCTGCCGCTGCCGACGTGCACGTTGCCCACCGCGACCAGCACCGGTTCGACGGAGGACCGGGCCTCCGTGGCGATCCGCCAGCGGTCCTTGCCGGTCGTCGCGTCCAGCGCGTACACCGTGCCGAGGTAGTCCGCGAGGTACACCCCGCCGCCGGTCACCGCCGGGCCCGGCGCGAACGCGGGCGGGGAGAGGAAGACCGCCGGGGCCTCGAAGTGCCAGCGCACCCGGCCGGAGCCGGTCTCCACCGCCAGCACCCGGGTGCCCGCCGCGACGTAGACGTAGCCGTCGTCGGCCGGGGTGACCCGGACCGGAACGCCGCCGCAGGAGGCCGCGTCGCCGACCGGGTACGACCAGCGCTCCAGGCCCGTCCGGGCGTCGAGCGCGCGCAGCCGGGCGTCCTGCCAGACGTACACCGTGCCGTCGTGGATGACCGGCCCGGCCTCCGCCGTCTCGAAGTCGGTCTGCGCGCCGGTGACTTCCCACAGCTTCTCGCCGCTGGACGCCTCCCAGCCCTGCACACCGCCGCCCCGGGTCGCGGTCAGGACCGTGCCCCGGTCGGCCTTGAGGGCGTACACCCAGGCGTCGGTCGAAAGACGCCACTGCTCGGCGCCGGTCGTGGCGTCCAGCGCGTACAGCGAGGGACCGTCGGACGCGTGGATCCTGCCGCCTTCGACGGCCATCGCCCAGGCCACGTCCCGGGTCTTGAACTGGCGTCGGCCGTTGCCCACGTCCAGCGCGTGGACCTCGAAGGACGTCACGTACAGCAGATCGCCGGAGACGACGGGCGTGCCCCACACGTCGTTGGACATGCGGAAGCGCCAGGGCCGCCACCGGTCGGGGGCGGGTGCGTCCGGGGCGGGGCCCGGGGCCGGCACGGGCGCGGCGGGTGCCGTGGCCGCGGGGGAGGCACCGTTGACCCCGGCGGGCGGGCGGACCCAGCCGGTCGCGGGGGCCGGGTGCGAGGCGGCCGCGCCGCGCCCGTCCCCGCCCGTGGTCCGGGGCCGATCGGCACCTTCGCGCCGGGCAGCCGGACGGGCCCGCTGTCGGGAGCGGAGGGCCCGGCCGAGGGGACCGGGGCGGGCCCGCCGGACAGCGGCGAGGGCGAGGCCAGCGGGGAGGGCGAGCGCAGATCGGCCCCACTGCGCCAGGCGGTGTCCGGTTCCGGGGCCCTGGGGCTGCCGCGGGGCGGCGGGGGTGACACGGGGGCCGCGGGCGGCGCGGTCCGCCCGCCGCCCCGGCGCGCCTCGATCATCGCGGTGGCCCGGGCCGGCAGCCAGGCCGAGGCCGTACCGCTGTCGTCGCCGCCGGAGGCGAAGAGGTGCGGGGCGAGCTGGGACTGGAGGTCGGCGGGGCTGGGCCGCCGGGTGGCGTCCATCTGCATGCAGGACTCGATCAGCGGCCGCAGGTCGTCCGGGAGCCCTGCCAGGTCGGGCCCCTCGCGCAGCAGCATGAACACCGTCTCGACCGGGTTGGCCCCGTGGAAGGGGGCGTGCCCGGTGGCGGCGAAGACGAGGGTGGAGCCGAGCGAGAAGACGTCGCTCGCCCCGGTGACGCTGCGGGAGTCCCGGGCCTGCTCGGGCGACATGTACGCGGGCGTGCCGACGGCGACGTTCGTCATGGTCAGGCGGGTGTTGGAGACGCCGGACGCGATGCCGAAGTCGATCACCCGGGGGCCGTCCTCGACGACGAGGACGTTGGACGGCTTCAGGTCGCGGTGGACGAGGCCCGCGCCGTGGATGGACTGGAGGGCCTCGGCGATCCCGGCGGCCAGCCAGCGCACGGCCTGCGTCGGCATGGGGCCGCACTCGTTCACTATCTCTTCGAGCGAGGGCGCGGGCACATAGGCGGTGGCGAGCCAGGGCACGGCGGCGCGCGGGTCGGCGTCGACCACGGCGGCGGTGTAGAACCCGCTGACGGCGCGGGCGGCCTCGACCTCGCGCGTGAAGCGCACCCGGAAGAGCTGGTCCTCGGCGAGCTCGGTCCGCACCGTCTTGATCGCCACCCGCCGGCCGGACGCCGAGCGTGCGAGATAGACCAGCCCCATGCCGCCGGCCCCGAGCCGTCCCAGCACCTCGAACGGGCCGATCCGTCTGGGGTCGTGCTGCGTCAGCTGCTCCACCACTTGCCTGCCACCCTCCCGTACGGACCTCGGCGTCGAGGTCCGCGTATTACCGCCCGGTCGAATCCCGCCCTGCGCGCACCCCGATTCTTCCTGGCGCGGGCCCCGGTTGCGAACCCGGGGGCGGATCGGGGTGTCCCATGTCACTTCATCCCGTATGCGCACACACCGGTTGCCCGGTGACGGGATCAGCTCGCGGGCTGCAGTACGGCGAAGGCGGCCCCCTGGTCGTCGTGGAGCACGGCCATCCGTCCGTAGGGGATGTCGAAGGGCGGCTGGACGACGCGCCCGCCGAGCTGTACGGCGAGTTCGGCGGCGGCGTCGCAGTCGGCGACGGCGAAGTAGATGAGGAAGTAGCTCGGCATCTCGGCCGGGAAGGCGTCCGTGATGACGCTGCGGCCGCCGACGGCGGTGTCCGGGCCGGGTTCGACGCCCTCGGGGGACCACATCCGGAAGTCGACGAGCGCTTCGGAGTCGCCGGAGACGTCGTGGCCCGCCTCGTCCAGGTCGGTGCCGCTGAAGCCGAAGACCTTCTCGTAGAAGGGGTCCACCCGGTCCGGCTGCCGGGTGTAGACCTCGGTCCAGCAGAAGGAGCCGGGGTCGTTCTGCTTCTCGAAGCCCGCGCGCTCCTCCGGCTGCCAGAGCCCGAAGACCGCGCCCCCGGGGTCGGCCGCCTCCGCCACGATCCCGGCGGCCCCCGCCCGGACCGGGTCGGTGATGATCTGGCCGCCGTGCTCGCGGATCGCGGCGACGGTGGCCCGGATGTCGTCGGTGGAGAAGTAGACGCCCCAGGCCGTGGGCATCCGGCCGTCCTTCTTGGCGGCCAGCGCGGCGACCAGGCGGCCGTCGCTGAGCGCGTCCGCGAAGGGCATGCCGTCGCCCGCCCGGAAGGTCCAGCCGAAGAGCCCGCCGTAGAAGCGCTTGCCCGCTTCGAGGTCGGAGAGCTGCACGTCCGCCCAGCACGGCGCGGAATGCGCGAATGCGGCCATGGGACCGGGTCCTTCCGTAGCAGTGACGCCGACGATGACATCGTGACGTCGTGACGCCCGTCACAGTCAACGTAACGTCGCCTCCGGCCCCGCGCGCCCCGACGCACGGCGAACGCGCGACGGACGCCCCCTGGGGAACATGTGACCGGTCGGTGATGGGGCCGCCCGGCATGTGGACGAAAGTTGTCCACCGACGTTATCCACAGGCTGTTGATAACATTTACCGTACGTAACATCCCCAGCTCCCGCGGCCTCTGCGGACGGCGGCCGAAAACCGCCGCCCCCACCCCCGGGCACACCGCCGGTCCTGCGCCGTTCCCCATTTGCAGTCGGCCGAATAGCGCTCCCATCACCCCTCGGTAAGCTGACGGCATGACAGGACAAGTACGCACCGTCGACGGCCGCGTGGCCGGTCGACGCGGTCAGGCGACGCGGCAGAAGCTGCTCGACTGCCTCAGCGAGATGCTCAGCTCCTCGCCGTACCGGGACGTCAAAGTCATCGACGTCGCCCGGAAGGCCGGGACTTCACCCGCGACTTTCTACCAGTACTTCCCCGACGTGGAGGGCGCCGTCCTCGAAATCGCCGAGGACGTCGCCAAGGAGGGTGCCGGGCTGACCGAACTGGTCGCCGGACGCTCCTGGGTCGGCAAGGCCGGCTGGGCCACCGCCGAGCAACTCGTCGAGGGGTTCCTCGACTTCTGGCGGCACAACGACGCGATCCTCCGCGTGATCGACCTCGGCGCGGCCGAGGGGGACAAACGGTTCTACAAGATCCGCATGAAGATCCTGAACTCGGTCACCAACTCCCTCACGGAATCGGTGAAGGAGCTCCAGAGCAAGGGCAAGGTCGACAAGGACGTCAGCCCGGCGGCGATGGCGGGCTCACTGGTGGCGATGCTGGCCGCGGTCGCCTCGCACCAGAAGGGCTTCACCACCTGGGGCGTCAAGCAGGCCGAACTGCGCCCGAACCTGGCACTGTTGGTCCACCTCGGCATCACCGGCAAGAAGCCGGTGAAGTAGGCCCACCCCGCCCCGTCCTGTCTCACCGACGGCGGACCGCCCACGCACCCACGCGGGTGGTCCGCCGTCGGCGTCCCCGGACGACGCCCACGGCCGCCGCTCCGGCCGCCCTTCCTGCGGCTCCGGCCGCTCCGGCCGCCACCCCTGCGGCTACCGCCGCTCCAGGCGGAACAGCCTGATCTGCCGCTCCACCCTCCGCTGGTACGCCGCGTACGGCGGCCAGAACGCGAGCGCGGCCTCCCACACCCGGGCCCGCTCCTCGCCCTCCAGCAGGGTCGCGCGTACGGGGATGTCCCGGCCGCGCCAGTTGACGACGGCCTCGTCCCCGCGGGCCAGCAGGTTCGCGGTCCAGGCCGGGTGACCCGTACGGCCGAAGTTGCTGCCGACCAGAATCCAGGCGCCCTCCACCTCCCCCTCGGGCATGCAGGCCAGCGGAGTGGTCCTCGGGCGGCCCGTCCGCGCCCCCGGCACCGTGAGGACGAGCCCCGGCAGCATCCGGGCGCTGAGCAGCACCCTCCCCCGGGTGAGCCGGTGCACGGCCCGGTCCAGGACGGGGACCACATGCGGGGCGATCAGCGCGAAACCCCGGGCCGAGGAGATCCGCTGGACCAGCCGCACCCCCCGGGCGGCGGTCACCGGACACCCGCCCCGGCGGCGGGCCCGGAATCGGCGGCGGTGGGCCCGGAATCGGTGACGGTGGGCAGCGAGGCGGTGGTGGACTGCGAGGCGGTGGCGCGCCGCGAAGCGGTGGTGGACTGCGAGGCGGTGGTGGCGGGCCCGAAGAGGCCGGCCCGTTCCGCCGCGTGGTCGCGCAGCCGGTGGACCGGCCCGAAGAGGAGTTCGTCGCCCGCCGCCCGTTTGAGGTAGCGGTGCGCCTCGTGCTCCCAGGTGAAGCCGATGCCGCCGTGCAGCTGGACGGCCTCGCCGGTGGTGATCCTGGCCGCCTCCAGGGCCTGGGCGAGGGCGAGCGGTCCGGCCTCGGGGTCGCGGGCCGCGTGGTACGCGGCGGAGCGGGCCGCCTCGACCCGGACGTACAGGTCGGCGAGGCGGTGCTTGACGGCCTGGAACGAGCCGACGGCCCTGCCGAACTGTTCGCGCGCCTTCACGTACTCCACGGTGCGCTCCAGGGCGCTCGCCGCCGCCCCGACCGCCTCGGCGGCGAGGATCGCGGCGACCGTGCGCCCGGCGTCGGCGAGGGCGGCGGCCACATCGGCGGCATCGTCCGCACCGAGCGGCTCGGCGGGGGTGTCGCGCAGTTCGAGGCGGGCCAGGGGGCGGGTCTCGTCGAGGGCGGTGAGCCGGGTGCGGACGAGCCCGGGTGCGTCACCGGGGACCAGGAACAGCTGCGTACGGCTGCGCGGGTATCCCCCGGCGTGGGCGGCGACCAGGAGCAGCCCGGCACTGTGCCCGTCCAGGACCCGGCCCGCCTCCCCGTAGAGCCGCCGCCCGCCCGCCGCCCCGCGGACCTGGACGCCGCCGGCCCGGCCGCCGCCCGCCCAGGCCCCGTCGAGGTTGTCGCCGGTGAGGCCGAGGGCGGTGGCGAGTGAGCCGCCGGGGAGGGCGAGCGCGGCGGTCAGGGTCCCGTCGGCGATCCGGGGCAGGTGAGCGGCCCGCTGCTCCGGGGTGCCGAGGGCGGCGATCAGGGGTGCGGCGAGGGCGGTGGTGGCGAGGAGCGGGGAGGGCAGCAGCGCCCGCCCGGTCTCCTCGCAGGCGAGGGCCAGCTCGGTGGCGGTGCAGCCGGCCCCGCCGTACTCCTCCGCGAGCGCGAGGCCCGGCAGCCCGAGGTCCCGGGCGAGCCTGCGCCACAGGGCCGGGTCGTAGCCCTCGGCGGTGTGCACGGCGGCGGGGATCGCGCCGGGTCCGCCGTGCCGGGCGAGCAGGTCGCGCAGGGTGCGGCGGATCTCGCGCTGTTCCGCGGTGAGGGCGGTGTCCATCGGCGGGCTCCTTCCACCCGGGGCACCCGACGACCCCGGATCTGACGATCCGTCATACTAGGGAGAGGGGAGGGGAATTCCCAGAGTCGCGCACACACGCGGGACGAGGAAGCCATCACGCGCGCACGGTTGCACGACCCCGCATCTGATGTACCGTCAGATTCATGCCTGCCTCCCGCTCCCGCAAGGTCGCCGTCGCCGGTGTGGCACTCGCGGACTGCGGCCGCGTGGACGACGCCACGCCGTACGCCCTGCACGCCCAGGCCGCCCGCCGCGCCCTCGCCGACTCCGGCCTCGACCGCTCGGCCGTCGACGGCTTCGCCTCGGCGGGGCTCGGGACGCTGGCCCCGGTGGAGGTCGCGGAGTATCTGGGACTGCGGCCCACCTGGGTCGACTCGACGGCGGTGGGCGGCGCCACCTGGGAGGTGATGGCCGCCCACGCGGCGGACGCCATCGCCGCGGGCCGGGCCCGGGCCGTGCTCCTGGTCTACGGCTCGACAGCGCGGGCCGACATCAGGGCGGGCCGCCGCACGTCGAACCTGTCGTTCGGGGCGCGCGGGCCCGCCCAGTTCGAGGTGCCGTACGGGCACAGCCTGGTCGCCAAGTACGCGATGGCCGCCCGCCGCCACATGCACGCGTACGGCACGACGCTGGAGCAGCTCGCCGAGGTGGCGGTGACGGCGCGGGCGAACGCGGCGGCGAACCCGGAGGCGATGTTCCGGGAGCCGGTCACGGTGGACGAGGTGCTGTCGGGACCCATGATCGCGGACCCGTTCACCAAGCTGCACTGCTGCATCCGCAGCGACGGGGGATGCGCGGTGCTGCTGGCGGCCGAGGAGTACGTACCGGACACGGCGAAGGCCCCGGTGTGGATCCTCGGGACCGGGGAACACACCTCGCACGCCACGATGTCCGAGTGGGAGGACTTCACGGTCTCCCCCGCCGCCGTCTCCGGCCGCCTGGCCTTCGAGCGGGCCGGGGTGCGGCCGGCCGACATCGATCTGGCCGAGATCTACGACGCGTTCACGTACATGACGCTGGTGACGCTGGAGGACCTGGGCTTCTGCGCGAAGGGCGAGGGCGGCGCGTTCGTCGAGAAGGGCCGCACCGGGCTGCGCGGGGAACTCCCGGTGAACACGGACGGCGGCGGCCTGTCCGCCTGCCACCCCGGGATGCGCGGGCTGTTCCTGCTGGTGGAGGCGGTACGGCAACTGCGCGGGGAGGCAGGCGCCCGGCAGGTGGTGAGGGCCGGGGGCGGGCTGCCGGAGCTGGCGGTGGCGTCGGGGACGGGCGGCTGGTTCTGCTCCTCGGGGACGGTGGTGCTGGGACGGGGGTGAGGGCTCCGCCCTCGCAGCCCGACGACGGTGACCCTGCTCGCCGGGCCCATGCGGTCGTCGGCGTTGCGGGTGAGGAGCGGCAGCCCGGACCGACGCGAGGGGCACGACGGGCACGACGTATACGACGGACGCGACGGACGCCACGGACGCCACGGACGCCACGGACGCCACGGACGCGATCGTCAGGTCCATGCGGCGCGGGCCTGGACCGCGTCACACGGACCCCGAGGGCGAGCGCGACGAGGGTCCCGTACCGCGCGGCGGTGTCCCCGTCGAAGGGCGGCGGCTCGCGGTCCGCCACGGCCGCGCCCGGTTTCTCCGTCGGGCCGCACGGCCCGACGGCTCCATGCGGTCCAATGACCCCATGACCGACGACACCGCCCAGCGCTCCTTCCGCGACCTCCTGCACGCCCAGCGCGTCTGGGACACCGAGCTGCCCGCCTTCGATCCGGAGTCCGCCCCGCCGGGGCCCCTCGCCCTCTTCCACGGCTGGTTCGCCGAGGCCGTGGCGGCGGGACAGCCCGAGCCGCACGCGATGTCGCTGGCCACGGCCGACGCCGAGGGCCTGCCCGACGTCCGCACGCTGCTCCTGCACGGCGCGGACGAGCGGGGCTGGCACTTCGCCTCCCACGCCACCAGCGCCAAGGGCCACCAGCTCGCCGCCCGTCCGCACGCCGCGCTCGGCTTCTACTGGCCCGCGCAGGGCCGGCAGGTACGGGTCCGGGGCCCGGTCGTCCGCTGCACCCCGGCCGAGAGCCACGCCGACCTGCACGCCCGGTCCACCGGGGCACTGGCCGCCGCGCTGACCGGGTCACAGAGCGAGGTCGTGGACGCGGTGGCGACCCTCCACCGAACGGCGGACGCGGCCTGGGACCGGGCGGTGGCGGAGCCGGACGCGGAGGCCCCGACCTGGACCCGGTACGTCGTCGAGCCGGCCGAGGTCGAGTTCTTCCAGGGCGACGCCCGGCGCCGCCACATCCGGCTGCGCTACCGCCGCACCGAGGGCGCGGGGAGCGGCGGCGACTGGACGCGGGAGCTGCTCTGGCCCTGACCGGAGCAGGCGGCTGGACACGGGAGCCGATCCGGCCCTGACCGGCACAGGCGGCTGGACGCGGGAGCTGCTCCGGCCCTGACCAGAGCAGGCGGCTGCACACAGCACGTTTATCCGGTTCTCACCGTAAAGGGGCACTATGGGAGACAGCCGAGCTGTTGGGAGGCACCGATGCCACGAGCCCGCTCCCGTTACGCCCCCGACCGGGGTCTGACCGGCCGCATGGTCACCACCATGTTCCTGATCGGTCTGCTCTACGTCGTCTTCGTGGGCGTGCTCCTCGCGGCCCTGCGGGGCTCCTGGCCGATCATCCTGATCATCACGGGCGGCATGTTCATCGCCCAGTTCTGGTTCAGCGACCGCATCGCCGCGTACGGCATGGGGGCCCGCGAGGTCACCCCCGAACAGGCCCCCGAGCTGCACGGCGCCATCGACCGCATCTGCGCGCTGGCGGACATGCCGAAGCCGAAGGTGGCGATCGCCGAGAGCGACGTGCCGAACGCGTTCGCCACCGGCCGCAGCGAGAAAACGGCCCTGGTCTGCGCGACGACGGGCCTGCTGCGCCGACTGGAGCCGGAGGAGCTGGAGGGAGTCCTCGCCCACGAGATGTCGCACGTCGCGCACCGGGACGTGGCGGTCATGACCATCGCCTCGTTCCTCGGCGTACTGGCCGGGATCATCACCCGGATCGCCCTGTGGGGCGGCTTCGCGCGCAGCCGCCCCGGCAACGACCCGGCGGGCATCCTGCTTCTCCTGATCCCGCTGATCAGCGCCGTCGTGTACGCGATCAGCTTCCTGCTGACCCGGCTGCTCTCCCGCTACCGCGAGCTCTCCGCCGACCGGGCCGCCGCCCTGCTCACCGGCCGCCCCTCCGCGCTCGCCTCCGCCCTGACGAAGGTCAGCGGGCAGATGGCCCGCATCCCGACGGAGGACCTGCGGAAGGCGGAGCCGTACAACGCGTTCTACTTCATGCCCGCGTTCTCCGCGAAGGAGAGCATGAGCCGGCTGTTCTCCTCGCACCCGACGCTGGAACAGCGCCTGGACCAGCTGTCCCGGATCTCCGCCGACCTGTCCCGCTGAACCCGTCCGAACCATCGAGCGCTGAAGGAGTCACGCCCGTGGGCCTGCTCGACGCGATCCTCGGCCGGAGCAAACCGGTCCGCCCCGACCTCGACCAGCTCTTCGCCGTCCCCTCCGCCGCCCTCACCCTCCAGGCCGCCACCGGCTTCACTCCGACCGGCCGGGGGTCGGTCTGTTTCGCGGGTGTGGAGGGCGGCGGCTTCGCGCGCCTCCAGGAGGACGTACGGGACCTGCTGGACGCGGACACGGAACGCGGCGGCATCCCGGTGGAGTTCAGCCGGGACGCGTACGGCTACACCTGGCTGCTGGCCACCCATCCGGCCGACGACACGGCGGGCCTGGTCAACGACCTGCACGCGGTCAACACGATGCTCCAGGACGGCGGCTTCGGCCCGCACCTGCTCTGCTCGCTGATCGGCTTCCGGGACCCGGAGTCAGCGGACGGCCGGTCGCTGGCGCTCGTCTACCTCTACAAACGCGGCACGTTCTACCCGTTCGCCCCGCTGCCCGGCACCGCCGAGAAGCGCGACAACCAGCTGGAACTCCAGGTCCGGGGCGCCCTCGGCGACGACCTCCGGGTGGAGAAGGACCTGTCCCGGTGGTTCCCGGTGTGGGGGGCGCCGGGGCTGTGAGCCAGATTGCAGCACATAGTGCAGCTTGCATTGCTGCAGAATCTGCCGCATGCTGGGCGTCATGGCGAACACGAAGGTCCGCAAGAGTGTCCCCCTCAGCCAAGAGGACCAGGCCCACATCGAGCGTCTCCGAACGGCCGGGTCACCGGAACACGAGGCACTTGAGCAGATGGCGGGCATAAGGCTGTCCGACGACGCCTCGGAAGCCGAGACTCTTCACGCCCTTCTGACTGCTGGACGCATCGCCGTGACCGAGCACGCCATGCTCACCGGCTATGCCGCTCTGGCCGCCGCCCAGGACGACGAGGACGCCTCCACGCGTCGCGCCATGCGAGCCCGCAGCGCTCGACTGGAGGACTGACCTCCGTGAGCAACGCACCCACCCCCATCCGAGGCCGGGTCTACATGGCCGACATCGGCAATGGGCGCAAACCCTGGCTCGTCGTCTCCAACAACGCTCGCAACCGAGCCCTGCAGGACTGCCTGGCGGTCCGGCTCACCACCAGCACGAAGCCCGAGTTGCCGACGATCATCGAACTCGGGTCGGCGGACCCCCTTGTGGGACGTGCGCTCTGCGACGACGTAGCCCTGCTGTACCGCACCGACTTGGAGGAGGACCGCGGTGCGTTGTCCCCTCAGACCATGATGAAGGTCTCGGCAGGACTGCGCGCCGCACTCGCACTCTAGGAAGCCGAGGCACGGGGGCCGCGCTCAGCAGCCGCCGGCGGCCGTGGCGTACCCCGGGAACACGGCCCAGCCGACCGCCCGCCTGTTCCGGCGCCCGTCCGCCGTGGGCATCAACTGCACAGGCCTGTTCAACCCGGCGCACTCGCCCTCGTCCTCGTCGTCGTTCCCGGCCCGCCCCCGTACCGGCCGGTCAGGTTCCGGGCCGGAAGACCGCCACGGCTTCGCCGCGGGCCTCACCGGGCTCCCCCGCCTCCCGGAAGGCAACGGTCAGCCGCATCCCGACGCGCAGGGCCTCGTGCGCGCACTCCACGATCTCCGTCATCATCCGAGGCCCCTCCACGAGGTCGACGACCGCCGCGACGTACGGGACACGGGAGCCGAAGGGCGGCAGGTCGTTGCGGTGCACGACGGACCAGGTGTACAGCGTCGCCTCCCCGCTCGCGGACTCCCAGTCCACGTCCTCGCTCCAGCAGTACGGGCAGAACTCGCGCGGGTAGTGGTGGGCCCGGCCGCATCCGGCGCAGCGGCGGATCAGCAGCCGTCCTTCCGCCGCCGCGTCCCAGTACGGGCGGGTGAAGGCGTCCGGCTCGGGGAGGTCGAAGCGCGGGGCCGCAGCGGCGCGTTCGGCGCTCACAGGAACAGCCCGAACGCCGCGTCCAGTGACCAGGTCTGCCACGCCATCGCGAACAGGGCCACGAGCGAGATCAGTGCCATCATCGCGTTCTGCCCCTGCTCGGCCCAGTCGTGGATCATCAGGGTCAGGTAGAGGAGGTTGAGCAGGAGACCGGCCGCCAGGGCGACCGGAGTGAGGAATCCGGTCACCAGCCCGAGGCCCAGCGCCAGTTCGGCGTACACGACGACGTACGCGATCAGTTTCGGACGGGGTGCGACGACCCGTTGGAAGCCGGTGCGGATCACCCCCCAGCGGTGCTTGCCCGCGACATCCGCCGCCCAGGCGATTCCCGTACCGCGCTCGAACCAGCCCCTGCGGTCCTTGTGGCGCCAGCTCTCCAGCCACCACAGGCCGAGGCCGATGCGCAGGACGGCCAGCCACTCCGCTCCGTCGAGCCAGATCGTCTGCATCGGTCCTCCATTCACATTTCCTGACGGTACGTCAGTCCACCGGACGGAGGTCGCCCGCGCAAGAGGCCCGCACCCTTCCCGTCACAGGCGTCCGCACCCCCTGCACCCCCCGCGCCTCCCACTCCCCCACTCCCCCACTCCCCCGGACCTCCGCACCTCCGGACGGGCCTGCGGCGCGGGCGCCGCGCGGACACCCGGACGTCACGGCGCACCGCACTCTTCGTGATCAATTCGCAATCGATTTCCCTCTTGACCGAGACCCATCAACAGTGGGGCCGATTACGCTCCGAACCATGCCGAACAGTCCGTCCTCCGCAGCCAGTCACGACGCCGTCGCCCTCACCGACCGTACGGAGGTCCGCCCCGTCTACGTCATCGGCGGCGGCCCCGGCGGTCTCGCCGCCGCGGCCGCGCTGCGCGCCCGGGGCGTACGGGCGGTGGTCCTGGAGAAGTCGGACCGCGTCGGGGCGTCCTGGCGGGGCCACTACGACCGGCTGCACCTGCACACCACCCGCCGCTGGTCGGCGCTGCCGGGGCTGAGGATGCCGCGGAAGTTCGGGCGCTGGGTGGGCCGGGACGACGTGGTGCGGTACCTGGAGAAGTACGCCGAACACCATGAGCTGGAGGTGGTGACGGGCGTCGAGGTGACCCGGGTCGACCCGGCGCCCGACGGCTCCGGCGACTGGTGGCTCACCGCGACGGGCGGGCGGATCCTGCGGGGCCGCGCGGTCGTCGTCGCGACCGGCTTCAACCACACCCCCCGCATACCGGACTGGCCGGGACGCGACACGTTCACGGGCGAGCTGCTGCACGCGGCGGCGTACCGGAACCCGGCCCCGTACGCCGGCAAGGACATCCTGGTCGTCGGCATCGGCAACACCGGCGCGGAGATCGCGGCGGATCTCGCCGAGGGCGGCGCGTCCGCGGTGCGCATCGCGGTCCGGACGGCCCCGCACATCGTCCGCCGCTCCACCGCAGGCTGGCCGGCCCAGGCCACGGGCATCCTGGTCCGCCGGCTGCCGGTGCGGCTCGTCGACCGCGCCGGGGCCGTGATGTCCCGGATCGCCGTGCCCGACCTGACCGACCGGGGCCTCCCCCGCCCCGCCACCGGGCTCTACTCCCGGGTCCGTGAGGGAGCGATCCCGGTGCAGGACGTCGGGCTCGTCGACGCGGTGAAGAGCGGCCGGGTCACCCCCGTGCCGACGGTCGCCTCCTTCGACAAGGACACGGTGGTCCTGGCCGACGGCACCCGGATCACCCCGCACGCGGTCATCGCCGCCACCGGCTACCACCGCGCGCTGGAACCGCTGCTCGGACACCTGGACGTCCTGGACGGGCGGGGCCGGCCGGTGGCCCACGGCGGCCGGTCCCCGAAGGGAGCCCCCGGGCTCTACTTCACCGGCTTCACCAACCCGATCAGCGGGATGCTCCGCGAAATGGCCCTGGACGCCGAGAAGATCGCCAAGAGGGTGGCCCGGTCGCCGCGTTGAGGGCGCGCCGGGGCGGATCCGCCCGTCGGTGACGGTGCCGGTGGGTAGGGTCCGATCCAGGGCGTCGTCCGCGGCCTGTCCGCGACGGCCGGCCCGAGCCGGACCGACCCGAGCCGGACCGACCTGAGTCGAACCGGCCCGAGCTGACCGAGCTGAGCCGAACCGACCTGAGCTGAACTGGCCTGACCTGGCTCAGGCCTTCTCCAGAGGAGCCGATGATGACCATTCGCCGTGTCGTGCCCAACCTCCGGACGGAGGCGGTCGAGGAGAACCGGGACTTCTACGGCCTGCTCGGCTTCGAGGAGGTCATGAACCTCGGCTGGATCACGACGGTCGCCTCCCCGTCCGGCCCGCAGGAGCAGGTCAGCTTCATGACCCACGACCTGACCGGCCCGGTCGTCCCCGATCTGAGCGTCGAGGTGGACGACGTGGACGCGGTGTACGCCGCCGTACGGGCCCGGGGCGCGGAGATCGTCCACCCGCTCCAGGACGAGGAGTGGGGCGTGCGGAGGTTCTTCGTCCGCGACCCCGACGGCCGTGTGGTCAACGTGCTGAGCCACCGCTGAGCCCCGGGCCCGGCCGACGCCCGTCCCGCCGGCGCCCGTCCCCGTCGGCGGGCTCCACCCCGTAGTCGCGCACCCGTCGGCGGGCGTCGCCCCGTAGTCGCGCACCCGTCGGCGGGCGTCACCCCGTAGTCAGGCACCCGTCGGCGGGCGTGACCCCGTCGTCGCGCACCCGTCGGCCGACGCCCGTCCGGAACCGGGCCTCCGCTGCCTAGGCTGGGCGGCATGGACGTGTTCGACGAGCTGTTGCGGGGCGTACGGGGCCGGGGGGCGGTGTTCGGCCGGTCGGTGCTGCGCGCCCCCTGGTCGCTGCGGTTCACCGACGGGGCGTATCTGACCCTGTGCCTGCCGTTGCGGGGGGCGGGGTGGATCGTGCCGGAGGGCGGCGAGCCGCTGCGGGTGGAGGCCGGCGAGGCCGCGGTCGTGCGGGGCCCGGCCCCCTTCGTCTTCACCGACGCACCGGCGGACGGTCCGGGGCCGGGGCGGGCCGACGGCGTACGGGAGGTGCGCTGGGACCAGGTCCGGGACAGCGGTGCGACAGCGGACGGTGTCCCCGAGTTCGACTGCGCCACCGTGCTGTTGGCCGCCGCCTATGACGTACAGGAGCAGCTTCCCCAGCGGCTCCTGCGGGCGCTTCCCCCGGCCCTCGTGGTGCCCGACGAGGAGGACTGCTCACCGTTGCGCGACTATCTGGAGGCGCAGCTCGGCCGGGGGCGGCCGGGCGACCAGATCGTGCTCGACCGGCTGCTGGACTGGATGCTGGTGTGCACGCTGCGGGACTGGTTCGACCGGCCCGAGGCGAACCCGCCGGGGTGGTACGGGGCGCTCGGGGACGAGGTCACCGGCCCGGCCCTGCGGGCGATGCACCAGGACCCGGCGCACCCCTGGACGACGGCGGAGCTGGCGAGCCGGGCGGGGGGTCGCGGACGACCCTGGCGAAGCGGTTCACCGAGCTCGTCGGGGACGGTCCGGTGGCGTATCTGACCGAGTGGCGGATGACGCTGGCCGCCGACCTGCTGTCCCGCCCCGAGCTGACCGTGGCGGCCGTGGCCCGCCGGGTCGGCTACGCGGACGCCTTCGGGTTCAGCGCGGCGTTCAAACGGGTGCGCGGCGAGAGCCCGAGTGCGTTCCGGCGGGAGGCCCTGGCGTCGGGGCCGGTGGAGGCGGCGGCGCCGGCGGGGTGAGCCTGCGGGACCGGACCGGACCGCAAAGGCGCGGGAGCCGGCGGCGCCGTCACGGCGCGGGAGCCGGCGGTCCCGGACAGATGCGGGAGCCGGCGCCGCCACGCAGGCGCGGGAGCCGGCGGTGCCGTACAGCCGCGGGAGCCGGCGGTGCCGTACAGCCGCGGGAGCCGAAGCCGTCGCACAGAGGCGTGAGCCGACGCCGCCCAGGCACGGGGCCGACGCCGCCGTACAGGTGTGGCCGCCTGCGGCGCAGCCGGGACCGGTCCGGGGCGGCGAGGGAGTTTTGCTCGTCTCCCAGGTTCCTCCCAGGCTCCTCCCAGAGGTGACCGAGGCAGGGCGTCCAGGCTCGCGGCATGAGATCACGTGAGCGCAGGACGTTCCTGGTGAACGCGAGCCTGGCGGTCGTGCTGGTGGCCGTGGTCGGTCTGTCGTACGCCTTCGCGGGGGACAGCGACGCCACCGGGAGCACCGTCCGCACGAGCCCGGTGGCGCGGGGCAGCGTGGAGCGCACGGTGTCGGCGGCGGGGTCGCTGGAGAGCACGCGGACCGACGAGCTGAGTTTCGGCGCGTCGGGCACGGTGACGAAGATCGGTGTCGAGGTCGGCGACACGGTGAAGGCCGGTCAGGTCCTGGCGACGATCGACGCGGCGACGAGCCGGTCTCAGCTGACCGCGGCCGAGGCGCAGGCCAGTGCGGCGGAGAGCGCGCTGTCGGCGGCGACGTCGAACCTCACGGCCGCGCAGGAGCGTCTCGCCCAGGCGCAGACGGACTCCGGTACGCCGGAGGACGAGGGACAGAGCGGCGGACCCGCGGGGACCAAGGCGGGTTCGGTGGCCGCGGCGCAGGCGGACGTGGAGTCCGCGCGGGCTCAGGTCGCCAACGCCCAGGCGCAGCGTTCCTCCGCGCAGGCCGGGGTGACGGCGGCCGAGGAAGCGGTGGCGAACACGTCGCTGAGGGCGCCGAGGGCGGGCACGGTCGTGCAGCTGAACGGTGCCGTCGGGCAGGTGGTGGGCCAGAGTTCGGCCGCCGCTGGTTCGTCGTCGGTCTCGGCGTCGGGCGGCAAAGGCTCGTCCACGGCGAACGGGCCGGACACGGCGGCAGCGGGGACGACGGAGGGCGCCGCGACGGCCGGCGGGTTCGTCGTCGTGAGCGACCTCGGGCACTTCCAGCTCACCGCGCAGGTGAACGAGGCCGACGCCGCCCTGGTCAAGACCGGCCAGGCGGCCGAGATCACGGTGAGCGCGGACCAGACCTCGGTGGAGGGGAAGGTCGCGACGGTCGATCTGGTGCCGACGGACGCGGCGGGTGTGAAGCAGTACGGGGTGCGGGTGTCGATGGACACCACACCGAAGGGTCTGCGGCCCGGGCAGAGCGCGTCGGTGACGATCTCGGTGGCGGCCGTCCACGACGTGCTGGCGGTGCCGGCCGCGGCGGTGAAGGGCACCGGGTCATCGGCGTCGGTGACGGTCGAGCGGGACGGCAGGCAGGTTCCGGTCGAGGTCCGGGTGGGTGTGCGCGGGGACGCGCGGGCGGAGATCACCTCGGGCCTGAAGGAGGGCGACGTCGTGGTGCTGCCGTCGGTGGCCACCGGTGGCGGTGGCTCCGAGGGCGGCGGCCGGGGCTCCGGCGGCGGTGGCGGTGGCGGTCGGGGCGGCGCGGGCGGAGGCCGCGGATGAGCGAGCACCACACGGCCGCTCGGCCGCACGGGCGGAAGCGGCGGATGAGCGAGCACCACACGGCCGGCCGGCCACACGACCCCCGGGAGCCGGGCCCGCCGCGGCGTCCCGTCCTCGATGTCCGGCAGCTGACGAAGTCCTACGGCAACGGCACCTCCCGGGTGCGGGCGCTGCGTGAGGTGTCACTGGAGGTGGAGGCGGGCGACTTCGTCGCCGTCATGGGCTCCTCCGGCTCCGGGAAGTCCACGCTGATGAACATCCTCGGCTGCCTCGACGTCCCCACCGGCGGACGCTACCTGCTGGACGGGACGGACGTCAGCCGTCTCGACGAGCGGCAGCTGTCGCTGGTACGCAACCGGAAGATCGGGTTCGTGTTCCAGTCGTTCAACCTGATTCCCAGGACGCCGGCGCTGGCCATCGTCGAGCTGCCGATGGCGTACGCGGGTGTGGGCCGGGCCGAACGGCGGTCGCGGGCGCTGGCGGCGCTGGAGGTGGTGGGCCTGGCCGAGCGGGCCGGTCACCGTCCCAACGAGCTGTCGGGCGGCCAGCAGCAGCGGGTCGCGGTGGCCCGTGCCCTGGTGACCTCGCCGGCGCTGATCCTGGCCGACGAGCCCACGGGCAATCTGGACAGCCGCAGCACGGCGGACGTACTGGACGTGTTCGCCGAACTCAACAGTCTGGGGCGCACGATCGTGCTGATCACGCACGAGGACGAGGTCGCCGCCCGGGCCCGCCGGGTCATCCGCCTGGTCGACGGCGGGATCGTCCAGGACGACCGCGTGGCGCCTCCCGTGACGACGGCACCCGGGTACGGCCAGGCGGCAGCCGGCGCGGACCGGGAGGCCGTGCGATGAACGCGTGGGAGATCGTGCGGTACGCCGCCGGCGGGATCGCGGTCAACAAGCTGCGCTCCGCCTTGACGATGCTGGGCATCCTCATCGGGGTGGCCTCGGTCATCCTGCTGGTCGGTGTCGGCCACGGTGCCTCGAAGCAGGTGCAGGACAGCCTGCAGGCCCTGGGCACCAACACGCTGACCGTCTCCCCGGCGCGCGGCGGCCAAGGCACGGCCGGGGTGCGTCCGCTGACGCCGCAGGACGCCGAGGCCCTGGCGGACAGGGCCGCGGTGCCGGACGTCGCCGCCGTCGCACCGGTGGTCCAGGCGGCGGGTACCGCGACGGCCGACGGGGCGAGCCACGCCATCCCGCAGATCGTGGGGACACGGCCGCAGTGGTTCTCCATCACCAACAGCGCCGTCGCCCAGGGACGCGCGTTCACCGAGGACGAGCTGGCGCAGGGCCGCAAGGTCGTGGTCCTGGGCCGCAGTGCGGTGAGCGAGCTGTTCCCCGGAGCCGACCCGGTGGGGCGGCGGATCGTGGTGCAGGGCGTGCCGTTCGAGGTGATCGGTGTCCTCAAACCGAAGGGCACCGCCGGTGCGCAGGACGCCGACGACACCGCGATCGCACCGCTGACCACCGTCCAGGCCACCCTGACCGGCTACGGCGCGGTCAGCCAGATCGTGGTGCAGGCGCGGTCGGCCGACCTGCTGGGACCCGCGCAGGCCCAGGTGAGCGCGGTCCTCGACGCCCGGCATCACATCACGGAACCCGCCCAGGCGGACTACCGCATCCTGAACCAGGCGCAGCTGCTGGAGACCCGCACCGAGGCCACCCGGACCTTCACCGTCCTGCTCGGCGCGGTCGCGGCGATCTCCCTGCTCGTGGGCGGCATCGGGATCACCAACATCATGCTGGTCACGGTGACCGAGCGGATCCGGGAGATCGGCATCCGCAAGGCGATCGGGGCGCCCAGGAGCGTGATCCTGAGCCAGTTCCTCGTCGAGGCCACGCTGCTGAGCGTCGGCGGCGGCCTGCTCGGGGTGACGGCCGCACTGGTCGCGTCCCGGTTCACCCTGGCCGGCGTGGAACCGGTCCTGACCTCGGGGCCGATCGCGCTCGCCTTCGGCGTGTCCGTTCTGATCGGCCTGGTCTTCGGGAGCCTTCCGGCCGGCCGAGCCGCCGGACTGCGCCCCATCGAGGCTCTGCGCCACGAGTAGACCCCACCCACCCCCGCGCGGCCCCCGCCCTCCCGGTCCTCCACCGCTGCGCGGGCCTTCCCACCCGGTCCTCCGCCCTTGCACGACCCCCTCATCCGCCCGGTCCCTTCCCGCCCTGTCCCCGCCGCTGTCCTCCGCCCCTGCGCGGGCCCTCGCCCGCCCTGTCCCCGCCGCTGTCCTCCGCCCCTGTTCCCCGCTGTGTTCCCTCCCGCTCCCGCTCCCCACTCCCCGCTTCCCGTCCCCCGTTCCCCGCTTCCCGCTTCCCGCTTCCCGCTTCCCGCTTCCTCTGGAGTTGATCACGATGTCCCGTCCCGACCCGTCCTCCGCCCCGCAGGAGTCCCCCCGCCGCACCGAGAGCGCGCTTCCCGGCGAACTGCTGGCCGCACCGCACTACCAGGACGACCTGGACGAGCAGTCGGCCGGGGCCCGCCGCGGGCCGGGAAGGCTCACGCTCGCGCTCGGCGCGGCGATCCTGGCCGTCTGCGGCGTCGCGGGCGGCATCGCGATCGAGAAGGCCACGGCCCCCGAGCCCACCGCCCGTTCCCAGGCAGGAGGCCGGGCCGGAGGCACGGGCGAGCCGTCGGGGCAGCGCGGCGGCGGCGGGGCAGGCGGCCGTGCGGGCAGCGGTGGAGGTGGCGCTGGAACGGTCATCGGTACCGTGGAGCGGATCGAGAAGGGCACGGTGTACGTGAAGACGAGCGACGGGAAGACGGTCGAGGTGGCGACGACCGGCGACACGCGGGTGCAGGTCACCAGGGAAGGCAGCACCGAGGACCTCGCCTCCGGCCAGACCGTGGCCGTCAGCGGGGAGCGGGCCGAGGACGGCTCCCTTTCCGCCACCGTCATCAGCCAGGGCAACCCCGCCCGGGGCCCGGGCCGCAGCGGGCCCGCCAGGAACGAGGACCGGGAAGACCCCTCATGACGCACCCCGCACCAGTCCGGCACACCGCCGGACCCGAAGCGCGCCTGCTCGTCATCGAGGACGAACCCAACATCCTGGAACTGCTCGCCAGCAGCCTGCGCTTCGCCGGATTCCACGTCACCGAAGCGGCCGGCGGCAACGAGGGCCTGCGCAGCGTCGAGGCGGCCCCGCCGGACCTGGTCATCCTCGACGTGGCCCTGCCCGACATGGACGGCTTCACCGTCATCCGCAGGCTCCGCGGCGCCGGCCACCACGTACCGGTGATCTTCCTCACCGCACGGGACGCCACTGCCGACAAGATCAGCGGCCTGGCCCTGGGCGGGGACGACTACATCACCAAACCGTTCAGCCTCGAAGAGACCGTGCAGCGCATCCGCGCCGTCCTGCGCCGTACCGCCGCCCACACCGGCACCCGGAGCACCGCACTGCGGTACGACACCCTGGAGCTGGACCCGGCGGCGCACCTCGTGCACCGCGACGGCCATCGCGTCGAGCTGTCCGCGACCGAGTTCCGGCTCCTGCGCTATCTCCTGCTGAACCAGGAGCACGTGGTGTCCAAGGCCCAGATCCTCAGCAACGTCTGGGAGGACGACTTCACGGGCGACCCCTCCATCGTCGAGTCCTACATCTCCTACCTGCGCAGAAAGCTCGAACCCCACGGCCCCCGCATGATCCACACCGTTCGCGGCGTCGGATACGTCCTCCGGCTCGACCGGGCGTCCTGACGTGCGCCCCACTCCGGCCCGCCCACCGCGGGAGCTGCCCGGCGGGGGGATACGCGGCGTCCTGTCCCGTATCCCGCTGCGGGTGTACCTGGTCACCGTGGTGACCGTGCTGCTCACCCTGGCGCTGACCGGCGCGGGGTGGGCGGCCGTCGAAGTGATGAGCGGCCACCTCACCGACCAGGTCGACACCAAACTCGAACAGAACGCGAAACGGGTCGCGGCCCGCGCCGAAGCCTCCGGGACCCTGCGGGCGCTGCCCGAGCCCGGCGCCGAACCCGGCCGGGGCCCCCTGGTCTCGACGACCTCGCTGATCCAGATACGGGACAGCCGCGGCACGGTCCTCGCGCAGACGCCGGAGCCCGGCGACGACCCCGCCCTCGCGCTCCCCTCGATCGCGCCCGGGACGGCCCCCGGCCAGCCCTTCACCGTCCCCGGAACGCCCGCGCAGGGCCATGCCTGGCGCGTGACCCTGCGCGGCATGGACGCGACGGGCCACACGGTCCTCGTCGCCGTCAGCCTCGAAGACGTCGAAGCCACCCTCGCCCGGCTGGAGAGCGCCATCCGGCAGATCGGCCTCGTCACCGTCGTCCTGCTCACCGTCATCGCCCACCTGGTCATCCGGTTCTCCCTGCGCCCGCTGCAACGCATGGAGGCGACGGCGGAGGCCATCGCGTCCGGAGACCTCTCCGCCCGGGTGCCCGAAGCAGGGCCCCGCACCGAGGTCGGCCGGCTCGGCAACGCCCTCAACGGCATGCTCAGCCAGGTCGAAACCGCCTTCCAGGCGCGCCAGGCATCCGAGGCCGCCGCCCGCGAGGCCGAGCGCCGCATGCGGCGCTTCGTGGCCGACGCCGGCCACGAACTGCGCACCCCCCTCACCTCCACCCGCGGCTACGCCGAGCTCTACCGGCAGGGAGCCGTCCGGGACCGCGAGCACCTGGACCGGATCATGCGCCGCATCGAGGACGAGTCCGTTCGCATGTCCTCCCTCGTCGACGACCTGCTGCTCCTCGCCCGCCTCGACCGCGAACCCGAGGAGGAACACACGGCCGTCGACCTGCACCCCCTCCTCGCCGACGCCGTGCAGGACGCCCGTGCGGCCCAGCGGGACCGCACCCTTCGCCTCACCCTGCCCCCCGCCCCCGGGCCGGAAGGCGCGTACAGCGGCACCACCGTCCACGGGAACGAGGCACGCCTGCGGCAGGTCCTGGCCAACCTGCTCGGCAACGCCCTCCACCACACCCCGCCGGGGACCGCCGTCGACGTCCGCCTGGAACACCACGGCACCCGCACGGGACGGTGGGCCGTCGTCGACGTGGCCGACGACGGCCCCGGCATGCAGCCCGGCCAACTCGCCCGCGTCTTCGAGCGCTTCTACCGCGCGGACCCTGCCCGAAGCCGCGACAGCGGCGGCGCGGGACTGGGACTGTCCATCGTCCGGGCCATCGTCACCCAGCACCAAGGACACGTACAGGCGCACTCCACCCCCGGTCAGGGCACCGTCTTCCGCGTGTGGCTCCCGCTGCGCTGACCACGCCCGGCCGCAAGGTTTGCCGTCCTCCCAGGCGCCTCCCAGCCACCTCCCCGGCTCGGTCCAGGACGGCGCTGTTCGATCGGTCCACGCCCCGACCCCTGCGCTGTGGAGTTGCCGTGCACACCCTGGAGACATCACCGCCCCTCCGCCCCGCGGCCCGGCCGTGAACCGGAACCGGAACCCGGTGCCGCTCTCGTCGCAGGGCCCCACCGAGAAGACGCACCCGGCCCGGCACCGCGCCCCCCGGCCGGCCCCAAAGGAGGAGGCGGACGGGGACGGGGCCCACCGCCATCCCGCGGACTGGCTCGCCTTCCGGACCCTGTACCGGCACACCTACCTGCGGTACGCCCGGGCCCGCGGCTGCACGCAGCGAGAGAGCGCCCTCGCGGTCGAGGCGGTCTTCTCCGCCCTCGCCGACACTTGGCCGCAGATCCTGAGCAGCCCCAGCCCCGAGCGGGTCGCGTGGCGGACGCTCGGACGCGCGCTCGGCCACGCCGTGGGCACGGACCGGCAGAGAACCGCGGAGCGGCCGAGGCCGGGAGCCACGCGGGACCAGGAGGAGGCGCAGATCCTCTGCCACGTCATGGCCCTGAGCGTCCGGGAAGCCGCCGCACTCACGGGACGGTCGGAGGCGTCCGTCCACAGCGCGCTCCGTGCGGCGGCACGCGGCCTCGGGGCGCACCGGGAGTAGCCCGGTGACCGGACGGCCCGGTCCGGCGTGCCGGCGTCAGCTCCAGACCCCCCGCGCCGCCGCTCCCCGGACGAAGTCGGCGAAGCCGCGCGGCTCCCGGCCGAGTGCCCGGCGGACGCCGTCCAGGACGGGGGCCTCCCGGCTCGTGGTGATCGGCTCCAGCGCGTCGGTCCACAGACCGGCCTCCCCGTCCGTGAAGCCCTGGGCGGTGAGCCCCGCCCGGAAGACGGCGGCGTCGACGGGGACGTACGCGGCGCGCTTCCCGGTCTCCTTGGCGATCTCGTCCAGGACGTCGGCGATGCCGAGGGCCCGGGGGCCGGAGAGCCCGTACTCCCGACCCGCGTGGCCGTCCTCGGTGAGCGCGGCGACGGCCACGTCCGCGATGTCGTCCGCGTCGACGAACGCGGCCTTCCCGTCCCCGGTGGGCAGGGCCAGTTCCCCCTGGCGTACGCCGTCGAGGAAGACGCCCTCGCTGAAGTTCTGGGCGAACCAGCCGGGCCGCAGGATCGTCCAGGTCACCCCGGAGGCGCGGACGGCCCGCTCCCCCTCGCCGTGCGGTCCGCCGTCCTCGTAGGAGGGGCCGAAGTAGCCGGGCTCGTCCGTGCCCCGGGCCGAGAGCAGCACCAGCCGCCGCACCCCGCTCGCGACGGCCTGTTCGACGAAGGCGGGGGTCGGGGAGGGCGAGGCGTCGAGCGGGGTGATGTACACGGCGGTGACACCGTCCAGGGCGGCCTGCCAGGTGGCGGGGTCCGCCCAGTCGAAGGGGGTGTCCCCGGACCGCGAGGCCGCCCGGGTCTCCACCCCCAGCTCGCGGAGACGGGCCACCACCCTGCGGCCGGTCTTGCCGGTACCGCCGGTCACGAGTACGGGCCCCGGCACGGAGGTCGCTGCTGCGGTCGTGTCTGTCTGAGTCATGGCACCAGCCTCACCGGGCGGGCGGCCCCCGCCCATGGCTCAGCGTCCCGGAGAGATGTCCGAGCGTCCGGCACCCCCGCGCCGGGCCGCGCGGCCACACCCACACCCACACCCACACCCACACCCATGCCCATGCCCATGCCCACGGTCACGGTCACGGTCACGCCCACGCCGGCGCCCACGTCCGCGCCACCGGCCCGCGCCGATACCCCGTCCCGTTCACCCTCCTGCCCCAGCGACGAGAAGGAGGACGGACCGGAGCCCGCGCCCCCTCCCGACCCGGTCGGGTGCAGGACACACCCGCCCGACCGCCTCGGCCGGCCCCCCGCCCCCGCCTCGCTCGGCGAGGGACCCCAGAAGCCCGCCGCGACCACGAGCCACAGCTTCGCCCCGCGTGACCGTGTGAGCCTTTGCCCGCACACCCATTCCTGACGCAGCGTCAGTTCAGTAACCTGACAGTGCGTCAGTTCATAGGCCGGACCCGTCCGTTCCCGGGCGGGCCATCGAGCAGGAGTGGGCGGAACGATGCTTGGATCGACTCACGGCACCCTCACCACCGACTTCCGCGCCCGGGTGGTGGCCTGCGGCGAAGAGCCGCACGCCGCCGTCGTCAGCCTGCCCACCGCCACACGGCAGGGCGGCCTGGACGTCAGCGGACGTCCGCTGCACCTGCCCGTGCCCGACCTGGACCGCTTCTTCCGGCCCCGATCGGTGGCCGTCGTCGGGGCCTCGGACGCCGAGGGCCGCCCCAACACCGGCATCACCCGGCAGCTGATCGCCTGGGCCGAGCGCGTCGGCGCCCGGCTGCACCCGGTGCACCCGGACCGGCCCGCCGTGTTCGGCCGGGAGTGCGTGCCCTCGGTCGCCGGACTGCCCGAGCCCGTCGACCTCGCGGTCCTGCTGGTCGCGGACCCGCTCCCGGTGATCGAGGAGCTCGGCGAGGCCAAGGTGCCCTTTGCCGTCGCGTTCGCCTCCGGGTTCGCCGAGACCGGGGAGGCGGGCGCGGCCGCCCAGGCCCGGCTGGCGGCGGCCGTGGAGCGGTCCGGGCTGCGGCTGCTGGGGCCGAACACCAACCTGAACGCCTTCGAGCGCTTCCGGGACGACCTGGAGGGCCCCGCCATCGCCCTGATCACCCAGTCCGGGCACCAGGGCCGCCCGCTGCACGCCCTCCAGGAGCTGGGGATCCGGCTCTCGCACTGGGCCCCCACGGGCAACGAGGCGGATCTGGAGACCGCCGACTTCCTGGCGTACTTCGCCCAGCTCCCCGAGGTCGGGGCGGTCGCCTGCTACGTCGAGGGGCTCAAGGACGGCCGCTCCTTCCTGCTCGCCGCCGACCGGGCCGCCCGCGCGAAGGTCCCCGTCGTCGCCGTGAAGGTGGGCCGCACCGACGCCGGGACCGAGGCCGCCGCCTCGCACACCGGGAAGCTGACCGGGGCGGACCAGGTGGTCGACGCGGCGATGCGGCAGTTCGGGGTGGTCCGGGTGGACGGCCTGGACGAACTCCAGGACACCGCGACCCTGCTGGCCCGCGCCCGCCCGCCGAAGGCCGAGGGGGTGGCCGTCTGCTCCATCTCCGGCGGCACCGGCGCGCACTTCGCGGACCTGGCGACGGCGGCCGGGCTCACCCTGCCCACGCTGTCACCGCGGAAGCAGGCCGAACTGCACACCTGGATACCGGAGTACCTCAGCGTCGCCAATCCGGTCGACAACGGCGGCCACCCGGTCGGGGACTGGCGCGGCCGGAAGATCATCGACGCGATCCTCGCGGACCCGTCGGTCGGCGTGCTGATCTGTCCGATCACCGGCCCGTTCCCCCCGATGAGCGACCGGCTCGCCCAGGACCTGGCGGACGCGGCGGAGGCCACCGACAAGCTGATCTGCGTCGTGTGGGGCTCCCCCGTCGGCACCGAGGACGCCTACCGCACGACCCTGCTGGGCTCCTCGCGCCTCGCCACCTTCCGTACGGCACGCAACTGCGTCACCGCCGTGAAGGCCTACCTGGACCACCACCGCTTCACCGAGCGCTACCGCTCCCCCTTCGAGGACGCCCCGCGCACCCCGTCACCCTCCTTCCGCAAGGCGCAGAACCTGCTGCGGCCGGGCGAGCAGCTCAGCGAGCACGCCGCGAAGCAGCTCCTGCGGGCGTACGGGATCCGGGTGCCGCGGGAGCAGTTGGTGACGAGCGCGGCCGGCGCCGTTCGGGCCGCCGGGCCGGTCGGCTACCCGGTGGTGATGAAGGCGTCCGGACCCCGGCTCGCCCACAAGACGGAGCTGGGCCTGGTGAAGGTCGGCCTCACCTCGGCCAGCCAGGTCCGGGACGCCTACCGCGAGCTGACCGACATCGCCCGGTACGAATCGGTGGACCTGGACGGCATCCTGGTCTGCCAGATGATCGACCGGGGCGTCGAGATGATGGTCGGGGTCACCCACGACGCCCTGTTCGGCCCGACCGTCACGGTGGGGCTCGGCGGGGTCCTGGTGGAGGTCCTGCACGACGCGGCGGTCCGGGTCCCGCCGTTCGGCGAGCGGGACGCCCGGGACATGCTCGGCGAGCTGCGCGGCCGGGCCCTGCTGGAGGGGGTGCGCGGCGGGGCCCCCGTCGATGTGGACGCCCTGGTGGAAGTGGTGCTGCGGGTCCAGCGCATGGCTCTGGAGCTGGGCGACGACCTGACCGAGCTGGACGTCAACCCGCTGGTGGTGCTGGGCCGCGGCCAGGGCGCGGTGGCCCTGGACGCGCTGGCGGTGTGCCGGTGAGCGGGCGCCGCGCGGACGTCACGCCGTCGGCCTCCGCGCCCCCCGAAGCCACCGTGCTGCACGCCCTCGCCGGCGGTGTCTCGCGGATCACCCTCAACCGGCCCGAGGCCATGAACGCCGTGACCTGGGCGCAGCGGGAGCGGATCATCGACCTGCTGGCCGAGGCCTCCGCCGACCCCGCCGTCCGGGCCGTCGTGCTCACCGCCACCGGCCGGGGGTTCTGCGCCGGCGCCGATCTGCGCGCCACCCCGGCCCCGGCCCGCGAACGCGCCCCCGGGGACGTGGCCCGGACCATCCGGCTGGGCGCGCAGCGGCTGATCGCCGCCGTACTGGACTGCGAGAAGCCGGTGATCGCCGCCGTGAACGGCACGGCGGCCGGGATCGGCGCGCATCTGGCGTTCGCCTGCGATCTGGTCCTGGCGGCCGACACCGCGACGTTCGTCGAGGTCTTCGTACGGCGCGGACTCGTCCCGGACGGCGGCGGGGCCTACCTGCTGCCCCGGCTGGTGGGCCCGCAGCGGGCGAAGGAGCTGATGTTCTTCGGGGACGCACTGCCGGCGGCGGACGCGGAGCGGATGGGACTGGTCAACCGCACAGTACCCGCAGGGGAGTTGGCGGCACTGACCGAGGAGTGGGCGGACCGGCTGGCGCAGGGCCCCACCCGGGCCGTCGCCCTGGCCAAGCAGCTGGTGAACGCGTCCCTGGACGGCGACCGGGCCACGGCGTTCGCGGCCGAGGCGGCGGCCCAGGAGATCAACATGACCACGCGGGACGCCGACGAGGGCGTGGCGTCCTTCGTCGAGCGCCGGCCGGCGGCGTACCGGGGCCGCTGACATCCGGCACCTTCACATCTGACGAACCGTCAGCTCTAATGGAGGTGTGATGGGACACGCAGGCATGGCCGCCACCGCCGTCCGGTACCTCAGATCTGTCGGCTCCGCCACGGCCGCCGCCCCGGCGGCACCGCCGGGGGCGCTGCCCCGCCCGGACCTCAGGGCGGTCCCGGACGACGAGCGGCCGCCGGTCGCACCGGCCGAATTCCGGCGTGTGCTGGGCCACTTCGCCAGCGGCGTCACCGTGGTCACCACCCGCGACGCGGACGGGCCGGCGGGCTTCGCCTGCCAGTCCTTCGCCTCGCTCTCACTGGACCCGCCGCTGGTGTCCTTCATGGTCGCCCGTACGTCGACGACCTGGCCGCGCATCGCCCGCGCCGGGGCGTTCTGCGTGAACATCCTGGGAGCGGAGCAGGGCGCGCTGTGCCGGGGGTTCGCGGTGAGCGGGGCGGACAAGTTCGCCGGGGTGCCGTACGGGGAGGCCGCCGCGACCGGATCACCGCTGCTGGACGGCGTGCCCGCCTGGATCGACTGCCGGGTCCACGCCGTCCACACCGGCGGCGACCACCTCATCGTGGTGGGCCGGGTGGAGGCCCTGGGCGCGGCGGAGGAGGGAGATCCACTGCTGTTCCACCGGGGGGCGTTCGGCCGGTTCAGCCCCTGAGCCGGAGAGCGGGCGGTTCGTCGGCTGCGTCCGCCGGACATCCCCGGAGTCACCGCGTCCGGGGGTACCGGCTCGGGGTCGTCATGCAGCGGCGGTGGCTCTCGAAGCCGGACGACGTCTCCGGCGCCTTCCGGCACTTTCCTGCACCCTCGGACGCCGTGGCATCGACCGGAACTCTCTGCCGGATCACTTCGGACGGGGACGGCGTACCCGGGTGCTGTGCACGGCGAGCACGGTCCGGAACTGCTCGCGTGCTTCACGTATGCGGCCCGCCGACAGACAGGCGCTGCCCAGACGGCTGCGGATGTCCATCTCCAGCCACGCGTAACTGGGTTCGGTGCGGGGCGACAGCAACTGGCGCTGGAGGAAGAGAGCCTGGCCGTGGAGGGCGATGGCGACGTCGGTGTTGCCCACGCCTTCCTCCGCGGTACCCAGCCGAGTCAGGCTGCGTACGGCGAGGAAGGCGTCCCCGCCCTGCTGGACCAGGTCGACCGCGCGGTGGAGCAGGAGCTTGGCCTCGTGGTACCGGCCGAGGCGGAGGTGGACGTCGGCGGCGCAGCTCAGGGGCCTCCCCAGCATGCGCGGCCTTCCGTCCTCCTCTGCATGGGCGAGGGCGCCCGCGAAGCAGGGCAGCGCCTCCTCGTCGCGCCCCTCGAAATAGTGGGCCAGACCGAGGATGACGCCTGCCATCGAGGCGACCCAGTGACTGTGCAGCCGGTCGGCCAGTTCCACCGCAGCCGTGGCGTGGACGACGGCCTGATGGCCCTCGCCCACGCTCAGTGCGAGGGCGGCGAGCCCGGTGAGGGTGCGGACCTCCTCGTGCGGGTCGGGATGGCGTCGGGCGAGGTCCAGCGCATCGGTCAGCAGACTGCGCGCCTGGGTGTACCGGCGTTCGTGCAGAGCGGTGTAGCCCAGGCAGTTGCGCAGGGCGGCGGGCATCCGCCGGTCGGTGGCCCCGTCCACGTGCGCCAGGGCGATCTCCAGGGCGGTCCGGCATTCGTGGTAGCGGCCCTGGCGCACGAAGTAGTCGCAGAGCGCCTCGGCGATCCAGCAGGCGTGATCGGCTTCGCCGAGGGCGGCTGCGTGTCCGACGACATCGACGAGTTCGCCACCCGCCGCGTCCAGCCAAGCCTCTGCCTCCTCCCAGCGGGTGAACGGCGCCGCGACGGGCCGAGGTCCCGTGGGAAAGCCGGCGGGGCTCCAGTCGCTGGCGAGCCGGGCGGCGCTCAGGTAGAGGCCCAGGGCCGCCGAGCGCGCGGGCGCCGCCTCGGCGGACACGTCCTGCGCGAGGCGGCGCGCGTGCACCCGGACCAGATCGTGCAGGCGGTAACGGCCCGGACGCGGCTGCTGCAGGAGGCTGGTGTCGACGAGATCCTCCAGGACGTGTTCGGTGGCCTGCAGCGGCTCATCGAGCATGACCGCCGGGGTCAGGCGGTCGAACTCGACGGTCGGGGTCAGCCCCAGGGCACGGAAGGCTCGCTGCTGCTCGGGCGTCAACTGGTCGTACGACAGGCGGAAGGCGGATTCCACGCTCCGGTCCCCGGCGGTGAGCTCGCCGAGCAGGTGCTCGTCGTCCGTCATCCGGCCCACCAGGTATTCCACCGTCCAGCCGTCACGGTTCTGCAGTCGCGATCCGGCGATGCGCAGGGCCAGCGGCAGTCCGTCACACAGTCCGGCCAGCTGCCGCGTCGCCTCCGGCTCCCGCCCCGCCCGGTCCGCTCCGACGATGTGCGTCAGCAGGGACGTGGCGTCCCCCGGCCCCAGGGGTTCGAGGGTCACCCGGTGGTCGGCGTCCAGGCCCGCCAGTCGACGCCGCCCCGCGACCAGGACCCTGCTCTCCGCCCCGGCGGGCAGCAGCGGTCGGATCTGGCCGACATCCAAGGCGTCGTCCAGCACGAGCAGCAGGCGTAACCGGCTGGTCTCCGCGCGCCAGACCGCGGTGAGTCCGTCGAGATCGCTCGGCAGCTCGCCCCGGGCCGCGCCGAGCGAGCGCAACAGGTGCTGCAGCGCTCGCTCCGGTGACTGCCGTCGCCGGGTGCTGTGCGCGCGCAGGTCCACGTACAGGCAGCCGTCCGGATAGCCGGCGCTGAGCTCACGGGCGGCACGTACGACGAGGGCGGTCTTGCCGACCCCGGCCGGGCCGTCCACCGTCAGGACCGACACGGATCCGGGTGCGGTGGACGCGGTGAGCCGGGCCAGCTCGTTCACCCGCCCGAACAGTCCGCCGCCGTCGCCGGGCAGTTCGTTGACCGGCCGGTGAGGCCATGGCCGAGGACCGAGCGCGGCTGCGCCCTCCGCCGCCGGGCCGACGAGGCGGTCGTCCTGGTTCAGCACCGCCTCGTACATCCCGCGGGCCGCCGGGCCGGGGTCGATGCCGAGTTCCTCTCGCAGCCGGCTCCGCAGACGCTCGTAGGCGTTCAGAGCTTCGGCCTGGCGTCCGCCGGCGTACAGCGCGCGCATGTGCAGGGCCAGTACGGATTCGTCGAGCGGGTCGGACGCGGACAGCGCGGCCAGCTCGTCCAGGGTTTCGGGCGAGCGGCCCAGCAGCACGAGGCACTCCAGCCTCTCCAGCCGCAGCGAGAGCCGGCGCTCCAGCAGCCGCCGCCGCTCCTCCTGAGCCCGCTGTCCCGGCAGGCCTGTCAGTGGCTCACCACGGAACAGGGCGAGGGCATCGGTGTACCGGTCCACGGCGACGGCGGTGTCTCCGGAAGCCCTCGCCGTCTGTGCGGAGGCGGCCCGCTCATCCAGGTCACTCACATCGAGCCGGACCCCGTGGCCGGTAAAGCAGTACCAGCCCTTGCCGCTGCGGATCATCGACTCCGCCGGCCCGACCCCTGACCCGTCCAGCGCCTTGCGCAGGGGGAGGATGTGGCTCGGCAGCACTCTGTGGCCCGTTCCCGGCGGCCGTTCGCCCCACAGATCGTCGATCAACTGCTCATGAGTGACCCGGGTGCCGGCGCGCAGCATCAGCGCGGCGAGGACGGACCGGCGTCGAACGGGCCCAAGATCCAGAGATGTTCCGTCTCGCCAGGCCCGGAGCGGGCCGAGCAGGGCGACCCGAAGTCCGTTCCGCCCCCGAGCGGTTCTCCCGTCCACGCGCCCTCCGCTTCCGCACATCACCGAAATTTCATCAGCCTTGCAGCACCCCCGGCCAGGGTGGCGGTGTCGACCTCGCACGACCAGCACATGCGGTCCGCCGGACACCGGGCCGGAAGGCAACCGCGCCCACCGCCCCGGAGCATCGCATCCGGTGCCGACAGCGCCCGCGCGGTGAAGGGTAGTTGGCGAATCAGAGGTCGTCCGACAGCAGAACCGGCTCGGTGCCGGTGCGGACGGAAAAGGGGTGGCCGTGACCTATCTCGTGGAACTGCCGGTCTGTGGGACCGACGGGCGGACAGAAGTCGTGAAGGTACGGGTCGAGGCCGAGGGGGAAGGTCTGGTGAGGGTCGCCCGACCCGGTCAGGTCGTCGCGCGGGCCACGCGCTCGCTCGGCGAGATGGTGACCTCGGTCCGGCCGGTCGCCCAGAACTTCGTCGACGGCTTCCGCGGCATGGCCGACGGACCCGACGAGATCAGCGTCGAGTTCGGCCTCAGTCTGTCGGCCGAGGCCGACGTGGTGATCTCCAGCAGCTCCGCGGAGGCCAACTTCACCGTCTCGCTGGTCTGGACCCGCCCTCCCTCCGATCGGCTCGCTGCCCCGCACCCGGCCGATCCGGACAGCGGCCCGGCCGGGAGCGGGGCAGCGGCATGACAGCGACGGGGACACGCACCGACGCCCTCGAAGCAGGGGTGCTCCAGATCCGCGGCCGGCGGGGAGAAGCGGTTGGCCTGGGGTTCCTGATCACCGATGAGCTGGCCCTGACCTGCGCCCATGTCGTCAGCGCAGCCCTCGGCACGGCCCACGGCGCCGAGCCCGCCGCCGACGCCCGGATCGACGTCGCGCTTCCGCTGCTGCGCGCACCTGTCCCCGGCGTCCCGGACAGCGCGCCACGGATCACGGCGGACGTCGAGCACTGGATCCCGCCCCAGCCGTCGGGGGCCGGAGACATGGCCGTACTGCGCCTGGGAACGGTGGTGCGGGACAGCCGGCCCATCCGCCTCGTGGACGAACCGCACGTGTGGAATCACCCGGCGCGGGTCTTCGGATTCCCGGCGGGCCGGCCGGGGGGCGTGTGGCACGCGGCCCTGCTCCGCGCTCGTCAGGCGCACGGGTGGATCCAGGCCGATCTGGCCGCGGGCGGCTACCGGGTGTCCGGCGGCTTCAGCGGCAGCCCGGTGTGGGACGACGAACTCCGTGGTGTCGTGGGCATGATGGCGGTGGCGGAGGAGGGCGATCCACCGGCCAGCTATCTGATCCCGACGGCCGGTCTGCTGGACTCCTGGCCGGGGTTGCGCCCCCTGGTGTCGCCCCCGTCGCCTCTCCGGTCCCCGGCGTCGTTCCAGGAGGGCGACGCCGTCCTCGGCCCGATGAGCGCCGACCGGCTGCGCGACATCATCACCCCTCTGGCGGAGGCCGTCCCCGGCGTCGACGACGAACCCCGCCTCGTCGACCGCATCCTCGCCCACTCCGGGGCCGAACCCGGCGTGCCGCCCTTGCTCGGCTTCGCACTCGACCAGCTGCGGCGGGAGGCACACGAAAGGCTCACCCACGAGGCGTACGCCAACATCGGCGGCGTCGCCGAAGCGCTGTACGACCACCTCGTCGAGGTCTGGGCCGCCCACGGCCGGGAGGCCGACGAGAAGGCGGCGCTGCGGCTGATCACTCAGCTCATCCGGGTGCCCCCGGAGTCAGGAGACGTCGCCCGGAGCGTCGCCACCCGTACCGAACTCGGCGCCCGGGAGCGGCACGTCACGCAGCGCCTCGCCGTCGCCCGTCTCCTCGTCACCGGCCGGGACGCCGGGGTGGCCGAAACGGTCGAACCGGCCCACGAGGCGCCCATCTCCAGCGGGGACAAGCGGGCCGGCCGGGCCACGGAGGACCGGTCCTTCCTGGCCCGGCGTGAGGCCCTGCGCCACGCCATGCGCCACTGGACCGCCACCGCACGCCAGCCCGACCCGCTGCCGAGCGTCGACGCCCTGGCGGGCGCCAAGCTGTGGCTGGGCAGCCGCGGACCCGAAGTCAACCGGGCCGAGCGGGAGTTCCTCATGCTCGGCGCAGCCCATCAGCGTGCGCGGGGCCGCAGGCGGCGGGCGGTCAGGGCCGGCTGCGGCGTCCTCGTCACCCTCGCGGTGCTGTTGTTCGGACGATGCCCGCGTCCACGCGACAGCAGAGCGAGGAACGCCAGGCACTCGCCGCCTCGCCTTCCCTGACCCGGCTCCCGCAGGACCGGGCGCAGTTCGCCCCGGCACTGTCGGTGAAGACGGAGCTCACGGCGTACGACACCGCGCCCACCCAGGGGGCAAGCAGCCGGCTCCTGCGGCAGCACCTCGGCCTCCCGGGATCGACCCGCGCGCTCTCCGGACTGCTCCCCAGGGTCCGGCAGTTCCGGACGGGCCGGGACGGGGACATCGTCTCCACCCGGTCGGTCCCGGGCCGCGCGACGCTGTTCATGAACTCCCTCACCGACGACATGCGCGTCGAGCACCTCCCGCAAGGCGGTGTCCACAGTGAGGGTCTCGGCCGACGGCAGCCGTGTCGCTTGCGTCGGCGACGACGGTTCAGCCCCTGACGACGGGTTCCTCCGGCGCCCGGGTGCGGCGGATCACCAGCGACATCAGCGCCGCCATCGCGCACAGCGCACCGGCCGCGTACCAGACCACGTCGTAGCTGCCGAACACGTCCCGCGCGACCCCGCCGAGGAACGCGACCACCGCCGCGCCCACCTGGTGCGAGGCCAGCACCCAGCCGAAGACGATCGCGCTGTCGTCGCCGTACTGCTCGCGGCACAGCGCCAGCGTCGGCGGGACCGTGGCGACCCAGTCCAGACCGTAGAACACGATGAAGAAGACCATCGGCGGCCGCACGTCGGGGGCGAGGAGCATCGGCAGGAACAGCAGCGAGACGCCGCGCAGCGCGTAGTAGACGGCGAGGAGTCTGCGGGCGTCGAAGCGGTCGGTGAGCCAGCCGGAGAAGATCGTGCCGATGACGTCGAAGACGCCGATCACGGCGAGCAGGGAGGCCGCCACGGTGATGGGCATGTGATGGTCGTGGGCGGAGGGCACGAAGTGGGTGCGGATCAGGCCGTTGGTGGTGGCCCCGCAGATCGCGAAGGCTCCCGCCAGCAGCCAGAACGGTCCGGTGCGGGCCGCGTCGAACAGCACGCGTACCGCGCGGCGCGCGGCGCCCTTGGCCGGGGCGGGCTTCGCCGTGTACGGACCGCCGTACGGGGCGAGCCCCACGTCGGCCGGGTGGTCGCGCATCAGGAGCCAGACGAAGGGCACGACGACGAGGGAGGCCAGGCCGACGGTGACCGAGGCGGGCCGCCAGCCGTGTTCGTCGACGATCCAGGCGCAGAGCGGCAGGAAGACCAGCTGCCCGGAGGCCCCGGCCGCGGTGAGGATGCCGGTGACCAGACCCCGGCGGGCCACGAACCAGCGGTTGGTGACGGTCGCGGCGAACGCCATCGCCATCGATCCGGTGCCGAGGCCGACCAACAGGCCCCAGTAGATCATCAGCTGCCAGGAAGCCGTCATCCAGACACTGGCGATCGCCCCGGCCGCCACCATGGTGAGCGCCAGCGCCACGACCCGCCGGATGCCGAAGCGGTCCATGAGCGCGGCGGCGAAGGGAGCGGTCAGTCCGTACAGCGCCATGTCGATGGAGACCGCGAGCCCGATCTCCCCCCGCGACCAGCCGAATTCGGTGTGGAGCGGGTCGATGAGCAGGCCGGGCAGGGAGTTGAAGGCCGCGCCGCCGATGATCGTCACGAAGGTGACGGCGGCGACGAGCCACGCCCGGTGGATGCGGGGGCGGGGACGGCGGTGCTCCTCGCGGGGCGGACGACGGTCGTCCCGGGCTGCGCTTTCGATGGTCTCGGTCACGTGGACCAGCTTCTTGGCCGGGGACTTTCCCCACGAGTGGCCTGGAGGACACGGTTCGCAGGAATCGGGCCACGGCGGCCACGGTCCGGCGCGGGCCCGGACCGGGTCATGCCACAGCCCCGGACCGGGTCAGTCGCGGGCCCGGACCGGGTCAGTCGCGCCCCCGGGACACCGCACCGAGCACCGCCCACGCACCGGCCGCGCCCACCGCGTACCAGAACAGGTCCGGGGCGTTGAACGTCGAGCCGAGGACCAGCCGGGCCGCCGTGCTGTGCGCCGACAGCTCCGCCGGTACGCCGGTGAGCTGCGCGAACTCCACCATCCAGCTCAGTCCCAGCGCCGTGGCGGCCACCGTGAAGGGCCGCGCGCGGGGCACGCAGAAGGCGACGAGCGCACAGAGCAGCACCGTGTAGAGCGCGCTCCCGGCGTACTTGGCGAAGGCGCCGTCCGTCGCGGCGCGCACGGCGAGGCCCGCGGCGACGGTGCCGGCCGCGGCCCCCGCCGCGACCGCGCGCGCCGCGAGATCACGGGCAGGCCGCGAAGGGGGCGGCGGGGGTCTGCGGGTGGCGTGGTCCCCGCCGGGAACGGACGCGGGCTCTGTCGGCTTCTCACTCACGTCGCTAACCTGTATCAGCTCATGGTCTATACCAGCCACTGCCCGCCCCGGTGATCTTCGAGGAGGCCGTCGTGCCGCACCGCGTCGTCGTCCTGGCTCTCGACGGACTGCTCCCCTTCGAACTGGGCATTCCCCAGCGGATCTTCGGCCGCTCCCTCGGCACCGGGCCGGACGGCGGGGACGGGAAGCTGTACGACGTGGTCACCTGCTCGGTCCGCCCGCCCGGCCCGGTCAGGACCGACGCGGACTTCGCGGTCCTCGTGGAGCACGGCCCGGAGGCGCTCGCCGCCGCCGACACCGTCGTCGTCCCCGCCTCCTACGAGCTGGGCCCGGTCTTCGAGGAGGGCAGGCTCACCGAGGAGCTGGCCGCCGCGCTCGCCCTGGTCCGGCCCGGCACCCGGATGGTGTCCATCTGCACCGGCAGTTACGTCCTGGCGGCGGCCGGCTACCTCGACGGCCGCCCCGCCACCACGCACTGGGCCTCCGCCGACCACTTCCAGCGGCTCTTCCCGCAGGTCCGCGTCGACCCGGACGTCCTGTTCATCGACGACGGCGACGTCCTCACCTCGGCCGGGGTCGCCGCCGGGATCGACCTCTGCCTGCATCTGGTGCGGCGCGACCACGGGGCGGCCGTCGCGAACGAGATCGCCCGCCGCACGGTCGTGCCCCCGTACCGGGACGGCGGGCAGGCCCAGTACATCCACCGCCCGCTCCCCGAACCGCAGTTCGCGACCACGACCGCCTCGCGGGCCTGGGCGCTGGCCCGGCTGGAGCGGCCGATCCTGCTGCGGGACATGGCGGAGCGGGAGGCCATGAGCGTACGGACGTTCACGCGCCGCTTCCGTGAGGAGGTCGGGATCAGCCCCGGCCAGTGGCTCACCCAGCAGCGGGTGGAGCGGGCCCGCCATCTGCTGGAGTCGACGGACCTGCCCGTCGACCAGGTGGCCCGGGACGCGGGCTTCGGCACGGCGACCTCGCTGCGCCAGCACCTCCAGGCGGCCCTGGGCGTGCCGCCGACGGTCTACCGGCGTACGTTCCGCTCCTCGGCGGACGCCCCGCACTGAGCCGCACGGACCAGGAGCCACGCCTCCAGCGACCCGGGCCCGGCGCCGCACACCGAACCGCCCGGACCGGCACGGCGCACAGCCACCCCGGTCCGGAGCCGGGCGCCCGCCCACCGGGGTCCGGCGTCCCGCACACACCCGGACCCGGCCCCGGCCCCGGCCTCAGTCCGTGCGGCCCACCAGGTCGTCCAGCTCGGCCCGGAACAGCAGGGCCGGGTCGAAGCCCATGCCCGTGAAGTGGCCGGCCAGCTCCAGGGACAGCACTCCGTGCAGCCGGGTCCAGAAGGCGAGGGCCCGCCGCAGCACCCCGGGCGGGGCGGGGTGGTCCCCGGCCCAGTCGCGGTGGTCCGCCAGGTGGGCGGCGAACGGCGAGGCGGGGGCGTCCGGCTCCCAGGCCGTCCAGGCGGTCAGCAGGTCGGTCATGATCTCCTGCGAGATGCCGGTGATCTCGTCGGGCGCGTGGTAGCCGGGGACGGGGGTGCCGTAGATGAGGAAGTACCGGTGGGGGTCCGCCAGGGCCCAGTCGCGCAGGACGTGCGCGAGGGCGGCCGGGTCGGCGCCGGTGGCGGCCGCCGCGCGGACGGCGTCGGCGAGGCTGCGGTAGGCGTCCCGGATGAGCTCGGTGATCAAGTCGTCGCGACCGGCGAAGTAGCGGTAGAGCGCGGGGCCGCTGACGCCCATCCGCTTGGCGATCGCGTTGAGGGAGAGCGCGGAGGCGCCGGCCGTGGCGATCTGCTCCCAGGCGTGTTGCTTGATCTCGGCACGCACCTGGGCGCGGTAGCGCTCGCGCGGGGTCGCGGCGTCGGACTTCGCCATGGGGTGCCGCCTTCCGTCACCACTCCAGCTACTCACTCACCTTTCCGTTAGAAGGTATCACGGACCCTCTTGACCGCCCGACTTGCGGGAGTTACAACTTCTCACTAAGGAGTGAGCCACTAACAGAAGGAGATTCCGATGTCCCGGACCCGCACCGCCACCACCACCGCCGCCGCCCTGCTGACCCTGCCGCTCACCGCCGTCGGGCTCCTCGCCACCGCTGCCGCGCCCGCCGCCGCGCGCCCGGTCCCGTCGCTCACCTGCCGGGGCGAGGGCGTCGACGCCGAGGCCCTGGTCCGCGCCCGCGCCGAGGCCGTGATCGACGCGCCGCTGAGGACCCTCTGGAAGCTCCAGACCGACGTGGAGCGCTGGCCGGGCTGGCAGACCCACGTGACGAGCGCGGACCGCCTCGACCACGGCCCCTTCCGCCCCGGTTCGGCGTTCCGCTGGACCACCCCGGTCCCGCCCAACCCCGCGACCCCCGCCACCAGCCTGGACATCACGTCCACCGTCCGCCAGGTCGAGCGCGGTTCCTGCATCCGGTGGACCGGACCGGCCGTCGGCGAGGGGCTGCGCATCGACGGCGTACACGTGTGGAGCTTCCGGAAGGTTCCGGGCGGCGTCCTCGTCCGCACCGAGGAGACCCACACCGGCGAGCAGGTGGAGGCGAACGTCCCCTACGCCACCGGCGTCCTGAAGCAGGGCCTCGAAGCGTGGGTCGGCGAGCTCAAGGCCGCGGCCGAGGCCCGGTCCTGCCCGCGCGGCTGACCCGGAGGGATCAGAACACCAGCACTCCCCGGGCCACCCGCCCGTGGTGCGCGTCGTCGGCCGCCTTGGCGAAATCCTCCACCGGATAGGTCGCGGTCACCAGTTCGTCCAGCAGCAGCCGGCCCTGCCCGTAGAGGTCCGCGTACCGGGCGATGTCGCGCTGAGGCCGGGAGGAACCGTAGCGGCAGCCCAGGATCGACTTGTCCAGGTACATCGACGAGACCAGGAACGACGCCTCGGCGCCCGCCGCCGGGACGCCCAGCAGCACGGCCTGCCCGTGGCGGTCCAGCAGGTCGATCGCCTGGCGGATCAGCTCGGTGCGCCCGACGCACTCGAAGGCGTGGTCGGCCCCGTCGGGCAGGATGCCGCGCACCCCGTCGGCCGAGGTCAGGAAGTGCGTGGCGCCGAACCGCCGGGCCACCGCCTCCTTCGCCGGGTTGCTGTCGACGGCGACGACGGTGCGCGCACCGGCCAGCCGGGCCCCCTGGAGCACGTTGAGGCCGACGCCTCCGGTGCCGATGACCACGACGGTGTCGCCGAGGCCGACCTTCGCCCGGTTCAGCACCGCCCCGACACCCGTCAGCACGCCGCAGCCGATCAGGGCGGCGGAGGTGAGGGGCAGATCGGCCGGGATCCTGACGGCCTGGACGGCGCGTACCACCGTACGTTCCGCGAAGGCGGAGTTGGAGGCGAACTGGAACACCGGCTCCCCGCCCCGCGAGAAGGGCCGCCCGGGACGTCCGATCGCCTTGCGGCACATGGTGGGCCTGCCCCGGTCGCACTGGGCGCAGGCCCCGCAGTTGGCGAGGGTGGACAGCGCGACGTGGTCACCGGGCCGCACGTGCACGACACCGGGCCCGACCGCTTCCACCACGCCCGCCCCCTCGTGGCCGAGCACGACGGGAGCCGGGAAGGGGATCGTGCCGTCGATCACCGACAGGTCGCTGTGGCAGAGCCCGGCGGCGGCGATCGCCACCAGCACCTCGCCGGGGCCCGGGTCGCGTATCTCCAGGTCGTCGACGACCTCGGTCCGTGTGCCGTCGAAGACGACGCCTCTCATCTCGGCTCCTTCGGTAGGCCGAGCACCCGCTCGGCGATGATGTTCCGCTGGATCTCGTCGGAGCCGCCGTAGATGGTGTCGGCCCGGCTGAAGAGGAACAGGTGCTGGGCGGGGTCGATCTCGTACGGTCGGTCCGCCGTCCACGGCTCGGGGCCGACGGCCCCCGCCTCCCCCGCGACCTCCACCGCCAGCTCCCCCAGCCGCCGGTGCCAGCCGCCCCACAGCAGCTTGGCCACACTGGGCGCGCCCGGGTCGCCGGTGGTGCCGAGGGTGCGCAGGGCGTGGCGGCGCATGGTGTCCAGCTCGGCCCACTGGCGAACGAGCCGGGCCCTGATGACGGGGTCCTCGGCGGCCCCGCTCGCCACGGCGGCGGCGACAACCCGGGCCAGCTCCTCGGCGAACCCGATCTGCTGGGCGAGGGTGGAGACCCCGCGCTCCAGGGCGAGCAGGCCCATGGCCACCCGCCAGCCGTCGCCCTCCCCGCCGACGGTCTCGGTGGCCCGGGCCCCGTCGAAGAACACCTCGTTGAACTCGCTGGTCCCGGTCAGCTGGCGGATCGGCCGCACCTCGATCCGCCCCGGCTGGTCCATGTCCAGGAGCAGGAACGACAGCCCGTGGTGGCGGGTGGAGCCGGGGTCGGTACGGGCGAGGACGAAGCAGAAGTCGGCGTCCCGGGCGAGCGAGGTCCAGATCTTCTGCCCGGTCACGGCGTAGCCGCCGGCGCCGTCGGGGGTGGCCGTGGTACGTATCCCGGCCAGGTCGGACCCCGCGCCCGGTTCGCTGTACCCCTGGCACCAGAGCGTCTCACCGCGGGCGACGGGTGGCAGATGGCGGCGCTTCTGCTCCTCGGTCCCGTACAGGATGAGGGTGGGGGCGAGGAGGTTCTCCCCGATGTGCCCCATGCGGGCGGGGGCGGCGGAGCGGGTGTACTCCTCGGCCCAGACGACCTGCTCGGCGAGGGTGGCGCGGCGGTTGCCGTACGTCTCGCCGTCCGCGCCGGGCCAGCCGATGCCGATCCAGCCGGCCCTGCCCAGCTCGCGCTCCCACGCGCGCGGGTGGGGGGTGGGGGTGTCGGTGAGGCGGTCCGCCAGCCAGGCGCGCACCTCGGTACGGAAGTCCATACGTGCCTCCTGTCCCCGGGGGCTCCGCCCCGCGTTCGAGCCCGTCCGGCGATTGAGGAGCGGGGCCCGCACATCCAGCCCCTCCGGCGATCGGGGAGCGGAGTCCCGGACCCCCGCTCCTCAATCGCCGGAGGGGCTGGGCATACCCCGGTCGTCCCGCGCGGGCCCGCCGGAAGGGCTGGAGGCGTTCGGCCGGGTCCCCGACTTCGCCGCCGCCGCCATCTCCGCCACCCGCGCCAGCATCGGCATCGGGTCCACCCCCACCGTCCCCGGCAGGAAGTCCGCGATCCGTTCCGGGGTCCAGGCCGCTCCCTCCGCGTACCCGGCCCGCAGCTCCCTCGGCTGGGCCCAGACCGCGATCTTCGGGCCCGCGATCGTGTACACCTGACCGGTGATCCCCTCCGCCCGCGCCCGCTCGCTCAGCAGGTAGACGACCAGCGCCGCCACGTCCTCCGGCTCCCCGATCTCCTTCAGTTCCATCGGGACCCCGGCCGACATCCGGGTCCGCGCGACGGGCGCGACCGCGTTCGCCGTGACCCCGTAGCGGTGCAGGCCCAGCGCCGCGCTGCGGACCAGCGAGATGATCCCGCCCTTGGCCGCGCTGTAGTTGGCCTGGGCGACGCTGCCCTGGTGGTTGCCGCTGGTGAAGCCGATCAGCGTGCCCCCGCCCTCCTGCTTCCGCATCACCGCCGACGCGGCCCGGAACACCGTGAACGTGCCCTTCAGATGCGTCGCGAGGACGGGGTCCCACTCCTCCTCGGACATGTTGAACAGCATCCGCTCGCGCAGGATCCCGGCCACGCAGACCACCCCGTCGAGCCGGCCGTACTCCGCCAGCGCCGTGTCCACGATCCGCTGCCCGCCCGCCATCGTGGAGATGTCGTCCGCGACCGCGACCGCCGTGCCGCCCGCCGCCCCGATCTCCTCGACGACGGCCCCGGCGACCTCGCCGGCCGGTTCGGAACCCTCGACGGAGACGCCGTAGTCGTTGACGACGACCCGCGCTCCCTCCGCCGCCGCGGCGAGCGCGACCGCCCGGCCGATGCCCCGGCCGGCCCCCGTCACGGCGACCACCCTCCCTGCCAAGAAGTTCCCCATGCCCGGCCCCTTCCCGCGGTTTCTGACGGACCGTTAGATTTTACGGGCAGTCGCACACCCCGGCACAAGACCCAGGAGGATGCATGTCCCTGCCGGCCGAGTTCCACGAGATCGCGAAGCGCGTGAACAACTGGGGCCGCTGGGGGGCCGACGACGAGCGGGGAACGCTCAACCTCATCACCGACGCCGTCGTGCGCGAGGCGGTGGCGACCGTCCGCACCGGCCGCCGGATACCGCTCGCACTGCCGCTCCGGCACGACGGGGTGCAGAGCGGGCTCATCCCGGGCCGGGTCAACCCGCTGCACACCATGGTCCAGATCAACCAGGAGCTCTTCGGCCCCGGCACGGTCGCCACCAGCGACGACGCCGTCACGATGGGCCTCCAGGCGGCCACCCACTGGGACGCCCTGTCCCACGTCTCGCACAGCGGGAAGATCTACAACGGCCGTCCGGCGGACACGATCACCGCCCACGGCGGGGCCCGGTTCTCGTCCGTCACCGCCGTGGAGCACCTCGTCTCACGCGGGGTGCTGCTGGACGTGGCGCGCGCCCGGGGCGTGGACCGGCTGCCGGGCGACCACGCGATCACACCGGAGGACCTGGCGGCGGCGGAGGAGTTCGGGGGCGTACGCGTACGGGCCGGGGACATCGTGCTCGTACGGACCGGGCAGATGCGCCTCGCACTGGCCGGGGACCGCGAGGCGTACGGCTACCCGTCGCCGGGGCTCTCCGTGCGCACACCCGCGTGGTTCCACGCCCGGGACGCGGCGGCCGTCGCCAACGACACCCTGACCTTCGAGATCTTCCCGCCGGAGATCGCGGACCTGTGGCTGCCCGTGCACGCGCTGCACCTGGTCGAGATGGGCCTGCTCCAGGGCCAGAACTGGAACCTGGAGGCGCTGTCCGCCGCCTGCGCCGAAGAAGGCCGCCACGCCTTCCTGCTCACCGCCGCGCCGGAGCCGTTCGCCGGGGCGACCGGGGCGCCGGTCGCCCCGGTCGCGGTCCTGTAGAGCGGGGCGACGAGCGGTTCACGTCAGGGGGCTCGGGCGTGGGCTCAGGCCAGATTGTCGGTGAAGACGCACACGGGCGGCTCGCACACCTCTCCGCCGCCCTGCACGACCACCCGGGGCGGCTCCGCGCCCCGCACCGGCGCGCTCCGGTCGACCTCGCACCAGATCTGCTTCCCCGCGCCCTCCGGCAGCCAGCCCCAGCGGTCGGCGAGCCCGTCCACCAGCTCCAGGCCCCGGCCGTTGGTGTCCTCGCCCGCGGCGTGCCGCTGGAGCGGCGGGCGGTCGCTGGCGTCGGCGACCTCGACCCGGACGGTCCCGGCCGCGCCGGAGGCGCCGCCCCCGCCGAAGAGCATCCGCAGCACGGCGGGACAGCCCGTGTGGACGACGGCGTTGGTGACCAGCTCCGAGATCAGCAGGATGAGCGTCTCGGCGAGCGGCTCGTCATCCCCTATCCCGGATCCGACCAGGCGCGAGCGCGCCCACCTACGGGCCCGCCCCACCTCTGCGGGATCCGGACCGACCTCCAGCTGAACCTGAAGCACCTGCACCGCTCACACCATCCGAACCGGCGGACACATCGCCTCGCGCCTCCTCAGGGTCACGGAACGTGATTCCCTTACGCGACAGCATGGTTGACGTACAGTCACCGCAACAAGCGCTTCGGGCATATTCCAGCGCGAAGGAGTACGCGTGGTGCATACTGTGCGACGCTCACCGCGGGGAGTCGAACAGGAGCGCGCAGAGACCGCCAGAAACGCTCTTCGGGCAGGCCCGGCACATCTCCGACGAGAGCCCTCGCTCCGGACCGGAGCCGCCGCACAGGCCGCCCCCGGATCGCCCGGTTCCAGAACCACTCGCATCCCACGGAGCGTACCCGAGCCGGGCCCCGACTCCGCCCGGTGACGAATCACGCAAAGGACACAACCCGGTATCGGCATGGGGCGGATGCGCTGCGTCACCCTTCACCCCCGGCTTCCGGAACCGGCCGCCCGTACGCCGCCGAGCTGCGCGGAAGCGGCCCCGCCGCCCCCAGCCCGGCGGCGAGCAGCTCCTCGGCCGCGGCCCCGGTGAGCCAGGAGGCGGCCCGGAGCCAGGCCCGTTTCAGGTGGAGGTGAACATCTGCCTCCCAGGTGAAGCCCATCCCTCCGTGGATCTGGAGGCAGTCACGGGCGTTGCGTACGGCTGCCTCGTCGGCGAGGAGCTTCGCCGCCGCGATCTCCAGCGGGTCGCCGGTCACGGCGGCCGCGTACACGGCGGCGCGGGCCGGTTCGGTGCGGGCGAGCATGTCGGCGCAGAGATGCTTGACCGCCTGGAACGATCCGATGGGCGATCCGAACTGCTCACGGTCCCGGGCGTGTTGAACGGCCGCCTCGGTGGTGCGTACGGCGCTGCCCAGTTGCTCGGCGGCGGTGAGAAGCGCGGCCTCGAAACGAAGCCGCCCGGCGTACGCCGGGGTGCGCGCCACCGCGCCCGCGACGCGATCCGCGCCCACGCCCGTGCACGCCACCGCGCCCGCGACGCGCCCCGTGTCCGCTCCCGGGTGCTCCGCCCCGACCGGGGCGCGATCCGTATCCGCCCGCGTGCGCTCCGACGCGGCCGGGGCGCGATCCGCTTCCGCCCGCGCGCGCTCCGACGCCGCACGACCGCCCTCCGCCGTCGGCGGACGTCCCGTCGGCACACGCCCCACCGCCGCTGCCGCACCCGCCGGCGCGCGGTGCAGCGGCGTGAGCGGGTCCATCGACCGTACGGGCCGGGCGGCGGCCAGGAAGGCGCGCAGCGCCTCCCCGGTCAGCGTCCGCCCGTCCGGCAGTTCCCGCGCTTGCGGTGCTTGCGGTGCTTGCCGCGCTTCCCGCGCGCTCACCGCCTCCCCGCCCACCAGCAGGACCGCGTCCGCCTCCGCCAGGTGCGCCACCGGCAGCTCTCCGTCCACGGCCGTCACCACCGCCTCGCCTTCGGCGGCCCCCTTCACCCGGCCCGCCGCCAGGTGCGTGGCGACCAGCGGGCCCGGCAGGAGCGCCCGGCCCGCCTCCTCGAAGAGCAGCACCGCCTCGGGCAGCCCGAGGCCCACCCCGCCCTCGTCCTCCGGCAGCCGCAGGGCGAAGAAGCCGGCCGCGCCCAGCTCCCGCCACAGGGAACGGTCCAGGGCTCCGTCCCGCTCCACCGCCGCCCGCAGCCGGTCCCGGTCGAAGACCGCGCCGAGCAGGTCGCGCATGCCGGACCGCAGGGCCCGCTGGTCGTCCGAGAGCTGGAAGTCCACGGCGGCCTCAGCGCCCCTTCGGCAGGCCGAGGATGCGCTCGGCGACGATCGTGCGCTGGATCTGCGAGGTGCCCGCGGCGATGGTGTACGAGAGGGAGGACAGCCGGTCCAGGACCCACTCCCGGTCGACGTCGAAGGCGTCCGCGCCCAGTACCTCCGCCGCCGCCTCGTACAGCTCCTGGCGGACCCCGGAGTAGCGCAGCTTGAAGACCGAGCCGCCGATGCCGGGGACCCCGCCCGTGCGCTCCGCCTCGCTGACGTCGGCCTGCGTGAGCCGCCACAGGGCCCGGAGTTCGGCGCTCAGCCGCCCGAGCCTCCGCCGTAGCACCGGATCGTCCCAGCGCCCGTTGCGCCGGGCCTCGTCGGCGAGCGCGTCCAGGGTGCGGCGGCAGGCGACGACCTCGCCGACGAAGGCGGTGCCGCGCTCGAAGGAGAGGGTGACCATGGTGACCCGCCAGCCGTCGTTCTCGGGCCCGACGCGGTTGCGCACCGGCACCCGGACCTCGTCGAGGAACATCTCGGCGAACTCGGTGGACCCGGCGAGCGTCCGCAGCGGCCGGACCGTGATCCCCGGGGCGTCCATCGGCATCGCGAGCCAGCTGATCCCCCGGTGCTTCGGCGCGTCCGGGTCGGTCCGCACCAGCAGCTCGCACCAGTCGGCGACCTCGGCGTGCGAGGTCCAGATCTTCTGCCCGGTGACCACGTAGTCGTCGCCGTCGCGCACCGCCCGCGTCCGCAGCGCGGCCAGGTCGGAGCCCGCGTCCGGCTCGCTGAACCCCTGGCACCAGATCTCGTCGCCGCGCAGCACCGGGGGCAGCCAGCGGGCCCGCTGGCCGGCCGTGCCCTCGGCGGCGATCGTCGGCCCGGCGTGCAGCAGGCCGACGAAGTTCGCCCCCACGTAGGGCGCTCCCGCCCTCTCCGTCTCCTCCAGGAAGATCAGGTGCTGCGTCGGCGTGGCCCCCCGCCCGCCCGCGTCCACCGGCCAGTGCAGGCCCGCGTACCCGGCGTCGTGGAGCATCCGCTGCCAGGCGGTGTCGTACGCCCGGCGCGCGGGCCAGTCGTCGGGTGAGGGCTTCGGGGGCAGGCTGGGGAGGACCGCGGTCAGCCACTCCCGCAGCCGGCCCCGGAACGCCTCCTCGGCCTCCGTGTACGCGAGATCCACCGCCGCCCCGCCTACCTGTCCAGGTCCAGGCCGAGCATCCGGATCGCGTTGCCGCGCATCAGCTTGCGGACGGTCTCCGCGTCCAGTCCCTCGACGTGGTCGAGCGCGACCTGCTTCGTGTGCGGGAAGGTCGAGTCCACGTGCGGGTAGTCGGTCTCGAAGGTGGCGTTGTCGCGGCCGACGACGTCCAGCGACGCGATCCCGTGCTTGTCGCGGAAGAAGCAGCAGAACATCTGCCGGTAGTAGTACGTCGACGGCGGTTCGGGGATCAGATCGCGCACCCCGCCCCAGGCCCGGTGCTCCTCCCACACGTCGTCGGCGCGCTCCAGGGCGTACGGGATCCACCCCATCTGCCCCTCGCTGTAGGCGAGTTTCAGCGTCGGGAACTTCACCAGCACCCCGCTGAAGAGGAAGTCCATCATCGAGGCCATGGCGTTGTTGAAGGAGAGCGAGGCCTGGACGGCGGGCGGGGCGTCGGGGGACGCGGCGGGCATCTGGGAGCTGGACCCGATGTGCATGTTGACGACGGTGCCGGTCTCCTGGCAGACGGCGAAGAACGGGTCCCAGTAGCCGGTGTGGATGGAGGGGAGCCCGAGGTGGGTGGGGATCTCGGAGAAGGTGACCGCGCGGACGCCCCGGGCCGCGTTCCGCCGGACCTCGGCCACCGCGAGGCCGATGTCCCAGAGCGGGATGATGCAGAGCGGGATCAGCCGGCCGCCGCTGTCGCCGCACCACTCCTCGACCATCCAGTCGTTGTAGGCGCGCACGCAGGCGAGGGCGACCTCCTTGTCGTGCGCCTCGGCGAAGGTCTGGCCGCAGAAGCGCGGGAAGGTCGGGAAGCAGAGGGACGCCTCTACGTGGTTGAGGTCCATGTCCTTGAGGCGCTCGGCAGGGTCCCAGCAGCCGGGGCGCATCTCGGCCCGGGTGATGCCCTCCAGCGTCATGTCGTCGCGGTCGAAGCCGACGGCGGCGATGTTCCGCTTGTACGGGAACTTCAGGTCCTCGTAGACCCACCAGTCGGCGGGCGGCCCGTCCGGGTCCATCGTGATGACGTACTTCCCGCCGGTGTAGGCCAGTTCGCCGATGCCCGCCGTGAGCGGCCGGGGACCGCGCTCGCGGTACTTCGCGGGGAGCCAGGTGGAGAAGAGGTGCGCGGGCTCGATCACGTGGTCGTCGACGCTGACGATGCGAGGCAGTTCCGTGTCCGTCATGGTGTGTGCCGTCCCCTCCGCGCACCCGGGAGCCCCGGCGGGCTCCGGGCTCCGGGCACTTTCTGATGGCCCGTCAGATACGCTTGCGGACCTCAGGCTAGCCCCGCACCCCTGGACCGACAAGGCGCGGAGCCCTACGCTCTGCACCACATCTGACGGATCGTCAGTTCGGAGGGACCCCGTGACCGCCGTGAACGACGTGACCGCGCTCGCCCGCACCCTGGGCGCCTCCCGCACCTTCTGGGAGCTGATCGAGGCCCGCGCCGCCCGCACCCCCGACCGCCCGGTGCTGCTCCAGGGGGACCGGGTCCTGACCTTCGGCGAACTGCGCGACCGCGCGGAGCGGGTCGCGGCCGGGCTGTACGGGATGGGCGTACGGGCCGGGACCGTCGTCGCCTGGCAGCTGCCGACCCGCCTGGAGACGGCCCTGCTCTCCTTCGCGCTGACCCGGCTCCAAGCGGTGCAGAGTCCGGTCATCCCGTTCTACCGGGACCGCGAAGTGCGGTTCGCGCTGCGGGAGTCGGGGGCTGCGTTCTTCGCCGTGCCGGGCGTCTGGCGGGGCTTCGACCACACCGCGATGGCCGAGCGGATCGCCCGCGAACTCCCGGACCCACCGCACGTCTTCGAGGCGTACGACACCCTCCCCGACGGCGATCCGGCGCTCCTGCCGCCCCCGCCGGAACCGGCCTCCGGCGAGGAGGTCCGCTGGATCTACTGGACCTCGGGCACCACCTCCGACCCCAAGGGCGTCCTGCACACCGACCGCTCCCTGATCGCGGGCGGCTCCTGCCTCGCGCACGCGCTGGGGCTCGACGCGGACGACGTGGGATCGATGGCGTTCCCGTACGCCCATGTCGCCGGGCCCGACTACACGGTGATGCTGCTCCTGTACGGGTTCCCGGCGGTCATGTTCGAGCAGTTCGCACTGCCGGACGCGCTGGCGGAGTACCGGCGGCACGGGGTGACCGTGGCGGGCGGGTCGACGGCCTTCTACGCGATGTTCCTGGCCGAGCAGCGCAAGGACCCGGACCGCCCGCTCATCCCCTCCCTCCGCCTCCTCGCGGGCGGGGGCGCCCCCAAGCCGCCGGAGGTCTACCACGCGGTGGTGCGGGAGATGGGGGTCCAGCTCACCCACGGCTACGGCATGACCGAGGTCCCGATGATCACCATGGGCGCCCCGGACGACACCGCCGAGCACCTGTCGCTGACCGAGGGGCGGCCGCCGGAGGGGATGGAGATCCGGATCACCGACGAGCACGGCGAGCCGCTCCCGTACGGAGTGGAGGGCGAGGTACGGCTGCGCGGGGAGGCGGTCTGCCGGGGCTACCTGGACCCGGCCGCCACGGCGGCGGCCTTCGACGCCGAGGGGTTCCTCGTCACCGGGGACCTGGGAGTGCTCCGGGAGAGCGGACACCTCACGCTCACCGGACGGCTGAAGGACATCATCATCCGCAAGGGCGAGAACATCTCCACCAAGGAGATCGAGGACCTGCTGCACACGCACCCGGGCGTGGCCGACGCGGCGGTGATCGGCCTGCCCGACCCGGAGCGCGGCGAACAGGTCTGCGCGGTGATCGAACAGCCGCCCGGAGCACCGCCGTTGACGCCGGCGGAGCTCACGGCCCACCTGCGGGACGCGGGCCTGTCCGTCCACAAGGTGCCGGAACGGTGGGAGGTGCTCGACGCGCTGCCCCGCAACGAGACGCTGCGCAAGGTGCTCAAGTACCGGCTGCGGGAACGGTTCAGCGGGTGAGGTCGGCGCCACGGGGGCGGGTGCGCCGCCCCGTGGCGCCGAGAGGTGCGGGGGCGGGTGCGCCGCCCCCGCGATGCCGGGCGTCAGGGTGACGGGTGCCTGCCACCGCACCGCCAGGCGTTACGAGGACGGGTGCACGGCCCCGCGACGCCAGGCACGACGGGGAGAGGTGAACGGCCCCGCACCACCGGGCGTCACGGAGACAGGTTCATGGCCCCGCACCGCCGGGCGTCACGGAGACAGATACACGGCTCCGCGACGCCGGGAGCGGCTACGCGTCGGGCTCGATCACCGTGAAGTACACGGCGAGCGCCGACACCACATCGCTCTCCGCGACCTTCCCGTCCCGGTCGGTGTCCAGACTCTGCGCGGCGACGCCCGCGATCTCGGGGCTGGCCCCGAGGACCCGGAGCGCCCGCTCCACGTCCGCGACCGACGCTCTGCCGTCGTTCCCGCCGTCCGCGACGGCGATGACCGCCCGCAGGAACGGCCGGGCGATCTCGGCGAACCGTTCGGGGTTGTCCCGGAGCCGCTTCACCGCCCCGCCCGCGAACTCCTCACGGGTGACCCGCTGGTCCCCGTCCACGTCGGCGATCCCCGCCATGCCCTGCCAGAAGGCCTCGGCCCCGGTGTAGAGGGCCTGCCCCTTGTCGCAGCGGGCCGTCGTACCGAACTCGGCGAGCAGGCGGGCGGCTGCGGCGTTGAAATCGGCGCGATCGATGTAGCCGTTGCCGTCCTGGTCGAAGGCGGCGAACCGGTGCGCGATCTTTCGCTCGTACTCTGCGCTGTCCATGCGGGGAGCGTACGTCGCCGGGAGCGCTCACGTGTCACCGAGAAGCTGTTCCTGTGTGACAACCTCGCATCGGCGGGCACCGCTTCAGGCGCTCAGCGGCCTGCACTCCTCGTCGGTGGCCGAGAGCGCGTCGGGGTAGACGTCGAACAGCCGGCGCACGCCGAGCGCACCGAGCACCTTGTTGACGTGCGAGCCGTCCTCCGCGCCCCGGGCCGGGAGGATCAGCCGCAGGCGGCCACCGCAGGACTTCATCAGCCGGCGCGAGGCGATCAGCACACCGACGCCGCTGGAGTCGCAGAAGAAGACCTCGGACAGATCCAGCACCACGTCGTGCCGGCCCTCGGCGACCGCGTCGTGGACGGACTGGCGCACGACGGGCGAGGTCACCAGATCGAGTTCACCGCTGATGCGCAGCACGGCCCAGGAGCCCTGCTCCGCCTCGTCCACCTTGAGCGTCACGACTGGACCTCTCGTTCCGGGGCTCCCGGCAATCCGGAAGTTTCCGTTCCTCCTCGCGGCTTCCCAGCCGCTCCCTCATGAAACACCGAAGCACCCGTCAAGGCCCAGGAGATTTCCGACAGAAAGGCGCAGTTCGGCCCGTTTTCGCTGATCAGAACGGCCGGGGAGTCATCCGGGCCGAAAATCGACTACCGTCGTCGGCCATGCGCCGCGGGACGAGAGTTGCCGCAAAGACGCGTGCACCGCACATCCGGCGGACTACATTCGGTCCTCACGGGCACAGGGTGCATCACGGAGCCGGGCAGAACAGGGCCGGGGGCTGGGGGGTTCATGGCGAAGGACACAGCGCCCCGCTGGGACCGCAGGATGCAGCAGAGGCTGGCCCGCGGCGAGGCGGCGGCGCTCGGCGAGCTCTACGACCGGTTCGCGGCCCTCGTCCACAGCCAGGCGCACCGGATGCTCGACGACGAGGACGCCGCCGACCTGGTGACCCGTGAGGTCTTCGCCCAGGTCTGGGAGAACCCCGAGGCGTACGACCCGAAGCAGGGGTCGATGCGCTCCTGGGTGGCCCGCCTCACCCACCGCCGGTCCGTCCAGCGGCTGCGCCACGCGGCGGCCTCCCACTACGCGGCGGAGCACGGCGAGGGCGCGGCGCCCGACCCGGAGGAGGTCGAGCGGCGGGTGCGCAGCGCCACGGCCGCCGCCCGCGCCGACTACATCGTCTCCTCGATGCCCGTACCGCTGCGGGAGGCCCTGGAACTGGCGTACATCCACCGGCGGGACTACCGGCAGACCGCCGCCGATCTCGGGGTCACCGAGGACGAGGCGCGCCGCCGGCTCCGGCTGGGACTCCAGCTGCTCTCCACGGCGAACGCCCGCCCGCTCGAAGGGTCCGCGCCACCCGGTTACGGACGGTTCCGGTGAGCGGCGACGGACGCGAGAGCGAGGGCGGCGAGGAGGAGGTGCGCGGCGCCCGGCGGATACCCGGGCCGCGCGGGGCGGTGGACGACCTGGACCTGGCGTCCATGCCGCTGCCTCCGCTGCCGCCGCCGAGCGGTACGGCCCCGGACGAGGCCGTACCGGAACAGTCGCAGCCCGCGTCCGCGCCCGCGCCGGGCGACGCGGAGGAGGGCCCTGCCCCCGCGCCCGAGCATGCCGCGGAGGAGCCGGACGAACCCGGGCCCGGCCCGGTATCCGCCGCCGCAGGGCAGCACCCCGAGCCGGACACCACGGCGGAACCGGAACCCGGGCCGGGCCCTGCCCCGGAACCTGAACCGGAAACCGCGCCGGGCCACGTGCCCGCCCCGGAACAGGAAGCGGAACCTGAACCCGGGCCGCGTGCCGCGCCCGCCCCGGAACCGGGAGCGGAATCGGCCGACGGCCACCCGCGACCGGCGGCCCCCGAACCAGGCGCGGGCCCGGTCGCCCCAGCACCGCACGCCGCAGACCCGGTCGCCCCGAGCCCGCACGCTGCAGGCCCGACCGTCCCAGGCCCACACGCCGCAGGCCCGACCGCCGCAAGCTCGGCCGCCCGGGAACCGGGCGCAGACCCGACCACCCCGGACCCGACCACCGCAGGCCCGACCACCCCGGGCCCGGCGGACGACCTCACCCAGGAGCCACCCGGCACCCCGGACCCCCTCATGGCCTCCGCCCCGGACCCTCGCGTGACCTCCGCCCCGGTCGCCCTCCCCCACCAGGTCCTCAAGGCCCTCCTCGGCGCCTGGGCGCTGTCCGCCTGCTCGGCGGAGGAGACCGCCGCCGTGGATGACCACCTCACCGGGTGCGCTCCGTGCGCGGACGAGGCGCTGCGGCTGCGGGACGCGGTGGGGCTGCTCCACACCGACGGTTCCCTGGACCTCGACCCGACGCTCCGCACCCGGGTGCTGGACGGCTGCTTCGGCAGCCGTCCGGCCCGGATCCCGGTGCCGGAGTGGGCCGCCCCGTACGACGCCGAGACCGCCCGGCTCGACGCCCTGCTCCGCGACATCGGGGACTCCGAGTGGCACGCCCCGGTGCGCCTCCAGTGGTTCGAGGAGGAGCGCCGGGTCAGCCGCCGGACCACGGTCGCCGGGGTGATCGGGCACCTGATGGCCGTCGACGGGCTGCTGTCCGCCGCGCTCGGGCTCGGCGACCCGCTCGACGACGGCCGGGCTCCGCTGGACCCCACCGAGCGCACCGAGACGTACTGGTCGGCGGCGCGCCGGCCGCCCACCCGGGCCGTCCGCGAGCCCTGGCGGGCCCAGAGCCACGAGCTGATCCGGACGGCGTCCTTCGCCGGGCGGAACGCCGCCGAGACGTCCGTCTCCTACGGCGCCTTCGCCCTGCCGCTCCAGGACGCCGCCCTGGACCGGGCGTTCGAGTGCTGGGTGCACGGCGGGGACATCGCCGACGCCGTCGACTATCCGTACCAGGCACCGTCGGCGGCCCATCTGCACCGGATGATCGACCTGGCGGCCCGCATGCTTCCCGCCGCCCTGGCGGGGCGGCGCGGCGCCGGACTGGCCGGTCCGGTGAAGGAGGTCGTCGCAGCGGGCGCGCCGGGCCGCTCGCTCCATCTGGAGATCGAGGGGCACGGCGGAGGCGACTGGTACATCGCGCTGGACTCCCCGGCCGCCGTCGGCGCGCCGGAGCGTGCGGTGGCGCAGGTCGCGCTGGACGGGGTGGAGTTCTGCCGGCTCGTCGCGGGCCACATCTCGCCGGTGGAAGCGGCGGCGGGCCAGGAGGGCGACCGCGAGGCCATCCGCGACGTGCTGTTCGCGGCGGCCTCGCTCAGCCGGCTCTGACATCCGCACGACGCCTCAGCAGACCCTGGCACCCGCACGACACCTCAGCAGGCCCGCCCCGACACACCCGCCGACGTCCCGGCCGACTCCGACGCCGTTTCTCGGCCGGCCCCGACACACCACCCCGGCGTCCCGGTCGGCGCAGCCGCTATGCGAAGACCACCGTGCGGAGGCCGTTGAGCAGGATGCGCCGTTCCGCGTGCCACTTCACCGCACGCGCCAGCGCCTGGCACTCCACGTCCCGGCCGATGGCGACCAGCTGGTCGGGGGTCACGTCGTGGCCGACGCGCTCGACCTCCTGCTCGATGATCGGGCCCTCGTCGAGGTCGGCGGTGACGTAGTGCGCGGTCGCGCCGATCAGCTTCACGCCCCGGGCGTGCGCCTGGTGGTAGGGCTTGGCGCCCTTGAAGCTCGGCAGGAACGAGTGGTGGATGTTGATGATCCGGCCGCTGAGCTGCTTGCAGAGATCGTCGGACAGGACCTGCATGTAGCGGGCCAGGACGACCAGCTCGACGTCCTCCTCGCGGACCAGCTCCAGCAGCCGCGCCTCGGCCTCCGGCTTGTTGTCCTTCGTCACCGGCAGATGCCGGAAGGGGACGCCGTACGAGGCGACGAGCTCGGCGAAGTCCGTGTGGTTGGAGACGACGGCCGCGATCTCGACCGGCAGCGCGCCGGTACGGGAGCGGAACAGCAGGTCGTTGAGGCAGTGGCCGAACTTGCTGACCATCAGCACGACCCGCATCTTCTCGTCCGACCGGTGGATCTGCCACTCCATCCGGAAGGCCTCACCGATCGCGGCGAAGCTGGCGCGCAGCTTGTCCACGGTCACGGTGGCGTCCGCCGAGAAGTGGACGCGCATGAAGAACAGACCCGTGTCGTGGTCCCCGAACTGCTGGCTGTCCTCGATGTTGCAGCCGGTCATGAAGAGATAGCTCGACACAGCGTGCACGATGCCCTGTTTGTCGGGGCAGGAGAGCGTGAGGACGTACTGCTCGGTCGCGGCGGCGTCCGGGATGGCGGCGGAGGCGGGCTGTGGCGCGGTCATCCTCGTAGCGTGCCACAACCGGCCGTCCCTAGGCGGCCCTGGTCATGATGCGGATGGCGTCCAGCGACCGGGGCGGTGTGTCCGGGTCCTCCGCGTCGTTCGTGGCGAGCATCACATGGGCCTCGCGGGCCGCGTGGACGGCCTCGGGCCAGCCGGGGTGCTCCAGATAGGCGGAGACGGGGGCGTCCGCGCCGACCTGGTGCATGATCCGCAGGACCCGCAGGGCGGCGGCGTCCACGGCGACGGCCTCGGCGGAGTCCCTGAAGATGGTGCCGACGTACTTCTCGGCGGACCAGTTGTCGAGCCAGGTGTCCTCGACCAGGCGGTACACGGCGTCGGTGACGTCCCCGTACCCTTCCCGGCCGGCGAGCCAGCACTCGCGGTGGAAGACGGGGTCGGAGAGCATGTGCAGCGCCGAGCGCACGTTGGTGCGCCAGCGCCACCACGGCATGTCAGTGAGCGGCATGCCGCCCATGGTGGAGGAGCGACGGCCGCGACGGGAAGAGTTCTCCGAACCTTGCTGCACGCTGCCCGATCGTACGTTCCTTCACCGCACCTCCGCACGGGCCCCCGCAATTCACCCGGACGTCACCGAGCGTTGAACACGGCACACCGCGCCGTTACCCCGGGCCCGGAAAAGTCCCTTTCCATGACCGGACGGCGACGCCCCACCTTTCCCCGCCCCTTCCCGGGCGCCATCAGCGCGGCGGCGGCGGGGGCGGTCCTGCTGTCCGGCTGCGGCGGGCTTCCTGGGGCCACGGGGGGATCCAGGGAGCCCGTCACCGTGATGACGTGGGCCCCCGACCGGTCCGCGGACATCAACGCGGTGAAGATGGCCGGGGTGCCCGCGATGGCGCAGACGTACGCCCGCTGGGTCAACGACACGGGGGGCATCGACGGGCGCAAGCTGCGGGTGATCGTCTGCGACGAGGGCGACACCTCGATCGGCGCCGAACGGTGCGCGCGGGAGGCCGTCGAGAAGAAGGTGGCCGCCGTCGTCGGTTCGTACAGCCGCCACGGGCAGGGCTTCATGCCCGCACTGGAGGCGGGCGGCGTCCCGTACATCGGCGGCTACGGCGCCTCCACCGAGGAGTTCAGCAGCTACCTCTCCTATCCGGTCAACGGCGGCCAGTCGGCCCTGCTGGCGGGTCACGGGCAGCAGTTGGGCGGCAGCTGCAGCCGGGTCTCGCTGGTGCGGCCCGACTCGATCGGCGGCGACGGGATGCCTCCGCTGCTCAACAACGGCCTGCTGGCCGCCCACCGGCCCGCCTCCACCGACATCCTGGCCCCGCTGGACGCCACGTCCTACGACGAACAGGCAGCGCAGGCGCTGGAGCGGTCCGAGGGCGGCTGTGTGACGGCGGTGCTCGGCGCCCGTACCGAGACGTTCTTCGACTCCTTCCGCCGGCTGGAGCCGGACGGCGGGGAGGTCAGGATCTCCTCCGTGCTGGGGAGCGTCAGCCAGCCGCTCATCGACCGCACCGGCGGCCGGAACAGCCCCTTCGAGGGCGCCTACGTCACCGGCTGGTACCCGGACGCCAAGAACGCGCGCTGGCAGCAGATGCGCGATGTGATCGGGAAGTACGCCTTCGGGGACAACCGCATCGACCCGGACGACACGGCCGTGCAGACCACGTGGATCGCCTACACCGCGCTGCGGGCGGCCGTCCGGGCGATCGGCGACGACACCGTCACCCCGGGCCGGGTCGTGGCGGCGCTCAACGGAGGCGTCGAGGTCGACACCGGCGGCCTGACCCCGACGCTCCGCTGGCGCTTCAAGGACCTCGTCGGCACGCTGAGCTACCCGCGCATCGTCAACACGAAGGTGACGTTCCAGGTGGTCCGCGAGGGCCGCCTCACCGCCCAGAAGAAGGGCTTCGTGGACGTCGCGGACGCCCTGACGGACGCCCCGCGCAGCTAGGCTATGTCTCTCCGATCATCGGACCGTTAATTTGACATGGCGCCGCCCTCCGCGGTGTGACGACGGGACGGCAGCGGTGGGTCATGCCGGGGGCTGGCCGCCGGGGGTTACGACGCCGCCGATGAGGTCGCGTACGAGTTGCGCCGCCTGGGCGCGGGTCCGCTCCGGTTCGTCGGCTTCCGTGATCGTGATGGAGAGCTCGGTGAGCGCGCCGTAGAAAGCCCGGGCGACCAGAGCGGCAGGGTAGGGCCGCAGGCGTCCGGCGTCCAGTGCGGCGTTCACGACGTCCTGGACCAGGCCGCCGAGGTGGAGCTGGTCCAGCTCGCGCCACCGCTGCCAGCCCAGGGCGATCGGGCCCTGCTGCAGCACGATGTGCCGGTACGCCTCCCCGCTGCAGACATCGAGGAACGCGTCGACGCCCCGGTACGCGCGCTCGCGCGGATCGGTCACGGGGGCGATCACTGCCCGGATGCGTTCGGTGGCCTGCCGCTCCAGCTCTTCGAAGACGGCCTCGAAGAGTCCGGCCTTGCCGTCGAAGTGGTGGTAGAGCGCGCCGCGCGTCAGCCCTGCCGTGCGCACCAGTTCCTCTGCGGAGACGGCCGTGTAGTCGCGTTCGGTGAAGAGGCTGAGCCCCGTGTCGAGCAGGGTGCGGCGGGTGTTCTCCGCGTACTTTTCGCGCAGCGTTTCCATACGCCATGGATATCACATACGCTATGCATGTCAGATGCACTCCGTATGAATGGTGGACGTGATGGAGAAGCCAGCGGACGTCGTGATCGTCGGCGCCGGTGTGGCGGGCCTGGTGGCCGCCCGGGACCTTGTGCGGAACGGGGCGGACGTCCTGGTCCTGGAAGCACGAGACCGCGTAGGAGGCCGGCTCCTGAACGGCGAGCTGCCCGGAGGCGCTCCCATCGAGGTCGGCGGGCAGTGGGTCGGCCCGGCCCAGCACCAGGCCATGCAACTCATCAGGGAACTCGGCCTGAACACCTACCCCACCTACGGCGAGGGCGAGCACATCGCAGAGATCCGCACCACCCGCGCCCAGTACACGGGCCGGATCCCCAAGCTCAACCCCCTCGTCCTCGCCGACATCGGACAGACCCAGTACCGCCTGGACCGCATCGCCCGCCAGGTCGCCGCCGCCGAGCCCTGGCGAGCGCCCCGGGCCGAGGAACTCGACCGCCAGACCTTCGACACCTGGCTGCACCGCACCGCCCGCACCCCGGGCGGCCGGGACTTCTTCCGGCTGATCACCGAGGCGGTCTTCTCAGGCGAACCCGAGGACATGTCCGCACTCTGGGCCGCCTTCTACGTCGGCGCCGCCGGCGGGCTCGACCAGCTGATCAACGTCTCCGGCGGGGCCCAGCAGGACCGCGTCCTCGGCGGAACACAGCGCATCGCGCTCGAACTGGCCGAGGAACTCGGCGACCGGATCGTCCTCGACGCCCCCGTCACTGACATCGACTGGCAGCCCGCAGCCACCTCCGGCGTCCGCGTCACCACGCGCAGCGGCCTCACCGTCCGCGCCCGGCGCGCCGCCGTCGCCGTCCCGCCGCCGCTCGCCGCCCGGATCCGCTACACCCCCGGCCTGCCCGGCGACCGCGACCAGCTCATCCAGCGGATGCCGATGGGCCGCGTCATCAAGATCAACATCGCCTACGAGGAGCCGTTCTGGCGCCACGCCGGCCTCAGCGGCCAGGCCAACAGCACCCACCGCCCCTTCGGCACCGTCCTCGACAACACCCCCCACGACGGATCGTGCGGCGTACTCGTCGGCTTCCTCGAAGGACGCCACGCCGACACCGGCTCACGCATGGACCCCGACGAGCGCCGCGCCCAGGTGATCAACGACCTCGTCGGCTACTTCGGCCCCAAGGCCCGCAACCCCATCGCCTTCATCGAACGCGACTGGGCGCAGGAGGAGTACAGCCGCGGCTGCTACGGAGCCTTCGCCGTCCCCGGCGCCCTCACCCGCTTCGGCCCGGCCCTACGCCGCCCGGTCGGTCCCCTGCACTGGGCCGGCACCGAAACCGCCACCCGCTGGACGGGCTACATCGACGGCGCCGCCGAATCCGGCCACCGCGTCGCCGACGAGATCCTCCCCAAGCTCTCCTGACCCCCGACACGTGAGCGAGGCACCACCATGACCGACCAGCCCTCCACCCGCAGCACCACCCCCACCCCCGACATCGACGCCCTGGTCGAACGACTCGCCACCGGCGAACGCGCCTGGGCCCGCACCCACCTGTCCGAACGGCGCGAACTGCTCCTCGACATCGCCTCCGCCACCGCCGCCACCGCCGACGCCTGGGTCCGCACCGCGGCCTGCATCAAGCAGCTCAACCCCGCCTCCCCGCTCCTCGGAGAGGAATGGCTCAGCGGCCCCTACGCGGTGCTCACCTACCTCCAGGCCCTCCAGGAAACCCTGCGCCGCCTCGACGAAGGGGCCGACGTCCTCGCCGACACACGGATCACCCGGGCGCCCGGCGACCGGCTCGCCGTCCAGGTCCTCCCGTACGACACCTACGACAAGCTCCTCCTGAACGGCTTCCACGCCGAGGTCTGGACAACCCCCGGCACCACCGAGGAGCAGCTGCGCGCCACAGCCGGGCTCACCCAGCGGACCCCGCGACGGACCAGGGGCGTCGCGCTCGTCCTCGGCGCAGGCAACATCCTGTCCATCCCACCCCTGGACGTGCTCTACCAGCTGTTCGCGGAGAACCGCACCGCCGTACTCAAGCTCAACCCCACCACCGACCCGCTCGCCGACGTCTACCGCGCGGCCTTCAAGCCGCTCATCGACCGGGGCCTGGTCGAGATCGTCACGGGCGGCCCCGAGGTGGGCGGGGCACTCGCCGGGCACTCCGGCATCGCGGCCGTCCACATGACCGGCAGCGAAGGCACCCACGATGCCGTGGTCTGGGGCACAGGGGAGGCGGCGACGGCCGCCAAGGCCGCCGGCACGCCGAAGCTGACCAAGCCCATGACCAGCGAACTGGGCGGCGTCTCCCCCATCATCATCCTGCCCGGCGAGTGGTCCGAGGCAGATCTGCGCTATCAGGCCGAACACGTCGCCACCATGCGACTGCACAACAGCGGCTGCAACTGCATCGCCGGCCAGATCCTCATCCTCAGCTCCGACTGGCCCCAGAAGAACGCCTTCCTCACCGCGCTGCGCCGAGCCTTCGCCACCGCACCTGCCCGCCCGGCCTGGTACCCCGGCTGCGAAGCGCGCGTCCAGTCTGCCCGCGACCTCCACTCCGACGGCGCGGAAAAGCCCGGCGGCACGCCCGAGCGCACTCTCCTCACCGGCCTGGACCTCACCGACCCCGACGAGACGGCCTTCACCACCGAATACTTCGGCCCGGTCCTCGGCGTCGCCGAACTCCTGGGCACCGGCCTCCAGTTCCTTGATGCCGCCGTCACCGCCGCCAACGAACGCCTCCACGGAACCCTCGGCGCCAACCTCATCGCCCACCCCGACACCATCAAGGCCCTCGGCGACAGCCTCCGCGCCGCGATCGCCAACCTGCGTTACGGCACCGTCGCCGTCAACGCCTGGACCGGCGTCGGCTACGCCACTCCCCGCGCTACCTGGGGCGCCTACCCCGGACACACGCTCGACGACGTCCAGAGCGGCATCGGCATCGTCCACAACGCCCTGCTCCTGGACCACACCGAACGCACCGTCGTCACCGGCCCCTTCCGCCCCGCACCCCGTTCCGTACTCCTCGGCGACACCACCATCTCCCCCAAACCCCCGTGGTTCGTCACCAACACCACCGCCGCCCGCACCGGCCGCCTCCTCACCGAGTTCGCCGCCAACCCCCGGTGGCAAGACCTCCCCGCCCTCTTCGCCTCAGCCCTCCGAGGCTGACGCAAGGCGCCCGACGGGCAGAAGGTGTGCGCCGTGCCGACACGGCGCACACCGAACGTAGCCCCCGGCGGTCCGCCCGGAGAACGTGACAAACGCTGTTCTCGTCCTCTACGCATGAAGCGATGCCTCTCCGATCAGGAGCGGAACCACATGACGATGGCTGCGAGCGTCACCGTGCCGAGGAAGACGTATCCGCGCTTGTCATAGCGCGTTGCCACGGCTCGAAAGCCCTTGAGTTTGTTGATCGCCCGCTCGACAACGTTGCGCTTTCTGTACCGCTCCCCGTCGAACCCGGGAGGCCGACCGCCACAGGAACCGCGTTTGACGCGGTTGGCCGCTTGGTCGTCCTTCTCGGGAATGACATGGCGGATACCTCGTTTGCGCAGGTAGGACCGCGTGCGTCGATTGCTGTATGCCTTATCGGCGCTCACGCTGTCAGGCCGCGTGCGGGGCCGCCAGGCGCCAGTTCGGGGAACACGGATCTCCTCCATGACCGGTTCGAACTGAGTGCAGTCCGCCCACTGTCCGGGCGTGATCAACAGGGACAGCGGGCGGCACCTGCCGTCGGCGCTGAGGTGAACCTTGGTGGTGAACCCGCCGCGCGACCGGCCCAGACCTTCACCTTCCGCACCACCTCCACCAGGTGGGCAGCCAGCCCGCTCCCCGCAGGCTCGATCTGATGTCCCATCGCCTGCTCCCCTTTTGAGCGTCGGGGAGGTGGCAGCGCCTTGCGCGCGCCAGCCGCGTGGTGGTGGGCCCGCACCACCGTAGAGTCGACCGAGATGTCCCAGTCGATATCGCCCGCGGCATCCGCAGTAGCCTGGATCTGCTGCAGTAGCCGCTCCCAGGTCCCATCGGCCGACCATTTCAGGAGCCGCTTGTGGACGGTCTTCCACGGGCCGAACCGCTCCGGCAGGTCACGCCATTGCACCCCTGAGCTGCCCCGAGTTTCGTAGAGTCCGATCTTGATTGGTTCAGGCGGACTGCGGGATTTGCTCCTGGCTCCGCCAAAAGGCTTCTTCGTACTCGGCCGGCGGAACGTAGTCGAGCGCGGAGTGAAGACGCTCCTCGTTGTACCAGGCGATCCACTGGAAGATCGCCCGTTCGACCTGGTCGACATCCTTCCAGGGACCCTGCATCTCGATCAGCTCGGCCTTGAAGGTCCCGTTCAGCGCCTCGGCCATCGCGTTGTCATACGAGTCCGCGACCGATCCGACGGAGGCGGAGGCACCGATGTCGGCGAGCCGGCCGGTATACCGAATTGATACGTATTGCGACCCGCGATCGCTGTGGTGTATCAGTCCGGAGTCCTTCTTGATCCGGCGCCGCCAGAGCGTCATCTCCAGGGCGTCCAGGGGGAGTTCGGTCCGCATGTGGTTCGCGACCTGCCAGCCGACGATCATCCGCGAGTACACGTCCAGGACGAACGCCACATACGCCCACCCCGACCAGGTGCGGACATACGTCATGTCCGCCACCCATAGCTGATCAGGCCGGCTCGCGGTGAAGTCGCGGTCGACCAGGTCCGGCGGCCGGGGCGCCGATGGCTCCGGGACGGTTGTGCGGCGGCGCCGGCCACGGATGACACCTTCCAGGCCCAGCTCGGCCATCAGCCGCTCGACCGTGCAGCGGGCCACGACGATGCCTTGGCGTCGAAGCGCGTGGGTGATCCGGCGGGCGCCGTAGGTGCCGCCCGACTCCGCGTGGACCTCCTCGATCAGCGGCATGAGCTGCTCGTCCCGGAGCCGGCGGGCCGACTTCGGCCGCTTCTTGCGGGCGAAGTACGTCGACGGCGACAGCTCCAGCACCCGGCAGACGGGATCGACCCCGAGACCTCTGTCACGCAGGTGGTCGATCACCTGCTCGGCCTCGTCCGGGGACGGTCGATCTCCTGGGCAAAAAACACCGAGGCGGCTTTCAGGATCTCGTTCGCCCGCCGCAACTCGGCCACTTCCCGGCGGAGTTGCTTCAACTCATCCAGCTCGGCGGTGGTGAGCCGGTCGTCCCGCTCGCCGCGGTCGGCCTCGGCCTGGCGGACCCAGCCTCGCAGGGCCTCCTTGTGGATGCCCAGGTCCCTCGCAACGTGGGCGATGGGGCGGCCGGTGGGGCGGACCTCGCGGATCGCGCGCTCGCGGAGCTCGTCCGGATGTTTACGGGGTGCTGCCATGGTGCTGGTGGATCTCCTTCGCCAGGACCGTAACCCTGGCATCAGGGACTCCACAAATCTCGGTACAGCTCATTCCTTGAATTTAGCCGCTACCTGCGCACACTCCACTCGGCCCACGTCCGCATCGCGATGGTCTGTGACAACTTCTCTCTGCACCTGACCACGAAGAAGTGCCAGCGAGCCGGAGACTGGGCCGCGGCTAACAACGTTGAGATCGCCTAGACGCCGACGAACTCCTCCTGGCTGAACGCATCGAGGCCCAGTTCACCGCCGTGCGCTACTTCACCCTCGGCGGCACCGATCACGCCACCCATAAGGAACAGGGCAGCATGATCCGCCGCTACATCATCTGGCGACACCGCCATGCCGACGACCGGCGCCCACACGCCGTCGTCGACAGGGCAAACGTTGCCTGATCCGGCACTAGACCCGCCATGGGCGCCGCGCCGGGTATCAGAGCTCGGTCGGCGTGTGCTCGGTCAGGCCGTACTTGGCCGCGATCGTGTTCCAGAGGGTGGACGCCTCGCGCTTGGCCTGGGTGGCCACCCCGCTCTGGTTGTTCGCCTTGGCCGTCTCGTTCGTCGACCGGGCCTGGCCGCCCTTGCAGACGTTCTTGTTCTTCTTCGCCTGCCGCGCCCAGGCCGCGTAGTGGTCGTCGGCCGCCGCCGAGGCCTTCCACGCCCGGTTCAGCGCGGCCGTCAGCTTCGCGTTCTGCGGGAGCTCGTCCACGGTCAGGCCGTCGAGCCGGGTCACCAGGTCGCGGCGCTGCTGGGCGGCGCCCCTGAGGTCGGCGTCCGCCCGGTCCAGATCCTTGCAGGACTTGATCTTCTCGACCGCGCTGATCACCGTGGCCCGGCTGTTGTTGCTGTCGGCCAGCAGCTTGTCCAGCGCCTCGGCCTGCGGCTTCGCCGGGTCGGCCGACGCCTTGGCGGTGGGTTCCGCCTCGGCCGGTGAACTCTGCGCGGCGACCGGCTGCTTGTCGTCCTTGCCGGAGTCGTCGCCGCCGCTCATCAGCGCGCCCGCGCCGAGCCCGATGACCGCGCACCCGACGACGACCGCGGCGATCAGCGGAATGTGCGCGGACCGCCGGCGCGGGGCCTCGCCGCCGTGCTGCGGGACCGGCCCGTCCTGCTCCGAGCGGCTCTGGAAGCCCTGGAGTCCGGACTGGTAGCCGACGGACGCCTGCGGCGGCAACGGGCCGCCCTGGGAGGGGTGCTGGGGCTGGTGGCCCTGCTGCTGGTACGGGGGCGGGGGCTGATGGCCCGCGTCGAACTGCGGCATCTGCTGTGTGGCGCCCGCCGGTTCCTCGCTGCGGAACAGGTTGTCGAACTCCGCGGGCGGCTGCCGGTCCTCCGGCGTGCCCGGCGTGCCCGGCCTGATCCCGTACGGGGCTCCGCCCGGCACCGGGGGGATGTACTGGGTCGCGTCCGCGTCACCGCCGCCCGGCTGCGGCCCGACGGGACCGGGGCCGCCCGGGACGGGCGCGATGTACTGCGTGGCGTCCGCGTCACCGCCCGGAGCCCCCTGACCGCCCGGCATTCCCTGACCACCCTGACCGCCGGGCATGCCCTGGCCCCCCGGCATGCCCTGACCGCCCGGCGCGCCCGGCCCGGCCTCCGGCGGCAGCGGCTGCGCGTACGGAAGCGGCTGGGACGGGGGCTGCTGGGACTGCTGGTCGTGCTGAGGGTGCTGGTACTGCTGCGCGTACGAGCCGGGCTGCTGCGGCTGCTGGTAAGCCCCCGGCTGCTGCGGCTGCTGGTACGCCCCCGGCTGCTGGTACGCGTCCGGGCCCGGCGCCTGCTGCGCGGGCGGCAGCGGCTGCGCCTGCGGGTAGCCGTAGCCCCCCTCCGCACCCTGGTCCGGCTGCGGCGCCCCGGCGGACTGCGGCCCCCAGGCCTGCCCCCACGGTTCACCGCCCGCGGGAGCGCTCTGCCCGCCCTGCCCGGCCGGGGGCGCTCCCGGGGTCCAGGGGGCTCCGCCGTCGGCGGGCAGCACGACACCCTCGTGCGCGGGTCGTGCGGCGGGGAGCTGGTGCTCGCCGCCCTGTCCGCCCTGTCCGCTCTGCGTCACCGGGACTCCTACGTGTGAACCTACGGAATCGTCGGCTCACGCTATCGGGTGGCCGCCCGGCTCCGCCAAGCGCGTGGTACCCCTCACCACGCCTTCACAGGATGGGTAACATCCCGCGGCCCGACGACGCTGTTATGGGGCCGGACCGCCGCACCGCGCTTCCGGGGCGGCCCGGACCGCCCCGGACGGCCACCGGATCCTCACGCCGCCTGGAGCTCCAGCCGCTCGCCGAACTCCCGCACCGCGGGCTCCTCGCGGAAGGGCGTCAGCCGCTGCTGGAGGTCGTCGAGATATTCGGCGCCCCGGCTGGAGCGCACCGTCGACAGCAGCTCCATCGCCCGGGTCCCCGTGTGGCAGGCCCGCTCCACCTCCCGCTGCTGCACCTGGGCCGAGGCCAGCAGCACCAGCGCGATGCCCCGGCGCCGGGCCCGGGTCTCCGGCAGCGCGGCCAGCGCCTCCTTGGCCCGCCGGGCCGCCTCCTGCGGCTGCCTCAGATCCCGGTGGCAGTGCGCCAGTTCGTCCGCGAGATACCCGCTGTCGAAGTGCCGGATCCAGACCGGATCGTCGCCGGTGTCCGGATCGGCCTGCTCCAGTGCGGCGACGGCACGCCCCGTCACCGCGTGGCAGGTCCGGGCGTCCCCGAGGAGCGCGTGGCCCCGGGCCTCCGCCGCGTAGAACATGGCCTGGGCGCGGGGGGTGACCTGCCCCCGGGCCCCTTCCTGTGCGGCGCGGGCGAGTTGGGCGATCTCCCGCGGGTTGCCGAGCTGGGCGGCGAGGTGGCTCATCGAGGCGGCCAGCACGTAGCCGCCGTACGCCCGGTCGCCCGCCGCCTGGGCGAGCCGCAGCGCCTGGATGTAGTAGCGCTGGGCGAGGCCGGGCTGCCCGGTGTCGACCGCCATGTAGCCGCCGAGCTCGGTGAGCCGGGCCACCGCCGCGAACAGCTCGCGGCCCACCCGTTCGCGGTACGACCCCGAAAGCAGGCCGGAGACCACGCTGTTGAGGTAGTGCACGAGCACCGGCCGGACGTGGCCGCTGCCGAACCGGTGGTCGAGGTCGGTGAGCGCGGTGGTCATCGCCCGCACCGCCTCGACATCGGACATCCCCACCCGGGTCCCCGCGGTCCGCTCGACCTGGGCGTCCGGGCCCGAGATCAGCCAGTCCCGGCTGGGCTCGACGAGCGCGGACGCGGCGACCGCCGACCCGGTGAGCTGATCCCTGCGGCCCACGTCGCCGCGCCACAGCTCGCAGACCTGCTCGACGGCCCCGGCGACGGTCGGCGCGTACTGGAGGCCGACGCCCGAGGAGAGGTTCTTGCCGTTGGCCATGCCGATCTCGTCGATCGTGACCGTACGGCCCAGCTTGCGGCCCAGCGCCTCGGCGATGATCCCCGGGGCCCGGCCCCGGGGCTGCTGCCCCCGCAGCCAACGGGCCACGGAGGTCTTGTCGTAGCGCAGATCGAGCCCCCGTTCGGCGCCGACCATGTTCACCCGGCGCGCGAGGCCCGCGTTGGAGCAGGCCGCCTCCTGGATGAGCGTCTGGAGCCGTTCGTTGGGCTGGCGGGCTACGAGAGGCCTTGCAGCCATATGTCCCCCTGAAGCATCGGTTATGTGCAGTGATCGGTGAAAGGGATCACTGCCCGGCACATACACAAGAAATGCGCATATTCCATCGGCATTCGGTACGGGCATGGCGCGTCGCACCGTCGCGGAGGGCCGGAAGCGGTCCTGGGCGGCGGTCCTGGAGGTGGTTACCCGCCCTTCGGTGCGAGACCTCGCGCGCGCCCCCGCCCGTGCACCGATGCGCCCCACGTGCAGGATCGATGCGCCGGGCACCGGTTCAGGGGAGGCCGTAACCCCAGGTGACGGCGGAAGTTGTGCTGGGCGTGGAGAAGCCCATCGGAGTCACGGAAGCCGCACAGGTCCCCCAGCAGCGGAGCGAGCTGCTGCTCGACGCCGCAGTGCGGTATGCGGAAGAACGTCACTGGGACGTGTTCCCCGGCACCTGGCTGGAGGCGGTGGGCGGCGGGGAGCGGTGTTCCTGCGGCGACGCCGGCTGCGCCCTGCCCGGGGCACACGCGGACCGGCCGGACTGGGCGGGCCAGTCGACCGGCAGCGGTGCCGCGGCCCGGCGGATGTGGTCCAGGCAGCCCCGCGCCTCGGTGCTGCTGCCGACCGGCCGGTCCTTCGACGCGCTGGAGGTGCCCGAGGCGGCGGGCTTCCTGGCGCTGGCCCGGATGGAGCGGATGGACCTGACGCTCGGCCCGGTCACCTGCACCCCCGACCGCCGGATGCTGTTCTTCGTGCTGCCGGGCGGCGCCGCCAAGGCCGCCGAGCTGGTGCGCGCGCTCGGCTGGAACGCCGCGGCGATCGATCTGACCGGCCGCGGCGAGGGCCACTACATCGCCGCCCCGCCCACCCGGGTCGGCGGCCGGGGAGCCGTGCAGTGGGCCTGCGGCCCCACCAACGCCAACCGCTGGCTGCCCGACGTGGACGAGCTGATCAGCCCGCTGGCGTACGCCTGCGCCCGGGAGGCGGCCGCCGCCCGCACCCGGACCGCCTAGGAGACCGGGAGCCTTTCGTAGGGTGTCCTCATCACGTGGGGACATCGAAAGGCTGTGCCATGCCGGACCGGGCAGATGCACGTAGGACGTCGGACGCGGCGACAGAGACCGCGACGAGCGGGGCGACGGACGCGGCGACGGGCGGGGCGCACGAGGTGCGGCCCGCCGTCCGTGTGCAAGGGCTGTGGAAGCGGTTCGGGGAGCAGGTCGCGGTCGCGGGGATCGATCTGGAGCTGCCCGCGGGCAAGTTCATCGGGCTGGTGGGGCCCAACGGTGCGGGCAAGACGACGACGCTCTCGATGGTCACCGGGCTGTTGCGGCCCGACCTGGGGAAGATCGAGGTCGCGGGCCACGACGTGTGGACGGACCCGGTCGAGGTGAAGTCCCGGATCGGGGTGCTGCCGGAGGGGCTGCGGCTGTTCGAGCGGCTGTCCGGCCGTGAACTGCTGGCGTACAACGGCCGGCTGCGCGGGCTGCCGGGCGACGAGGTGGACCAGCGGGCCACGCAGTTGCTGGACGTGCTGGATCTCGCGGGCTCGCAGCACAAGCTGGTCGTCGACTACTCGACCGGTATGCGGAAGAAGATCGGGCTCGCGGCAGCCCTGCTCCACAATCCCGAAGTGCTCTTCCTGGACGAGCCGTTCGAGGGCGTCGACCCGGTGTCGGCGCAGACCATCCGGGGCGTGCTGGAGCGCTACACCCGGTCCGGCGCGACCGTGGTCTTCTCCAGCCATGTGATGGAGCTGGTGGAGTCGCTGTGCGACTGGGTCGCCGTGATGGCGGCGGGCCGGATCACGGCGCGGGGCACGCTGGCGCAGGTGCGCGGCGACGCGCCCTCCCTCCAGAGCGCCTTTCTCGAACTGGTCGGCGCGGGCGGCCGGGACGACGGGGACTCCCTCGACTGGCTGGGCGGCTCCCGATGAGCGTGCTGGACACCCCGGTCTCCACGGCCGCCCCGGTCGCGCCGACGGCGGGTCTGACCCCGGTCTTCGTCCGTCTCAAGCTGGCCCTGCTGCGCAACGGGCTGCGGCAGTCGTCCGGGCGGAGGGCGGCGTTCATCGTCTCTCTCGTCCTCAGCCTGCTGCTCGCCGCGGGCCAGGTGCTGGGCCTGGTCCTGCTGCGCGGCAACGAGCACGCGGGCACCGTCGTGGTGCTGCTCACGGGAGTCCTGGCGCTGGGCTGGGCGGTGCTGCCGCTGTTCTTCCCGAGCGGTGACGACACGCTCGACCCGACCCGGCTGGTGATGCTGCCGCTGCGGCCCGAGCCGCTGGTCCGGGCCCTGTTGGTGTCCTCGATGATCGGTATCGGCCCGCTGTTCACGCTGTGCCTGGTCGTCGGCTCGGTCCTGGCGCTGGCGCACGGGGCGGCGGGCGTGGTGTTCGCGGTGCTCGCGGTCCCGCTGACGATGCTGCTGTGCGTGGCGCTGTCGCGGGCGGTGGCGACGGCCAACGTACGGCTGCTGAACTCCCGCAAGGGCCGCGACCTCGCGGTGCTGAGCGGGCTGGTCATCGCGGTGGGCATCCAGTTCGTCAACTTCGGCGCGCAGCGGCTCGGCCGGGCGGGCGGGCTCTCCACGCTGGACCCGGCGGCGAGCGTGGTGCGCTGGCTGCCCGGCGCCTCCGCCGTGGCGTCGGTGGACGCGGCCTCGGACGGGGCGTACGGGGTCGCCGCCGCTCAGCTCCTGATCACGGTGGCGGCCCTGGCGGCGCTGTTGTGGCTGTGGCAGCGGAGTCTGGTGAAGCTGATGACCGCGCCGGACGGTTCGACCCTGGCGGCGGCGGAGCCGGCCCGCGAGAAGGCGTCGGGCCAGGGTGGGCTTTCGGCGCTGCTGCCGGAGGGCCGTACGGCGACGGTGATGCAGCGCAGTCTGCGGTACGTGGCCCGGGACCCGAAGACCAAGGCGGCCTGGGTGACGGCGCTGGCGGTCGGTGCGATCGTGCCGCTGCTCAACGCGGTCCAGGGCACCGGATCGGTCTACTTCGCGTGCTTCGCCGCCGGGATGCTCGGCATGCAGATGTACAACCAGTTCGGCCAGGACACCTCGGCCTTCTGGATGGTGGCGCTGACGATCTCCTCGCCCCGGGACGCGTACGTCGAACTGCGGGCTCGGGCGCTGGTCCTGCTGCTGCTCACCCTGCCGTTCACGCTGCTGGTGTGCGGGGTGACGGCGGCGGTGATCGGTGACTGGCGGTCGCTGCCGGGCGCGCTCGGCCTGTCCTGCGCGCTGCTGGGTTCGATGCTGGCGACGGGCGCGGTGGCCTCGGCGCTGTTCCCGTACTCGATTCCGCAGGAGGGCGCGTTCAAGAACGTGGTGCCCGGACAGGGCGGTCTGGCCTGGATCTCGATCCTCGGCGGCATGCTGGCCGCCGCGCTGCTGTCCGCGCCGGTGATCGTGCCGACCGTCTGGATGCACGTCGGGGGCCATCACGACGCGCTGTGGCTGATGGTGCCGGGCGGGTCGGTGTACGGGGCGCTGGTCGGGTGGGCGGGGCTGCGGTTCGCGGCCTCGCGCACGGCGAACCGGCTGCCGGAGATCCTGGCGGCGGTCAGCAAGGGCTGAGCCGCCGCCCTCGACGGAGGTGAAGGGCCGGGGCCGGGGCCGGGATGCCCGCGGGCCGGGGCCCGGGCCTGGATGCCCGCGGGCCGGGGCCCGGGCCTGGATGCCCGCGGGCCGGGGCCCGGGCCTGGATGCCCGCGGGCCGGGACCCACGGGCCCCGGGGCCCGCGGACCACCGGCTGCGGACCACGGGCCACGGTCCACCCGCCACGGTTACCAGCTACCAGCTACGGGGAGACCGGTTCGCGGTCGCCGTGGTTGTCCTCCGCGAGCTGTTCCAGGAACGGCTCCACCGCGGCCCGCCAGCCCTCCGGCTGGTCGTAGTGGACGAGGTGGCCGGCGTCCGCCACCTCCGCGTACTGGCCGCGGGGCAGGACCCGGACCATCTCCTGCGCCTCGGCGCGGCCCAGTTCCCCGTCGAGGCCGCGCAGCACCAGGGCGGGGCACCGGACCTGCGCCAGCTCCTCCCAGTGGGCGTCGAAGACCCAGGTGGCGCGGGAGCGGAGCATCTGACGGCGGGAGAAGACCGGGCGCCAGCCGTCCTCGCCCTCGGTCATCACCTCCGCGTAGAACTCGCCGCGCGCGGGGCTCGGCCGCTCCACCCAGGGGTCGTCCTCGCCGAACCACTTCCGTACGTCGGCGAGAGTGGCGAAGGGCAGCGGCCAGGAGTCGAACCAGTCGCTCCACTCGCGCTGGGAAGCCGCCCCGAGGGCGGAGGCCCGCATGTCGCAGATGACGACGGCGCGGACGAGGTCGGGGCGCTTGGCCGCGAGCTGCCAGCCGGTGAGGGCACCCATGGCATGGCCGACGACCGTGACCGGGCCGAGCCCGAGCTGTTCGATCGCGGCCTCGGCGTCGGAGACGTAGGCGTCGCGGGTGTACGGGCCGTCGGCGGGCTTGTCACTGCGGCCGTGGCCACGCTGGTCGAGGCCGACCGCGCGGTACCGCTCGGCGAGCCAGCGAGCGGTCGGGGCCCAGTGCGAGGCCCGGCCCATCAGCCCGTGCAGCAGTAAGACCCCGGGAGCGCCGGCCGCTTCCGCGCGCTCCTTGGGCGGGTCGGCGAACTCCCATGCCGCGAGGCTCACGCCGTCGGTTCCGGTTACGTCGATGCGCCGCACCATCGTCCTGGCACCCCCTTCTGGATCCTCGGTCACCGTGTGGTCGCGCCGCCAGGCTATCGAACTTGTATTCGAAAACAGGGTTCCGCCACCCAACACCCCACGTTCGGGTGACACCGGTCAAGGATTGATGCCGACCGGCCTGGGGAGATCTTCAGCGGGAGGCGGGCCGCTCGGGGACAGGGGCCCGCGGGACCTGACCTGAAGAGCTCGGGGCTCCAGGTCAGCACAGGGGAGGAATGGCCCCGGCGTCTTCGGACGCCGGGGCAGCTCTCTGTCCGGAGACGGTCGTCGGCAGCACCGGTCCGCAGACGGCTGTCGACGGCGTCGGTCCGGAGAGGACCCTCGGCGGGCTTGCCCCGGAGACGACCGTCGGCGGTCTCGACAACGATGGCACCTGTGCGGTGCGCGTGATGGTGCGACGGGCGCATTCCCTGCTCCCTCCCCGACCGTGCCGACCGGAGCCGGCCGACACCTCAGGTCCTCTGCCCTGGCATCAGCCTGGCATGTGACGCGTCCGGGCGCTGCCGTTCCGGACGGAAACCGGCGAGCGCACATCACGGTTGTGTTGCCGCGCGGCAACGGCGCCGCCGCGGGGCGGCGGCGCTGTCAGCGCTTGGCGACGAACACGTGCGAGGCGATGTCGGCGTCCAGCTCGGCCGCCTCCCCGCTGGAGCCGACCAGCACCCCGCCGGGCGACTCGGTGACACTGACGACAGACCCGGGCTGCACCCCGGCCCTGCGCAGCGTGTACATCAGCTGGGCGTCGGTCTGGATCGGCTCCCCGATCCGCCGCACCACGACGGTCTTGCCGTCGGCCCCCGGGTCCAGCTCGGCCAGGCTCACCATGGAGGCGTCCAGGAACGACTCGGCCCCGGCCTTCTCGCCCAGCTCCTCCAGGCCCGGGATGGGGTTCCCGTACGGCGACTCCGTCGGGTGGCGCAGCAGCTCCAGCACCCGCCGCTCCACCGCCTCGCTCATCACGTGCTCCCAGCGACAGGCCTCGGCGTGGACCTGCTCCCACTCCAGGCCGATCACATCGACGAGCAGGCACTCGGCGAGCCGGTGCTTGCGCATGACGCGGGTGGCGAGGCGGCGGCCCTCCTCGGTCAGCTCCAGATGGCGGTCCCCCGCGACCTGGACCAGTCCGTCCCGCTCCATGCGGGCCACCGTCTGACTGACGGTCGGACCGCTCTGGTCCAACCGTTCGGCGATACGGGCACGCATGGGGACCACACCTTCCTCTTCCAGTTCGAGGATGGTGCGGAGATACATCTCCGTGGTGTCGATCAGTCCGGACATACGTGCCCCTCGATGCAGTGACTAGAGGACTAGAGAACGTCGTGCGATGGCCCTGCACCAATTCTGACGCATGGCGCGGACAACCGTGCCGCCCCCGTGCGAGCGGGTGCGGGCGCGGACGCCGGGCGGTATTGACAGCCCACTGGTCCAGACCGCAACGTGATCGGCGGCACAGGCATTCCCGGGCCGCCGCACGCCCGCCCCACCCCCCGTCGAAAGGGCTCTCCCTCCATGAGCGACAGCAAGCTGGCCGGTCAGTTCTTCGATGCGGCGATCGACCTGCTGGCACGGGTGCGGGACGAGGAGGCGGAGAGCATCGCCGCCGCCGGCGCGGCCGTCGCGGACACCGTCGAGTCGGGCGGCCGGCTCTTCGCCTTCGGTGCGGGCCACTCCTCGCTGGCCGCCCAGGACGTCGTCTACCGCGCGGGCGGCCTCGCCCTGATGAACCTGCTCACCGTGCCCGGCGTGGTCGGCGTGGACGTCATGCCCGCCCCGCTCGGCTCGGCGCTGGAGCGGGTCGACGGGCTGGCCTCGGCCGTTCTGGACTCCAGCCCCGCCACCGCCGGGGATCTCCTGGTGATCATCTCGCTGTCCGGGCGCAACGCCCTGCCGGTCGAGATGGCGCAGAACGCCCGTGCCCTCGGGCTGAAGGTCATCGGCGTCACCTCGGTCGCGTACGCGGAGCACACCCGTTCCCGGCACGCCTCCGGCGGCTTCCTGCGGGACCACTGCGACATCGTCCTGGACAGCAAGATCGCGATCGGCGACGCGGAGCTGACGGTCCCCGGTGTCGAGGCCCCGTTCGCCCCCGCCTCGACCGTGGTGACCAGCGCGATCATGCAGTCGATGCTGGCGGCCGCCGTGGAACGGCTGGTGGCCCGGGGGGTCGAGCCGCCGATGCTGCGCTCGGGGAACGTGGACGGCGGCCACGAGTGGAACGGCCGGGTCATGACGGAGAACCGGGACCGGATCTTCTACCGCCACTGAGCCCGCCCCTCCGGCGGTCCCGGCCACCGCCACCGCCACCGGCCACCGCCACCGGCCCCGCGCCCCGGGAGCCGAGCGAGCTGGGCGTCGAGCACGTCGTGCAGGACCCCACCGGCCCCGGACCCCCGAAAGCCGCACACGCAGGACTCCCCGGGCCGCCGCCCCGTCGCCCTGCTCGTCGGGGCCCGGGGCAGCCGCGCGGCATGCGGACGGCTCCGGCAGGTTGCCGGAAGCGGGCAGGCAACGGCGCACACCGCTGCCCGCTCCCGTTCTTGCTCTTCCGTCTTCCGATCGCGCAAGCTGGGCGCGCGGGGGGGGGCACGGGGCACCACGCCGATGAGCAGAGCAAGGGGTGGGCGGGTGAGACACATACCCGTGTTCCGGTGGTTCCTGGCCCTCGGGCTGGCTCTGATCACCTGGTCGGGCTTCCTGTACGTGACCGCGCCGGACTTCCCGGAGCTGGAGCAGGTCGATCTGACCGTGCTGGAGGAGAAGCCCGACGGAACGTGCCGGGTCTCCTATGCGAACCCCTTCGCGTTCGACGACGAGCGCGAAGAGCCGTACCGGTGCGACCCCCGCCGCAGCTCGGCTCTCAAGGCGCCGGAGTGGGACCCGGAGACCGGCTTCGGCTGGGACAGCGGGTGGGTGGTCGCCGAGGGACCGGACCAGGGCGAGCTGTACTCCCTGGACGAGGACGGCAAGGCCTACGACGAGCAGATCGAGCGCTCCGACACGTTCATCATGGCCGGACTGGTCCTGACGGTCACCGGCCTCGTCGGCGGCAACATCCGCTCGCTGCGCCGGATACGCGGCGTGCGACCCGGCGTGCTCCGCCGGGCGACCCAGCTCAAGGAGGCCGCCGGCACGGTGGCACGGGACCACCGCCGGGCCCTGGAGGACGTGCGGACGGCGTGGGCGCCGCTGCACCGGGAACTGGTGGACGGGCGGTTGGGCCGGATTCCGGTGAGCCGGATGCGGGGCCTGGCCGAGACGCGGCTGAGCGCGCGGGAGCTGGAGAAGGGCGGCGTCCGCACGGTGCGGGACGTGCTCGACGCCGGGACGTGGGCCCTCGCGCAGTTCCTCGGCATGGAGAGGGACGCGGCCGAGCGGACGATGGCCGAGGCCCGGCGGACCGCCGACACGGTGGGCCGGGAGGTGACCGTACGGTTCGAGGCGCACGGCCCCGACCCGCGGACCACGGCGCTGCTCGCCGCACTGCGCGTCCTGGTGGACGCCGGCCCGGACGCGCGGGAGGCCGGGCGCGCGGGCGCGGAACTGGCCGCTCGGCTGGAGCCCCTGCTGATCACCGCCGAACCCGCGTCCGGGGTACGGGAGATGCTGCGGACCGGCCCGTACGAGCGCGAGAACACCCTGGCAGCCGTGACCCAGCTGCGCCTGATCCTGGACCGCGCCGGGCGGGAACGCCTGGCGGAGCGCTTCGCCCAGGCCTCGGTCGACCTGCTGCGCGGCCCCGACGCCGGTGCGGACCAACTGGCCACCTGGACGGACTTCGAGTCCCGCCCGGCGGCGTACTACGCGGCGCTCGCGGAGGCGGTCGAGAACGAGGCCCCGGAGAGGACCTCCGCGTCGGCTCCGATCCCGGACGGAGCCGGGCTGACGGGCAGCCGACGCCGCAGGTGAGACCCTGCGGGGTCCCGGCAAGCGACGGAGCCGGCGGCCCCCCGGGGGGCGGAGGTCTTGGGGGACCCGGCGATCCCGGGGCCCCGGGGGCCCGGGGCCTGGGGCCCGGGGATCCAAGGGTGCCCGGGGGCCCGCCACCGCGCCGGCCCACGGATGAACCCGCGTGGGCAGCGGGCCGAAGCGCGGCACACGTCGTACGGCAGGCTGCCCACAGCACACCTCGTACGGCACGCGTCGCACTCCACCCGGCACGCGGCTCACGTCATACGGCACGCGTCGCACTGCAAGCTCCACGCGGTACGCCTCACACGTCGTGCGGCGCCCGGCAGGGGGCGGGGGCACCCAGCACCCGGCCGTTGAACGCCACCCTGTCCACCCGGGGCGTCAGCCGGCCCCCCGGGTCGCCTGCGCCAGGTCCACCGCCCCCGCGACCCGGGCCGCGACCGTCTCCGCGTACGCCGTGTCGGTGCGCTCGAAGGCGGCCCGGTTCGCCGCGCGGAGGAACGTCAGCACGCCCAGGGTCCGGCCCCGGCTCCGGAGCACCGCGCAGAGCGCGTGCGCCGCGTCCCGGGGCCAGCGGCGCTCCACGGCCCAGGCGGCCGGGTCGGCGGCCCCGACGGCGGCGCTCGTCCGGACGGTGCCGGTCCGCTCGACGGACTGGAGGGCCGGGTGGCCGGGGGCGTACCGGGCCGGGACGGAGCCCCCGGCGACCAGCAGGCACGGGCCGGGCGCGTCGAACGGGGTGGCGGCCGTACGCACCAGGCGCTCGCCCGCCACCAGGTCGACCAGGACGTGATCGGCGAACCCGGCGAGCGCGAAGTCCAGCAGTGTGGTCGCCGCCTCCATCGGGTCCTCGCACTCGCAGGCCGTACGGGCGGCCCGGTGCAGCTGGCTCGTCCGGAACCGCAGCCGGTCGGCCTCCTGCTCCGCGAGCTTGGCGGCGGTGATGTCCTGGAACAGCCACCCCACCCCGAGCGGAACCGGCTCCTCCGTCATCGGCGAGGCCAGCCGCAGGAATCCGCTGCGCCAGCACCGCCGCCGCTCGCCCTCGGCCGTCCGCAGCGTCACCCACAGCTCGGCAGGGGCGCTCGGGACCCCTTCGGCCAGCACATGGTGCAGCGCCGCCTCCAGCTCCTCGACGCCCTGGACCACCAGCTCGCCCAGCGGACGGCCGAGGAGGGAGGAACGGCTGCCGCCCAGCGCGCGGGAGGCGTACGCGTTGACGACCGTGGGGCGCAGGTCCACGTCGACGAGGACCACACCCCAGGACGCGTCCTCCAGCAGCGCCTCGCTCAGTGCGATGGCCCGCTCCAGGTCGATCCGGGCGTGCACCTCGCTGAACGCGCAGTAGACCCCGGCCGGCTTCCCGTCCGCGCCGCGCACCCCGGCGGACTGGGTGCGCACCAGCACCCGGCCGCCGTCCTTGCGCAGCAGCGCGAACTCGTGCACCTGCCGCCCCGGCGCGTCCATCACCGACATCAGCCGCGCCCGCACCTCGTCGGCGTCGGCCCGCCGTACCGCCCAGCCGGCGAAGCCGCTGCGGCCGACGGCCTCGTCCGCCGACCAGCCGAGGACGCGCTCGGCCTCGCGGTTCCAGTGGGTGACCGTGCCGTCCGCGTCGAACGCGCAGAGGGCGGCGTCCATCCCGTCGAGCAGCGCCGCCAGCAGCTCGGACCCGTCGGGCGCCCCGGGAATCCCGCCCGCGCCAGCCGGAGCCCCGGGGTCCGCGGAGCCCCCCGGCGGCCCGCCGCCGGAATGCTCGTCCGGACCGAGCTCGTCGGTCGTCCCGCTGCTCCTGGAAGCACCCACTCCGTACCCCCCGCAGAATGTGTCGGCCGTTTCCCCACGCGACGCCGCGTGTATTGCTGCACGTCAGACCATTGAACTCGAACGTGACCCAGCACACATCGACTTCACCGAAATCGTTGCTCACGCCACGGGCCCCTCGACGGGTTCGCGCCACGTCGCATATGTGAAGCGCATACGAGCAGCGGGCATGCCAGAGCCGCGTCGAGCCCCCGGCCGCCGTCGGGGAAGCCGGTGCGGGACGGCACAGAAACCCGGCGCGGGACGGCGAGGGAAACCGGCGCCCGACGACCGGGGTGAGCCGGTGCTTGGCCGAGACGGTGGCCGGGTGCCGGACGACAGGAGAAGCCGGTGCCGGACGGCACGTGCCGAGTGGCGACGGCGCGTGCCGGATAAATCGCTTGAACCGCGATCGGGGCGGCTCCTAGGCTGTGGGCAGCGAAGAAAGGAGGTGTTCCGGAAGTGATTTCTTCTCGGACTCGTGAGGTGGCTGCGGGCTGACGCCCGTCGTCGCGCTCTTTGCAGTGCAAGGCCGGATGTCGGCCAATTCCCAGCAGTCACCGACCCGCAGGCTCGCCGGTAAGTCCGGCCGGCTCCTCTGTGCACGGAGGAACCAGAGCCTGCGGGTTTCTGCGTTGTGCGGGCCTCTGTCCGGGGCCGGGCGACGGCCCTACGGGCAGAGCCGCTCCACCCGCCACGCACCCCCGTGCGCCCCGTCGCCCTCCCTGACGTACCGCAGCCGGTCGTGCAGCCGGTTCGCGTGCCCCTGCCAGAACTCGATCGTCTCGGGCACCACCCGGAAGCCGCCCCAGTGCGGCGGGGCCGGGACCCGCTCGCCCTCGGGGTAGCGGGCGGCCAGCTCCTCGTACCGGGCGATCAGCTCCTCGCGGGAGGCGACGACGCTGGACTGGTCGCTGGCCCACGCGCCGAGCTGGGAGCCGTGCGGCCGGGTGCGGAAGTAGGCGACGGTCTCCTCGCGGGAGGTGCGGGCGGCGGTGCCGGTGACGATGACCTGGCGGGCCATCGGGTGCCAGGGGAAGAGCAGGGAGACGTACGGGTTCGCGGTCAGCTCGCGGCCCTTGCGGGAGCCGTAGTTCGTGAAGAAGACGAAGCCCCGGTCGTCGTACTGCTTGAGCAGCACCGTTCGCGAGGACGGGCGGCCGTCCGCGTCGGCGGTGGAGACGACCATCGCGTTGGGCTCGTGCAGCACGCCGCCGACCGCGACCTGGCGGAACCAGCGGGCGAACTGCTCCATCGGATCGGCGGCGAGGTCGCCCTCGACGAAGTCCTCCGAGCGGTACTGCTCGCGCATGGCCGCGGGATCGGTGGTGAAATCGTCCGGGAGGGGTCCCGTGGAACCTTCTGGTGTGGGCACGGGCCCCATCCTGCCGCAGGGACCGAGTGTTCCCGGCTCCCAGGGGCCGTAACCGCGCCCCGCCGAAAGGGGGCCCTGTGCCGGATGTCACGCTTCCCCGCATCGGAGGAACCCGCCAATATCTTGGGGCAGGCCGCTGTGGCCTCCGCACAGCCCAGCACGCCGCGCACCGCCCGTCGCCCGCCGAACTGAGGGAGCCGCCTGATGTCCGACTTCGTACCCGGTCTTGAGGGAGTCGTCGCGTTCGAAACGGAGATCGCCGAACCGGACAAGGAGGGCGGCTCGCTCCGCTACCGCGGGGTCGACATCGAGGACCTGGTCGGTCACGTCTCCTTCGGCAACGTGTGGGGGCTGCTGGTGGACGGGGCGTTCAACCCCGGACTCCCGCCCGCCGAGCCGTTCCCGATCCCCGTGCACTCGGGTGACATCCGGGTCGACGTCCAGTCCGCGCTGGCGATGCTCGCCCCGGTCTGGGGTCTGAAGCCGCTGCTGGACATCGACGAGGCGACCGCCCGGGACGACCTGGCGCGGGCCGCAGTGATGGCGCTGTCGTACGTCGCCCAGTCGGCGCGCGGCCAGGGGCTGCCGATGGTGCCGCAGAGCGAGATCGACAAGGCGCACTCGGTGGTCGAGCGCTTCATGATCCGCTGGCGCGGCGAGCCGGACCCGAAGCACGTGAAGGCGGTCGACGCGTACTGGACGTCGGCGGCGGAGCACGGCATGAACGCCTCGACGTTCACCGCCCGGGTCATCGCCTCGACGGGCGCGGACGTCGCGGCCGCCCTGTCCGGCGCGGTGGGCGCGATGTCGGGCCCGCTGCACGGCGGCGCCCCGTCCCGGGTCCTCGGCATGATCGAGGAGATCGAGCGTACGGGCGACGCGACCGCGTACGTGAAGCAGGCCCTGGACCGGGGTGAGCGCCTGATGGGCTTCGGCCACCGCGTCTACCGCGCCGAGGACCCCCGCGCCCGCGTCCTGCGCCGCACGGCCCGCGAACTGGCGGCCCCGCGCTTCGAGGTGGCGGAGGCGCTGGAGAAGGCGGCGCTGGAGGAGCTGCACAACCGTCGCCCGGACCGGGTCCTGGCGACGAACGTGGAGTTCTGGGCGGCCATCGTGCTGGACTTCGCGGAGGTCCCGGCCCACATGTTCACCTCGATGTTCACGTGCGCCCGTACGGCGGGCTGGTCGGCGCACATCCTGGAGCAGAAGCGCACGGGCCGCCTGGTGCGCCCGTCGGCGACGTACGTGGGCCCGGGGACGCGGGATCCGCGCGAGATCGGCGGGTACGAGGACATCGTCGCGGGCTGAGCCGGCCCGGGGCCGTTCCCGGGGCCGGGACCGTTCCCGGGGCCGGGACCGTTCCCGGGGCGGTGAACGTGCCGGTGCGGGGTAGACGTACCGGCACGTTTCCGGCACGAGGAGGCAGACGATGACCACGCCCCGCCCGTCCCTGACCCTGTCCAGCACGGTTCTCGACGCTCCGGACGCGGCGGAGCTGGCGGACTTCTACCGCCGCCTCCTGGGGTGGGAGCCCGTGCGGGAGGAGCCCGGCTGGGTGAAGCTCCTGCCGCCCGGCGGCGGTCCGGGCCTGAGCTTCCAGACCGCGAAGCCGTACGTGCCGCCGGTCTGGCCCGCCGCGTCGGGCGACCAGCTGATGATGCTGCACCTGGACTTCGAGGTGGCGGATCTGGAGGCGGGCGTGGCCCACGCGGTCGCGGAGGGCGCGAGGCCTGCGGACTTCCAGCCGCAGCACGACGTACGGGTGCTGTTCGACCCGGCGGGCCACCCGTTCTGCCTGTTCGTGAACGAGGAGGCCCGGGGCGAGCCCCCGGCGATCAACCCCGCGTGGGTGGCGGAGCAGACCCGGGAGATCGCCGAGCGGGACCGGCTGACGGTCCAGGACGCGGTGGCCCCGGGGCCGGACGCCCCAGCCGCCCCGGACACTCCGGACGCCCCGGCACGGCAGCCGGAGCCGGGCACGCCGGCCTGACGCAGACCCGGCGTCCCCCGCGGAGGCGTGACGCCGACCCGGAGGACCACGTGCCCCAGCCATGGCGGATCCGGCGAACGGCGTGCCTGAGCCGTGGCGGGCCCGGCGGACGACGTGACCCAGCCGCGGCGGGCCCGGCGGACCACGTGACCCAGCCATGGCGGGCCCGGCGGACCACGTGACCCAGCCATGGCGGACCCGCGCGCACAGCGTGACTCAGGCGTGGCGGGCCCGGCGGACGGCGATGACGTTGTCGGTCACGGTCGCCGTCTCGCCGCCGGGCCCGGTGGCGGTCCGCGCGGGTGCGTGGCAGCGCTCGGTGTGCCATCCGTCGCCGAGCCGCAGCGACGCGCGCACGTCCTCGGGGCTGGGGAACCGTACGTCCTCGTGCCCGTCCCGCCAGGACCAGGGGGCGAGCGAGGCATGCTCGACCAGGACGAGCAGGCCGCCGGGGGCGACGGCTTCGGCGGCGCGCCGGAGGACCTGTTCGCGGGGGGTCTCCACAGGGGTGTGGAAGTAGCTGGCGGTGACCAGGTCGAAGGCCCCGTCGGGGAAGGACCGGGCGAGGTCGTGCCGACCGGTGTGGACGCGGCCGGTCAGCCCTGCCGCGACGGCCCCGGCGGCGACGCGTTCCAGGGCGGTCGCCGAGACGTCGACGGCGGTGACGTCCCAGCCGAGCGAGGCGAGCCAGAGGGCGTCGCCGCCGTGCCCGCAGCCGAGGTCGAGCGCACGACCGCCGCCGCCCCCCGGCCCGGGGGCCAGCGCTGTGACGACCTCGGCGAGGACGGCGTTGGGCCGGGTGCCCCACTGCGGGTCGACGCCGGCGTAGTGGTTCTCCCAGAACGCGGCGGAGTCGGTGGCGTCGGTGGCACGGGAGGTGTCGCTGCTCACGGCGGATCCCTTTCGTTTCCGTTCTCTGTTTCCTGTGTGACGTTTCCTGATTTCTGCTGCTGGGAGGAAGGTGCGCCGCGGCCTGCCGCCCTTGCAAGCTTCCATGCCGTTTCGGCAACCTGGCGGGCATGGCAGCCACGGAAGACACAGCGGGGCCCGCACCCAAGGGCGGCAAGGACGGCGTCCTGGCGGCGGTGGGCCCCCGCCTGCGCGAACTGCGCCGCAGGCACGGCATGACGCTGGCCGAGCTGGCGGAGCGGACCGGGATCAACGAGAGCACCCTGTCCCGCCTGGAGGGCGGCACCCGCAGGCCGACGCTGGAACTGCTGCTGCCGCTGGCGGAGGTCCACCAGGTCCCGCTGGACGAACTGGTGGGCGCGCCCCGCACCGGAGACCCGCGCATCCACCTCCGCCCGGTGACGCGGGACGGTCTCACGTACGTACCGCTGAGCCGTCCGGGCGGGGTCCAGGCCCACAAGCTGCTGATCCGCCCGAGCCCGGCGGGTGCGGAACCGACGCTGCGGACCCACGAGGGCTTCGAGTGGCTGTACGTGCTGTCCGGCCGGCTCCGCCTGATCCTGGGTGAGCGGTCCCTCGTCCTGAAGCCCGGCGAGGCAGCCGAGTTCGACACACACGTCCCGCACTGGCTCGGCCCCGACGACGACCGCACCGTGGAACTGCTCGTCCTCTTCGGCCACCAGGGCGAACGGGCCCACCTGAGGGCCCGCCAGGGGCCTTTGCGAGGATCGGCGGATGGGACACCCTGAGGCAGCATCCGTGCGTCACTCCCCTTCGACCATCAAGGGCTGACCCGGCTGCTCCGCCGGCCGGGAACGCCACATCGGCCCACGCGCCGCCCGCCGGACGGGATCGTCGCATCGACCCACGCGCGGCCCGCCGGGCGGGAAATGCGGATGCCCGCGCCGGCCGGGCCGCGCTATCGTCCCCGGTATGAACGTCACCGGCCGAAGCACCACCGCGACCGCGCGAGCGACCAGCTCGCCGGTTGCCGCCGCCTGACTTCCTCTCCCCCGGCGACCGGAAACGGTCCGTCGGCAGTGCCGTGGAGCCTCTGGCCCCGGCCGGGTGACTGAACGGTTCCGTTCTCCGGTGCCTCCCCCGCAGCCCCGCGAAGGAGCCACCCCCATGCGCACGGACCAGCTCATCAGGACGTTCGTCGAGTACTACGAGGAACGCGGCCACCGCCGGATCACCGGCTCGACCCTGCTGCCGCCCCCCGGCGACCCCGTCCTCTTCACGACCTCCGGCATGCACCCGCTCACCCCGTACCTGGAGGGCCGCCCGCACCCCCTGGGGAAGCGCCTGGTCAACGTACAGCGCTGTCTGCGCACCACGGACCTGGACGAGGTCGGGGACGCCACGCACCTGACGGTCTTCGAGATGCTGGGCACCTGGTCGCTGGGCGACTACGGGGGCCCGCTCAGCCTCGACTGGGGGTACGGGCTGCTCACCGAGGGCCTGGGCATCGACCCCGGGCTGCTGCACACCACGGTCTACGCCGGGGACGGCCGGACGGGGACGGGGCCGGACACCGATTCCCTCGAACTGTGGCAACGGCTCGGCGTCCCCGTGGAGCTCACGGTGGAGGACAACTGGTGGCCGAAGAGCGTGGACGACGACGGGGGCGACGGCCCGGTCGGTCCGTGCGGCCCCGATTCGGAGATCTTCCTCTGGAGCGGCGACGGTCCGCCTCGGTCGACGCCCACCCGCGACGACCGCTGGGTGGAGGTGTGGAACCACGTGACGATGACCCACCGCCGCCTCGACGACGGTTCGCTCGTCCCGCTCCCTCGGCGGAACGTCGACACCGGACTCGGCCTGGAGCGGCTGGCCTCCCTGCTCCAGGGCAGGTCCTCCGTCTTCGCGTGCGACGTCTTCGATCCGTGGCGCCGCCTCGTACCGCCCCTGTGGCCCCTGGAGGAGCCCGAACTCCGCCTGGTCGGCGACCACCTGCGCTCGGCCGTCGTGGTGCTCGGCGACGGCGTGCGCCCGTCGCACACCGGCCGCGGATACGTGCTGCGCCGCCTGGTACGCCGGGTGCTCACCGTGCTGTGGCGAAAGGACGCCTCACGCAGCCTCGGGGACCTGCCGGAGGACCTGGTCCGGCACACCCTGGACCACTTCCGCCAGGACGCCCGCCCGGCCGACGTGTTCCGCACCCTGCTCGACGAGGAACACCGGTTCGGCCGCCTCCTGGAACGCGGCCGCCGCGTACTCGCCCGCCCCCGCTTCCGGGGCCCGCTGACCGAGGAGGACTTCCACTACCTGCACGACACGCATGGGCTGCCGCGCGACCTGGTGACGGGGCTGCGCGAGGAGTGAGGAGGCTCGGCCCTCCCCCGTGGCCGCGGCCCTCCCCCGTGGCCGCGGCCCTCCCCCGTGGCCGCGGCCCTCCGCCGTGGCCGCGGTGCTCCCCCAGGTCAGGGCCCCGACGGCGGCGGCGCGGCCGCGGCCCGGACCCCGAGGTGGTCGCGCGGGTCGGTCACCGCGTCCGGGCGGGCTGCCAGCAGGCGTCGCGCCACCGGGAGCGGCATCCGGACCACCACCGGGCGGGGCAGGGTCAGTTCGCGTTCCGCCACCGTCGTACGGGAGGTGCGCACCCGGTCCGTGACCCGCGCCACCACCCGTACGTCCAGCGTGAACTGGACCAGCACCGATGTGAACTTCGGTTTGTGCACGGGCATCGAGCCCGCACCGTGGGCCGACGCGCCGCTCGCCGAGCCCGCGCCGCCCGCGTTGCCCAGCAGTTGGTTCAGCCGGAACTCGTCGGCGTTCAGCACCCCGGCGCCGACGAGTCCGCGTGCCTGCCGACCCTGTTCGGCCGAGCTCTGGCCGTCGGTCTGGGTGGGGCGGGGCGCTCCCGGGGCACTCTGGGCGATCGTCTCGAACGCCATCTTGTCCCCGGCCCCCAGCACTCGGCCCGCCCGCAGGCGCGCGTGCACCGAGGCCCGGAGGTCCTGGCCCGACGGGCCGCTCGCGTGGACCGGGGGCAGTTCCGCACCGGCGTTGGTGAGCAGGGGCAGGGCCGAGATCAGCCACTCGGTGGAGACCGCCTCGCCCAGCGTGTACGCGGCGGCCTGGCCCTTGCGGTGGAAGCGGTCGCCGCCGCCCGCCGCCCGTATCGCGGAGGACACCAGCTCCCTGACGCGCGGGGCGCCCTGGAAGCCGTTCACCTGGGCTTCGATCGGCAACGGCACCCCGCCCGACCGCCAGGCGCCCAGCCCGGCGGGGTCGCCGGGCGGGCTGTCCGACGGGGCGCGCACCGGCGCTCTGCGCGGCGCGGTCACCCGGCGCAGCGCCGTGAGGTCGCTCTCCAGGATCCGGTGGACCAGCGACGTACGGCCGGTGGCGGCGAACGCCAGCCGGCGGTCTCCCCGGTGGAGTTCGAGGGTGGCGATGACCGGTACCCGCATCTTCGCCGCCTTCGCCGTCTTGGCCTCCGCGACCGTCTTCATCCCCAGCTGCCCCCGCGCGGCCCCGCCCCGGCGGCGCCCGGCGCCCGAGGCGGCTCCCAGGCCGGCCGCGGCCCCGGTGCTCCTGACCGGCCCCGCCCCGCCGTCCGGTTTGCCGGAGCCCGCGAGGACGCCTTCCACTCCGGTGGTCTCCCGCTCGTCGTGCGACGTGGCCTGCTGGGCGACCGCCGAGGTGATGTACTCCATGTCCCGGCCGTCGTCCGCCGCTCCCTCCCACGACCCCGCGCCGACCCGGTCCACCGTGAACACCGCCCAGTACGGCGTCCTGCGGCCGTCCAGGAGTTCCACCGTGACTCCGCCGTCCATCGCGCTGCCCAGCAGACCGGTGGAACCGTCCCGGTCCAGGACCCGCAGCAGGCGCTGCACGTTGTCGTTGCGGTCGCGGAGCTGCCGGCGGGGCAACAAGTCATCGGCCAGGTCCTGCCGGCCGGTCCGCGCGAGGCTTCCGCGCAGCCGCTCCAGCAGGGGGACGAAGTCCGGCAGCTCCTCGATCATGCCGAAGCCGAGCGGCAGATCGCGGGCCAGGGCCGGTCCGGGGCGGGCCTGCCCACCGCCCCCGGACGCCCTTGCCGATGCCTGGGCCGCCGCGGACGTGGACGCCACCGGCGGTGCCGTTGCCGGTGCCGTTCGAGCCGGTGCCGGTGTCGGTGTCGCCGCCGGTGCCGGTCGCGCCGGTGCCGAGGCCTCCGCATCCAGCTTCAGCGCCTTGCGCGCCGACTCCGGCAGCTCCACCCCCGCCGCCCGCAGCTGCTCCGCCGTCAGCCACACCGCCGCCGCGCCCGGCAGGGTGCGGGCCGCGTTCGCCACGTAGGGGCCGCCGCCGGTGACCTTGACCTCCGCGACCATCGTGACCAGCAGATCGCACCGTACGAGATACAGCGGGGCCTTCTTCGGCGTGTGGGCGTTCCGCTCCACCGTCCCCGACACGGTGGCCGCCTCGCTGTCGCCCTCGCTCGTCGTCCTGAACCCCGACAGCCCCTCGCCGACCCGCCAGTCCGCGCCGTTCTGCACGCCGGTCGCGCCGACCTGCACCGTGCTCGCCGTGCCGCTGCTCAGCTGGCCGCCCGCCTGATGGCCGCCCAGGACGAACGTCTCCGTCCCCGGGCCCGCCGCCTCGTGCACCAACTGCGGCGCGGCCAGGGCCAGGCGGGTGCCCACCGCACCGTCCAGGGCGGCCAGGCGGCGCGGGTGACGCAGGTTCTTCACCACCCAGCCGGAGGAGGCGGCCTGCCGCAGCGCGCCCGTGATCGCCTGCGGGCTGAAGCGCTCCTCGACCGCGAGCCGGGGCGCGAGACCCTCCGTTGCGAGCGCCGGGTCCTGGCGGCCCGCCTCACCCCGTGCGGCGGCGCGGGCCAGCAGTGTGAGGGCCAGGTCCCGGACCGCCTGCCCGTCACCGACCGTCTCGACCAGTTGCCAGTCCCGTACGAGCCGCCCGGTGGCCGGGGCCGGGGCGAGGGCGGCCAGATCGCCGATCCCGGCCGCCCCCACGGGCTGCTCGGGGCCCGGGGCCCGGCCGCCGCCCGCGTCCAGCCGCCGCTTCTCCTGCGCGCCGACCGTGAACTCCGCCGGCGTCAGCAGCCGTACGTCCTGCTCCTCCAGGTGCAGCCCGGACAGCAGCCTGGCCTCCGGCGCGTCCCGGCCGGGGCCGCCCGGGGCGACGGCACGGGCCAGCTTGCGCTGCCGCGAGGTCATGGTGACGTCCACGTTCAGGCGGAGCGCCGCCCCGAACGCGCTCGCCTTCTCGGATCCGTTGGTGAGGACGTCGGTACGGGTCGTGGGGCCGCCCTGGTTGCGGCGACCGCCGGAGCTGGTGCGTTCGTAGCGGGCCGAGCCCGTGAGCGCGCCCGGGACCAGGCGGGCCTGCGCCAGCACCATGCCGCCGATCGAACGCGAACTGCTGCGCCCGGTCTGCACGTTGGCCGCCACTCCGGCGTGGCTGCGCACCAGCCAGTCGTCGATGTCGCCGAGGTGGGTGGCCTCGCCCAGATCCCCGTGGACCCGTACCTGTACGTCGTGGGCGTGCATGGCGGTCTTGCGCCGCAGGCGCACCCGGATGCCGGTGGACAGCAACTGGTCCTTGTTCACGCGCAGGTTGGTCTCGGAGAGGGTGGCCATCAGGTCGCGGTAGTTGGCGCGTTGGGCCTCGGCCTCCTCCCTGCTGGCGCCCGCGGAGGGCGCGGTGGCACCGAACGCGGGCAGGTAGCCGGTGAGCCGGGGGTCGGTGGCGAACAGCTCCTGCACGGCCTTGAGCATGGGGGCGGTGTCGAGCCGTCCCAGGGTGACGCTCGACCCCATGGCGCCGAAGGGCAGGTGCCGTTGAGACCCCGCGGCAACGCGCTCCCCGCCCTCCGACGTGCCTCCGGCCGCCTCCTCCGCCCCCTCCGTCGGCGGCTTGAGGAAGTCGCCCGCCTGTTTCCCCGGCGGTAGCGGAAGCCCCAACTCCTGTGCCTCGTCCGCCCGCAGCGTGACCCAGACCTGAAGGGTGTGCGTGGCGACCCGGCTCTCCGGGCGCAGGATCATCCCCGCCGAACGGGGGCCGGTGCCCTCCACGGTGAGCCGTACGGTCCCGAGGTACAGCGCCTTCTCACCGCGCACCTCCGCGCCCTGCCTGCTGGAGACGGTCTGCTCGTTCACGCTGTACCGGGCCTTGCGCGCCCCGGCGACCGGCATCGCGGTGGCCCGTACGACGGCCGCGTTGGCCGCCGCACCCAGCCCGACCGCCGGTCCGACACCCGCCGTGACCGCCCTCCCCTTGCCCGCGCTGTCGGCCGTGGAGTGCTGGGACTGCTGGTGCGTACGCAGTTGGGTCTTCCCGGCGCCCCAGGCGGGGGACAGTCCGGTGACGACGGCACGCATGCGGTAACTTCCCGCACCGGTTCCGTCCTTGGCGTACAGCTCGTCGCCCGTGACGCCGTCGCGCAACAGCCGGGGCAGGTCCTCCAGCACGGTGGGCGTGGCGGTCGCCTCGTACAGTCGGGAGCGGCCGGGCGCTCCGGGCGCGGTCAGGGACGGGTGCAGGACGGAGGCGACCGCGTCGAAGAGCCCGCCGCCGCCTTGGTGCGGTGCGGCGGTGTCGGAGACGCCGACCGGGGCGAGCGAGTCGGCCAGCGAGACGCTCCGGGCGAGGCGGTCGTCGGCCGGTCGCGGCCGCTCCGGGGCCCCGGTGCCCGCCGGGATGAGGTGCTCGGTGGGCACGCGCTGCGTGAGCGTGCCGGAGCCCCGGAAGGACTGCTCGTCGCCGCCTGCCTGCCGCCGGATCCGTACGGTGTAGAGAACGCGGCGCGGCACCTCCACCGAGCCCTGGTCGCTGCGCAGCACGCGGGGTTCGGCCACGCCACGCTGGGTGCGGGAGTCCCGCGAGGACTGCCAGGGCTGCACGCTGCCGGTCACCGCGCCGCCGACCCACAGCCCCGGTGCTACGGGGGCGAGCCCGAACGCGGTGCCGCCGGCACCGGTGCTCGTGGAGTTGCCGGTCGTACTGCTCGCGGTGGCGGCGCTGTGGTGATGGACGTCGACCTTGGTGTCCTTGCCCTCGGCGTCGTCGAGGGCGGCGAGCGGCGCCCCGCCCGGGTCCGGCGCGGCCGACGGCAGGTCGGCGGCCGGGTGGAAGGTGGGAGGCCGGTCGTCCGGAGCGGGTGCGATGCTCACGGTCACGTCGAACCCTCCGCCACCGCCCTGCGCCCCCGACGGAGCCGGTGCCCCCGGCCCGCCCTCCACGGCGAACGCACGGCCCCGCCCGAAGAACGACTCGGGACGGCCGGACAGTTCGGCGGCGATCGCGGCCACCGTGCCCTCGCCGTGCCCGACGACGGCGGCGATCGCGGTGCGGACGAACTCCTGCCCGGTCAGCCCGTACGCCGTGGACAGCCCGCCCGCCTCCAGGTCCATCAGGTACGGCGGCAGGACGAGACCCTGTTCCGACCGCTCGTCGATGGCCGGGGGCCGGACGACGGGCCGTTTGCCGCGCCGTACCGCCCGCGTGGTGGCCGCGTTCCCCATCATGCGCTGCAGGGCCAGCAGACCCCCCGCCCCACCGCCGACGACCCCTGGCACGGCCGGAAGCCCTGCCCGACGCACCTGCTCAGCACCCCCGGCCACGCCCCGCGCGCCCTCGGGTCCGCCCCCGCCGTCGCTCTCCGACCTCTGCCGCTGGCTCCGCACGGCATCAACGTAGCCAGCGGCACGACAGCCGGAGGCCGTTCGGGAGGCCGTACGGAGGTTGGCCGCCGACTCCTCATCCGCGCGCCAACTCCCGTACACCCAGGCGGTTTCATCCGGCTCAGCCGGTCGTTGGTTCAGATGTGCCGTTGATCTTCGGAGCGAATCGGTTGATGACGTGCTCGATCGCGTGGAACGGTCTCTGCGGCTCCACATTGACCGGAGCACAGTCATCCGGAAACGGCGCTCTGTCGGAGGACGCACAAACCGGAACACGTGGGTGCGGGTGGAGCGCCGGCCGCTCCGGCGGATCGCGGTCCAAGGCGGCAACGGGCCGGAGACAGCCGCGGCCCTGAGGGATGTGGCGATGCCCCGATGATGAGTCACGTGCCCCTTGACGGCATGCTCGTCGAGAGCGATCGCGTCGCAGGCATCCGGGACAACGGAAACGATCTGCGGTTGAGCCAGAAGCACAAGAGCTTCGGCGGAAACGTCCAGTTCCTGGCTGCCCCGGACGTCACACCGCTGTGGGTGTCATATGTCGACCGGGCCCCACTCCGGACGTCACCGTCGCCCGGCTGCATGTCCTGCCCGCGTTGCACAAGGCAGCAGCCGACGGCCTGCCCACCCTGGCAGACGAGGGCTACACCTGCGCCGGCATCCGCGTCCCGGTCCGCCGCCCGAGAGGAACGTCAGAACGAGCTCTGGATGCCGACACACGCACCACGAACACCCTGATCAGAGACCTCCGCGCCCTCGGGGAGCGCACGGCCGCTGAGCCCATGGAGCGCTGGCGCACGCTCAAGCACATCACCGTGAGCCCCTGCCGCATCGGCGACACAGCTCGCGCAGCCCTCGAGCTCAACGGCCGCTGGCAGTGATCTTCACCGAGAAGCCTCACGGGACTTGAAATCTTCGGGTGTGCGCGTTGGGCGAGCCAATGAGCATGGTATGAGATCGAAGCGAAGGTTGCCTTTCTGTCACGACTGGCACCTCTGCATGCCTCGCCCAGCCTCGGAGTTCTGAATTCTCCGGAGCCCCTGTTCGCTCCGTGATGGTTCACCAGTTTCTTTGCATGCCAATAACGTTCACAGGTTCTGCACATCTGGCGGGTGCCAGAACGCTCCGCCGACGGGTCGGTCTCTATGGCCTGATTTTCCATGACTTCTCATGGTGCGGCACCTCCCTTCCCTGTTACTTGCCTCGACGGTGATCAAGCGGCTTTGCTTCTGCTTCCGTTTTGGCTGAGCGATACATGTGGAGAGTTCTTGTGACCAGGAGGTGGCCTCGCCGTCGGCGGGGCGATAGATCCGGCACCGGCAGACGCGCGATCGCCGGGATGGTGGCCGCGGCTCTCATCGGAGGACTTCCCGCACTGGCGGGGGCTCCGGCCGCGGCGGCGGACGAAGCCGTCCCCTCGGAGGGGCACAAGGCTCTCGCGGAGGCCAAGCAGACCGGACAGCGTGTGGAAGTCGTCGGTGAGCGTACGGAACGCGCGACGACTTATGCCAACCCGGACGGCTGCGCAAGAAGGACGGCGTCTGGGGCAGCCTGATGAAGGGCAACTTCAGCAACGCCTGGGACAACACGAAGGACAACGTCGGCAACGCCTGGGGCAGCATCAGGGACTCCGGCTTCGGCCAGTGGGTCGGTGACCACTGGCGCGGCCTCGCCCAGATCGGCGCCTTTGCGGTATGCGTCGCCGCCTCAGCTGGATTGTGCTTCGCAGCCAGCAGGGCACTCCGGGTAGCGGACAACGCTGCTGATGCCCTGAACGGAAACTTCTCCGGCACGAAGGCGCTGAAGGGCGCGGCATGGACACTGGCAGGCGGTGCCCTCGGGAGCGGTGCCCTCGGGAGGGGAATCGCCGGTAGCTGGAGTGTCTGGCGCTCGGCAAGCGCCTTCAGTCGCGGCCCGGCCGGCGCGGCGCCCGCGCTCTGGCGGGGCAGTGTACGCCCGCAGGGCGCTCAAGGGGCGGTGAACTGGGGAGTCTCCGGCCGGGACATGGCCGTTAACGCGGGCATCACGCGGTCAACTTGTGGTGCAGGCTCACTGAGCGCCGCTGGAAAGGGATGCTGATGGACACGGCGTGGCGCATCAAAAGGCGTCGAGGCGCCCGTGAGGTTCTCCGGCGCAAGAGCGGCCCCATCGTCGGAGGAATTCTCGTCGTGGGCCTGCTGATATTCTGGCTCGTCGGAACGTCGATTGCAGTCGAAGCTCGCGGCTGGGGCGAAGCACCCTTGATTGCCGGGATCATTCTGCCCGGCGTTCGCCTCATCTGGCGGGCCGTAGTCCGCCCGAAGGTAGAGATCCACTCGGACGGATTCCAGGTGTTCGGATTCTTCACCCGGATCTGGGTACCCGCCGGATCCGTAAAATCCATCTCCACCGAGCCCGGATTGCACATGCACACTGTGCATGGCGAGGAGATCTTCGTTTCTGCGTTCTCGGGCTCCATGCTGGACCGAGGGCGTACCCCCCGGGCGGCCGCCCGGCTGCAACAGGCCCTGCCGAAGCGCCGGTTCCGCAAGGATCACGCACCCCATGCAGTGAGAGCCCCCGACTGGGCGCCCATGGATGTACTCCTCCTGTTCATCCTGGCAGTCGTCCTGAACGGATGACGCCCGGCACCCGAAGCTCGTAACCCGAGACCCGGGACCCGAGAACCGAGCGCCAGGACCCGAGCTTCGAACCTCCGCCGTCGCCCTTTCGTGGGTACGCACACCGGGACCTGCCCCGAAGCCCGTGTCCCGAGCTTCGGGCGTCGGGATGCGAGACCCGGGGTTCGAGCGCCTTCTTTTAACCGGCGGGAAAACATAGGGGGTTAGGGAAAACCTCCCCCACCTCCCTACCCCGTCACGGGCCGACAGTATGACTAATCGTGACGGCTTGCGGCAGAGCGTGACGGCCGCTTACGGTGCGAGAACTGAACGACCCCGACACGGTGTTGCCACACCAGGCCGGGGTCTCACCGCAAGATCGAGCACCTAGAAAGACGATCCCGTGGCTATCCAGCACCTTAGCTCCGCCCTGCCCGTCCCCGCAGTCTCCGCCGCGTACCCGATGGCCAAGCCCGGCTACGGCAAACGCTCCGCACCGGACCAACAACCCCGCACGCCCCATGACTTCGCCCTGCTCCCGGCCCGTGAGCGGTACATCGCCGGGTTCGTGGACCACCTGCCCGACGGGGCCGCGATGAGCGTGAAACAGCTCACCAAGCAACTCCCGCTCTACGGCCAGCAGGCCATCAGCACCTCCCTCAACGCCCTCTCCATCGCCGGACACCTGCGGCGCGTACGGTGCCCTGTCGGCACGGGCGACGAAACCCGCTGGGCCTTCCGCACCTTCTGGTCCCGCACCGCCCGCGACAACGCATGGTGGACCACCTACCTCGCCACCGAAACCGCCCCCCGCACCGCAACACCCGCGCAACCCCCAGCCCCCACCACCGCACCGGAAGCCCCCACCTCCCCGGACTCCGCAGCACCCCCGCAGCCCCCGGCCCCCACCACCGCAGCAGAGGCCCCTGCCACCGACGCGACTCCGCCGCCCCCGTGGGCCCCGTCCGAGGAACCGCCACCGCCCGGACAGCCGGAGGACTCGCCGCCCGCCGCGCAGCCCCCGGTCTCCGCCGCCGTACCACCCCAGCGCACCCCGCCCCAGGCGCGGGAAGCCGAACCCACGACGCCCACCCGGGACTCGACCCCCACAAGGCACACCGCGGCCACCGCGGCCACAGCGGCCACAGCGGCCACCGAGCTCTCCACCGCCTACCTCGCCCTCGCCCGCCTCGGCCGCGACGACCACCGCCTCGCCCTCTCCGCCCACGACTGCGCCGCCCTCGAACCCCTCGCAACACAATGGCTCGACCGCGGCGTCACCACCGACTACCTCACCAACGCCCTCACCGCAGGACTCCCCACCCAGATCGACTCCCCCGCCGGACTCCTCCGCCGCCGCCTCACCGACAAGATGCCACCCCAACTCCCCGCCACGAACACTCCACCGGGCACCGGCACCGACACCCCCGCCCCCGTCCCCGCCCGCCGGATCCTCGTCGAATGCACCGACTGCGGCCGCCCCGGCCCACCCCAAGCCCTCCCCGACGGCCTCTGCCGCCCCTGCCACCGGGCTCACACCACTGCCGGCGACTCCCCACCCGACCCCACCCAGATCGCCGCCGTCAAAGCCCACATGGCCAACCTCCGCCACCTCCTCAAAGCACCCTGAGGGGCGGACCAGGATCGTGCCGACGTGCCCTGCTGGGACGGTGGCCGGTGGGAGCTCCCGGCACTCGCCGATGAAGGAGCAAGCCGGGACGCGGGCAGGGGCGAGTGGTCCCGGAGCACAGGGGCATGCGCTCGCCGGACCATCGGGGCGTGCGCTCCCCGGCCCTTTCGGCGATCATCGTCCGATGAGCCCGATCAGCCAGGAGACTCAGGAAACCGCGGACGTGAACGCGGCCATCGACGCCGAGCTCCAGCTCTTGGACCCCGCCGTGCGTACGTCACGGCCGCTCGCCGCGCGCCTCCTCGACCCGGAGTTCGTCGAGGTCGGGGCCTCGGGGCGACGGTGGACGTACGAGGAGATGCTCGCCGCCCTCCCCGAGCTGAACGGCGGGAGCGGGGGCGGAGAGGGTGACGCGGGCTCGCCCCGGTTCGAGCCCTCCGGGATGCGCGGGGTCGTCCTGGCCCCCGGGATCGTGCACCTCACGTACGAGACCGTCTTCGGCGGTCGCCGGGCCCGCCGCAGTTCGCTGTGGCGCAGGCGCGACGGGGAGACGGAGTGGCGCATGTACTACCACCAGGCCACGCCCGTCCCGGACGGCGGCTGACCGGCGCGCGGGCCACGGCCCCGTCCCGCGCGGCGAGCGGTCCGGAGGCCCCGCGAAGGGTCAGCCCAGCCCCTCCTCCACCAGCGCCGCCCACTGCGCCACCACCCGCTCCCGGCGGGCCGTGTCGTCGGTGAGGAGGTTGGCGAGGCCGAGGCCGCGGGCCATGTCCAGGAGGCCCTGGACCGTTTCGCGGGTGCCCGGGCGGGACTCGTCCGCGCCGAGGAGTTCGACCGCGATGCGGTGGGTCTCGCGGCCCACCCGCGCCTCCAGTTCCGTGACACGCGGGCGCAGCTGGGCCTCGTTGGAGGCGGCCACCCAGAGCTGGAGCGCCGCCCGGAACAGCGGGCCCGTGTAGAGGTCGACCAGGGCCGCGACGACCTCCGCGCGGCCCTGGACGGGGAGGGCGCGCAGGGCGGCGGAGCGTTCCTCGGCGACGTACTCCACCGCGCCCGTGAACAGGTCCTCGCGGGTCGGGAAGTGGTGCTGGGCCGCGCCCCGCGAGACACCGGCCCGCTCCGCGACGACGGAGACGGTGGAGCCTGCCCAGCCGTGTTCGGCCAGGCAGGCCACCGCCGCCTCCAGGAGGCGCTGCCGCGTCGCGCGGCTGCGGTCCTGCTTGGGCGCGTGAGCGGCCCGGGAAGCAGAGAGGGAAGAGGTCACCGCACCCATGCCGGGTCCCGTCGTTCGAGGAAGGCCGTCATCCCCTCCCTCGCCTCGTCGGAGGCGAACAGCTTCGCTGATCGGGCGATGAGGTCTTCGGCGTACTGGTCGAAGCTCCTCAGCACCGTAGCCGTGACCAGCTCCTTCGACGCGGCCAGCCCCTGGGGTGAGGCACGGCGCAGACCGTCCAGGACCGGGGCCAGGCCCTTCTCCACGTCCTCGGCGGCCAGCGTCACCAGGCCGATCCGCGCCGCCTCCGCCGCGTCGAACCGCTCCCCCGTGAGGTAGTAGCGGCTCGCCGCCGTGCGGTCCACGCGCGGGAGCAGCGTGAGGGAGATCACGGCCGGGGCCAGGCCCAGGCGGGACTCGGTGAGCGCGAAGGACGACGCCCCGCCCGCCACCGCGATGTCGCACGCCGCCAGCAGGCCCAGGCCGCCCGCCCGGACATGGCCGGTCACCCGGGCCACCACCGGCTTCGGCAGCGCCACGATCTCCCGCATCAGCCCCACGAACGCCTCCGGGTCCGGCGGAGCCGTCAGGTCCGCCCCGGCGCAGAACGTCGTCCCCGTGTGGGCCAGCACCACCGCCCGTACGGTGTCGTCGCCGGCGCAGTCCGCCAGGGCGTCGCGCAACTCCCCCACCAGCGCCGCCGACAGCGCGTTGCGGTTGGCCGGGGAGTCCAGCGTCAGCGTGGCGATGCCCCGCTCCTCCGTCCGTACGATCAGGGTCACGCCTCGTCCGTCCTCTCCGTCTTCTCGCGGTCGCGCAGCTCGCGCCGGAGGATCTTGCCCGAGGCGGCCCGGGGCACCGCCTCGATGAACTCGGCCTGGCGCACCTTCTTGTAGGGGGACACGCGCTCGGCCACGTACGTCATGACGTCCTCGGCGGTCAGGCCCTCCGCCGCCGTTCCCGCTCCCCTGACCAGGAACGCCTTCGGGATCTCGTTGCCCTCCTCGTCGTACACCCCGATCACCGCCGCGTCCGCGACGTCCTCGTGGGTGAGGAGCAGCGCCTCCAGTTCGGCGGGGGCCACCTGGTAGCCCTTGTACTTGATCAGCTCCTTCACCCGGTCCACGACGTACAGCCAGCCGTCCTCGTCGACCCGGCCGACATCGCCCGTGTGCACCCAGCCGTCGTCGTCGATCATCGCGGCTGTGGCGTCCGGGCGGCCCAGGTAGCCCTTCATCACCTGCGGTCCCCGGATCAGGATCTCGCCGTCCGCCCCCGGCTCCGCGTCCTTCGCCGGGTCCTCCAGCGACACGATCCGCATCTCGGTGTTCGGCAGCAGCTGACCGACCGTGCCCGGCGGCGGCTGCTCGACGGAGAGCGGAACCACGTGCGTACCGGGCGAGAGCTCCGTCATCCCGTACGCCTGGCGCACCGGCGGCACCCCCAGCCGGGCCGAGCACGCCGCCGCCAGCTCGGCGTCCAGCGGGGCGGCGGCGCTGACGATGTACTGGAGCGAGGACAGGTCGTACTCCCCGACCAGCGGGTGCTTCGCGAGCGCCAGCACGATCGGCGGGGCCACGTACAGGCCCGAGATGCGGTGGGTCTGGATGGCTTCCAGGAACTGGGCCAGGTCGAAGCGGGGCAGGACGACGACCGTCGAGCCGCAGCGCAGGGGTACGTTCATCAGCGCCGTGAGCCCGTAGATGTGGAAGAAGGGGAGGACCGCGAGGATGCGGTCGCCCTCGCTCATCGGGATGAACGGTCTCAGCTGCTCCAGGTTGGTCGCGATCGACCGGTGCGTCAGCATCACGCCCTTGGGCGCGCCCGTCGTGCCGGAGCTGTACGGGAGGGCCGCCACGTCCTCGCCGGGGTCGATCGCGATCTCCGGCTCGGGGGCCGTGGAGGACAGCATGTCCAGGATGGAGGTGTGGCCCTCCGCCTGGTCGCAGACGTAGATCTCCCGTACGCCGCCCGCCAGTTCGGCGGCGCGGCTGGCGGTCGCCAGGAGCGGGGAGACCGTGACGATCCACTGCGCCCCGCTGTCCGCGAGCTGCTTGGCGAACTCCTCGGGCGTGGCCAGCGGGTGGACCGTGGTGACGGCGGCGCCGGCACGGGTGGCGCCGTAGAAGACGGCCGGGTAGGCGATGGTGTTCGGGCTGTGCAGGGCGAGGACGTCGCCCTTCCGGAGCCCTGCCTCGGCGAGTGCGGCGGCGATCCGCCGGTGGAATCCGTCGAGTTGGGTGTAGGTGAGGGACGTGCCGTTCGTCCCGTCGATCAGGGCTGCGGTGTCGCCGAACCCGGCGGCCCCGCCGAGGACCGCGTCGTGGATGGGGGTGTCGAGGGCCGTTACGTCTGCGTACGCGCTGCGGAACACCATGGCGGTCCCCTGTTCGTCGCGGTGGCCCGCGCCGCCCGGGTGGCGGCGCGGGACGCCGTGCGGGTGTGGAGAGACAGAATCGCCCCTGAGGGCGGCGCGGGGGGAGGGGTCGGACAGGCGGAAGTCGCCCTGCCGGTCGATGCGTCCAGGATCTGCCGCCGCCCCGCCGGCCGCGACTGCCGCGCTTCGGGCGGCGGCAGCGGGGGGCGGCAGCGGGCGGCGACAGCCTCTAGTACGACTTCGGCAGGCCCAGCGACTGGTGGGATACGTAGTTCAGGATCATCTCGCGGCTGACCGGGGCTATCCGGGCCACCCGCGACGCGGTGATCAGCGACGCGAGGCCGTACTCGCGGGTCAGGCCGTTGCCGCCGAGTGTGTGGACCGCCTGGTCGACCGCCTTCACGCACGCCTCCCCGGCCGCGTACTTCGCCATGTTCGCCGCCTCGCCCGCCCCGATGTCGTCGCCCTCGTCGTACAGCCGGGCGGCCTTCTGCATCATCAGGCGCGACAGCTCCAGGTCGATGTGCGCGGTGGCGAGCGGGTGCGCGATGGCCTGGTGGGCGCCGATGGGGGCCTTCCAGACCTGGCGGGTGCGGGCGTACTCGACGGCCTTGGAGAGCGCGAAGCGGCCCATGCCGATGCCGAACGCCGCCGTCATGATCCGCTCGGGGTTGAGCCCGGCGAAGAGCTGGAGGAGACCCGCGTCCTCGTCGCCGACCAGGGCGTCGGCCGGCAGCCGCACGTCGTCGAGGACCAGCTCGAACTGCTTCTCGGGGGCGTGGAGTTCCATGTCGATCTGATTCCGGCCGAATCCGGGGGCATCGCGCGGGACGATGAACAGGCAGGGCTTCAGCTTCCCGGAGCGGGCATCCTCGGTCCGGCCGACGATCAGGGTGGCGTCGGCGATGTCGACGCCGGAGACGTAGACCTTGCGGCCGGTGAGGACCCAGTCGTCGCCGTCGCGGCGGGCGGTGGTGGTGATGCGGTGGGAGTTGGACCCGGCATCGGGCTCGGTGATGCCGAAGGCCATGGTGAGGGAGCCGTCGGCGAGACCCGGCAGCCACGTCCGCTTCTGCTCCTCGGTACCGAAGCGGGCGATGACCGTGCCGCAGATCGCGGGCGACACGATCATCATCAGGAGCGGCGATCCGGCCGCCCCCAACTCCTCCAGCACGATCGAGAGTTCGGCCATGCCGCCGCCTCCGCCGCCGTACTCCTCGGGGAGGTTCACCCCGAGGTAGCCGAGCTTCGCGGCCTCGGCCCACAGCTCGTCGGTGTGCCTGCCTTCGCGGATGACGGTGGTCATGTAGTCGCGCCCGTACCGCTTTCCGAGGGCGGCGACGGCTGCGCGCAGGGCCTGGTGCTCTTCGGTTTCGAGGGCGGTGCTCATACGGTCTCCTCCGGTACGGGAACGGGTACGGGGGTGGCGGCCGGGTCCTCCTGGACCACGGCGAGCAGCGCGCCGACCTCGACCTGGTGGCCGGGCGCGGCGTGCAGGGCGGTGAGGGTGCCGGAGGCGGGCGCGAGGATGCGGTGTTCCATCTTCATCGCCTCCAGCCAGATCAGCGGCTGCCCGGCCTCGACGGTGACCCCGGCGGCCAGGCCCTCGGCGAGGCGGACGACGGTCCCGGGCATCGGGGCGAGCAGGGAGCCGGGGGCGGTGTGCGCGGCGGGGTCGGTGAAGCGGGGCAGGACGGTGAACGTGTACGCGGCGTCGGTGGCGTCCACGTGGACCCGGTCGGCGTGGGCGGTGATGGCGAAGTTCCGTGTGACGCCGTCGACTTCGAGCGTGACGCGGTCGGGGGTGGCGGTCAGGACCCGGGTGCCGGGGGTCTCGTGCGGCTCCGGGATGCCGGTGCGCGGGGTGCGGTAGGCGATCTCGTGCTCGGTGCCGTCGGGTTCGCTGCGGTAGCGCTTGCGCTGGGGCTGCGAGGTCACGTTGCGCCAGGCCCCGAAGCGGGCCGGGGCGGGGCTTCCGGCCGACGCGCCCCGTACGGCCTCCGCGCCGCGTGCAGCCTCCGCACCGCGTGCAGCCTCCGCACCACGTGCAGCCTCCGCGCGCCGCACGGCCCCCGCACCGCGTACGGCCCCCGTGTTCCGTACGACCTCCGCGCCACCGGCAGCCTGCGTGTTCCGTACGGCCTCCGCGAGCGTGGCGGCCAGGGCGGCCGTGGCGGGGTCCCGGCCAGCTCCCGGGGCGGTGAGGTCCGCCAGGTGCCGGTCGTAGAAGCCGGTGTCCAGGCGGGCCGCCGCGAAGTCCGGGTGGCGCAGCGAGCGGACGAGCAGGTCGCGGTTGGTGACCGGGCCGTGGACGCGGGCCCTCTCCAGCGCGCGGGCCAGCAGCCGGACGGCCTCGGTGCGGGTCGGGGCGCGGGCGATCACCTTGGCGATCATCGGGTCGTAGTGCACACCGATCGTGTCGCCGCCGGTGTATCCGGTGTCCAGGCGCAGGCCGGGGCCCTCCGGCAGCTCCAGGGTGAGCAGCGCGCCGGTCTGCGGCTGCCAGTCGCGGGCCGGGTCCTCGGCGTAGAGCCGGGCCTCCACCGCGTGGCCGGACGGCTGCGGGGGCTCGGGGGACGGCAACGGCGCGCCCTCCGCCACCCGCAGTTGCAGGGCGACGAGGTCGAGCCCGAACACGGCCTCCGTGACGGGGTGTTCGACCTGGAGGCGGGTGTTCATCTCCAGGAAGTACGGGCGGCCCTCGGCGGAGACCAGGAACTCCACGGTGCCCGCGCCCCGGTAGTCCACGGCACGGGCCGCCGCGACCGCCGCCTCGTGGAGCCGGGTGCGCAGGCCGTCGTCCAGGCCGGGCGCAGGGGCCTCCTCGATGACCTTCTGGTGGCGGCGCTGGAGCGAGCAGTCCCGGGTGCCGAGCGCCCACACGGTGCCGTGCGCGTCCGCCATCACCTGGACCTCGACGTGCCGGCCGCGCTCCACGTACGGCTCGGCGAACACCTCCCCGTCCCCGAAGGCCGACGCCGCCTCGGCTGCTGCGGCGAGCAGCTCGCCGGGAAGGGCGTCCGCTTCCCGGACGATCCGCATGCCGCGTCCGCCGCCGCCCGCGGCCGCCTTCAGCAGCAGCGGCAGATCGTCGGGGCCCGCCGTCGCCGGGTCCACCGGGGCCAGCAGCGGCACCCCGGCCCCGGCCATCAGCTCCTTGGCCCGGGTCTTGGAGGCCATCAGCTCGATCGCCTTCACCGGAGGCCCCACCCACACCAGCCCCGCTTCCTGCACGGCGGCGGCGAACGCGGCGTTCTCGGAGAGGAAGCCGTAGCCGGGGTGCACGGCGTCCGCCCCGGCGGCCCGCGCGGCGGCCACGACGAGGTCGCCGCGCAGATAGGTGTCGGCGGGGGCCGCACCCGGCAGGCGTACGGCGAGGTCGGCCTCCCGTACGTGCAGGGCGTCGGCGTCCGCGTCGGAGTACACGGCGACCGTGGTGATGCCCAGGTCACGGCAGGTGCGGAAGATCCGGCAGGCGATCTCGCCCCGGTTGGCGACGAGCAGGGTATGGATCACGTCACTCCTCATGGGCGGGTCACATCCGGAAGACGCCGAAGCCGCCACGGGCGCCCTCGACCGGTGCGGTGTGGATCGCGGACAGGCACATCCCGAGGACGGTCCGGGTGTCGCGCGGGTCGATGACCCCGTCGTCGTACAGCCGCCCGGACAGGAACATCGGCAGCGACTCGGCCTCGATCTGCTGCTCCACCATGGCGCGCAGCCCGGCGTCCGCCTCGTCGTCGTACGGCTGCCCCTTGGCGGCGGCCGAGGCGCGGGCGACGATGGAGAGGACGCCCGCGAGCTGCTGCGGGCCCATGACGGCGGACTTGCTGCTGGGCCAGGCGAAGAGGAAGCGCGGATCGTAGGCGCGGCCGCACATGCCGTAGTGGCCGGCCCCGTAGGACGCGCCCATCAGGACCGACAAGTGCGGGACCTTCGAGTTCGCCACCGCGTTGATCATCATCGCGCCGTGCTTGATGATGCCGCCCTGTTCGTACTCCTTGCCGACCATGTAGCCGGTGGTGTTGTGGAGGAAGAGGAGGGGGATGTCACGCTGGTTGGCGAGCTGGATGAACTGCGCCGCCTTCTGCGACTCCTCGCTGAACAGCACCCCCTGGGCATTGGCGAGGATGCCGACCGGGTAGCCGTGCAGCCGCGCCCAGCCGGTGACCAGGCTCGGCCCGTACAGCGGCTTGAAGGTGTCGAAGTCCGAGCCGTCGACCAGCCGGGCGATCACCTCGCGGGGGTCGAAGGGCGCCTTGAGGTCGCCCGGGACGATGCCCAGCAGCTCGTCCTCGGCGTACTTGGGCGGCTCGGCGGGGCCCGGATCGGTGTGCGCCTTGCGCCAGTTGAGGCGGGCGACGATGCGGCGGGCCTGCCGGAGCGCGTCGTGCTCGTCCACGGCGAAGTGGTCGGCGAGCCCGGACGTGCGGGCGTGCATCTCGGCCCCGCCGAGGGACTCGTCGTCGCTCTCCTCGCCGGTGGCCATCTTCACCAGGGGCGGTCCGCCGAGGAAGACCTTGGACCGCTCCTTGATCATCACGGTGTGGTCGGACATGCCGGGGACGTACGCGCCTCCGGCGGTGGAGTTGCCGAACACGACGGCCACGGTGGGGATTCCGGCGGCGGAGAGCCGGGTGAGGTCCCGGAAGAGCGCCCCGCCCGGGATGAAGATCTCCTTCTGGGAGGGCAGGTCGGCCCCGCCCGACTCCACCAGGCTGATGACCGGCAGCCGGTTGGCGAAGGCGATCTCGTTGGCGCGCAGGGCCTTCTTCAGCGTCCAGGGGTTCGACGCCCCGCCCCGCACGGTCGGGTCGTTCGCGGTGATCAGGCACTCGACGCCCTCGACCACGCCGATCCCGGTGACGAGTGAGGCACCGACGGCATAATCGCTGCCCCAGGCGGCCAGCGGTGACAGCTCCAGGAAGGGGGTGTCGGGGTCGACGAGCAGTTCGATCCGCTCCCGGGCGGGGAGCTTGCCGCGCCCCCGGTGCCGGGTCACGTACTTCTCGCCGCCGCCCGCGAGCGCCTTGGCGTGCTCGGTCTCCAGCTCGGCGAGCTTCTCCACCATGGCGGCCCGGTGCGCGGCGTATTCCGGGCTGCTGGTGTCGAGCGCGGTGGGCAGGACGGTCATGCGGTCACCTCCGGGGCATCGGTGTTTTCGAGCAGGGGGACGGGGACGGGCAGCCACCGGGACCGCAGCCACTCCCCCAGCGCCTTGGCCTGCGGGTCGAACCGGGCCTGGGCGGCGACGCCTTCGCCCAGGAGGCCGTGGACGGTGAAGTTCAGGGCGCGGAGGTTGGGCAGGACGTGGCGGACGACGCTCATGCCGGCCGTCTCCGGCAGGAGTTGCCTGAAGCGCTCGACGCTCAGCTCGTGCGCCAGCCACCGCCAGGCGTCGTCGTCGCGGACCCAGACCCCCACGTTGGCGTCGCCGCCCTTGTCGCCGCTGCGCGCGCCCGCGATCAGGCCGAGGGGAGCGCGGCGGGAGGGGGCGGCGGGGTACGGGTCGGGGAGCGGCGCCTCCTCGACCTCGGCCAACTCCTGTGTGAGGACGGGCGCCTTCAACGCCTGGCGCGTCCCGTCCGGCAGTACGGCGATGTGCTCGACCTCCGCCGCCGGTACGGGCCGGGCCTCGAACACCCCGTAGGGCGCGCCCTTTCCGGGCGGGGCGGTGACGTGGAAGCCCGGGTAGCTGCCGAGGGCCAGCTCGATGGCGGCTCCGGAGACGGTCCGGCCGACCGCGTCGGCGTCCTGGTCGCGGACGACGAGCCGGAGCAGGGCACTGGCGCGTTCCTCGGTGTCGGCGTCGGCGTGGTCCGTACGGGACAGCTCCCAGCGCACCTCGGCGGGCGGGCGGGCGCCGCCCCGCTCCAGGGCGTCGGCGAACTGGTCCTTCACCAGGGCCGCCTTGGCTTCGATGTCGAGGCCGGTGAGGACGAAGACGACCTCGTTGCGCCAGCCGCCGAGCCGGGTCAGCCCGGCCTTGAGGGTGGGCGGCGGGGCCTCGCCGCGTACGCCGTCGATCCGGACCCGGTCGGGGCCGTCGGGGGTGAGCGTCACGGTGTCGAGGCGGGCGGTGACGTCGGGGCCCGCGTACCGGGCTCCGCCGGTCTCGTACAGGAGTTGGGCGGTGACGGTGGAGAGGTCGACGACGCCGCCCGTGCCGTCGTGCTTGGTGATGACGGACGAGCCGTCGGCGTGGATCTCGGCGAGCGGGAAGCCGGGGCGGCGGAGGCGGGCCGGGTCGTACGCGCCGAAGAAGGCGTGGTTCCCGCCGGTCGCCTGCGTGCCGCACTCCAGGACGTGCCCGGCGACCACGGCCCCCGCGAGCGCGTCCAGGTCGTGAGGGCCCCAGCCGAAGTGGGCGGCGGCGGGCCCGGTGACCAGGGCCGCGTCGGTGACCCGGCCGGTGACGACGACATCGGCCCCGGCCCGCAGGCAGGCGGCGATCCCGAAGCCGCCGAGGTAGGCGTTGGCGGTGAGGAACCCGTCCGGGACGGGCAGGCTGTCGCCCTCGACGTGCGCCACGGTGACCGGCACACCGGCCTGGTCCGCCAACTGCCGGACCGCGTCGGCCAGTCCGGCCGGGTTGAGGCCGCCCGCGTTGGCGACGATCTTCACACCGCGCTCGTGGGCGAGGCCGAGCCCCTCCTCCAGCTGGCGCAGGAAGGTGGTGGCGTAGCCCTTGCGCGGGTCCTTGAGGCGGCTGCGGCCGAGGATGAGCATGGTGAGCTCGGCGAGGTAGTCACCCGTGAGGACGTCGAGGGGGCCACCGGTGAGCATCTCGCGCAGGGCGTCGAAGCGGTCGCCGTAGAAGCCGGAGGCGTTGCCGATGCGCAGGGGTGCGGGGGCGGGGGTGCCGCTCATCGGGCCTCCCGCTCCGCGCGGTCCGGCTGTTCCCCACGGTCCGGGTGTTCCCCGCGGTCCGGCTGTTCCCCGCGGTCCGGCTGTTCCGCGCGCGGCAGCCGGCCCGGTCCCGGCGGTCCCGCGAAGGCCTGGGCGATGCCGAGCCACTGGTCGGCGTCCCGGCCGTCGGCGGTGACCGCGAGGTCGCGGCGGTGGGCGCGCTGGGTGACCAGAAGGCAGAAGTCGAGGAGCGGGCCGGTGACCCGCTGGGCCGCGTCCTCGGGCCCGTACGCGATCAGCTCGCCGTCCGCCGCGCGGAGTTCGACGCGGAACTCCTGCTCGGGTGCGGTGATCCCGCGTACCGCGTAGGCGTAGTCCCGGGCGCGGACGCCGATCCGGGCCACATGGCGGAGACGGGCGGTCGGGGTCCGGGTCACGCCGAGGGCGTCGGCGACGTCCTGGCCGTGGGCCCAGGTCTCCATGAGCCGGGCGGTCGCCATGGACGCGACGCTCATCGGCGGCCCGTACCAGGGGATGCGGGTACCGTCCGGGGCCTCGCGGAGGACCGTGTCGAGCCGCGCCCGACCCTCGCGCCAGCGGGCGAGCAGGGCGTCCGGGGTGTGGGCGGCGACGAGGGCGTCGGCCGCCGCGTCGACGAAGGTGTCCGGGGTGGCCAGGGCCTTGGCGACCTCCTCGCCGAACCGGTCGGGCTCGGTGGCGGCCAGCAGGGCGACCTCGTCGGTCCAGCTGAGATGGGCGATCTGGTGGGCGACGGTCCACCGCGCGGCGGGCGTCGGCCCGCGCCAGCGGGGACCATCCAACTCCCCCACCAGGTCGTCGAGTTCGTCGCTCTCCTCGCGCAGATCGTCGATCACGGCTACGACAGCGGACACGTGCGCTCCCCTCGGGACCGGGTGTGGTGCCCAGGAGCATGGCAGCGCGCCGAGAAACAATCAAGCACGCTTGCATGATTTTCTGTCCGGTTCCTCGTTCCGGGCGCGACCCGGGCGCAGTGCGCGTTAGCCTCCGTCGATGACTGCCGAAATCCGCCCGGTGACCGTCCTGTTCGAGGCCGGCAAGCTGATCCTGGAGCTCCACCACGACGCCGAGGGCGCGTACCACGTCTTTCCCGGCGGAAGGCAGGGCGCAGGCGACCCGGGTCCGGGCGAGGACGGCACGGGTCCGGGCGAGGACGGCACGGGTCCGGGCGAGGACGGCACGGGTCCGGGCGAGGACGGCACGGGTCCGGGCGAGGACGGCCGGGCCTCCTTCGGCGCACCGCGCGTCGCCCTCTCGCTGGAGGAGGCCCTGCACGCCCGCATCCGGCCGGCCGGGACGGCGGAGACGGTCCTGCGCGCCTGGGCTCAGGGCGAGGCGCCGCGGGGCCCGGTGGCCCTGGTCGATCCGGCGGCGGTGGAGCCGGTACGGGTGCGGGCCGGGGCGGTCGTCATCCGCGACGGGGCGGTGCTGCTGATCCGGTTCACCGAGGAGGGCGGCGGGTCCCACTACGAGATTCCGGGCGGCGGGGTCGAGGCGGGCGAGACGCTGGAGGCGGCCGTCCTGCGTGAACTGGGCGAGGAGACCGGCCTGGCCGGGACCGTCGGGCCCGAGGTCGCCCGGGTCTGGAAGGACGGCCGGCACGAGCACTACTTCCTCGTGTCCGCGACCGGCGAGGTCGGCCCGCCCGAGACGCTGGACACCTACGGCGGCGCCCCGGTCTGGGTGCCGGTGGAGCGCCTGCCCGTCACCCCGCTGTGGCCCCGGCGGCTGTCCTGGCGCATCGAGCACTGGCACCGGACGGGGTGGCCCGCGCGCCCGGCCGAGCTGGCCGACTCCATCACGGAACTGGGACCGCCTTGCGGGTGGTGAGGGGCGCACGCCTGGTCTCGCGGCTTACCACCCTGCCCTACGTAGGGCAGGGTGGTACATTGGGCACCATGATAAAGACGACCGTGTACCTTCCGGACGAATTGGAAGTACGACTGGACGCCGAGTCGTCCGCGACCGGCGTCAGCAAGGCAGAGCTCATCCGGCGCGGCATCACCCTGCTGCTGGACAGCGCGGAGCGGCCGAAGCGCAGCCGTGAGCTGCCCGTCTTCGACAGCGGACGCTCCCGCACGCCCGACGAGATGGACAACGCCGTCTACGAGCACATCAAGGAACGGGCCGCACGCCGTTGATCATCGTCGCCGACACCTCGGCCCTCTACGCCGCTTTCGACGCCGCCCAGACCGAGCACACCGCAGCGGCGAGCATCCTGGAATACGAGCGACTGGCGATCTCCCCGCTCGTCATCACCGAACTGGATCACCTGGTCCACCGCGACCTGGGGTTTCCGGCGGCCCTGCAGGTGATGGAGGCGCTGAACTCCCGCATGGACGACGGGCAGTACCGCCTCGCCGAACTCAAGCTCGCGGACCTGCACACCGCTCATGAGGTCCGGCAGAAGTACGAAGGGCTGCGGCTCGACCTGGCCGACGCGGTCGGAGTGGTCCTGGCCGACCGCTACCGGACGGATCGCATCTTCACCCTGGACCAGCGTGACTTCCGCGCGATGTCGCCGCTGACTCCCGGGCTGGACTCCTTCCGGATCGTGCCCGCCGACTGCTGATCCCCCTCCGGGGACGCGCGCGAGCCCCGGTTCACGCCTCGCGTCGAGGAGCCGCCGCCGACCGGCTGCGCACCGCGCCGATGCTCGCCCCGATGACCAGGGCGATGGCCAGGGCGTCCGTCGTGGACAGGGCCTGGTCCAGGATCAGGAGGCCCGCACCGGCGGCGATGGCCGGCTCCAGGCTCATCATCACCGCGAAGGTGGGCGCGGGCAGCCGGCGCAGGGCCATCAGCTCCAGGGTGTACGGGAGCACCGAGCTGAGGACCGCCACCGCCGCGCCGAGCGCCATGGTGGACGGGACCGTGAGCTTCGCCCCGGACTCGATGATGCCGAGCGGCAGCGAGAGGACCGCGGCGACCACCATCGCCAGCGCGAGTCCGTCCGCCTGCGGGAAGCGGCGGCCGGTACGGGCGCTGAAGACGATGTACGCGGCCCACATCGCCCCGGCCCCCAGGGCGAAGGCCGCGCCGACCGGGTCGAGGCGGTCGAAGCCGCCGCCGCCCAGCAGGACGACGCCGACGAGGGCGAGCCCGGCCCACAGGACGTTGATCAGGCGGCGGGAGGCGAATACCGAGAGGGCGAGCGGGCCGAGCACCTCCAGGGTGACGGCGATCCCGAGCGGAATCCGGTCCAGCGCCAGGTAGAAGAGCGTGTTCATACCGCCCATCGCGACGCCGAAGGCCAGCACCGTGCCCCAGTCGGCGCGCGAGTGGCCGCGCAGCTTCGGGCGGCAGATCACCAGCAGGATCAGGGAGGCGGCCGCCAGCCGCAGGGTGACGACGCCCAGCGCGCCCGCCTTCGGCATCAGCAGCGCCGCGACCGCCGAGCCGAACTGGACCGACAGGCCCCCGGCGACCACCAGCGCGATCGGCGCCAGCGCCGCCCGGCGCGCGGCCCAGGCCCCGCGGCCGGCGCGCCCGGCTCCCCCGGCGCCTCCGCCACCGCGTCGGCGCCTTCGAGCGCCGTCACCGACTCGGGTACGGCGACGGCTGCGGCGGCCGGTTCGGCGGCGCTGCGCTGGTCGTTCACGGGGGACCTTCCGGGCGAGCGGGTGAGCGGATGAGCAGGCGAGCGGACGAGTGCACTGCAATGCACTGGACGGTACAGGATGGAAAACCGCGCCCGCCACGGACTTTCCTTCACCGTAAGGAGGTCCGCGTGTTCCGTGAAATGCCCATCACGCTCTCGTTATGCTTCCCGCGCATGAACGAGGAACCCGCCACCGGCCGCCCCGTGGAACTCCGGCACCTGCGGGCCTTCCTCGCGGTCGCCGACGAGCTCAACATCACACGCGCCGCCGCCCGCCTCCGGCTGGCCCAGCCCGCCGTGTCCCGCACCCTCGCCGCGCTGGAGCGGCACCTCGGGGTCCGGCTCGTGGACCGCTCCACCCACCACCTCGCCCTGACCCCCGACGGCGTCGCCTTCCGCGACAAGGCCGCCGCCGCGGTCGCCGCCTTCGACGAGGCGCTCGACTCCGGGCGGCTGCGCACCTGGCCGCTGCGGCTCGGCCACGCCTGGTCCGCGTTCGGGCCGTACACCACACCGCTGCTGCGGACCTGGCAGGAGCGGTTCCCGGACACCCCGCTGGAGCTGCTCCGGATCGACGACCGCACCGCCGGACTGACCCGGGGCGAGGTCGACGCGGCGCTGCTGCGCGGGCCGGTGGACGCGCCGGGGCTGGTCGCCGAGGTGCTGTTCACCGAGGTGCGGGTGGCGGCGGTGACGGCGGACGGGCCGCTCGCGGGGCGCGCCTCGCTCCGGCTCGCCGACCTCGCGGACGGCCCGGTCGTCCTCAACACCGTCTCCGGCACCACCACCGTGGACCTGTGGCCGCCGCACGCCCGCCCGGCCGCCACGCTCACCGTCGGCAACACCGACGACTGGCTCACCGCCATCGCCGCCGGGCGCGGCAGCGGGGTGTCCACCGCGTCGACCGTGGAGCTGCACCCGCACGCGGGGGTGGCCTACGTCCCGCTCGACGACGCCCCGGGCGTCCCGGTCCTCCTCGCCCGCCGCGACGCCCCCGGGCATCCGGCTCTGCCCCGCCTGGTGGCGCTGGCACGCGAGATCATCGCCCGGGGTCCGGCGCACCACCCCCCGGGGCGGACTCCGGGAGAGCCTCCGCGATGACCTCCGCGAGGTGCCGGGCCCGGCGTCCGGCCAGCTGGTCGAGCTGCGTACGGCAGGAGAATCCGTCCGCGAGGAGTTCGGTCCCGGGTTCCGCCGCCCGTACGGCGGGGAGCAGCCGCTCCTCCGCGCAGGCGACGGACACCTCCCAGTGGCCCTTCTCGAAGCCGAAGTTCCCGGCGAGCCCGCAGCAGCCGCCGCTCAGTTCGCCGGTCAGGCCCAGCCGTTCGCGCAGCCGCCGCTCCGCCGCGTCGCCGAGCACCGCGTGCTGGTGGCAGTGCGTCTGGCCGGCGGCCGGGCGGTCCAGCCGGGGCGGCGTCCAGTCGGGGGCGTACTCCTCCAGGTACTGCGCGAACGTCCGCACGGCCGATGCCAGTGCGGCGGCGCGCGGGTCGTCGGGGAGCAGTTCGGGCAGATCGGTGCGGAGGGTCGCGGCGCAGCTCGGCTCCAGGACGACGAGCGGTTGCCCGGGGAGGAGGTCCAGCCGGTCCAGGGTGCGGCGCATCACCCGGCGGGCCGCGTCGAGCTGCCCGGTCGACACGTACGTGAGGCCGCAGCACACCCCGCGCGGGGGCGGCGGCACCGTACGCCCCGTCGCCTCCTCCAGCACCCGCACCGCCGCCCGGCCGGCCTGCGGGGACAGGTGCTCGGTGAAGGTGTCGGCCCAGAGGTGCACCACCCGGTCCGTCGACGGGATGTGCGTCCCGGTGCCCCGACGGGCGCGCAGCCACCGGCTGTACGTCTCGGTCGCCAGCACCGGGATCGTGCGCTCGGGCGCGATCCCCGCCAGCCGTTTCGCGAGCGCGGCGAGCGGGCGCAGCCGGGCGAGGGCGTTGAGCGGGCGGGCGAAGGGACGCGCCAGGCGCAGCCACTGCGGGAGGCGGCCCATCGCGTAGTGGGCGGCGGGGCGGAGGCGGCCCCGGTAGTGGTGGTGCAGGAACTCCGCCTTGTACGTGGCCATGTCGACGCCCACCGGGCAGTCGCTGCGGCAGCCCTTGCAGGACAGGCAGAGGTCGAGCGCGTCCCGGACCTCGGTGCTGCGCCAGCCGTCCGTGATGACCTCGCCCGCCAGCATCTCGTGGAGGAGCCGGGCCCGGCCCCGGGTCGAGTGGGCCTCCTCGCCGGTCGCGCGGAAGGAGGGGCACATGACGCCCGCGCCGCTCGCCTCCTGCGTACGGCACTTGGCGACGCCGACGCAGCGGCGGACCGCGCCCGCGAAGTCCCCGCCGTCCTGCGGGTAGCCGAACTCCACGTCCACCGGCCGTTTCGGCAGGACGGAGAAGCGGAGGTTCGCGTCGAGGCGGTCGGGGCGGGCCAGCATCCCCGGGTTGAGGCCGCCGTCCGGGTCCCACAGGTCCTTGAACCGGCCGAAGAGGGCGACGAGTTCGTCCCCGTACATCCGGGGCAGCAGCTCGGCGCGCGCCTGCCCGTCGCCGTGCTCGCCGCTGAGGGAGCCGCCGTGCGCGACGACGAGGTCGGCGGTCTCCTCGGAGAACCGGCGGAAGCGGGCCACCCCGGCGTCGGTCGTCAGGTCGAAGTCGATGCGGACGTGGATGCAGCCGTCGCCGAAGTGGCCGTACGGGGTGCCGCGCAGGCCGTGCTCGGCGAGGAGGGCCCGGAAGTCGCGGAGGTACGCGCCGAGCCGGGCGGGCGGGACCGCGCAGTCCTCCCAGCCCGGCCAGGCCTCACTGCCGTCGGGCATCCGGGTCGCGGTCCCGGCGGCGTCCTCGCGGATCCGCCACAGGGCCCGCTGCCCGGCCGGGTCGGTGACGACGGCCCCGTCCACCGCGTCGGCGGCCCGCAGGACGCGTTCGGCGTGCGCGCGGGCCTCGGCCGCGGTGGCCCCGCCGGTCTCGACGAAGAGCCAGGCGGCCCCGCGCGGCAGCAGACCGGCCGGTTCGCGGACCAGGTCGGCGGCCATGCCCTCGACGGTGAGCGGCCCGTACGGGAGGAGGCCCGGGGCGGCCTCGGCGGCGGCGGACTCGTCGGCGTACCCGAGGACGGCCAGGGCGCGGGCGCGCGGCGCCTCGACCAGGCGCACGGTGGCCTCGGTGACGACGCCGAGGGTGCCCTCGCTGCCGCAGAACGCCCGGACCGGGTCGGGGCCGCCGGGGTGCTCGGGGAGCAGCGCGTCGAGGGCGTACCCGGAGATGCGGCGCGGGAGGTCGGGGTAGCCGGTGCGCAGGAGCGCGAGGTGGCCGGCGACGAGGGCGTCGACGCCCGCCGGGCCCGCGCCGCTCCCCCGCTCCAGGCGGAGCGCCTGCCCCCCGTACCGGACCACGGACAGATCGCGCACGTTGTCCGCCGTCGTGCCCCAGGCGACCGAGTGCGCGCCGCAGGAGTTGTTGCCGATCATTCCGCCGAGGGTGCAGCGGCTGTGGGTGGACGGGTCGGGGCCGAAGGTCAGGCCGTGGGGCGCGGCGGCGGCGCGCAGGTCGTCGAGGATCACGCCGGGCTGGACGACGGCGGTGCGGGCGGCGGGGTCCACGTCGAGGATCGTCCGCAGGTGGCGGGTGAGATCGAGGACGAGTCCGGTGCCGGTGGCCTGTCCGGCGATGGACGTGCCGCCGCCGCGCGGGACGACCGGCACCCCGTACTCCCGGCAGACCGTCAGCGCGGCCGCGATGTCGTCGGCGTCGCGCGGGGCGAGCACGCCGAGGGGGACGCGGCGGTAGTTGGACGCGTCCATCGTGGTCAACGCCCGCGCGGCGGCCCCGAAGTCGCTCGCGCCGCGCACGCCGGAGCGGAGCGCGGCGATGAACGCCGGGGAGGCCGCGGGAGACGGTCCGGTATGCGGTCGATGCTGTTCGGCCATTCCCTCAGCATGCCGCCGGTCCTGATGAACTCTTGGGATGCGCACGGATGAACGCGGGCAAGTCACACAAAAAAGCCCACAAGATCTTCCCAAACAGACCGTCAAGTCTCCTATAGTGACCAAGACTTGCGCAGGAACTATCAGTTCCAGTTGCACAAGATCGCCCATACACGTGACGAAGTGTCCTGAATTCGCCGCACCAGCACCGCCCGAACCGCTCCACCGCCCCGCACCGTCCGCCACCGAGGACTCCGATTGCGCCCCTCACACCGGCCCACCGCACTCGCCCTGCTGATATCGGCAGCCGCTACCGGCACGCTGACCCTGTGGGCCGTCGCCGCGGCCCCTGACACGGTACGGACCCCGCTGGCCTGGGGCGCGGGCGCAGCCGCCGTGCTGCTGAGCGTCTGCGTGGCCGTCACCGTCCACACCCTGGGGACCGCGCGGACGCTGCGCGCCCTGCGGGCCGCCGACGCCCAGCGGTTCACCTCCGAGACCTCGCGCCTGGTCTCCGCCTCCGCCGCCGAGGCCCAGCGCTTCACGGCGGAGACCGCCCGGATCAAGGGCGCCGCCGCCGGCGAGACCAGCCGGCTCGTCGCCGAGGCCCGCGCCGAGAACGAGCGGATCGCCGCGGCCGCCGCCGCCGAACAGGCCCGCCTCCAGGTCAGCGTCGACCGCCTGGCGGCCCGTGCCACGCGCGCCGAGACGGAGCGCTCCGCCGCCATCGCCGCCTGCGCCAACGCGGCGGGCCGGATGCAGGCCCTGTCCACCAGCATGCTGGCCGACCTCCGCGAGATGGAGCACCGGCACTCCGACGAGTCCGTGCTCGGGGACCTGCTCCACCTGGACCACCGCACCGCCCAGGCGGGCCGCCTCGCCGACTCCATCGCCGTGCTGACCGGCGCCCGCTCCGGCCGGCGCTGGGCGAAGCCGATCGTCATGGAGTCGATCCTGCGCGGCGCGATGGGCCGGATCGGCAGCTACCAGCGGGTCCGTCTCCACTCCTCCAGCGATGTCGCCATCGCCGGTCACGCGGCCGAGGGCGTCATGCACGCGCTCGCCGAACTCCTCGACAACGCTGCCAACTTCTCGCCGCCCACCGCCGAGGTGCACGTGTACGTGGAGGAGGTCCCGGCGGGCATCGTCATCACCGTCGAGGACAGCGGGCTCGTCATGAGCGAGGTGCAGCTGCGCCGCGCGGAGCGGGCGGTCTCCGCCGACCACCAGAACCTCACCAACCTCTCCGGCACCCGACTCGGCCTCGCGGTCGTCGGCCGGCTGGCCCGCAAGCACGGCCTGACCGTCTCCTTCCGGCCCTCCGCCCGGGGCGGCACGGGCGCGCTGATGATGCTCCCCCAGGAGCTGATCTCCCGCGCGGTCGCACCGGCCCCGGCGGCAGCGGCAGCACCGGAACCGGCGGCAACGCCGACGCCGACCGCGACCGCTGCGAGCGCCCCGGTGTCCCCGGCGTCCCCCGGGGACACCGCTGCGGCCGCCGGGCTCCCCGCCGAGCCCGAGCCCGCGCACGCCTCCGCCGCCGGAACGGGCCCCGACGACGCCTTCGACGCGCACCGGATCCCGCGGACCCGCACCGAGGACGACGCCTCCACACGCCCGACCTCGGCGGCGGAAGCGGACTCCCCGGCTCCCCCTGGCTCCACGGCCCCCTCCGTGGACTCGGCCTCCGAGTCCACCGGCAGCGTGCCCGAGTTCGGCGAGAGCGGCCTGCCCAAGCGCCGCCGAGGCCGGACCCTGGCCGCCGCCGAAGCCCGTACCGGCAACGCCGCCCCCGGCGGAGCCGACACCCCCCGGGCCCGTACCACCGACCCGAAGGTCCAGGCAGCGCGCTTCAGCACCTTCAGCAAGGCGGTACGAGCCACCTCCCCGCACCCGGAAGGCAACACCCGATGACCGCGACCACCGACGAGAAGCTCAACTGGCTGCTGGAGGGGCTGCTCGACCGCACCCCCGGTACCCGCCACGCCCTCGTCCTGTCCCGCGACGGCCTCAAGCTGTGCCGCACCCCCGAGCTCTCCGTCGACCAGGCCGACCAGCTGGCCGCCATCTCCGCCGGGATCCAGAGCCTGTCGCACGGCGCGTCCATCGAGTTCGGCGACGGCACCGGCGGCGTACGGTCCGCGATGGCCGAGTTCTACGGCGGCGTGCTGTTCATCGTCGAGGCGGGGGCCGGGGCCCACCTGGCCGTCGTCGCCGACGAGGACTCCGACGTGGGCCTCGTCGGCCACAACATGAGCGAGCTCGTCGAGCAGCTCGGCGAGCACCTCGTCGCGCCGCCGCGCGAACCCGCCGAGGCCCCGGCCGTATGACGACGGCGCCCCGCCCCCGACCGGGCCGCGACGACGATCCGGACCGGCTGTACACCCTCACCGGGGGCCGCAGCCGGTCCGACTCCGCAGCCTTCGACCTGGTGACGCTCGTCGTCGCCGAGTGCGACCCGTCCCCGGGGATGCAGTCCGAGCACACCGCGATCCTGCGGATGTGCCAGGGCCCCACCGCCGTCGTCGAGATCGCCGCGAGCCTGAACCTGCCGGTCAGCATCGTCCGCATCCTGCTCTGCGACCTGCTCGACACCGGCCGGATCAGCGCCCGCCACCCCCGTACAGCCCGTGTCGCGGACCGGCTCCCCGACCCCGACATCCTGGAACAGGTGCTCGTTGGACTCCGCAACCTCTGACCGCGCCACCCTGAGCTCCACCGCCGACAACGGACTCAAGATCGTTGTCGTGGGCGGCTTCGGCGTCGGCAAGACCACCATGGTCCGATCCGTGAGCGAGATCCGTCCGCTCAACACGGAGGAGACCATGACCCGCGCGGGCGAGGCCGTCGACGACCTCGACGGCGTCCACGCCAAGACCTCCACCACGGTGGCGTTCGACTTCGGCCGCATCTCGCTCGACGAGCGCTCCGTGCTGTACCTCTTCGGCGCGCCCGGACAGGAACGCTTCTGGTTCCTGTGGGACCGGCTGTTCGCCGGAACCCTCGGCGCGGTCGTCCTCGTCGACACCCGCCGCCTCGCCGACTCCTGGTACGCCATCGACCGCCTGGAGCACCACGGCACGCCGTTCATCGTGGCGTGCAACGACTTCGGCGGCCCGCTCCACAGCGAGCAGCAGATCCGCGAGGCCCTGGACCTCGCGGACGACGTACCGCTGGTGGAGTGCGACGCGCGTGACCGGTCCTCCAGCAAGTACGTGCTGATCACGCTCGTCGAGCATCTCGCCGCGCTCTCCGCCGCCCGCCTCCACGCCCCCGGAACGGCCGCCACCGCGGCGGCCGCGCCCGCGGCGGCCCTGGCGGCGGCCGGCCCGACCCCGGAGTCCGCCCCGTGACCACTGCCTCCGGCTGCCCCGTCACCCACACCTCCGTCCCGCTGTCCGGGCCCCGCTTCCAGAGCGACCCCGTCCAGCTCTACCGGGACCTGCGGCGCGACCACGGGGCGATCGCCCCGGTCGTCCTCGACGGCGGCATCCCCGCCTGGCTCGTCCTCGGCTACCGCGAACTGCACCAGGTCACCGGCGACCCGGTCCTCTTCAGCCGGGACTCCGACCTGTGGAACCAGTGGGACGAGATCCCCGACGACTGGCCGCTGCTGCCGATGATCGGGCGCAAGCAGCCCTCCATCCTCTACACGGTCGGCGAACGCCACAGCGTCCGCGCGATGATGATCAGCAACGCGCTGGAGGGCGTCGACCCGTTCTCGCTGAAGCGGTACGCGGAGGAGTTCGCCGACGAGCTGATCGACCGGTTCTGCACCAAGGGCTCGGTCGACATCATCGCGGAGTACGCCAAGCTGCTCCCCGCCCTGGTCCTGGCGAAGATCTACGGCTTCTCCGACGAGGAGGCCCACCCCCTGGTCGGCGCGATCAACGACATGATCGACGGCCGGGAGCGGGCGCTGGCCGGACAGCAGCACCTGGGCACCTCGATGTTCCGGCTCCTGGCGGACAAGCACGCCGAACCCGGCGACGACGTGGCCACCCGGATGCTCGACGCCCCCGGCGGCTTCACCGACGAGGAGGTCGCCCAGGACCTCATGGTGATGATGGCGGCCGGCCACCAGCCGACCGCCGACTGGATGGGCAACTCGCTGCGCCTCATGCTGACCGACGACCGGTTCGCCGCCTCGCTCTCCGGCGGCCGGCACAGCGTCGCCGAGGCCATGAACGAGGTCCTCTGGGAGGACACCCCGACGCAGAACGTGGCCGGCCGCTGGGCCGCCCGCGACACCCACCTCGGCGGCCGGCACATCCGCGCCGGCGACCTGCTGCTCCTCGGCCTCGCCGCCGCCAACGGCGACCCGCAGGTGCGCACCGACGGCTCGGCGCTGACCGGCGGCAACAACGCCTTCCTCTCCTTCGGCCACGGCGAGCACCGCTGCCCGTTCCCGGCCCAGGAGACCGCCGAGGTCATCGCCCGTACCGGTATCGAGGTCCTGCTCGACCGGCTGCCGGACGTGGACCTCGCCGTCCCCGCCGAGCAGCTCACCCGCCGCCCGTCGCCGTGGCTGCGCGGTCTGACGGACCTGCCGGTGCTCTTCACTCCCACCCCTGCCCTCGGGGGTGTCTGAACCGTTCCGCGCGGGCGGGCGACGCCCGGCACGGCATCTCGCGGCGTTGCCGAAAGCCCTGGTGGATCCGTCCCCGGGCTCGCGACTCCCATCGAGCGGGGGAGGCCCCGTCCGAGGACGCTCCGGCGCCGTGCGATGCACCGCGCCCGGCGCCGCCCGCCGATCCGCGCCGAATGGTCAGACACCCCCCAGCAACCCCGGAAGCCACGGAGGCCCCGTATGACCCGTATCGCGCTCGACCCCTTCGTCAGAGACCTCGACGGCGAGAGCGCCGCGCTGCGGGCCGCCGGTCCGCTGGCGGAGGTGGAGCTGCCGGGCGGGGTGCACGTCTACGCGGTCACCCGCCACGCGGAGGCCCGCGCGCTGCTCACCGACAGCCGGGTGGTCAAGGACATCAACGTCTGGAACGCCTGGCGGCGCGGCGAGATACCGATGGACTGGCCGCTGATCGGCCTGGTCAACCCGGGCCGTTCGATGCTGACGGTCGACGGGGCCGACCACCGCCGGCTCCGTACGCTGGTGGCGCAGGCGCTCACGGTGAAGCGGGTGGAGCGGCTGCGGGCGGGCATCGAGGCCCTGACGAACGCGAGCCTGGAGAAGCTGGCGGCCCTCCCCGCCGGGCAGCCGGTGGACCTGAAGGCGGAGTTCGCCTACCCCCTCCCCATGAACGTCATCAGCGAGCTGATGGGCGTGGACGCGGCGGACCACCCGCGGCTGAAGGAGCTGTTCGAGAAGTTCTTCTCGACGCAGACCCCGCCGGAGGAGGTCCCGCAGATGATGGCGGACCTGGCGAAGCTCTTCACGAAGATCGTCGACGACAAGCGGGCGAACCCGGGCGACGACCTCACCAGCGCGCTGATCGCGGCCTCGGAGAACGGCGACCACCTCACCGACGAGGAGATCGTCAACACGCTGCAACTGATCATCGCCGCCGGACACGAGACCACGATCAGCCTGATCGTCAACGTGGTGGAAGCCCTCCAGACCCACCCCGAGCAGCGCAGGAAGGTGCTCGACGGCGAGATCGGCTGGGAGGGCGTGATCGAGGAGACCCTGCGCTGGAACACCCCGACCTCGCACGTCCTGATCCGCTTCGCGACGGAGGACATCGAGGTCGGCGACAGGATCCTCCCGAAGGGCGAGGGCCTGGTCATCTCGTTCGGCGCACTGGGCCGGGACGAGGAGCAGTACGGCCCGACGGCGGGCGACTTCGACGCCGCCCGCACCCCGAACCGCCACATCGCCTTCGGGCACGGCCCGCACGTCTGTCCCGGCGCGGCGCTGTCCCGCCTGGAAGCGGGCATCGCGCTCCCGGCCCTCTACGAGAGGTTCCCGGAACTGGACCTGGCGGTCCCGGCGTCCGAACTGCGCAACAAGCCGATCGTGACGCAGAACGACCTGCACGAACTGCCGGTGAAGCTGGGCTGCCCGTTCGGCGGCGACGCCTGACCGCTCGTCGCGGGTGACGCCTCGGGGCAGCCCTCGCCGACGCGCGGGCGCGCCACCCGCCGACGCCCGGGTCGCGGCCCGCGACCTCCTGGAGCCCGCGGGCCCGGCACGCGCCACCACAGGAGCCCGCGGGCCGCAGGCCAAGCCACCAGACAGGAGCCCGCGGGCCGGGGTACCCGCCGAGCCCCGGAGCCGGCGGGCCGGGGTACCCGCTGCCGTCCAGGGCCCCGCGGGCCGGAACGTCGGCCTCCGCTCAGCTGTGGCGCAGCGTGCACCCGCCACCGCTCGCGGTCAAGAGCGCGAAGTGGACGTCTCACCGGACGGACACGGTGTCGAAGCCGTGCCACCGAGGGACTACGCTCCGTCCCGTGGCCGACATCCAGATTCCCGCTGACATCAAGCCCGCCGACGGACGCTTCGGCGCCGGTCCTTCCAAGGTGCGGACGGAGGCGCTCGACGCGCTGGCCGCCACCGGCACCTCTCTCCTCGGTACGTCCCACCGCCAGGCCCCGGTCAAGAACCTGGTCGGCGAGGTACGGGACGGTGTGCGCGCCCTCTTCTCCCTGCCCGAGGGGTACGAGGTCATCCTCGGCAACGGCGGCTCCACCGCCTTCTGGGACGTGGCGACGCACGGTCTGATCGACACGAAGTCCCAGCACCTGAACTTCGGCGAGTTCTCCTCCAAGTTCGCCAAGGCCGCGAAGCTCGCGCCCTGGCTGTCCGACCCCACCGTCATCGCCTCCGACCCGGGCACCCACCCGGAGCCGCAGGCGGAGGCGGGTGTCGACGTCTACGCCTTCACCCACAACGAGACCTCGACGGGTGTCGCGGCGCCGGTCAAGCGCGTCGCGGGCGCCGACGAGGGCGCGCTCGTCCTGGTGGACGCCACCTCGGGCGCGGGCGGCCTGCCGGTCGACATCACCGAGTCCGACGTCTACTACTTCGCCCCGCAGAAGTCCTTCGCCTCCGACGGCGGCCTGTGGATCGGCGTGTTCTCCCCGGCGGCGCTGGAGCGCGCGGCCCGGATCCACGCCTCGGGCCGGCACGTCCCGGAGTTCTTCTCGCTGCCGACCGCGATCGACAACTCGCTGAAGAACCAGACGTACAACACCCCGGCGCTGTCCACCCTCTTCCTGCTGAACGAGCAGCTGAAGTGGATGAACACCCAGGGCGGCCTGGACTTCACGACGGGCCGCACGGCCGCGTCCTCGGGCCACCTCTACGGCTGGGCCGACGAGTCGAAGTACGCCACCCCGTTCGTCACGGACCCGGCGAAGCGCTCGCAGGTCATCGGCACGATCGACTTCGCGGACGAGATCGACGCGGCGGCCGTCGCCAAGGTGCTGCGCGCCAACGGCATCGTGGACACCGAGCCGTACCGCAAGCTGGGCCGCAACCAGCTGCGCGTGGCGATGTTCCCGGCGATCGACCCGGCGGACGTGCAGGCGCTGACGGCGTGCATCGACTTCGTGATCGAGAAGCTCTAGCCCTTCGGTTCTGTGCGGCTGTACGGCTGTACGAAGACGGCCCGGCACCCACGTGGGGTGCCGGGCCGTTTCTGCTTCACTCGACCGGGCGGCATATGCCAGAAGCGCGATCTGGGGCAGTCCCGCCCTACGATGATGCTCTCGACACCAGCCCATTCCAGGAGGCCCGCAATGTCTGCATCAGCAGTCGAGCACCCCTGTGACGGTGAGCCGGAATTCTCGCTGCTGGACAGCGCCAACGAACTGTCCGATCAGCTCCCGGGTCGCCGCGTCGAGATCATCGGAGGCGTCATCACCGTGGCCCCGTCCCCGGACGGCCCGCACGCCGACGCACTGACCACACTCGCGCTCCTTTTCGGAGCCGCGGGGCTCCACGGCCAGGAGTCCAGAATCCTTCAGGGGGCCGGTCTCTGGCTGCCCAGTGGCCCCTATGACTATGCCATCCCCGATCTGGCGCTCGTCGACGCGGACTACAGAGACCATCAGGCCGAGAACGCCACCTACGACCCCAGCGTCTTCCGTCTTGTGCTGGAGGTCACCTCCGGGAACTACCAGAACGATCTCCGCAACAAGGTCACGGCCTATGCCCAGGCCAAGATCCCGGTCTACGTCATCCTCGACCGCAAGCACAGCCGGGTCCACGTCCTGACCGAACCGCTCGCCGGTGGTTACGACAACCACCAGGTCTACGCGCCCGGTCAAACGGTCACCCTCCCCGACTCCATCGGCGCCGAAGTCTCCCTGGACGTCGAAGAACTCGTGCGGGCGGGCAGCCCGAAACGCTGAGGCGCGGGCGGGGTCACGCCGCTGCCAGTACCGCCCGCAGCGCCGCTATCCCCGCCAGCCACTCCCGGTCCGCCCCGGCGTCCGCCCACAGGTCCAGCGGCTCGGCGTTCTTCGCGGTGAGGCGGTCCAGGGCCCGGACGGCCAGCGGGCGCAGATCGGCCGGCAGCGGCGGCAGCGGGTTCTTCGGGCCGTACGGCGTGGTGACGGGGGCGCCGCCGGGACACTGGGCGGCGACCAGCGCGGCGGCGGCCACCGCCTCCTCCCCTCCGTCCACGTACTCCTCGGGGCCGGTGCCCGCGACCGAGGCCAGGATGTCGCGGAGCACGTCCGCCTTCTTCCCCGGCTCCGCGTCGTCGACCCGGCCGCCGAAGTCGGCCGCGGTGTCGTTGTCGAAGTGGCCGATGTCCCAGGCGCCCATGGGCTCCCCCTCAGTCCGTGTGCCGGTCGGTCCGCGCCCGGTCAGTCCGTTGCGCTGTTGTCCCCATCGTCACAGCCGCCACTGACAACCGGCCTGCGCGCCAGGACGAACCCCTGCGGCGCCCGCTCCGGGAACGGACCGTCCGTCTCCCGCTCCCGCCACACCCGGGACACCACCTCCAGGCCCGCTTCCCGCAGCAGTCCGGCCACCCGCTCGGGCTGCCGCCGGTGGAAGACGAGCGACACCTCCAGGCCCCAGGCATCCGTCAGCCGCAGCGGCTCGTCACCGACCTGGAAGCCCAGCTGCACGTGGCCGCCCGGGGCGAGCACGCGGTGGAACTCCGCGAAGGCGCGCGGCAGTTCCTCGTCCGGGACGTGGATCGTCGAGTACCAGGCGAGCAGCCCGCCCAGCGACGCGTCCGGCAGGTCGAGGGCGAGCATGGAGCCCTCCTCGAAGCGCAGCCCGGGATGCTCCTGCCGCGCCACCGCGACCATCTGCGGGGAGAGGTCGATCCCGAACACGTCCAGTCCCCGGCCGAGTCCGTGGAGATACCCGGTCACCCGGCCCGTTCCGCAGCCGACATCGGCCACGGGGAGGCCGCCGCCCGCCGCCGCCAGTTCCGCGAACGCACGTAACAGCGCACGCTCCAAGGGCTTGGCCGCCAGCTCGCCGCGGGCGAAGTCGGCGTAGGCGGGGGCCATGGCGTCGTACGAGGTCCGGGTGGCGTGCAGGAAGTCGGACGACAGGTCAGGGGTGGTCATGGCGCCTCACCCTAGGGGCTGGTCAGGCCTCCTGTCCCGGCGTCAGGCGGCCCCCCTCGGCATCGGGCGGCACTCCGGCCCCGGCATCGGGCCACGCTCCCGTCCCGGCGTCAGGCGGCACTCCCATCCCCGCGTCCGGCGCCCTCTTCCGGCGCCTGGCGGCACTCCGGTCCCGGTCACTGCTGTGGCATCGGGGGAGGCGGCACGTTCCCGGCCCACCGCCGCTCGCCGTCCTCCCACTCCCCGGTCGGGCCGAGGCCCGCCGCCACCGCCACCCCGGCGGACGCGGCATGGTCGGGGTGGATGTGGGCGACGAGCTCCCGCACGCCCCCGGCCGAGGCCAGGTGGGCCGCCAGGCCCCGAGCGGCCTCGCGCGCGTACCCCCGGCCCTGCCAGGGCGTTCCGATCACCCAGGCGATCTCCGCGCGCGGACCCCGCACGGTCGCCTGGACGTATCCGACGATCCTCGCGGCCGGCTGCCCGGCCGAATCCGCATCCGACCGGTCGTCCGGCTCCCCGTCCGCCCGACCGGTCCCCTCTCCAGCGACTCCTCCGGCCCCCTCTGCGTCCCCTTCTCCGGCCGTGCGGACCCGGAGCACCCAGTTCCACCACCGCTCCCCCGGCTCCGGCGACCCGGCGCACTGGCGCTCGTACCGGACCCGCAGCGCGTCCCGCGACGGCGGCTCGCCCCCGGTGAAGTCGTAGAGCACCGGGTCCGCCAGGACGGCCGCCATCTCCTCGGCGTACGCCGGTTCGAGGGGGAGCGCGTCGAGACGGGCGGTGGCGAAGGGCGGCGGGGTGACGGGCAGGGGAGCGGCGGTCGTCGGCACGCTGCCCGACCCTACGCGGCCTGCGCCTGCCCCGGCCGCGCATGTCCGCCCCTCACGAGCGCCTCTGTCAGCCGCTCACCGGCTCAAGCGCTGGAAGCGGCGGACCGCCAGTGGCAGGAACACCAGCGTGATCACCAGCGGCCACACCACCGCCATCGGCAACGCGTGCTCCTCGATCCAGGTCCCGCCGCCCGCCACCGGGTTGCCGAACAGTTCGCGCGTCGCCGTCGCGGTCGAGGAGAGCGGGTTCCAGGAGGCGACGAAGCCGAGCCAGTCCGGCATCAGGGACGGTGAGACGAAGGTGCTGGAGATCATCGTGAGGGGGAAGGCGACCGCGTACAGCCCGCCCGCCGCCTCCGGGGTGGGGACCAGCATGCCGAGCCAGACGCCGACCCAGATCAGGCTGAACCGCAGCAGCAGGAGCAGCCCGAACGCCCCGAGCGCGCCCGTCGCGCCGCCGTCCGCGCGCCAGCCGACGAGCAGGGCGGTGACGGCCAGGATGGCGAGCTCGGCGGCGGCCACCACCAGGTCGGCCGCCCCGCGCCCGGAGGCGAACGCGGACGGGGCCATCGGCATGGACCGGAAGCGGTCGACGACCCCCTTCGAGGCGTCGGTGACGACGGCCACGGCGGTGTTCATGAAGCCCATGGCCATGGTCATCGCGAACATGCCGGGCATCAGGAACTCCCGGTAGTCCCCGCCCCCGGGCACCCTCATCGCGCTGCCGAAGACGTACCCGTACAGCAGCAGGGAGAGGATCGGGAAGCCGAGCTGCCAGACGATCGCGGCCGGCCGCCGTTGGTAGTGGGTCAGGGTGCGGCGGGTGATGTTCCAGCAGTCGACGACGGCCCAGCGGGCGAGGCCGTGGTCGAGGTCGGGGCGGCGGTCGGGGCCGCCCGTGGAGCGGCGCACGCCGGTCGTCGCGGGATCGCGTTCGCGGGTCGTCATGCCGCCGCCACCTCCGGGGCGTCGTGACTCTCGGTGCCGTGGCCCGTCAGCCGCAGGAACACGTCGTCCAGGCTCGGCCGGCGCAGCCCGATGTCCTCCACCGCGATGCCGTCGTCCTGGAGGCTCCGGACCACGTCGGTGAGCGCGGCCACCCGGTCGGTGACCTGGGCGTGCACCCGGCGGGCGGGGGTGTCGGTGACGACGAGCCCGCCCCCGGCCACCCGCTCGACGGCCTTCGCCACTGCGCCGAGGTCCCCCGGGTCGGCGGCGACGACCTCGATCCGGTCGCCGCCGACCCGGTTCTTCAGCGCGTCCGGGGTGTCGTCGGCGATGGCCCGCCCCCGGTCGATGACGGTGACGTGCGAGGCGAGCCGGTCCGCCTCGTCGAGGTACTGCGTGGTCAGCAGCACCGTCGTACCGCCCGCCACCAGCGCCCGGACCGCCTCCCAGACCTCGCCCCGGCTGCGCGGGTCGAGCCCGGTCGTCGGCTCGTCCAGGAAGAGCACGTCGGGCTGGAGGATCATCGAGGAGGCCAGGTCGAGCCGGCGCCGCATGCCGCCGCTGTACGCCGTGGCGGCCCTGTCGGCCGCCTCGGTCAGGCCGAACCGGTCCAGCAGCTCCCCGGCGCGCTCCCGGGCCCGGCGGTTGCCCAGGTGGAAGAGGCGCCCGAACATCTCCAGGTTCTGCCGCCCGGTGATCCCCTCGTCGACGGCCGCGTACTGGCCGGTGAGCCCGATCCGGCTCCGTACGCGGCGGGGTTCGCGCGCCACGTCGAGCCCGGCGACCTCGGCCCGACCCGCGTCATGGCGCAGCAGGGTGGCGAGGACGCGCACGGCGGTGGTCTTGCCGGCCCCGTTCGGACCGAGGAGGCCGTGGACGGTGCCGGGGCGGACGGCGAGGTCGAGGCCGTCGAGCGCCCGCTTCCCCTGGTACCGCTTCACCACACCCTCGGCGAGCACGGCGTACCCGGACGCGGACATGGCTGAGGACGCACAGACGGCCGAGGACGCGGATGCGGATTCGGACACGGATGCGGATGCGGATGAAGTCATGGCTTACCCCCTGATTCCGCTCGGCGGCCGACAGATCGGCCGCCTGAACTGAGTACACCGTACCCGATAATGAGTACACCGTACTCACTTTCTTCCCGGCCCCGTACGCTGAGCCCATGACGAACGACGGAACGACAGCCGGGGCAGCGTCGAAGGCGGACGGACCGGCCACCGCGAGCGGCGACATCGCGCGCAGCCTGGAGCTGCTGTGGGGCACCGGCGAACGCCCCAGCCGCGGCCCCAGGCCGGGCCTCTCCCTGGACCGGATCGTCACCACCGCCGTCGCCGTCGCGGACGCGGAGGGGCTGGCCGCCGTCTCGATGCGCCGCCTCTCCACCGAGCTGGGCACGGGCACGATGTCGCTCTACCGGTACGTCCCCGGCAAGGCCGAGCTGCTGGACCTGATGTTCGACCGGGTCCTCGGCGAACCCTTCGCCGACCACCCCGGCGAGCCCCCCGCCGACTGGCGCGAGGCGATCGACCGGATGGCCCGGGGCCACCTGGAGACCCTGCGCCGCCACCCCTGGCTCCTCAAGATCAACCAGGCGCGTACGGTGCTCGGCCCCAGCGCCCTGCGCGGACTGGAGCTCGCGCTCACGGGGCTGCGGGGCATGGGGCTGCGGGACCCCGAGCTGATCGGCGTGATCATCGCGGTGAACAGCTTCGTGGAGGGCCTCGCCCGCACCCAGGCCGACGCGGCGGAGGCGGTGGCGCAGACCGGGCTGAGCGACGAGGCGTTCTGGGACAGCCAGCGGCCCTACCTGGAGCGGGCCATGCTGAGCGGCGCGTACCCGATGATGGCGGGCATGGCGGAGGACACCTTCAGCCCCGGCTTCGACCAGTTCACCTTCGGACTGCAACGGCTGATCGCCGGTTTCGACGCACTGGTCCGGGAGCGGGCCGCGGAACGGGCGGCGTCCCGAACATGACAGGGCGGCCGGCCCGTGCCCCAATGGATATATGGACGCAAGCCGGGAGCTCGCTCCTTTCGTCAAGCAGTACGCGGTCCTGCTGAGCACCCGCCGGCAGGACGGGACCTCCGTCGGCACACCGGTCAACATCGCCGTCGAGGGCGATCACGCGTTCATCCGCACGTTCTCGTCCGCCTGGAAGGTCGAGCGGATGCGCAACCACCCGCAGGTGGAGATCGCGCCCTGCACGGTGCGGGGCGTCCCGACCGGACCACGGATCAGAGCGCACGCACGGCTGCTGCGGGCGGGCACGAAGGAGAACACGCACGCGGCGCGGATGCTGTCGCGCAAGTACCCGATCGTGCAGGGCGTGCTGGTCCCGATCGCGCACCGACTGAAGCGGGACCGGACGCTGCACTACGAGGTGTGGCCCGTGACGGACGAGGACTGAGGGGACCCTGGACCGAGGGGACCCGAGACCGAGGGGACCCGGGACCGAGGGGCCCAGCACCCCGGCCCTTCCTCTGCCCCGGCCCGCCCCGGCCGCTACCCCTGCCCCCGCTTCCGCCGGAGCGCGAGCCACAGGACACCCGCGCCGACGACGATCGCCGCACCGAGCCCGACACCGCCCCTGCCCTCGTCCGCCTCGCCGCCGCCCTGGTCACCGGCTTCGCCGCCGGCGCTCCCGGAGGGCTTCCCCTGCTCCCGGCCGCCGTCCCCGGAGCCGCCGCCTTCCACCTCCACCCGGACGACGCCGCTCCGCGCCCCCTCCGAGCCGAACATCAGGGCCGCACCGTCCGCCGTGTACGTCACCGACTCCGCCTGTCGCTGGAACGGCGCGGCGACCGGCCGGTCCTCGCCCAGGCGGCCGTCCTCGAAGGCGTACTCGCGGGCGCTGAAGTACGAGCGCAGCACCAGCCGCTTCCCGTCGGGCGAGAAGGCCCCGTCCGTGACCCACGGCACCTCGCCGACCCGCCGGAAGGTGTTCACGGCCCCGGTGGTCAGCTTCGCGGGCCCTTCGTAGAGGCCGCCGCCGTCCTCGTTCTTGGAGGCGATGTAGACGCGGCCGGTCTTCGGGTGGACCATCAGCGCCTCGGCGTTGCGGGGCCCGTCGGCGTACTTCACGTCGTACTGGACGGCGTCGACGGTGGCGTCGCGCAGCTCCTTCGGCTCGGGGAACCGGTAGATCCAGACGTGGCTCCACGACCCGTCCAGGTTGTCCCCGATGTCGCCGACGTAGAGGGCGCCGTCGGGCCCCAGCGAGATGCCCTCGACGTCGCGCGGCTCCCCCACCCCCCGCATGGTGATCGTCGCGAGGGTCTTCCCGGTGCGGGAGTCGACGGCGAAGACGTAGGGGCCGTCGTCGCTGTCGTTGTGCGTCCAGTAGACGCCGGGGTGGACGCGGCTGGCGGCGAGGCCGCTGGACTCGGTGATCCGGGGGTCCTCGATCGTGAAGTCACGGTCGGGCCGCCCGTCGTCGGCGACGGCGGCACCGGCCCCGGCGAACAGCGGGACGAGCACCGTGAGGGAGGCGGCGAGAGCGGTGGCGGCGCGGCCGGCCGGCCCGGTCGGATACAGGCGCATGGCACAAGTGTCCATCGTCACGTCGCAGGCCGGAGCCGTGATCGGCCATGATGACGCCATGCGTTTCCTCTTCGTCGGCGATTCCATGACCATCGGGCACGCCGGCGACTTCACCTGGCGCTACCGGATGTGGCAGCACCTGGAGGCGTTCCCCGGCCTCCCGTACGAGATCGTCGGCCCGCGCTCGACGCTGTACGACGCCGAGGCGAACGCTCCGCTCTCCGACGCGTACGCCGACCCGTCCTTCCCGTCCGCCGCCCGCCGCCATCTGTCCGGCTGGGGCGAGGGCTGGCTGCACATGGCCCCGGTGATCGCGGACGCGGTGCGCGAGACGGAGGCGGACGTCCTGCTGGTGTCGCTGGGCCTGATAGACCTCGGCTTCTACACGGACGCCGAGCAGACGGCGGCGAACGCCCGCGCGTTCATCGAGGCGGCGCGCACGGCGAACCCGCGTCTGCGGATGGTGCTGCTCCCGGTGATACCGAACATCCGGGCCGAGACGGACGCCCCGTTCGCCGCCTCCTGCGCCCGCTTCAACGAACTGCTGGCCAAGGCGGTGGCCGACCTCGACACCCCGTCCTCCCCCCTTCTGCTGGCCTCGCGCCCGCCGGGCTACGACATCCACACGGACACGTACGACGGCACGCACCCCGGCCCGACCGGCGAACACCTCCTGGCCGCCGCCTTCGCGGACGCCATGCACCAGGCGTGGGGGCTGGGCGGCCCGTACGCCCGGCAGGACGCGACGGTGGTCCCGGCCTGACGGGCCGACGCCACACCCGGACGCCGAGGGTGAATCCCGGGCGTCCGGAGGCGCGGCGGGTCAGCCGAGGTTGCCGTCGGCCACCGTCCCCGTGCCCCGGTCGCGGACGGCTGTTCCCCATCCCCGCAGGTCGTTGCCGGTGACCCAGGCTCCTTGGCTGCCGGCCATCACGCCGATACCGGCCTCGGCGCCGCCGTCCTGGCCGACGCGGGCGACGTTGCCCCGGACCGATACGTTGACCGCGTTGCCGCCGATCCGGATCGCGTAGCTCCCGGCGTCTCCGCCCGTGCCCGCGCCGGTGATCCGGTTGTCGCGGACGGCGGCCTCGGAGGAGGCCACCGAGATGCCGTTGCGGGTCGCGCCGAGCACGGTGTTCTGGGCGATGAGGGCGTCGGTCGATTCGGTGTCGACGCCGATGCCGTCGCCTTCGACGGCCGACAGGTGGTTGCCGGTGATCAACGCGTGCGGGGACCGCTGTATCTGGATGCCCTGGCAGTTCCCGCCGGACGGGTGCCGGGTGGTGGCGACGACGTTGCCGGTGATCGTCGCCCCGTCCGTCCGGCTGACGTAGATCCCCGTCTCGCCGTCCGTGGCACGGACGAGATTGCCGCTGACGGCCACCGAACTGTTCTGTCCGGCGGACGTGTTGGACACGACGATCCCGCCGCCGGAGCCCGCGCCGAGAATCGTGTTGCCGGTGACGGAGATGTCCGCGAGCGGGATACCCGAACCGGAGCTGACGTAGATGCCGGTGATCGCGGCCGCCTCGATCGTGTTGTCGGCGATCACCGACTGGGCCCAGTCGGTGGCGCGTACACCGTAGGCTCCGCTGCTCTCCACGCGGTTGGCCAGCACGCGGATGTTCCGGTGCGGCCGCCGGTGCGCGGCGGGCGCACCGGCGGGTGCGACGTAGTGATCCCCGCAGAGCGCGTCGTACGGGGCGTTGGTGGAACGGGAGTTGCGCATCACGCAGCCGGTGATGAGGACATCGGCGCAGGGCGTGCCGTCGAAGGCCGGTGCGGGCAGGTTGGCCGCACCGGTCGCGGCGGTGATCTGGACGGCCTCCAGCCGGTTCGGTACGGCCGGAGTTCCGGTCCCGGCGTACACGCCGTCGAAGAGGCAGTCGACGATCCGGGCCCGGCGCACGGCGTTGAGCTCGATCGCGTGTGCCCGCGGGACGTCGAGAACGGTGACGTCCCGGACGGTGAACCCGTCCGCGTGCGTGAACACGAAGGCGGGGCACGTCGAGGTGAACTGGCTGCCGCGCATGTCCCACGTACCGCCGAAGACGGATATGTTCCCGGCACCCTCGTACGCGGCGACCTCGGGCATGCCACCGGTGTAGTTCTTGATGAGGGCCGAGGTGTTGCCCGTACGGAACAGCCGGGCCCCGTGCGCCTGTACGGTCATGCCGGGCCCGAGCAGCAGGGACTCCCCCAGCGCGTACGAGCCGGGCGGCACCAGCAGCGTCGCCCCGCCGCCGGGCACGGCCCGCGCGAGAGTCAGCGCGTGGCGGAAGGCGGCGGTGTCGTCGGCCACGCCGTCCCCGACCGCGCCGTGCTCCCGTACGTCGAAGACGACCGTGGGCGGGACCGGCTCGGCGGCGGCCGGGCCTGCGGCCAGCACCTGCGCGGCACCCGCACCACCGAGGAGTCCGCCGGCGGCCAGCATCAGGGCGCGTCTGTCCATGGTTCATTCATCCTTCGGTGAGTGGGGCGGCCGCGGGGGTCCTGGGTTCGCCACCGCCGAAGGAGGTGTTCCGGCCGGGAGAGAGTCCCGGGTCCGCGGACCTCCTCGCAACTGCTCGGGACGCCCCCCTGCCCGCGCGGTCCGGGGTCTGCGATGCATCCTGCCACGGGCCCAGGCCGTCGCACGGACGGAACGAGCGCCCCCCGTCTGCCGCTCCCGCTCCCGGCTTCTCACCCGCTCCGCTGCGACCCCAGCATCGTCAGGGCCAGCTGGGTCAGTTCGCCCGAGACCTCGCCGGGGCGGGCCCGGCGGCTGCGGCGGGCGTGATGGGCCATGAGTTCGTGGACCGTGCCGACCATCACCATCACGTCGACCCGGTGGTCCCGGTCCTCCGCCTCGCCCCGGTCCACCGCCCGCTCCGCCTCGCCCGTCAGGAACTCCGTCCACAGCGCCCGCCAGAGCTTGCAGTGCTCGTCCACCACGGCGCTCACGCCCAGCACTTCGACGAACGTCACGCGGGCCTCGCGCGGATCGCTGGTGACGGCCTCCACGTACGCGTCGAACAGCAGCCGGACCCGCTCCTCGATCGGGCACTCGTCGATGCCCTCGGTCAGCAGGGCGCGCTCCGCGGCCCGCAGCCCGGTCGTCGTGACCCGGTTGTGGAGGGCGATGAGCAGCCCCTCCCGTGACCCGTACTCCTGGCGCAGCATCTCGACCGGCACCCCGGCCGCCTCGCACACGTCGTGCTCGGCCGTCGCCCGGTATCCGTTGACGCCGTACAGCTCCCTGGCCGCTTCCAGAAGTTGTTCCCGCGCCTGCGTGCGCGCGGCGTCCCCGGGCCCGGTCCGCTGAACCGTCCAGCTGTCCGCCACCGGTCCTCCTTGAGCGCAAGGTGCGGGAGAGGAGCCTGCGCGCCTCTGCACGAACCGCCGCCCCATTGTGCTCGCCCCACCGCCGTCCGGACGGCCGCGCCACACCCGTACGGGGTAACACCCGCACGCGGAAACGCTTCTTCTTTACGCGCCCCGGGTGCGCCCGCACACACGTGCCCTCCGCTCCGGCACCCCGCACTGAACGTGTTCAAACAGCTCTGGAACGATGGCCTCGGCTGCCGCCCCCGGGTGGGGTGTGCCGCACGTACACCACGGTGCGCAGAGGGGGACTGACGGTGGAGAAGACGGGAGGACCGGAGGAGGAGTGGCTCTCCGGGCGGTCGGTGCAGCTCTCGATCCTGGTGCTGCTCCTGGAGGCGATGCTCGCGTACGTCGTGTCCGCCGTGTACGGCGTCACCCGGGAGTCACCGGACGCGGGGGTCGGCTCGGGGATGTCCCTCTTCTCCCTTCCCGTGCTCGCCCCGTTCGCGGCCGTGGTCGCCAGCGCCCTGTCCGTGTGCCTCGTCCTCCCGGCCGTCCGGCTGAGCGAGGTACTGGGACGCAGGCTCGGCGGCCGCGAGGGGTGGTGGGTTCCGGTGGCGGCGGGTGCCGTCTCGCTCGTGGTGGTCCCTGTCGCCGCCGCCCTGGCCGGCGGCGCGGGGGCCGGTGGGCTCGCCCTCGGCTGGGCCCTGACCACGGCCGCGCTCACCGTCCCGGCCCTGCTGTGGCGCTCGCGCCGGGAGCGGATCTTCAAGCCGGTGGCCCTGTGGGGCGTGGCCGCCATCGTGCTCACCGCCGTCCTCGGCGGCGCCGGCCTGGCGACGGGGGTGCTCAAGGAGTACCGGCCACCGGCGCTCACCCCGGCGGACGTCGTCGGACGCTGGTCCGACGGGCAGGGCGGGACGGTCACCTTCACGGCGGACGGGCGCGTCAGCGCCGTGGACATCGACGAGGACCTCGGCGGCCGCGGCCTGCCGGAGGACACCGCGGACGCGGACGGCCCGGAGGGCGAGGGGACCCGCTGCTCGGGACAGGGCACCTGGACGTACGAACCCGGCGGGGGCGTCCGGTCGCAGGAGGTCCACACCACCGTCGACGCGTGCGGCTTCGCACCCTGGAGCATCGGCGGCACGGAGGACCGGCCCACCCTCTACCAGTACATCGGCGACCCGGACTCCTGGGACCTGTACGTACTGAGGAGGGCGGACGACGGCCCGTGACGGCACCGGCCGCTCACACGCCGCCGCGCACCGGCTCCACCTTCGCCAGCCACGTCGTGAGCAGCCGCTCCAACTGCGCCGCCTCCCGCGGCTCCAAGGCGTCCAGCAGGGCCCGTTCGTTCTCCATGTGGTCCGTGAACGCCCGGTCGATCAGCGTCCGTCCGGCCTCCGTGAGCGCGACCACCCGGCCCCGGCCGTCGGCGGCCGACCGACGCCGCGCCACCAGGCCGTCGCGCTCCAGACGGTCGATCCGCTTGGTCATCGCCCCCGTGGTGACCATCGTGTGCGCGGCCAGTTCACCCGGCGCGCGCTCGAAGGGCTCTCCGGCCCGGCGCAGCGTGGCCAGGACGTCGAACTCCCCCTCGGACAGGCCGTAGCGGCGGTAGACGAGTTGCAGGCGCGCGGTCAGGAGCAGGCCCAGGCGGTGCAGCCGGCCGATGACCGCCTGCGGCGAGACGTCCACGTCGGGGCGCTCCCGCGCCCACTCGGCCTGGATGCGCGCCACCCGGTCCGAGGCGGCTTCGCCCGCCGGCTCCGCCCCTGCCGCCACCTCGTTTCCGGGCTCGTCTTCGGGCTCGGTTCTGCGCTCGACCCGCCGATTATCTTCCATGGAAGCTACTATACCTTCCATGGAAGGTAATATGAGATGGACACTGACCACGGCCGTGGCACCGGTCGCCTGGGGCGCGACCTACTTCGTCACCCGGGAGTTCCTTCCCGCCGGAAATCCCCTGTACGGAGCGGTGATCCGGGCGCTCCCCGCCGGGCTGCTCCTGCTGGCCGTGTGCCGGAAGCTGCCGCGCGGGAGCTGGTGGCTCAAGTCCCTGGTCCTGGGCGCGCTGAACATGAGCGGCTTCTTCGCGCTCGTGTACGTGGCGGCCCAGCGCCTCCCGACGAGCATGGCCTCGATCATCATGGCGGTGGTGCCCCTGGCCATGATGCTGCTCGCCTGGGGGCTCGTCGGCGAGCGGCCGGGGTCGCGGCATCTCGCGGGGGCCGGCGCCGGCATCGCGGGCGTCTGCCTGATGGTGTTCACGGCGACCGGGCCCGTGGACGCCCTCGGCATCCTCGCCTCCGTCGCCGCCATGGGCGTCTCCTCGTTCGGGTACGTCCTCGCCAAGCGCTGGAGCGGCGAGGTGGACGTCCTCGCCTCGACCGGCTGGCAGCTGACCGGCGGTGGGCTGCTGCTCCTGCCCTTCGCGGTCCTGGCCGAGGGTGCGCCGCCCTCGCTCGACGGTCCGGCTCTCCTCGGCTTCGCCTACGTCACCGTCGTGGCGACGGCGGTCGCCTTCGCCGCCTGGTTCGCCGGTCTGGCCCACCTGCCCGCGGGCACGGTCGGTCTCCTCGGGCTGCTCAACCCGGTGACAGGCGTCCTGCTGGGCGTCCTGATCGCCCACGAGACGCTGTCGGGGCGGCAGATGTGCGGCCTGCTGCTCACCCTCTGCGGCGTCCTGCTCGGCCGGCAAACAGCCCGGCCGCACCGGACGCCGGGCCGGGCCGGGGACCGGACGCCCGAACAGACCGGGAACCGGCCCCCCGACCGGACGCACGAACAAACCGGGAACCGGCCCCCCGACCGAACCGGGAACCGGACGCACGAACAGACCGTGAGCCCGACGCCCGACCGGACCGGGGTCCCGGCACCCGACCGGACCGGACACCGGGAAGTCGTGGAGTGCGCCCGCGGGGACGGCCCGGCCGGGAGGTGAACCGGAGTCCGCCGCCCGCCGATGGGAACGCTCCCGCGATCACGCGCGGGGCGCCCCTCGGCGGGTGCCGCCGCCCGCCGTCCACAGCTCACCCCTTGACCGTGAACTCCCCCCGCAGCAGCACCTCGTCCCGGGACGACGGGCCCACCAGCAGTTCGAAGCGGCCCGGCTCCACCCGGCGCACGCCCTCCGCGTCCACGAGCGCGCAGTCGGCCACCGGAAGCGCGAAGAGGATCTCGCGCGACTCCCCCGGGGCCAGCGCCACCTGCCGGTAGGCCTTCAGCTCCTTCTCCGCCCAGGTCACCGACGTCACCGTGTCGCTCACGTACAGCTGCGCCGTCTCCAGCGCGGGCCGCGCCCCCGTGTTGGTCACCGTGACCCGGGCCCGTACGGTCTCCGACGCGTCGACCACCGCCGTCAGCACCTCCAGGTCCGTGTAGGCGACCGTCGAATAGCTCAGCCCCTCGCCGAAGGCGAACGCCGGACGCTGGGTGAGGTCCGCGTAGCGCGTACCGTGCTGGCCGCGCACCTGGTTGTAGTACGTCGGCTGCTGGCCCGCGTGCCGGGCGAAGGACAGCGGCAGCCGACCGGTCGGCTCGATCCGCCCGAGGAGCAGTTCGGCGACCGCCCGGCCGCCGAGCATGCCCGGGTTCGCCGCGTACACGATCGCCGCCGCACCGAGCGCGGACGGCGGCAGCACCAGCGGCTTGGAGCTGATGACGACGACGACCAGCGGCTTCCCCGTCGCGGCCAGGGCGTCCAGCAACGCGACCTGGTCGCCGACGAGTTCGAGGGTCGCCGTCGACTTGCCCTCGCCGACCAGCTCGATGCGGTCGCCGACGACGGCCACCACATGGTCGGCGGCCTCGGCGGCGGCGACGGCCTCGGCGATCAGTTCCGGGTCGGGCGCCGCCGGGTGGACGACCTCGGGGCGGGGCTGCCCGTCGGGGAAGAACTCCCCCTCCGGGTCCGGCCCGACATCCAGGATCCGGGCCCCGGGCGCGTACGAGACGGTCCAGCCGGCGGGCGCCTGGTCGCGGAAGCCGTCCAGAACCGTACGGATCATGGCGCGCGGCTGGCCGTCCGGCAGCCAGTCGGCCTGCCCGGAGGAACCCGCCCAGTCGCCCAACTGGGTCTGTGCGTCATCCGCGTTGGGCCCGACGACCGCGACCGTGCGGGGACCGGGGCCGGTGGCCCGCCCGGCCGAACCGGTACCGGGGCCGGAGGACCGCGCCTCCCCTTCGGCCTCCGAACCGCCCGCGAACGGCAGCGTCCCGTCGTTGGTCAGCAGTACCAGCGAACGGCGGGCGGCCTCCAGGTTCAGCTCCGCGTGCGCCCCGCAGCCGATGACCGCAGCCTGCCGGTCGGCATCGGGGTGGCGCGGGTCCTCGAAGAGCCCGAGCTCGAACTTGAGCGTCAGGATGCGGCGTACGGCGGCGTCGATCTCCGCCTCCGCCAACTGACCCTGCGCTACCGCCTCCTGGGCCCCCTCGAAGAAGCCCGACGTGGTCATCACCATGTCGTTGCCCGCGCGGACCGCCGCCGCCGACGCCTGCGCGTAGTCGGCGTAGACCTTCTGCTCCCACACCATCCGGCCGACGTTGTCCCAGTCGGTGACCAGGGTCCCGGTGTAGCCCCACTCGCCGCGCAGCACCTCGTCGAGCAGCCAGTTGTTGACGGTGATCGGCACGCCGTCCATCGACTGGTAGCCGAGCATGAAGGTCCGGCAGCCCTCCTTCGCGACCCGCTCGAACGGCGGCAGGAACCAGGAGCGCAGCTTGCGCCGCGAGATGTCCGCCTCGCTGGCGTCCCGGCCGCCCTGGGTCTCGGAGTACCCGGCGAAGTGCTTGGCGCAGGCCAGGATCGCGGTCGGATCGGCCGGCCCGTCGCCCTGGTAGCCGCGCACCATCGCGGAGGCCAGCTCGCCGATCAGGAAGGGGTCCTCGCCGAACGTCTCGCTCACCCGGCCCCACCGCAGGTCCCGGGTGATGCAGAGGACCGGCGAGAACGTCCAGTGCACCCCGGTCGCCGCGACCTCCACCGCGGTCGCCCGCGCGATCCGCTCCACCAGCTCCGGGTCCCAGGTGGCGGCCATCCCGAGCTGCGTCGGGTAGATCGTGGCCCCCTCCCAGAACGAGTGCCCGTGGATGCAGTCCTCCGCGACGAGCAGCGGGATGCGCAGCCGCGTCTTCGCGGTGAGCGCGGCGGCCTCGCGCACCCGCTCCGGGGAGGCGTGCAGGATCGAGCCCGCGTGCAGGTCCTCGACGAGGTGCCGCACCCCCTCCTTGGCGTTGAGCTGGAGCATCTGCCCCACCTTCTCGGGCAGCGTCATGCGCCCCAGGAGGTCGGCGACCCGCTCCGCGACGGGCAGCGCGGGGTCGAGATACGGCGGCTTGAGACCCACAGGACTTCCTCTCACGACGGCCACGACGGCCACGACGGCGGCCACGGCTGCGACGGCGACGGCGACGGCCACGACGGTTTCGGCGGCACTCGCAGTACCGTACGCTCAATCCCGACCGTGTGGTAAGTATTCACCCCTGTGAGAATCTGGGGCGGAAGCAGAGAGGCGTGGCATGACAGCGGGTGAATGCGCGTGACCCCGGAAACCCGGCGCGGCTACGCCAAGGGGCGGGCCAAGCGGACCGAGATCCTCGACCAGGCGATGGCCCTGTTCGGCGAGGCCGGCTACCGGGGCGCGTCGCTGCGCGTCATCGCCACCCGCTGCGGGATCTCCCACCCGGGGCTCCTGCACCACTTCCCGACGAAGGAGGCACTGCTCCTCGCCGTCCTCCAGCGCCGCGACGACGTGGACGACGCGTGGCTGGCGCTCGGCGTCACCCGGGGTACGGACCATCTGCGCCGACTGGTGGACCTCGCCGAGCTGAACGCCAAACGGCGCGGGATCGTCGAGCTGTTCTCGGTGGTCGCGGCGGAGGCCACAGCCCCCGACCACCCGGCGCACGCGTACTTCGAGACCCGCTACCGTACGTCCGTCGCCAACACCGAACGCGCCTACCTCCAGGCCCGGGAGGCGGGCGAACTCCGCGACGACGTCGACCCCTCGGCCGCCGCGCAGCAGCTCATCGCGCTGATGGACGGCCTCCAGATCCAGTGGCTGATCAGCGACTGCGCGACGGACATGGCGGGGGTGCTGCGGGCGCACGTCCGGGCGCAGCTGACCGTGGAGTTCTGAATCCGCGCCGGTCCGGTCTCCGCGTCCCTCAGCCGAAGGCGACGCCCAGCAGATACGGGGCGAGGGTCAGCGTCACCGCCGGCGACCAGTACGCATACGGCGGCGCGGCAGGCATCAGTCTGCGCCGCATCCACAGGTTGAGCAGGGTCCACAGCCCCCCGAAGCAGGCCACCACCGGCACCACGATGACCAGCCACAGCCACATGCCGTCGTTCTCGGTCGGTTCCCGCCGGGTCCACCCCAGCTCCGCCAAGGGGCCGTTGGACAGCACGTACCAGACCAGGAAGGCCGGAACCACGGCCGGAATCCCCAGCAGCAGGTTCGCCACCACCGGGACGAAGGACTTCCACAGCCGCGGGCTCGCCCCGGAACCTCCCTCGGAGTTCACGGGCTCACCCGCTCGATCCCGCGGCGGTCGGCGATCCGGGCCACGATGAGGCAGTACAGCGGGGCGAAGACGAGTTCGGCGACCATGGCCTGCCAAGGGGCGTCGGCGGCGGTCTCGGTGCTGGCCAGCTCCCCGAAGCCGGCCGCCAGGCCGAAGGCCAGCAGGTTGTTGGCGACGTGCATGACGATCACGGCTTCGAGTCCACCGGTACGGATCACCAGCCAGCCCCACCACAGCGCCGAGTACAGCAGCAGGAGGAACCCGGAGAGCTCACCGAACCCGTGGGCCAGGGCGAACAGCAGGGACGCGACGGCGACGGCGGGCCAGGGCGTACGCGCGAACCGGCCGGCCACCTGGACCAGCCAGCCCCGGAAGACGTACTCCTCGGCGGCGGCCTGGAACGGTACGAGCGCCAGGATCACGGCCAGGCTCAGCAGGAAGACGGGCCACCCGGGAAAGCCGCTCCCCGACTCCCCGACCGGCTCGTCGTTCCAGGTCCAGGCGATCAGCAGACCGACCTGTACGGCCATCAGCGGGAACCCCACGGCGGCGCACCGCGCGAGCCAGCCCCAACGGAGCCGCCCGACGACGGAGGACACGGTCCCGGCGGGCCGCCGGCCGATCACGCGGGCGCCCCACAGGACGATGGGCAGGGCGATCGCGATACCGAGGAGCTGGACGGCCAGGTCGGCGACGGGGTCCTCGAAGGAGAGGTCGCTGTCCGGGTCCGCGGGGGCCGCGTCCAGCAGCTCCGCGAGGACCAGCCCGGAGATCCCGACGACCACGACGGCCAGCAGGACCAGCCCCACGACGGCTGCCAGCTCTCCGATCCAGCCGAACCGGCCGCCCTGGCCGTTGCGCCCCTGCTGGTCGTAGCGGGACCCGGAGGGCGCCCGCACCGGCCCGGCCGGCGGGCGGGTCCACTCCGGAGGCCGGTCCCAGCCGTGCCCGCCCTGCCACGGCTGCCCGCCCTGCCACGCCTGTCCGCCCTGCCACGGCTGTCCTGCCTGTCCGGGCGGGCGCGGCGGCTCGGCCGAGGAATCCGGCGGAGCCCAGGGCGACGGGGGCGACGGGGGCGGCGAGGACGACGAGTGCGGCGGCTGGGGCACGTCGGAAGGCGGGTTCACACCGCCGATCCTGGGTGTGCGGGGCGTACGAGGTCAAAGCATCGACCGGCACGGGTGAGCAGGGTCACGGCCACCGCAACGCCACGGTCACGAGTGGGTCGAGATGCGGCGCGGAAGGGAACCGCCGGCCGGATCCGCCCCTCATCGCCACCGCCGCAAGCCTCATCCACCCCTCACCGCCACCACCGCAAGCCGGGTCCGTCCTCCACGGGCACCACCGGGAACCGAACACCCCTGCGGACGGCAGGGGTTGCTGTGACAGACTGCGTCGACTGAATGGTCCACACCACGTGTATCTGGAGTTCGGTATGACGGCACAGGCGCCTCACCCCCCGATCGACACCAGCAAGCCGCACTCGGCCCGGGTCTACGACGCGCTGCTCGGCGGCAAGGACAACTACCCGGTGGACCAGCAGGTGGCGGAGCTCCTGCCCGTCGAGGCGAAGGTGGGCGCCCGGCAGCAGCGTTCCTTCATGAACCGGGCGACGGCCTGGCTGGCGGGCGAGGGCGTGACGCAGTTCCTGGACATCGGGACGGGCATCCCCACCGAGCCGAACCTGCACCAGACGGCCCAGGAGATCCGCCCCTCCGCCCGGGTCGTCTACTGCGACAACGACCCCATCGTCCTGCGCCACGCGGAAGCGCTGCTGGTCAGCCGGCCCGAGGGCGTGACGGACTACGTCCACGCGGATGTTCGCGAGCCCACGGTCATCCTCGACGCGGCCCGCGAGACGCTGGACTTCGACCGCCCGATAGCCATGTCCCTGCTCGGCCTCCTCCACTTCCTCCCCGACGCCGAGAAGCCGATCGACATCGTCCGTACGTTCGCCGACGCCATGGCGCCCGGCAGTTACGTCGTCCTGTCCCACGGCGCGTCCGACGTGAACGAGGAGAAGGGGGAGCAGGCCGGGGACGAGTACAAGAAGGGCGGCATCCAGCTGGCCCTGCGGACCCGCGAGGAGTTCTCGCGGTTCTTCGAGGGCCTGGAGATCGTCGCCCCGGGCCTGGTGAAGGCCCCGGAGTGGTTCAACGGAACGCCCGCTCCCACGCAGGAGTTCAGCGGCATCTACGTGGCCGTGGCCCGGGTCCCGTAACCGGAAGCGACCTCATCGGCGCGGGCCTCGGCGGCGACGCGCTCCCGCCAGGACGGCGGCGGAGGCGCGGGGTCGGCCTGGGCTCGGGCCAACATCAGCTCCGCCTCGGCGCGTTGCTGCGCACGGTGACAGGGCCCGCAGGTAGTGACCCACGACATGTGCGGCCGGAACACGTGCTCCTCACCGGGTCCGTCGCAGGCGATGAGGGGCAGCGGCAGAGGCGATGACGGTGGCGGAGGCGTGCTCTCCGCCACCTCCTCCGGACGCGGGGGCAGCTTCTCCACCAGCCGGTGCGCCAGGAACCCGAAGGCCGTACGCACCCCTTCCGCCGGCAGCGCACTGCTGAGCGCCAGCCGCAGGTCCCCGGCGCTCACCCCCCGCCGCAGCCACTCGGCGGCGAGCCCGGCGAGCTTGCGGGCTTCACGCACGCCGAGCGTGAGCTGACGGGCCTGATGCTTGAGCGACAGCAACACGCGCTCGGCGAGGACGAGTTCCTCCTGTGAGGGCGCTTGCGGTTCCTCCCCCGTCTCTTCCACTTCCGCGGCCGTTACGGCCGCTACGGGCTCCTCGGCTGTCTTCTCCGGCTCGGCCGCTTCGGTGGGTGGGTGGGAAGAGTCTTCGCCCTGTTCTTCGTCCGCGGGTAGGAGACCACCGACCCACCGAGGAGTCGGCTGACCGACCGTCGGAAAGTGCGCAGTCGGAGCTGACCAGGCATCCGGCACGGCGGAACCGCCGGTGTTCTCGTACCCGTCGGCGGGAACACCGGCGCGAAGCCGGGCGGCCTGACCGTCGGTCAGCGGCTCGTTGCTGAAGACCTGGACGGTCCGCCACCACCCGTTGGGAAGGTGCTCCCGCTTCTCGTGCACGTACCCGTACGTCACAAGGTCGGCCTTGGCCCTCTGGTAGGCGCGACCGGTCATCCGGAGAGCGCGGGCGTGCTCGCTCAGAGGCTTGTCCCGGTCCTCTTCGGGCAGCCCCTGGATGTAGAGCACGAGAATCTTCGCGTCGCTGCCGAGACGCGGGTGACGCACCAAAGTGTTGGAGGCCTTCGTGTAGCCCCGAGGGGGCGGGATAACATGCGACAGCATCGCGGGTGGACTCCTGATCCACTAGTGGTGAAGGCCCTCGGGTGGGTGCTCGATACACCTCCGGGGGCCGCTCCATGTGCCGAACAACGCGGCACGCGGAGCGTGATGTTGGAGATCACGTTACCGCAGAACGTGATGCTTCGATCACGCTCCGTCCACCCGGTCCTACTGTCGCGCGCTGTCGGCCCTGCGAAGATCACGGAACACCTCCGGGGTCGCCCACCCGCGCAGCGTCGCATGGATCGCCGAGTGGAACGCGGCATCGGCCGTGGCCGCGTCGAGGGCACCGGCCAGTTCGAGGGTCACGAGCCCGTGCAGGGTTCCCCAGACCGACAGGGCGATCGCCGTGGCATCCCCGGCGAGGACGGACGCGGTCAAGGCGCGGTCGATCGCCGCGAGGAGCGGACGGATCGGGTCGCCGGCACCGACCTCTCCCGACGGATCGAAGGCCTGCACACCACCGAACAGCACGGTGTACAGGTGGCGGTGACCGCACCCCCAACGCCGGTAGGCGACGGCCAGCGCGTAGAGGTCGGCGAGGGGACCCGCGGAGGTCCGCACCGCCGACAGGTCCTGGAAGAGCCCGGTGACGGCCCTGGCGCGCACCGCGCCGATCAGCCCGTCCTTGCCGCCGAACAACGAGTAGACCGCCGTCGTCGACGCCCCGGCGGCAGCGGCCACCGCACGGACCGAGACCGACTCCCGCGGACGGGTGGCGAGCATCTCGGTCGCACACTCCACCAGCCGCTCTCTGACGGCTTCGTCGTTCGTTCTGGGCCTACCCACGACCAGCAGCCTACCTCCTCTGATAACGTCGTTTTGAAACAGCGTTCTGAAACTGTCGGAGGTCCGCCGTGCCCAAGCCCGTGCCCACGCACCTGTACGCGATACGCCTCGCCCGCCTCACCGGACGCTTAGCGCTGGCCTTGGCCGCCATCACGACCCTGGCATTCACCTTCCTGGCGATGATCGCCCTCACGGACGGGGCGGCATCGGGGCTCGTCGCATGGTCGGCGACCCTCGGAACCGGCGTCGCGCTCGCGGCCTGGCGGAGCCGGCAACGCCCATGGCCGGCGCGGCTCGTGCCGTTCGTGCCGGTGGCCGTCGCGGCGGCGCTGACGGCGGCGGTCTGCGTCCCGACCGTACCGACAGACCGTCGAACTCCGTCAGAACTCCCCTTCGTGGCCACGCAGCACTGGGAGCTGGAGACGGGCAGCCGAGTGGCGGTGTACCACTACCCGCCCGCGAAGACCGACGCCCGGCAGCCGGTCCCGCTCGTGTACCTCCACGGAGGCCCGGTCCGCAGCATCTCCGTGCAGGACCACCGGTTCCTACGACTCCTGGCACGACAGGGCCACGACGTCTACGCCTACGAGCAGGCGGGCGGCGGCCGGAGCGACCTGCTGCCCATGAGTCAGTACACGATCTCCCGGTCGGTCCGCGACCTCGCCGCCTTCGTCGACCGCCTGGACCGGGGCAGGGCGGACGTCCTCGGCTTCTCAGGAGGCGGGGTGGTACTCACCCGGGCCCTGGCCGACCCTCGCGTCGCGGCCCGCCTGCACCGGGCGATCATCGCCGAGCCCGGCCCCATGGACGGACCCACCGCACGCGTCACAGGGCACAAGGGCCGCCCGTCCGCGCGTGGCCTCGCACCGGCCCCGACCGGACCACGTTCGACGCATGTCCCTCGTTACGCCGTCGCGTTCGGCCTCATGCGGCTCGGGCTCCTCTCCCCCGAGACCGGGCTGATCGGACAGGCCGAAGGCGCCAACGCCTTCACGGCCGCCGACCTCGGCAGCGACACCGCGTCCGCCTACTGTGCGCGCGACGCGGACCGCATACCCGTCGAGGACACCGCACAGAACTTCTCCTTCAGCGCCGCCGCCAGCCTCAGCATCCAGCAGACGGTCAAGGACTCGCCCTCCATCGCCCCGCGACTGCGGCACTCCCGGACCCCCGCGATGCTGATGATCGCCGAATGCTCCTCGCAGGTACGCCAATGGGCGACCGCCGTCCTCGCCTCCGCCCCCGGCATCGGACGCACGCAGTACATGCCCGGAGTCGGACACCACATGTGGAACGGCCTGGCCGACAACAACGCCCGAGCCGCCGCCGTCATCACGGCGTACCTCCAGGACAGGCCGGCACCCCTGCCGAATTACCCGTCCCGCGAGGAGATCCCGGCCTTCCTGCGCGACCATGAGTAGGCATCGGTCCACGCTGTGAACCGCGGCCACCACGTGATCGTTCCGCCCGCCGCCCCGCGCCGGGAGGGCCTGTGCAACGTGGCGAAGTCCGGTGGGCGGCGTTCGACGAGCGGCGGCAGCCTCACTCACTCCCGCACAGCGCACCCCGCCCGCAGCCAGGCCATCTCGTGCAGCAACCCGGCGTCCACGAAGGGGTCCTCGGCTGTGGGCCGCGACCGCCAGTCCAGCGGCCAGGTCCCGCCGCCCAGCGCGGGCACCCCGACGAACGCGTCGCCCCGGGCACTCCGGCTCATCGCCTCCACCCCGAGAGGCCACCGGTGCTCGGCGGCGGTCCCGGGCGCGAGCAGGAAGTACATGCTCCGCTCGCCGATGCCGGAGCGGACGATGGGCCCGGCCTGGAAGTCGGTGAACTGCATGACCTCGTACGCGATTTCCTCGCCGAGCAGGCCGATGGCCCGTACGGCGTCGAAGTGGATGCCGACGTGGCGGAGGGCGTGGCCGGAGGCGGGGATCCAGGAGGGGGTGGCGGAGGAGAAGGGGACCGGATCCGGTGAATTCTTCAGTTCCATGCGCTCAGCGTTGCGGCAGACACGTACGGTGACCAGGGTCACAAGCACGTTGTGAACAGTGGTGTACATGTGAGGTGAGCCCGTGCACTCCAGTGATCAGCCGGAAAGCACCGCCGAGATGTTCGGCCTGCTGCTGCGGCACTTCCGCGTGCTGGCCGGGCTGTCACAGGATCAGCTGGGCAAGCGCATCGGCTACTCCAAGTCCCAGGTGGCGATGGTGGAACGGGGCGCCCGTCCGCCGACGGACGTTTTCGTGCAACGTGCGGACGAGGTGCTGCGCGCACAGGGCGCGCTGATCGTCGCCGCACCGAAGCCGCCGAAGCAGACGGAGCGGCGGAACCCGCTGCCGGGGTGGTTCACGCCGTTCGCGGACGAGGAGGAGAAGGCGTGGGCGAGGCACTCGTACGAGAACCAGGTCATGCCAGGTCTGCTCCAGACGGAGTCGTACGCGAGGGCCGTCTTCACGAGTCGCTACCCGACCTATGACGACGACGAGATCGAGGCGAAGGTCGCCGCGCGCCTCGAACGGCAGAAGCTACTGTCCCGCAGGCCACTGCCCGACATCAGCTTCGTCCTGGAGATGATCGTGCTGACCCGGCCGATCGGCGGCCGTCGCGTGATGAAGGCCCAGCTCCATCACCTCGCCGAGGTGGCGCGGCTCCGGCACGTGCGCATCCAGCTGATGGATCCGGACCGGGAGGACCACGCGGCGCTGGACGGCCCGTTCGTCCTGCTGGAGACCGACAAGCGCCGGCAGCTCGCCTATATCGAGGGCCAGGGCGGCAGCTTCTTCGTCACGGAACAACCGCAGCTGGGGAACCTGTTCGGCAAGTATGGCGTCACCAGGGCCCAGGCATACACTCCGGAGAGGACGCTGGAGAAGATCGAGAAGATGGCAGAGGAACTATGAGTACCGACCTCCACTGGTTCAAGTCCAGCTACAGCGGCAGCGAGGGCGGCGACTGTGTAGAGGTGGCCCTCACCTGGTCCAAGTCCACCTACAGCGGAAACCAGGGCGGCGACTGCGTCGAGGTGGCCGCCTGCCCCCACACCGTCCACATCCGCGACTCCAAGGACCTCACCGTCCCCGCGCTCGCCGTCTCCCCCGACACCTGGACGTCCTTCGTGGAGTTCGCCGCGTCGTAGCGACCGGCTCGACGGCGCGGGGACGACAGGGGGCACGCACATGGTCCGCTTGAGCAGAGGTACGGACGGGGTGCTCGAACCGCGTCTGCGGCTGGGCAGTGTCATGGCGCGCGGCGCGGCGTACGGCGTGGGGGCTGCGGTCTGCGTCGTGGTCGCCGCGTTCGTCGTGCGGGATCACGACGCCCGTGTCGACCTGCTGGAAGCGACCACCTATCTGGGACTGCTGACCGGCGCGGTCTTCCTGGTGACCGGGCTGTTCTTCTGGGTGTGCAGCCTCGGCGAGATCCTGCGCTGGCGTGACTTCTTCGCGACCACCGGCCCCCACGAAGTGGTGTCCGTCGTCGGACCGTCCCTGGTCCGCGCCGGTGTCTTCCTGCTCGTGCCCGTTCCCTTCGCCTTCGGCCTGGGCCGACTCGTCACATCTGCGGAGTACGGCTCCTGGCTGTGGGGTGGCTGAGAACACGCGGCCCGCCCTGTGTGGTGCGCGACGTGGCACGCGGGGCTGACGACTGCCGTCGCGCAGCTTCACACGCCCCCAGGCCCTCACGCCCTTCCCTTCGCGGTGAGGGCTTCACCTCGATCGCCTATCGTGCGGCGGACCGCAGAACCTGCCCGCAAGGAGACAAGGCGTGAGCAGCAAGCCCCCGCGCGAAGCCGCGACCGCAGGCCCAGGAGCAGCCGCGCCCCCGGGCCAACTCCAGCGGCTGATCGGCGTGCCGGACGCGGTGATGATCGGCCTGGGGTCGATGATCGGCGCCGGGATCTTCGCCTCGCTCGCCCCGGCCGCCCGCGCCGCCGGATCCGGCCTGCTGCTCGGCCTCGCCCTGGCCGCCGTCGTCGCCTACTGCAACGCCACCTCCTCCGCACGGCTCGCCGCCCTCTACCCGGCATCGGGCGGCACCTACGTCTACGGGCGGGAGCGGCTCGGCGCGTTCTGGGGTTACCTGGCCGGCTGGGCGTTCGTCGTGGGCAAGACCGCATCCTGCGCGGCGATGGCGTTGACCGTCGGCTCCTACGTCTGGCCGGGCCAGGCGCACGCGATCGCGGTGGCCGCCGTGGTGGCCCTGACCGCCGTCAACTACGCGGGCATCCAGAAGTCCGTCCTGCTCACCCGCATCATCGTCGCCGTCGTCCTGGCGGTGCTCGCCGCCGTCGCGACCGCCGCCCTGACGTCAGGCGGGGTGAACGCGGCCCGCCTGGAGATCGGTACGGACGCCACGGCCACCGGTGTGCTCCAGGCGGCCGGGCTGCTGTTCTTCGCGTTCGCCGGGTACGCCCGCATCGCCACCCTCGGCGAGGAGGCCCGCGACCCGGCCCGCACCATTCCTCGCGCCATCCCGATCGCCCTGGGCATCACCCTCGTCGTCTACGCCCTCGTCGCCGTCTCCGTCCTCCTCGTCCTCGGCCCCGGCCCACTCGCCTCCGCCGAGGCCCCGCTCGCGGACGCCGCGCGGGCGGCAGACGCCGGCTGGCTCGTCCCCGTCGTCCGCGTCGGCGCGGCCGTCGCCGCCCTCGGTTCCCTGCTCGCCCTCATCCTCGGCGTCTCCCGCACCACCCTGGCCATGGCCCGCGACCGACACCTCCCCCACGCCCTGGCCGCCGTCCACCCGCGTTCCCAGGTCCCCCACCGGGCCGAACTCCTCGTCGGCGCCGTCGTCGCCGTGGCCGCCGCGACCACCGACGTACGCGGGGCGATCGGGTTCTCCTCCTTCGGCGTCCTCGCCTACTACGCCATCGCCAACGTCTCCGCCTGGACCCTGACCTCCGCCGAAGGCCGCCCGGCCCGGATTATCCCCGTCGTCGGCCTGGCGGGCTGCCTCGTCCTGGCCTTCGCCCTGCCGCTTCCCTCCGTGTTGACCGGAGCCGCCGTCCTCCTCATCGGCGCCGCCGCGTACGGCATCCACCGGGCCGTACCCTGGTAGACAGCCGCTCCCAGGCCCGGGGCTGCGGTCAGACCGCCTGCCCGATGGCCGCGCGGGCCACCAGGCGGAACTCCCTCACCACCTCGTAGAGGGCCCGCTCCCGTTCGGCGGCCAGGGCCGACCCCTCCGCCCTGCGGGAGGTGTCGCCCGCGCGGGCGTCCTCGGCCATGCCCCGCATGACGTACGAGAGGTCGGCGGAGGCGTTGGCGACACGTTCCGCGACGGCCGCGACCGACGCCGGGCCTTCGAGGACGACCACCTCGCAGGCCCGGTGGGCCTCACGCGCCGACCTTCCCCGTAGCGGCCGACAGGATCAGTCCTCCCCGTCCTCCGGCATCCTCGACCGCACCAACGACACCGGCTCCGTCTGCTGGTTGGAGGCGGAGACGCGGACCGTGTGACGGGTGAGGCGCAGGCCCATGTCCGTCAGGGCCTCGGTGTCGTAGAGCGCGCACAGCAGCGCGGCCGCGTCCGGGAGTGACAGCGGTTCCGTGTCGCTGAACCCCAACTGCCTTGCCGTTTCCGGGTCGTCGAGAGCGGCCTGCCGGGCGTGGGCGAGGACCTGGTGGGGATCGTCGACGACGAGTTCGTCGATCTGGATCCGCTGGGCGCGGACGCGCAGGTCGAGCGGGCGGTGCTGGGCGGTCCGGGGAGCCGTGACGACGGAGCGCAGCTTCGGGTGGACCAGCGGGGTCACGGCGGCCAGGCGGTTCAGCGGAGTCGGGTCGGTCAGGCCGGTCGGGTGGTTCATGCGGTGGGCTCCAGAGAACGGGCCGCCGGAACGACGGTGCACGGAACGGCAGAACGGGTGTAGGGCCACGAGGTGCGGAGTACCCGTAGCGGGTGGACGGAGGGGCTTGGGGCAAGATCGGCCCGGTCTTACCGAGTTGGCGTGCGATGGAGTCGGACATGCTTACCTTGGGAGCGCCGTGCGAGCGTCGCAAGGTGCGCTGTGTGCACCATGCGCAGACTGCGCGAAGTGTCGGACAGATCGAGCCGGAGCGGGAAGGGGGGAACAGTGGCGCGCGAACGGTCGGGCCGTACGGCTCGGCACCTGGTCCTGGTGGCCCGTCTGCGGCACCTGCGGGAGGGCGCCGGACTGTCCGTACCGCAGGCGGCGGCGCAGTTGGGCTGGCACCCTTCGACGCTGCGGCGGCTGGAGCAGGCGCAGACCTCCCTCGACGTGGGACAGGTGTCCGACCTGCTCGGCCTCTACGGGGCCGGGGCCGCCGAGACCGACGACATCATGGGGCGGCTCAACGCCGCGAACATGCCGGGCTGGTGGCATCCCTGGCGGGACGCCATGGCCCCCTGGCAGATGGACCTGATGAGCGTGGAGTCCGCCGCCGGCGTCGTCCGTACCTGGCATCCGGCGCTGGTCCCGCTGCTGCTGCGCACTCCGGCGTACGCGATGGCCGTGGACGAGGTCATGTTCCCCGAGCGGAACGCGGCCGAGCGGCGACGGCGCGCCGATTTCCTGGTGGAACGTCAGAAGCGGCTGCAGGAACAGCAGACCCGCCTCTGGGCGGTCCTGCCGGTCACCGCGCTGCGCTGCCAGGTGGGCGACGACGAGGTGATGCGCGAGCAGTTCCGCGTACTTCAACAGACAGCCGAGCGCGGGGATGTGACGATGCAGTTGCACCCCGAGTACGCACCGCCGCATCCCCTGACCGGTGTCCCGGCCCTCTCCCTGTACCGGGTGGAGATCCGGGAGATCGCCGACCATGTGGTGCGGGAGGGCGGGTTGCCCGGCACGGCGGAGGTGTGGGACAGCCCCCACCCCGTGCAGACGTATCAGGGAATGCTGGACGTGTCGTGCGTGATGGCGATACGGCCGGCCCGAACCAGAGAGGTGTTACAGGATGAGTACGACCGGAAATGGGCCTGAACTGCCCGCGCAGATCGACACGAGCGTCGCGCACTCCGCACGTGTCTGGAACTACTGGCTCGGCGGCAAGGACAACTTTCCGGCGGACCGTGCCGCGGGCGACGCCTACCGGGGGAAGTACCCGCTGATCGAGACGTTCGCGAAGGAGTCCCGGGACTTCCTGCGCCGGACCGTCACCTATCTCGCCCGGGACGCCGGGATCCGGCAGTTCCTCGACGTCGGGGCGGGGCTGCCGACCGCGAACAACACGCACGAGGTCGCCCAGCGGATAGCCCCGGAGTCCCGGATCGTCTACGTCGACCACGACCCGCTGGTGCTCCTGCACGTCCACGCGCTGCTGACCAGCGCTCCCGAGGGTGCGACCGCCTACGTGGAGGCGGACATGCGGGACACCGAGACCGTCATCACCGGGGCCGCCAAGACCCTGGACCTGACCCAGCCCGTCGCCCTCGTCATCAGTGACGTCCTGGGCCACATCGTGGACTGGGACGACGCGCTGTCCCTGGTACGGCGGCTGGTGGAGCGCCTGCCCTCCGGCAGCTACCTCTCGCTCAGCCACTCCACCGCCTCCGACGAGGCCCACCGGGCCGTCCAGGACGAGTACAACGCGAGCGGCGCGATCCCGTACATCTTCCGGGAGCCGGAGACCACGGTCGCCTTCTTCGACGGGCTGGAGATGGTGGAGCCGGGGATGGTGTCCTGGCCGAACTGGCGGCCCGACGCGAACACCGGCACCACCACGGCGCGGGCCGGATGGGGCGCGGTCGCCCGCATCCCCTGATCCACGCCCCGCCCTCACCTCCCCACCTGCCGTGCCGCGTACGGGTTTGTCGCCGTACGCGGCACGCACGGCCCGCAGAGGCTCTCCCCCATGAGCACCACAGGTACGACCGGCCGCGAGGCCGCCTGCCCGGACGGCGACCGGCACGCGCGGGCGACGACGGACCGGCTGCTGCGGGCGGCGACCCGGTCCGGTGCGCATCTGATCGCCGAGGCCGCGTTACTGGTCCAGGGGTGGGCGGTGCTGGCCGACCCGATCGCCGGAGCCGTTTACAGCACGCCCGCCGCCGCGGCCGCCGACGGTGTGCACGCGGCCGCCGACCCGCGCGAACACCCGCACTGCCTCCAGCGCCCGGCCGCCGGAGCCGTCCTCGTGCTGGCCCCCGGGCCCACCGTCTCCCCGGAACAGGCCGCCCGCGTCGCCACGAACACCGCGGCGCTCCTGGAGGTGCGCGGGCAGCGGGCGGCGGAGCTGCGGGGCGAGCAGATGCGGCTGCACACCACCCTCGTCCGGCTGCTGCTGGCCGGCCACACCGCCGCCGTCGCCGACATCCTGGGCGGGAACAGGCTCACCCATGTCACGGTCTACCGGCTCACCGGCGCCGACGTCCCCACCGCCCACCAGGTCCTGTGGCGGGCCGTGGGTCCCTCACTCGCCCCGCACGCCGACGCCTGCACCCTGCTGGGCCGGCTCGACGGTGAACTCGTCGTCGCCGAACTCCACCGCGGCGGCGACGACGGGCGGGTCCTGCGCCTGGTCTCCCGGGTGAGCGAGCGGCACCAGCTGCTCGCGGGCATGGCCGGACCCCTGCCCCTGGCCGAGATGCCCACCGCGCACAGCGACGCCGCCGCCGCCCGGCACAGCGCCACTCCCGACCGCCGCATCGTCCCCGCCGACGCCGTCGGCACCGCGCCGCTCGCTCCCCTCCTGCCCACCGCCCCGTACGCCCGCTGGGCGGGAGCCGCGCTGCGCCCGCTGAGCCCGGCCCAGCAGCACCTGCTCCTCGTGTGGCTCCGCACCGGCTCCAAGCCCCGCGCCGCCGCCGCGCTCGGTCTGTCCGCCGGCACCGTACGGGCCCGCATACGGGAGCTGTCCCGGCTGCTGCGCGCGGACCTGGAGGACGCCACCGTACGGGCGCATCTGCTGCTCGCCCTCCGCGCGCCCGCCCCCGCCGACGCGGACACCGACACCGACTCGGACACCGACCCCGACCTCGACCCCGACGAGGGCGAGCACGGCGGTGAGAGCGGGAGCGCAGGCGGCGACCGGGACGGCAGCGGGACCGGGGGCCGGGACGGCGAGGGCTGGGACGGCGGCGGCAGCGGGACCGGTCCGGCCCGCCTGGAGACCCTGCCGGCCGGGCTCCTGGACACCGAGGCGACCCGGTCCTGGGCGCGCGGCCTGGTCGGCGGCCTGAAGCCGCACCTGCGGATCGCACTGGCCTGCTGGCTGCGCCACCACGCCAGAACCGCCCCCGCGGCGGCCGAGCTGCACCTCCACCGCACCACCCTGGCCAACTGGCTCACGCAGTGCGCCGACCACCTCGGCCAGAACCTCTCCGACGCCACCGTGCGCGCCGAGATCCACCTCGCGCTGCTGGCGACCCGGACCGGCCCCGACGACCCGGCAGCCCTGCCCCGGCGCGGCGGGCGCACCTATCGCAGCCTGTGACGAGGCTCTCTTCTGCCCCGCCCCTACCCCCGCGTCTCCGCCTCCCCGCCCTTACGCGCGGGCGGGGGACAGGGGAAGAAGGGGCACCGAGCGGAAGGCCGAGGTACCGGATCGGCACGACGTAGGGAATCCTGTTGCCCGAAAAGTCTGCCGGTCATGGGTGTCAAGGGGAGAGGCGATGAGCGGGAGCGCCGGACGGAGGCTGCGGGAGCTCGCTCGCGGCCGAGCGAAGCCGTGGCCGGACCAGGTGACGGTTCGCTTCGCGATCGGCTACGGGGCACTGGCGGGCCTGTGCACGACACTCGCCGTGGCGCTGTCGCTGCTGCTCGCCGGTGGGCCCTCCTGGGGCCTGGTCCCGGTCTGGTTTCTCCTCCTCGCGGCGGGGCCCACCCTGGCGACGCTCCTCGTGAGCAGATCGGCGGACCGCCGCCGCCCGCTCCGCGCCCTGGGCGGAGGGCTGCTGTCGGTCCTGTTCCAGGCCGTGTGGGCCGCCCCCTTCAGCACCCTCCTCGGCGTCGTCCCCCGAGCCGACTCACTGCTCTGGCCGGCCCTGCTCCTGTGCCTGGCCAACGGCGGCTTCTGCGCCTTCGTGGTCGCCGACGTCGGCAGGGAGAAGCCCGGACGTCACACCGGCACGGGGCGGCCGGAAGACCGAACGGGCAGGCAACGGCCCAGGGAGCCGGCCGGCCACACCGCTCCTCCCGGCCCCCGGGCCCGCTCCCAGCAGGAGGAGCGGGCGATCACCGAGTTCGGCGAGCTGCTCGCGGCCCATCCCTTCACCCCCACCCTGCCGGGAGTGGACTACGTGCAGGTCGCGGACCACTCGCTGGCGCTGGACGCGTACGAACGCGCCAAGGCGGCGCCCGGGGGTGACGTCCTCCGCGTCATCGCCGAGGGAAGGACGGCGCTGGCCCAGCTGGACGCCCGGATGGGGCTGGACACCGTCCGGTCGAGAACGGGCTGCTTCTTCGACCCCCGCCACGGCCCGGGAGTGGTCGACGCCGCGTGGGCCCCGCGCGGAGGCACGCCGCGCACCGTGCAGGTGTGCCGCGCCGATGCCGTACGGCTGGCCGACGAGAGCAAGGGACGGAAACGCCCGGCCCGGTGAGGCACCGAGGCGGGGCCCGGAGCCAGGACACGGGAACCGGAGGCCGGGGTGCGGGTGCCGGCCGGAAGCACAGAGGGCTCAGGAAGGCGCCTGGCCCGTCTCGAACCGGCTGACACGGCCGTCGGTCACCGTGAAGACCCAGCGCGTCCGCATCGTGCCCCAGGTGTCGTTCGTGTAGTCGACGACGAGGACGCGGCCGTCGTCGGAGGCGTCCACGACCTGCATACGGCCGTTGGCCTGCGGGGAGAAGATCTCCTTCTCCGTCCACGCCGCCAGGTCCCGTTCGCTGCCGTCGTCGGACATGGTGGCGTCCTCGGTGAGGACGTCGGCGAAGAAGGCGTCCTTGTCGCCCGCGTTCACCACGGCGATGAACTTCTCCACGACCGGGTCGCTGATCGACGGGGTCATCGTGTTCCTCCTCGGTGTGCCCGGGACCGGACGTCCCGGAGATCCCCACCGAGTCTCTGCCGGTCCGCCCGAGGCCGCATGTCGGGCGCGTCCCCACCCCGCTCAGCCGGCGGCGGCCAGCCCCTCCATCAGCCGGGCCAGCTCCACCGGGGCCTGGAGATGGGCCATATGCCCCTGGCCGGGGAGCTCGTGCACCTCGGCATGGGGGACGCGCCCCGCGACGTCGTCGAACGATGTCCCGTAGGGAGCCGTGCCCCGATGGGCTCCGCCGACGATCAGGTCGACGCGCTCCGCCCGCCGGGCGAGGAAGTCCGGTGCGGGCTCCCCGTACAGCGCGGCCGTCTCGGCGTAGACCGGCGCGGCCAGTCGGCACAGTGCCTCCCACACTTCGGGGTCGGCGCGCAGCGCGTCGACGACGGCTCCGTCGAGACCGGCGATCCGCCGGTGCACGATCTCCACGGCCGCGTCCCGGTCCGCCGCCTCATCGGCCGCCTTGAGGTCCGGGAGCACGTCGAGGCCGAACGGCCGTATCACCGGCTCGTACGCGATCACCTGGCCCAGCGCCCGTTCGTCCGCGGTCAGCAGGGCGATGAGGCCGCCGTAACTCCAGCCGAAGAGGGTCCGCACGCCCCCGAGCCCGTCGAGGACCGCACCGAGGTCCGCCACCTCGGTGCGCAGGGAGTAGGCGGCGGTCAGCGGCCCCGAGGGCGCACGGCCGCGGCGGTTGACGACCGCCACCGACGGCCACGCTTCCACGGCGGTAGCGACGGCACGCCACCCGAGGGCGTCACTCATCGCGCCCGGGACGACGACGAGGCCCGGCGCGTCCGGCTCCCCGTACACGTCGACCGTGACCCAGCTGCCGTCGCCGACCGGGAACCTTTTCTGAATCGTTCGCTCCATAAACCTATTATGGTGCGATCGCTCTACAATGCAAGGGTGCCCCAGCCGAAACGTGGACGCCCCCGAGCCTTCGACCGCGACCAAGCCCTCCTGGACGCCGCCCGCCTCTTCTGGCGGCGCGGATACTCGGGCACCTCGACCCGCGATCTGACCGCGCGACTCGGCCTCTCCACCTCCAGCCTCTACGGAGCCTTCGGCAGCAAGGCCGAGCTGTTCGAGGAGGCCGTACGGACCTACGCCGAGCGCTACCGCGAGATCTACGAACAGGCGGTCGCCGCACGCGAGTTCCGGACCGTCGTCGAACGCGTCCTGATCGACTCCGTCCACGAGTTCACCCGGCCCGACGACGAACACCCCGGCTGCCTGCTCAGCAGCGCCGCCATGGCCGACAGCACCAGCACCCTCGACACCAGCGCCTACTTCGCCGAACTCCAGGGACACAACGAGCGGATCCTCCGCGCACGCGTCGAACGCGCCGCTGAGGAGGGTGAGTTGCCGACGAACTCGGACACATCGGCCTTGACCGGGCTCATCCAGTCGATCTGGCACGGGCTGTCGGCGCGGGCCAATCTCGGCGCGGACCGCGAAGACCTGCTCGCAGTCGCCCGGCTGGGCCACACGTTGATCTGCGGGCCGGCCGGGCCTGCCCGGTGACCGTCGCCACCGGGGACCGCCCCGGCCCAGAGGCGGTACGTCCTCCGCGGGTGCAGTCGCAGAGGAAGCACCGCCCGCACTGGGCCGGGACGGAGTAGGGGCCGGGCGGCAGAGCCGCCCGGACGGAGCCGGGCCGAAGCCCGGGCCTCACACGCCGGAGCTGCGCCTGCGGGCCCGGCGTCCGGCGACGGCGAGCGCGGAACCGAGGAGGACCAGCGTCCCGCCCGCGCCGAGCGCCCAGCTCGTCACGGCGTCACTTCCGGTGTGGGCGAGGCCGCCGCCGGAAGCGGAGACACCACCGGTGGCCGGCGCGGTCCAGCCGCCCTGACCCGTTCCGCCGGAAGAGGCACCTGTCCCGCCGCCGGGGACGCCACCGCCCCCGCCCGGAGCAGGGCCGGTTCCGCCACCTCCTGCGCCGCCTCCCGTTGCCGCACCACCGCCGGTCCCGGGACCCGGGGCCGGTTCTTCATGGGGATCAGGGTCGGGGGAGGAGCTGGGGTCCGTGGACGGCTCGGGCTCGGGGTCTACGGACGGGTCGGGCTCGGGGTCCGTCGAGGGCTCAGGGCCGGGGTCCGCGGACGGCTCAGGCCCAGGATGCTCCGACGGCTCCGGGTCGGGATCCTCCGACGGCTCCGGGTCCACGGAAGGCTCCGGGTCGGGATCAGCAGACGGCTCCGGGTCCACGGAAGGCTCCGGGTCAGGATCCTCGGACGGCTCCGGGTCCACGGAAGGCTCCGGGTCAGGATCCTCGGACGGCTCGACCGACGGGTCAGGCGAAGGATCAGGACCAGCGGGCCGGATGATCCACGCGCTCTCCCAGTAGTCCTCACTGCTCTCCTCCGCGTGGTCCTCGTCGGGCTGGGGCCCGATGTGGAACCGCACGGACGGAGCGTCACCGGCGAACTTCATCCGGAGCGGAATGACGGTCTCCCCCGGAGCCAGCCTCATGCCGTCGACCGGGAGGATCACATCCACGTCCCGGCCTCCCATGTCCCACAACTCCAAGTCCCCCCACGGACCGTCGAACTTCGCCTGGACGGACACGTGTGACGGCTGAAGGGACTCACCGGGGTAGAGGGTGATCAGCTGGATGTCCATCGTGAAGTCGGACAGCTCCTCCTCCGTGATGTTCTTCAGGACGAGGTCGAACTCCTGCCAGGCGCCGCCCGCCTCGAACTCTGCGGGCACCCCTCTGAACCGCGCCACCAGACCGCCGCCCTCCTCGTTCCGGCCGTCGTCGCTCGTCCTCGCCGTCGCCACGGGGCGGGACTGAGCCCGCGCGCTCACCGTGTCGGCGACGGCCGACGCGCCTCCCAGAAATACCGGGGCGGCCACCGCTGCCGTCGCCAGCAGAGCAATGCGTCTACGTTTCACAGAACTACCGATTTCCTTCGCAGGGGCAGGAGATCACCAGCTTCCCGACCACCTGAAGATCCAGATAGCCCCGTTCCTCCTCTCAACCCATAAAGAGAACTTATGGCACCAAGACACCCAAAAACCCGTCCCCGTCACTCCGCGAGAAAGCCGCTTCCCCTCTCCCCCGCGGTCCGCTCCAGGAAGACGTCCCGCCCCGGGCACGTCGTGTGCGCGGGCCACAGCGCGTGGACCGGAACGTGCACCGGCGGGTCCAGGTCGATGACGTACGCCGCGCCGCCCGCCGCCGGCCCCGGGGCCGTCGTCACGAAGGCGATGCGGCCGGTCGCGGTGACGGCGGTGACGGGCGGCGTGCCCTGGACCGGGTTGCGCCGGACGTCCGGCTCGACGCCCGCCTGACGGCACAGGCCGATCAGGAGGTCCGTGTACGCGGACGAGCCCGCCTCGCCCCACACCGTGAGCGGCCGGCCCCGCAGATCGGCCAGGGCCACCGCGGGCCGGGCGGCGAGCGGGTCCCCGGCGGGGACGGCGACCCGCAGGCGGTGTTCGGCGACCCGGGCCCGGGTCAGCCCCGTGTCGGCGGGCATGGCACGGGTCAGGCCCAGGTCGCAGGCGCCGGTGAGGAGTTGCTCGCGCAGTTCGTCGGGGAAGAGCTGGCGGACGTGGGCCTGTATGCCCTGCTCCTCCGTGCCCGCCCGGGTCAGCAGCTCCACCACCTCCTCCGCCGTGACCGCCGGGGTGTGGCCGATCCGCAGGTGCCCGGCCTGCCCGCGCCCGATGCGGCGGGCCCGGTCCAGGGCGGCGAGCGCCTGGGCGCTGAGCGCCCGGGCGTCGTCGATGAGAGCCTGCCCGGCCGGGGTCGGGGTGACGTGCTGGTGCCCCCGGTCCAGGAGCCGGACGCCGACGTGCCGCTCCAGGGTGCGGATGGAGGTGCTCAGCGCCTGCTGGCTCAGGTGCAGCCGTTCGGCCGCCCGGGTGAACCCGCCCTCCTCGGCGACGGCGACAAGATGCTCCAGCTTGCGCAGGTCCAGACTCACGCGGTCCTCCCGAACGCCGTCGGCCGACGCCCGCCGCTCAGCGGACCGTGTAGCCGCCGTTGGCGAAGATCGTCTGACCGGTGATCCAGCCTCCCTCGGTGACGAGGAATTTCACCAGCGGGGCGATGTCCTCGATCTCCGTCAGCCGTCCGCCCATCGCCTGGGACTTGTGGAACTCCACGCGCTCCGGCGTCTCCTGCGGGTAGAAGAACGGCGTGTCCATCGGCCCCGGGGCCACATTGTTCACCGCGATGCCGCGCGGCGCGAACTCCTTGGCCGCCGCCCGGGTGAAGTGCTCCAGCGGGGCCTTCGCCCCCGCGTAGGTGGAGTACCCGTCGGTGAACGCGGCGAGCAGGGACGTCACCAGGCTGACGATGCGGCCGCCGTCGTTGAGACGGGCTCCCGCCTCCTGGAGGAAGAAGTACGCCGCCTTGGAGTTGATCGCGAACATGCGGTCGTACTCCTCCTCGGTCGTCCCGGCGATCGGCTTCCGCAGCACCATGCCCGTGGTGTTCACGGCGACGTCCACCCCGCCGAAGGCGTCGAGCGCCTGGTCGAAGAGGTTCCGTACCCCCTCGACACGGGTCAGGTCCTCGCGGACGACGACGGCCTGGGCGCCCGTGCCCCGTACGGCCTCCGCCGTCTTCTCGGCATCGGCTGCGGTGTTCTCGCCGTGGTAGTGGACGACGACGTTCGCTCCGGCCTCACCGAGCGAGCGGCTGATCAGGCCACCGAGGTTCTTCGCACCTCCGGCGACGACGGCGGTCCTGCCCTTCAACGACTGCTGCTCGCCCATGACGGATCCCTCTCTCCGATATGTACCGTTCGTTGCGGTTTCCGTCGTCCACGCTAGGAGCGGGGATCGCCGAGGGGAAACAGAAAGATCGCGTCCGTCCACCAGGAAGATGGGTCACCGCAGGTCAGCGCGGGTCAGCGGGGAGAAACGGCCCCTGCCCGGGTGACCGGAAACGTCATTGACGTACGCCTACGGGTCACGAAGGATCACCGCGTGACGACCACCCCGCAGCCCACCGGTTCCCCCGCTCCCGCCCCGTCCCGCCCCATCGCCCTGATCACCGGCGTCGGCCGCAGCATCGGCATCGGAGCGGGCATCGCGCGGCGGCTGGCGGCCTCCGGCTGGGACGTCGCCTTCACCTACTGGACGCCCTACGACCGCCGTATGGAGTGGGGCGCCGAGCCCGGGGCCGCGGCGTCCATCGCGCAGGAGCTGGCGGAGGCCGGAGCCTGTACGGCGGCGATCGAGGCGGACCTCACCGACCCCGACGCGCCGGCCCGCATCTTCGACGAGGCCGAACAGCGCCTCGGCGGGCCGGTGACCGCGCTCGTCCTCTCGCACGCGGAGTCGGTCGACTCGGGGCTGCTGGACACCACCGTGGAGGCGTTCGACCGGCACTTCGCGGTGAACGCACGGGCCAGTTGGCTGCTGATCCGGGAGTACGGGCTGCGCTTCCGCACCGCATCCGGCAACGCCACCGCTCCCGGCAGCGGAGCAGCCACCGGCCGGATCGTCGCGCTCACCAGCGACCACACCGTGGGCAACCTCCCGTACGGCGCGAGCAAGGGGGCTCTGGACCGCATCACCCTCGCCGCCGCCCACGAGCTGGCCCACCTCGGAGTGACGGCGAACGTCGTCAACCCCGGCCCCATCGACACCGGATGGATGACCGACGACCTGCGCGAGGCCCTGATCCGGGGGACCCCGCTCGGCCGGATCGGCACGCCGCGGGACACCGCTCATCTGGTGGACTTCCTGTGCTCCCCCGAAGGCCAGTGGATCAACGGCCAGTTGCTGAGGAGCAACGGCGGCGCGGCTGCCTGACGGGTGTCTAATCTGGCCTGGTCCATGGAGTGCGCAGGGGGGCGTATGCACAACGACGACAGGGCCGGCCGAACGGACGACGGGCAGGACGGGCGCCGGGCGGACGACGCCTCCCCCCGGACCGTCATCGACGGACGCTACGAACTGCTGGAGCGGATCGGCAGCGGCGGGATGGGCGAGGTCTGGAAGGCCCACGACCGGCGGCTGCGCAGGTACGTCGCGGTGAAGGGCCTGCTGGACCGGAACGCCATGACCGCGGACACGCAGGCGACGGCGATGCAGCGCGCCCGGCGCGAGGCGGAGGCCATCGCCAGGATCGAGCACCAGAACGTGGTGACGGTCCACGACCGGGTCGAGACCGACCACCAGGTCTGGATCGTGATGAAGCTGCTCGAAGCACGGTCCCTCGGGGACCTGTTGAGCCGCGACGGCGTCCTCGCCGTACCGCGCGCCGCCACCATCGGCCTCCAGGTCCTCCAGGGCCTGCGGGCGGTCCACGCGGCATCGGTGGTCCACCGCGACGTGAAGCCCGGCAACGTCCTCGTCCGGGACGACGGCCTCGCGATCCTGGTCGACTTCGGTATCGCCACCTTCGAGGGCGCGGACCGGGTGACCCGGACCGGCAGCGTCATCGGCACCTCCTCCTACCTGGCCCCCGAGCTCTTCGCTCCCGCCTCCCCCGGCCCCACGCCCGCCTCCGACCTGTGGGCGCTCGGCGTCACGCTGTACGAGGCGGTCGAGGGCCGCGTGCCCTTCGCCGGGCACGAGGTGTGGGAGGTCCAGGAGAACATCCGGCAGTCCCCGGACCCCGCCTTCCGGTACGCCGGTCCGCTCGCCCCCGTCATCCAGGGGCTGTTGGCCGCCGACCCCCGGGAGCGGCTGGACGCGGCCACGGCGGAGGCGATGCTCCGCGAGGTGCTCGACGACCCCGCCGCCCCGGACGCGGGCGCGGCGGGCGGAGCGACGCATCCGCCCACGGCGGTCGCCGTCCCGGACCCCTCGCCGACGCCGACGCCCGTACCGCGCACGGACATCAGGACTCCGGCACCCGCCGCGCCCGCCCCCGCGCCTCCGCCTTCCCCTCCGTCGGCGAGCGGGCGCGGCGCCCGCTACCGGACGTGGCGGATCACGGCGGCCGTCGTGTGCGTGGCGCTGCTGGCCGGCGCGGGCTGGCTGGCCACGCGGGGCGAGGAAGGTGGCCGGGGCGACCGGGCCGGCGCGGCGGAGGACCGGTCGCAAGACCGGGGAGAGGACCGGGAGCAGGACAACAGCGGCAGCCAGGAGCGGTGGAAGGACACGCACCCCACCCTGGAGATCGGCGTCAAGGACGACCAGCCCGGTCTGAGCAAGTTCGACGACAAGACGCGCACGTACCGGGGGTACGACATCGACCTGGCCTACGCGATCGCCGAGAGCATGGGGTACGGCAGGGGCGAGGTCGCCTTCACCACGGTCGCCACGGACTACCGGTCCACCGCGCTGAAGACCAAGCAGGTGGACCTGGTCATCGCCTCGTACAGCATCACCGACGACCGCAAGTCGGCCGGCCCCGACGGCTACAGCGTCGACTTCGCGGGCCCGTACTACGAGGCGAGCCGGGGCTTCCTGGTCCGCGAGAAGTCGGCGAAGTACGCGATCGACGACTCCAGCGATCTGCGGGACCTGGGCGTCGAGGTGTGCACGGCACGGGAGTCGACGTACGAGAAGGCGCTGCCGCAGCAGGGCTTCACCCTGGCGAAGTCGCAGCCCAACACCTATCAGGACTGCCTGGACAGGCTGCTGGACCCGGAGTCCGACGTGTACGCGGTGGCCTCGGACGACATCATCCTCGCCGGGTACGCCGAGGCGAACCCGGGCAAGGTGCGGCGGCTGGAGAACATCCGGGGCGCGGAGGGCTACGGCGTGGCGATGCGGCCGGGGACCCCGACGCTGAAGCGCGAGGTGTGCTCGGCACTGCGGACGATCCTGGCCGGCCGGGTCTGGGAGGACATGTACAAGGAGAACCTGTCGGGCCTGGTGGGCGACAAGAACCCCCCGGGGCGACCGGAACTGACGGAGTGCGAGGGGTTCTGAGGCCGCGGTACCGGGAGGCCCGCGAGGATCGCGATGACGCTGGAGTTCCCCCGGCTCACCGCTCCGGGAACCGCTCCCCGCACCGGCTGCAGAACACCGGCGCGGGGTCCTGCGACAGCCGCCCGCACTCCGGGCAGACCCGGTCCAGCATGCAGGGCCCCTCGCCCCCGTCGACCGCCCCGCCCGACGGCTTGATCGCGAGGCCGGGGCGACGGCGGTGGACGGTGAGGTACGTGAGCCCGTCCGGCCCCGCCGCCAGCGCGCGCCGGGACGTGCGGGGCAGCCAGAGAACGGCGCCGGGCGCGAGGTCCAGGGCCGCGCCGCCCGCCGTCAGCCCGCCCGCCCCCTCCAGCACGAGGAGCAGCACATCGAGCACGTCCTCCTGGTGCTCACCGACCTCGGCGCCGGACGGCAGCCGCACCAGATTGGCGTCCAACTCCCTTCCCGGCTCCGCCAGATGCCACAGCGCGCCGCGCTCGCCGGGAGCGGCGGCGGCCAGCAGACCGGCGATACGGGCGAGGATCCGGGGAGCGGCGTTCACGGCGTCCAGGCTACGCCGCTGCCGTAGGCTGCCAGGCCGACGCACGAGGGAGGGCCCGGGGATGGAACGGACACGCGACGACACGCTGTACCCGCCGATCGAGCCGTACGCGAGCGGCATGCTGGAGGTCGGGGACGGCAACCTCGTGTACTGGGAGGTGTGCGGCAACCCGGACGGCAAGCCGGCCCTCGTGGTGCACGGCGGCCCCGGCTCGGGCAGCACGCCCCGCTCCCGCCGGTACTTCGACCCGGACCGCTACCGGGTGGTCCTCTTCGACCAGCGGGGCTGTGGACGCTCGACACCGCACGCGAGCGATCCGGCGACGGACATGCGGCACAACACGACGGCCCACCTGATCGCCGACATGGAACGCCTGCGGGAGCACCTGAACATCGACACGTGGCTGCTGTACGGGGGCTCGTGGGGCTCGACGCTGATCCTGGCGTACGCCGAGGAGCACCCGGAGCGGGTCACGGAGGTGGTGATCCCGGCGGTGACGACGACCCGCCGCAGCGAGATCGACTGGCTCTACCGGGGCGTCGGCCGGCTCTTCCCCGAGGCCTGGGCCGCCTTCCGCGCGGGCGTCCCCGAGACGGACGACCCGGCCGGCCTGGTCGCGGCGTACGCCCGCCGGATGGAGAGCGAGGACGCCGCCGTACGGGAGAAGGCGACGGCGGACTGGTGCGCCTGGGAGGACGCGGTCCTGTCGATGGAGGCGATCCCGGGCCCGCCCCCGTACGGCAGCCGACCGGGCCGCGACCAGCTGGCGCTCGTCCGGATCTGCTCCCACTACTTCGCCCACGGAGCCTGGCTGGAGGAGGGCCGACTGCTCGCCCGCGCCCACCGCCTGACCGGCATCCCGGCCGCCCTGATCCACGGCCGCTTCGACCTCGCGGGCCCGCTGATGACCGCCTGGGAACTCGACCGCGCCTGGCCCGACGCCACACTGACGGTCATCGACAACGCGGGCCACATGGGCGGCACGGAGACCCGGCGGGCGGTGCTGGCGGCGCTGGACGGGTTCGCGGGGAAGCAGCCAGCATGTCGACGGACGAGCAGGCATGAACCTCAGGAAACATGACGTAGGTACTTCGGCCTCGCCGCCCCGCATGCGCCGCCCGCAGACATGGCGACAGAGGCCGTCATCCCGGGATGGCGGCCGGCCGGGACAGGGCCGATGCCTCCGGGATCAGTACCCCTGTCCGACCAGGTAGGAGTCGAAGTCCAAGGCCAGGGACCGTGCCTCGGAGACCCGCGCTTCGCCGGTCCCGTCCACCAGCACGAACGTGCAGACTCCCTGCGCCGCCCGGACGACCCACATCGCGCGGTCGCCGTCGCGCAGCAGGGCGAGTTCCAGCTCGCTCCCGGTGACGACGTCGGAGATCACCTCGCGGCTCTCCCGCCGCCAGAGCGTGCCCGCGATCCGCAGCCCCCGGGGGTGGACGGCTTCCGCGCACACGGTGCACAGGGCCTCGATTTCGTCCGCTTCCGCGCCCTCCGCGTCGCACTCCACCGAGCGGAAGTACGGCCACCCGTCCTCGTCGCCCCGCCCCGCGACGGCGAAGAACCCGGCCTCGGCGGAGAACGCGGCGGCGGCCCGCACGGGCGATCCCTCCTCGCCGAGAGCCAGATGCGTGCGCAGGACCTCGCCCCACTTCTCGGTCACCGGAGACATCGTTGCGTCCCTCCTCTTCTTCGTGCTTCGTGGTTCGTCGTCCGCCGGGCGGTCGCCCCCCACGGGCCCGGCCCAGCAACTCCTGCCCCGGTATCTCCCGATCAGACCGGACCCGTCCCCCGCGTGCGGACAACGGCACAGCACGGAGGGTTCGCCCACCGGTGATCGGGCACGCGTGGCAGACACCACCCGCCAACGGCAGCACAGGAAAGGGACCCACCATGATGGTCGTCGGAATAGTCGCGGTCTGCGCCGTTCTCCTCGTACTCGCCTTCCTCGTGCCGCGCCTCTCGCGCCACCCGGAACGCGGTACACAGCGCACGCTGGGCCTGGGCTCGCGCGCCGGAGGCAAAGCTCCCGGCGTCCTGGGCCGCCTCTTCAGCAAGCCGTTCCGCAGCAGCTCCAAGGCCGTCGGCCGCAGCGGCTCGGCCGGCCGCCGCGCCCGCGGCCACATGCCGTTCTGACCGCCGCCCGGCAGGACCGGCCGCCGGTGCAGCAAGGCGTCCGGCACGGTGGCACCGTGCCGGACGCCCCCCTTCGGTTCCCGTCGGCGCTACCAGGCGAACGCCTCCGGCGAGGGGCCCGGCCCCGGGAAGATCTCGTCCAGGCCGGTGAGCACCTCCTCCGGGAGGTCCAGCTCCAGGGCCCGCAGCGCGCTGTCCAGCTGGTCGGCGGTGCGCGGGCCGACGATCGGGCCCGTGACGCCGGGGCGGGTCAGCAGCCAGGCCAGGGCCGCTTCGCCGGGCTCCAGGCCGTGCTTGTCGAGCAGGTCCTCGTACGCCTGGAGCCGGTCACGGGTGGCGGGGTCGGCCAGGGCGTCGGCCGCGCGGCCCGAGGCGCGGCGGCCGCCCTCGGCGGTCTTCCTGATCACGCCGCCCAGCAGGCCGCCGTGCAGCGGGGACCAGGGGATGACCCCGAGGCCGTACTCCTGCGCGGCCGGGATGACCTCCATCTCGGCGCGGCGCTCGACGAGGTTGTAGATGCACTGCTCGCTGACCAGGCCGAGCGAACCGCGCCGGGCGGCCTGCTCGTTGGCCTGGGCGATCTTGTAGCCGGAGAAGTTGGACGATCCGGCGTAGAGGATCTTGCCCTGCTGGACCAGGACGTCGATCGCCTGCCAGATCTCGTCGAAGGGCGTGTTCCGGTCGACGTGGTGGAACTGGTACAGGTCGATGTGGTCGGTCTGCAGGCGCTTCAGCGAGGCGTCGACCGCACGCCGGATGTTCACGGCGGAGAGCTTGTCGTGGTTGGGCCAGGCCTCGCCGTCGGCGCCCATGTTCCCGTACATCTTGGTGGCCAGGACCACCTTGTCCCTCCGGCCGCCGCCCTGGGCGAACCAGGTGCCGAGGATCTCCTCGGTGCGCCCCTTGTTCTCGCCCCAGCCGTAGACGTTGGCCGTGTCGAAGAAGTTCAGGCCCGCGCCGAGCGCGGAGTCCATGATCGCGTGACTGTCCGACTCGTTGGTCTGCGGGCCGAAGTTCATCGTCCCGAGGACGAGCCGGCTGACCTTGAGTCCCGTACGTCCGAGCTGTGTGTACCTCATGGCGCCCCAGCCAACTCCTTCGAGTCCACTCCAGGCAAGCACGCACCCCGGACGCCTCACGGACGCGCCGGGCCGCCCCGCGGCGTGTCGCACCGCCCGGCGGCACACCGGGGCTCAGCCGCCGAGAGCGGCCCCCACGGCGACGACGAGGAACATGAGCACGAGCACGGCGGCCATGATGCGGTTTCTGGTCTTCGGGTCCACCCTTCGAGCCTAACCGCACCGCTCACCGGTCCCGCTGCCAGGCCGCCCCGGGCCGGCGCAGCGACACCGCTCGCCCGGCCTGCCGACGGGGCGCCGGGGCGCCGAGCGGCACCACACGCCGGGCCCGGCCGCCGGGCCTCGTAGCGGGATCGCCCGTCCGGTGCCCCGCCCGCCCCGGGCCGCCACCCGCTCACCCACTCACCCGCTCACCCGCCCAGCGGCCAGGCCCGCACCGTCGTGTAGCGCGGCCGCTCCCCCGGCACCCCGGACGCCGGCAGACGGCTCTGTACGAGCGTGAGCCGCCCGGCCTCCCAGCGCTGCCCCTCGAACCCGGCCAGGGCCGCGGCGAAGGGCCGCAGGTCCGCCGCGCCCCGGCTGCGGGCCAGCGTGAGGTGCGGGGTGAAACGGCGGTGCTCCTCCACCGGCAGCCCGGCCCGCCGGGCGGCGGCCTCCGCGCGCTCGGCGAGCAGCCGCAGCGTGCCGAGGCCGCCCGCCGCCCCGGCCCACAGCGCCCGCCCGCCGAAGTGCCCGGCCCCGTGCACCCGGAGCGCGAAGGGCTCGGTACGGCGCGCGGCCCGCTCCAGGCGTACCTCCAGCTCCGGCCGTACGTCCCCGGGCACCTCCCCGTAGAACGCCAGGGTGACGTGCCAGCCCTCGGGGCCGGTCCAGCGCAGGTCCCGCGCTCCCGGCAGGGAGTGCAGCGGCGCGAGAGCCGTACGGAGCTCGGCGACGGCCGCGTCGGGCGGCAGGACGGCGGCGAAGAGGCGCTGGGCGGGCGGACGACGGGGGTCGCGGCTGCTCATGAGCGCGAGTCTGGCAGGTCCGGGCGTGTCCGGGACGCCGGGCCTGTCGTGTCCCACGCGGCTGCCCGCACGCCCCTGCGGCAGCGGGGAGGAGCGGCACGATGACCGTCGTGGACACCGACAGGATGGACATGCCCGACACCAGCGACGCGCGCACTCCGGACGAGATGTCCGAGTGGCTTGAGCCCACCCCCGAGGGATTCGAGGTCGGGATCGTCGAGGGGACCGTTCCCATGTCGCCGCAGCGGGACACGCGCTGGGAGATCAGATTGATCCTCGACGGCGGAGCCGCCCCCGCCCGGTCCGGGAGGGGGCGGCTCCGTGCGGCCTACGCCGCCGTCGCCAGCTGCTCGCGCGGGACGAAGCGGACGTGCGGGCGGCCCGGTCGCAGGTCGACCTTCAGGCGGAGGCCGCCGACGCGGGCCAGTGCGAAGCCGACCGCCAGGGCGGCGATCACCGAGATCGCGCCGCCGGCCGCGAAGCCGGTGCGGGCGCCGTACGTGTCGCTGATCCAGCCGACGATCGGGGCGCCCACGGGCGTACCCCCGACGAAGACCATCATGTACAGGCTCATCACCCGGCCCCGCATCTCCGGATCGGCGGCCATCTGGACGCTCGTGTTCGCGGTGATGTTCGTCGTCAGGCCCAGCATGCCGATCGGGACCAGGAGCACCGAGAACAGCCAGACGTACGGGGAGAGCGAGGCGGCGATCTCCAGCAGCCCGAACGCCGTGGCCGCCGCCACCAGCATCCGCAGCCGCGAGGAGCGGCGGCGGGCCGAGAGCAGCGCGCCGGCCAGCGAACCGGTCGCCATCAGGATGTTGAAGAAGGAGTACATGCCCGCGCCGCCGTCGAAGATCTCGTCGGCGAAGGCGGTCAGCCAGATCGGGAAGTTGAAGCCGAACGTGCCGACGAAGCCGACCAGCACGATCGGCCAGATCAGCTCGGGGCGGCCGCGGACGTAGCTCAGGCCCTCGCGGAGCTGCCCCTTGGCGCGGGGCACGGTCGTCGACGCGTGCAGTTCGTCGGTCCGCATCATCAGCAGGCCGACGAGCGGGGCCAGGAAGGACAGGCCGTTGAGCAGGAACGCCCACCCGCTGCCGACCGTGGTGATCAGGACGCCCGCGACCGCGGGGCCGATGAGCCGGGCGGACTGGAAGTTCGCCGAGTTCAGGCTGACCGCGTTGCGCAGCTGCGCGGGGCCGACCATCTCGGAGACGAACGACTGGCGGGCCGGGTTGTCGACGACGGTCACCAGGCCGAGCAGGAACGCGACCAGGTAGACGTGCCAGACCTGCACGACCCCGGAGAGGGTCAGGGCGGCCAGCGCGATGCCGCACAGGCCGAGCATGGCCTGGCTGACGAGCAGGATCCGCCGCTTCGGGAGGCGGTCGGCGATGACGCCGCCGTACAGGCCGAAGAGGAGCATCGGAAGGAACTGCAGGGCCGTGGTGATGCCCACGGCGGTGGCGGAACCGGTCAGGCTCAGCACGAGCCAGTCCTGCGTGATGCGGGACATCCAGGTACCGGTGTTGGAGATCACGGCGCCCGTCGCGAACAGGCGGTAGTTACGGATCTTCAGCGACGAGAAGGTCCCGCCGGTCGTGCTCTCGTGGGTGGAAGTCGGTGCGGGGGCGGAGTCTGCTCCGGGTCCCGTACTCAAAGGGGTTCATCTCCTCGTACGTCTGCGGCGTGCGGTCCGACGAGGACGTGACGACGGGCGCTCCGGCGGTGATCCGGTCCGGTCCGGCCGTATCCGGCGGTGTCCGGGATACGGGGAACGGTCCGGCGGGTCACCCGTCGGCGCGCCCGCGGGGTCACAGGTGGGCGAGCTTCTCCAACACGGGCGCGGCGGCCCGCAGCGTCTCCCACTCGTCCTCGTCCAGGCCCTCGGCGAGGTGGGCCAGCCAGGCGTTCCGCTTGGTGCGGCTCTCCGCGAGCATGGCCTCGGCCTGCTCGGTCTGGCTGACCCTCTTCTGCCGACGGTCATCGGGGTGCGGTTCCAGTCTGACCAGCCCCTTCGCCTCCAGCAGCGCGACGATGCGGGTCATCGACGGCGGCTGCACATGCTCCTTGCGGGCCAGCTCACCGGGGGTGGCCGAGCCGCAGCGGGCCAGGGTGCCGAGCACCGACATCTCGGTGGGGCTCAGCGACTCGTCGACTCGCTGGTGCTTCAGGCGACGGCCCAGCAGCATCACGGCGGAGCGGAGGGAGCTCACGGCGGCGGCACTGTCGCCGTCGTGGATCAGGTCAGGCATGTTTGTTAGCGTAACTCATTACCAAACCTAAATACCACCCGGTTACACCTCCCGTACATTCCGATCACCCGAACGAGTGAGTCGGAAGCGGAAAGTGACGCACGGAACGCTCCGGGGCGGCGACCCTGCTGGACATGGGATCGACAGTGCTCAGCCTGCGGATAGACGGTGAGCTGCTCGACCGGCTCCGGCAGCACGCCGCGAAACGCGGAATGAGCGTCCAGGACTACGTGGTCCGGACGCTCATGCGCGACGACTTCGACGAGCGCTTCAAGGCGGCCGTCGAGGAGACGGAGAGGCTCTACGGCGACGCGGCGGAAGGCGTGCCGCCGCCCCCCGGTTCCCGGGGGAGCGTGACGCCGCCCCTCGGCTCCAGGAGGGGTGTGACGCCGCCGGTCACGTGAGGCCGAGCGCCGGCATCGCGTAGTAGAAGACGAAGACCGCCGAGACCACGTACATTGCGATCGGCACCTCACGGCCCCGGCCCGCGGCCAGGCGCAGCACGGAGAAGGCGACGAAGCCGATGCCAATGCCGTTGGTGATCGAGTACGTGAACGGCATCATCACCATCGCGAGGAACGCGGGGACCGCGAGCGTGTAGTCGCTCCAGTCGATGTCCCGCACCGAGCCCGCGATGATCAGGAAGCCGACCGCCAGCAGGGCGGGCGTGGCCGCCTGCGACGGGACCATGGTCGCCAGCGGTGTGAGGAACAGCGCCACCGAGAAGAGCAGACCGGTCACCACGCTCGCCAGCCCGGTGCGGGCGCCCTCGCCGACACCCGCGGTGGACTCCACGAAGCACGTGGTGGCGGAGGCGGAGGTCGCCCCGCCCGAGGCGACCGCGATGCCGTCCACGAACAGCACCTTGTTGATGCCGGGGAAGCTGCCGTTCTCGTCCATCAGCTTCGCCTCGTCGCCGACACCCAGGATGGTGCCCATCGCGTCGAAGAAGCAGGAGAGCAGCACGGTGAAGACGAACAGCACGCCGGTCAGGTAGCCGACCTTCTCGAAGCCGCCGAACAGGCTGACCTCGCCGAGCAGTCCGAAGTCCGGCGCGGAGACCGGATTGCCCGGCCACGAGGGCGTCGTCAGGCCCCAGGCCCCGTCGGGCAGACCCGCCACCGCGTCGATGACCACGGCGACGACCGTCATGGCGATGATCGAGATCAGGATCGCGCCGGGGACCTTGCGCACGATCAGCGCGAGCGTGAGCAGCGCGCCGAGGACGAAGACGAGGACCGGCCAGCCGTTGAGGTGGCCGTCGCCGCCGAGCTGGAGCGGCACGGTGGTCATGGCGGCGTCCGGGATGCGCGAGACGAAGCCGGAGTCGACGAGGCCGATCAGGAGGATGAACAGGCCGATGCCGATGGCGATGCCCTTGCGGAGCGACTTCGGCACGGCGTTCATCACGCGTTCCCGCAGCCCAGTGGCGACCAGCAGCATCACGACGACACCCGCGAGGACGACCATGCCCATCGCGTCCGGCCAGCTCATCCGGGGCGCCAGCTGGAGCGCGACGACGGTGTTGACGCCGAGACCGGCGGCCAGTGCGATCGGCACATTGCCGATGACGCCCATCAGCAGCGTGGAGAAGGCGGCGGAGAGCACGGTGGCGGTGACCAGCTGACCGTTGTCGAGCTGGTGGCCGTACATGTCCTTCGCGCTGCCCAGGATGATCGGGTTGAGCACGATGATGTACGCCATCGCGAAGAACGTGGCGAAGCCGCCGCGGAACTCGCGCGCGACGGTCGACCCCCGCTCGGAGATCTTGAAGAACCGGTCCAGGCTGCCCCGGGGCTGCGGAGCCGAGGGGGGCGGGGAGTCGACCGGAACGGTGGCCGAGGGGGGCATGGGTGACCTCAGTCGTACGTAGGGGAGGCGGAGCAAAGGACGTGAGGTGATCGAATTTGGATGTTCCGACGAACAATTCGAGCCAGCCCAAAGCAGATTCAGTATGAATACATCAAGCGAAGATCGCTATCTCCGCGCGTAGACCCTTGGGCCGACCGCCCCGTCAGTGGCGATCGACCTCCCCGTCGCCGTCGGCTGGCCGCATCGTCGCCGTCGGACGACCGCCCCGTCGCCGCGGATCGGCCGCGCCGTCACCGGCCGATCGCCCCGTCCGTGGCCGATCAGGGTGGGCCGTCCGGGGCCCCATACACTGAACCCATGGAGAAGTGGACACCGCAGCACGAGGCGCCCGAACCCCTGGAGGGCCCGGTCGTCGCCACCGTCGTCGGCGGAACGATCCTCTGGTTCGTCCTCTTCCTCGCCCAGCTCCCCTTCTACGGCTGGTTCGCCGACCGCGGCCACACCTGGTGGGTCTGGACCCCGCTGGCCGGCGCCGGACTCGGCCTGATCGGGATCTGGTACGTGCGCGGCCGCGACGCCGCCCTCAAGCGCCACGCCGCCCGCGCCGAGGTCAAGGACGCCGCCGGGGCCGAGGCGGCGGACAAGGCGCTGAGCACCGACCGGCCGGACCGAACGGGCTGATCCGACCGGCCGGACCGAACGGGCCGATCCGCCCGCGTCGAGGGCCCGGTGCGGCTCCCCGTGCACGTCGAAGGCCGCCGGGGCGACTCCCCCGTACGACCACGGGACCGACTTCGTCCTCCCCTGGTCGGATCTTCTGCCCCCCGGCGGGAGATTCGCCGCGGGCGCCCGTAACGTCGGACCCATGACGCAGCGGGCACTCGACTCCTCCGGAGAGCATTCTCCCGGACCCACCCGGCCGGCCATGATCGACGCGGGGGCGGAACTCGATCCCGTGCACCCCGTGGAGCCACCGCCGCCGCCCCGCCGGCCGGACGGTCTGACCACCGCCGAGGTCGCCGAGCGGGTCGCGCGCGGCGAGGTCAACGACGTCCCCGTCCGCTCCTCGCGCTCGCTCGCCGAGATCGTCCGGGCCAACGTCTTCACCCGGTTCAACCTGATCATCGGCGTGCTCTGGGCGATCATGCTGTTCGTCGCACCGATCCAGGACAGCCTCTTCGGCTTCGTGATCGTCGCCAACACCGGCATCGGCATCATCCAGGAGTGGCGGGCCAAGAAGACCCTGGACAGCCTCGCGGTGATCGGCGAGGCGAAGCCGACCGTGCGCCGCGACGGCGTCGCCGCCGAGATCTCCACCCACGAGATCGTCCTCGGGGACGTGATCGAGCTGGGGCCCGGGGACAAGGTGGTCGTGGACGGCACGGTCGTGGAGGCCGACAGCCTGGAGGTCGACGAGTCGCTGCTGACCGGGGAGGCCGACCCGGTGATCAAGCGGGCCGGGGACCCCGTGATGTCGGGCAGCTTCGTCGTCGCGGGCGGCGGCGCGTTCACCGCGACCAAGGTGGGGCGCGAGGCGTACGCGGCGCAGCTCGCCGAGGAGGCCTCCCGCTTCACGCTCGTCCACTCGGAGCTGCGCAGCGGCATCAGCGCGATCCTGAAGTACGTCACGTGGATGATGGTGCCGACGGCGATCGGGCTGGTCATCAGCCAGCTGGTCGTGAAGGACAACAACGTCAAGGACTCCGTCGCCCGGACCGTCGGCGGGATCGTCCCGATGATCCCCGAGGGCCTGGTGCTCCTCACCTCCGTCGCCTTCGCCATCGGCGTCGTCCGCCTGGGCCGCAAGCAGTGCCTCGTGCAGGAGCTGCCCGCCATCGAGGGCCTGGCCCGGGTCGACGTGGTCTGCCTGGACAAGACGGGCACGCTCACCGAGGGCGGCATGGACGTCACGGAGGTCCGGCCGCTCAACGGGAGCGACGAGGCGTACGTACGGCAGGTGCTGCGGACGCTGGGGTCCTCCGACCCCCGGCCCAACGCCAGCCTCCAGGCCATCATCGACGCGTATCCGGCGGACGCCGACGACGCGGAGAGCTGGACGGTCACCGAAGCACTGCCGTTCTCCTCCGCCCGCAAGTACAGCGGCGCGGCGTTCACCGAGGCCGACGGGACGGCTTCCGCCTGGCTGCTCGGCGCGCCCGACGTGCTGCTGTCCGAAGGCGATGCGGCCCTCGCCGAGGTCGGGCAGCTCAACGAGCAGGGGCTGCGGGTGCTGCTGCTGGCCCGTGTCCAGGGCGACGATCTCGACGCGCCCGGCGCGGCCGAGGGAGCCGCCCCCACCGCCCTGGTCGTCGTGGAGCAGCGGCTGCGGCCGGACGCGGGCGACACGCTCGCCTACTTCGCCGACCAGAACGTGGCCACCAAGGTCATCTCCGGCGACAACGCGGTCTCGGTCGGCGCGGTCGCCGGGAAGCTGGGCCTCCCGGGCGCGGAGAACACCCTCGACGCCCGCCGGCTGCCCAGCGACCCGGACGAGATGGCGACCGCCATGGAACAGAACGCGGTCTTCGGCCGGGTCACCCCGCAGCAGAAGCGGGACATGGTGGCCGCCCTCCAGTCGCGCGGCCACACGGTCGCGATGACCGGCGACGGCGTCAACGACGTGCTGGCCCTCAAGGACGCGGACATCGGCGTCTCGATGGGTTCGGGCTCGGAGGCGACGCGCGCGGTGGCGCAGATCGTGCTGCTGAACAACAGCTTCGCGACGCTGCCGTCGGTGGTGGGCGAGGGCCGCCGGGTGATCGGCAACATCACCCGGGTCGCGACGCTCTTCCTGACCAAGACGGTCTACTCGGTGCTGCTGGCGATCCTGGTGGTCTGCACCCAGGTGGAGTACCCCTTCCTGCCGCGGCACCTGACCCTGCTGGCCACGCTGACCATCGGGGTCCCCGCGTTCTTCCTGGCTCTCGCGCCCAACAAGGAACGGGCCCGGCCGAACTTCGTCCGCAGGGTCATGCGGTACGCGATCCCCTCCGGCGTCATCGCGGCGGCGGCCACCTTCACCACGTACCTGCTGGCCCGGCACCACTACAGCGGAGAGGACGCGCTCGCGGCGGAGACGAGCGCGGCGACGCTGACGCTGTTCCTGGTCGCGATGTACGTCCTGGCGATCATCGCCCGCCCGTACACCTGGTGGCGGCTCGGCCTGGTGGCGGCGATGGGGCTCGGCTTCCTGATCGTGCTCGTGGTGCCGTGGCTCCAGGACTTCTTCGCGCTGAAGCTGGTCGGCACGACGATGCCGTGGGCGGCGGTCGGTATCGCGGTGGCGGCGGCCGCCCTGCTGGAGTTCGTCTGGCGCTGGGTGGGGCGGCGCTTCGGGGTGTAGGCAACGGACGGAAGCCCCCGGGAGGACGGGTGATCCTCCCGGGGGCTTCCGGGTGCCGGGGGCGCTGCCGGGTGCTACTTCACGTCGACGAAGTCACCGGCGGCCGACACGGCCGGGGTGGTGGACGTGCCGGCGAAGCTGTAGCGCCAGTAGCCGTCGGCCGAGGCCTTGACCGTGGTCTTCAGGGTGCCGGTGGAGCTGGTCCTGACGGTCTTCACCGTCGTGTAGCTCTTGGCCCCCTTCTTCTTGAACTGGAGCTTCACGGGCTGGTTGGTGTAGCCCTTGTACGTGTTGGTGTCCCAGTTGGCCCGCGTGAGCTTGCCGGTGACGGTGAGCGTCCTGCCCTTCTTCACCGGCTCGGGGGACGCGTTCACCGTCAGCTTGGAGAACCGCTGGACGCGGGTCTTCGCCTGGGCGTCGTTCCAGACGAAGTCGTTCTCGCCGCCGGTGTCCGCGAGCGCTCCGGCCGCGACCTTCCAGGTGCCGGCGAGGCTGCTGGTGTAGAGGTCGTCGGACCGCGGGTCGACGGTGACCGAGACGGTGCAGGTGGAGGTGGTCGGGTCGGCCGAGACCTTGCAGCTGCCGGTCTCCTGGACCGGGCCGAGGAAGCCGTCGACCGTGTCGGCGTGGCCGTGCCACAGGTAGGCGAAGGCGTCGGCGATGCCGGACGGCGACGAGGCCGTGACGGCGATGGTGAACTTCTGCTTGGACTTCGTGCCCACCACGACGTCCTTGCCGCCGTTGACGACGACCTTCTTGATGACGGGCACTTCCGCCGCGCGGCCGCCACGGGTCTTGGCGGTGGCCGCGCCGGGCGCCGCCGACTCGGCGGGCTCAGCGGCGAAGACATCGGTGCCGGACGGCAGGCTCACGCCGGCGTCGGGCTTCTCATCGGCCTGGACGGCCGGTACGGCGAGAGCGGAAAGGGCCAGGGCGCCGGAAACGGCGGCCACGGTGGCACGAATACGCATGTGTCCCCAAGTGGAGAAGGGGTCCCGGGGCGCGCTTGCGGCGTCGGCCCGGCGGGACCCATCTGATCCATGAGCCTGTTGGCTCACAGGAACAGACAGGCGAATCGGACGAACGGTTGTGCGTGTCTGTGACTTTTCTGTGAACCCGCGGCCGCTCCCGGGCTGCGCCCCGCCCTCAGTCGAACCAGCGGTCCCGCGCCAGCTCCTCCGTCCGCGACGGGTCCTCCAGCAGGGCCGCCACCTCGAAGCGACGGGGCCACTGGCCCGCCGCCCAGGCGAGTCCCGCCGCCACGCCCTCCAGGGTGGCGGCGTGGACGACCCCGTCCGGGGTGCGGCGCCAGTCCAGTTCGACACCGCCGGCGCGCAGTTCGGGGTGTTCGAGGTACGTGTCGGGGGTGGCGGGGCCGAGCAGGACGCGGACCGGCTCCGGTACGCGGTGCTCCTCGCCCTCGCTGGTGACGTCCGCCTCGACCGTCTCGCCGAGGCGGGGCACCTGGAGCAGGTCGGCCAGCTCGGCGGCCCGGGACGGGGCGACCGGGAGCAGCGGCAGGCCCGCCGTCAGCGGCAGCACGTCCGGGGCGTCCGCGATCACGGCGTCCGCGGCGTCGACCACCCTGACGCCGCCGTCCACCACCGCGCGCAACGCGTCCGGCAACGTCACCTGTTCCGGGTCCAGTTCGGCGAGGGCCGTGTAGAGCGCGTGCAGCTGTACGGGGGTGACGGGGCGGTCCGCGTCGGCGAGGCGGCCCAGGAGTTCGGCCGCGCCGCCCGGCTCGTCCAGGAGAGCGGCGACCGAGGTCCGCACCCCGAGGGCCCGCAGCACCTGGACGTCGTCGAAGCCGCTCGCGTCCACCGCGTCGTACAGCCCGGCCAGGAGCGGGTCACCGGCCGCCGAGCGCAGTCCGGCCGGGCGGCGGCCGTCCAGCACCGGGTGGTCCCGCAGCCACCACGCGGTGTACGGGCGCACGGACTGCGTCGTGCCGTCCGGGAGCAGCACGCGCACCGGCTGCGTCAGCGCGTCGCGCAACGGCGGCCGGGCCAGCATCGCCAGCGCCTGCGGCCAGGCGTCGTCGTCGACCAGGTCCAGATCCCGTACGGCGACGATCTCGGTGGCGACCGGCGGCACGGGCGTCCCGGGCAGCCGGTCGAGCAGGTCCTCGCACCAGACGTCGACGGCGTCCAGCAGCCCCGCGTCGTCTGGTTCGGCGAAGTCGCCGTCCCGGGGCTCCAGTTCGTCCGGGTCGAGGACGACGTCGGCGGCCCGGACGAGAGCGAAGGTCGCCAGGACCCCGCAGGCGGTCAGCGGGCCCTCGCCCCAGCGGTCGGCCAGCTCCTGGTCGACGAGCGCGAGCTCCCCCTCCCGCATGATCTGCGCGAACGGGCTCCCCGGCAGGACCAGTTCACCGGCGGGGGCGGGCTCGCCCTCCTCGTCGGGGAGGGCGAGCGCACCGAGCCACGGCTCGTCGGCGGGGCCGAGTTCGGCGTCGCGGACGAGGGTGAGCACGGTCTCGGCCAGCTCGTCGGCGTCGAGCGCGTCCTCGTCCCAGATCTCCCCCGCGTCCAGCGATCCGGCCACCGCGGCACGCACCTGAGGGGTCGTCAGCACGGCCCGGGGCGTGGCGGGCAGGGCCCCCAGCTTCTCCAGCAGGGGATGGGCCGCGTCCGGATGGGCGACCTTCAGGCCGAGCCGGGAGAGACGGCCCAGGACGGGGGCGGTCAGCGCGTCCGGGAGGGGCAGCAGGATCTGGCGGGGCCCGATCGTGGTGCGCGGCGGGCGGCCCGCCCGCTCGTCCTCCGGGTCACCGGCGAGCGGGACGGGGAGGCCGGTGAGCCGGTCGGGGTCGGTGCCCGCGAGGCTGTCGTAGAGCCGGTGCCACCAGGCGGGGTCGCGCTCCAGACCGGCGAGGCGGTCGATCGCCTCGGTCAGCGGGACCCGGGCGACCCCGAGGGTGCGCAGCTCGGTGCGCCGCTCCAGACCGGCCGGCAGCAGACAGGGCAGCACCTCGGCGAGGACCGCCACGGTCCCGGCCCCGACGCCCTCGACGACCTCGGCCTCGACGGGCCGCAGGGCGGCGGTGTTCTCCGTACGGTCCCGGTCCTGCTCCCGGTCCCAGTCGTCGCCCCAGCCGCTCTCCGCCCCGGGGTCCCGGGGTGCGGCGGGCTCCAGGAACGCGACCCTCGGCAGCCGGGCCAGGATCGCCCCGCGCAGGGCCCCGTCCAGCGCGCCCTTGCCGAGCTGGCCCGGCACCAGGTCGATCGTCCCGGTCGACACGGGCCGCCAGGCGCCCAGCAGCTCCGCGTAGGCGTCGGCCGCCCGCTCCACCAGGAAGTCGGTCAGCGGCCCCGGCGCGGGGTGCCTGCGGGCGGTGTCCAGCGGGAGCGAGGCGATGAGCAGGGCGGGGATGCCGAGGGGTTCGTCGGTGGGGGTCGGGGCGTGCACGACCGGTGCCGTACGGGGGTGGAGCGGGGCGCCGGACTCGTCGACCGGGACCGCCCAGGTCACCGACCAGTGCGGGCGCAGCCGCTCCTCGACCGGGCGGTCGGCGAGCAGGGCGGGCTCGACGGGCCCGTGGTGCAGGACGGTGCGCCAGCGGTTCAGGCCGCGCGCGGAGTCGTCGACGTGGGTGTACGGGCCGTGCTGCGACCGGCTCAGGGTCCGGGTGCCGTCCGGGGTCTCGATGACGACCTCGTCGAGGCCGGGCAGGGTGAGCAGCAGCGCGTCGTCCACGGCGGCCAGCAGCCGGGCCACCAGGTCCTCGGCGGTGCCGTCGCGCAGCGGCAGCACGACGACGGTGTCGTACCCGTCGGGCGCGGAGCCCTCGGCGGGCAGCGGCAGGCGCAGCAGCGGTACGTGTCCGTCGCGGCGGCGCAGCTCGTCCCCGAGCCCGGGGGAGCCGACGGCCGCCTGGCGGGCCATGCCGCGCGCCTCGGCCAGCGACCAGCGGACGCCGCCGTGGCGGCCGAGCACCGCCGGTTCGTCGCTGACCGCGAGCACGGCGGCGAACCCGACGCCGAAGCGGCCCACCGAGGACTCGTGCCCCTCGCGCTTGGCGGAGGCCCGCAGGGTGCTCAGGGACTCGACGCCGGTCGCGTCGAGCGGGGCGCCGGTGTTGGCGGCGGCCAGCACGCAGCGGGCGTCCGGGTCGCCGGGGGCGGCGGGGTGCAGGGTGAGGCGGAGCCGGCCGGGGACCTCGGCGCGGGCCGCGGCGTCGGCGGCGTTCTGGGCCAGCTCGACGACGAGGCGGTCGCGGTAGCCGCCGAGCGCGAGGTCCTCCTCGGCGTTGGCGTCCTCCCGGAACCGGGCGGGCCCGGCGCCCCACGCGTCGAGCACGCCGCGCCGCAGCCGTGCCGTCCCGAACGGATCGGCCCCCTCGGTCGCCTTCATGCTCACGCTCTCGACTCCGTCCGCGTTGTGGGTGGCCCGCGTATGCCGGTGCGGCCCCGTGTGCGCCCGAAGGTACCGCGCCCGCCCACCCGCGCCGTACCGGCGTCCCGGGCGGTCCACGCCCGCCCGGCGTCCTCCGGCCCGTACCGGCGGTCCCTGTCGAGCCCGTCCGGCGTTCCGTTCCAGGCTGGATGTGCTCACCCGACGCCGGAAGAGCTCGGGTGGCCGGGCGGACCGCAGGCGCGCCGCGCTGCCGGGCGCCGCAGGCCCGGTCCCTCGGCGGGCAGGAGCGTCAGGAGTGGCCGAGGTCCTCCGACGCGCCGTCCGGCTCGGCGGGGACGGAGCCCTCGCCCCGCTCCGGCCGCAGCGCGTACGCGTCGACCCGCATCGTGTCCAGGGCATGGTCCGCGGGCCGGACCGGCTTCGGCATCACCGCGGCCTCCGAGTGCCCGCCGCAGCCGTACGCCAGCGACACCACGTGCCCGTCCGCCGGGCCGAACTCGTTCGCGCACACCCCGAAGGCCTGCTTCAGCGAGCCCGCCATCGGGATCAGGAACGCGCAGCTGACACAGGTCGCCGGGGCCGCCTGCGCCATCGGCGTCTTCGGGCCGAACGCCTCGTCCCAGCGGTCGGCCGCCTCGTACAGCCCGTACCGCGACAGCACCCGCGCCCGGCGCGTACCCAGCTCCTCCGCCACGGCGGCGATGGAACCCCGGCTGGTCGCCGCCACCGGCCGGTCCGTCAGCTCGGCGTCCTCCGCGTCGACCAGCTCCGCCAGCTCCTCGGAGACCACGGAGTTCGGCGGCGGCTCGTCCTCGCCGGTCCAGCCGGGCTCCAGGCGCAGGTCCTCCGCCTCGGTGGGCAGCAGGTCCCCGGGCCCCATGTCGCCGGGGCGCAGCCGCTCGCTCCACGGCACCCACTCCGGCGCCAGGAGCGCGTCCGCACCCGGCAGCAGCACCGTCTCGTCCAGGGTGACGTTCTTCGCGCGGGAGGCCCGCGCCACCGTCACGGCCCAGCGCCAGCCCCGGTAACCGGGCTCCTTGGCCTCGAAGAAGTGCGTGACGACCCGGTCCCCCTCGGAGACCACACCGACGTGCTCGCCGACCACACCGGGCGCGGCGGCCTCCTCGGCGGCCGAGCGGGCAAGGTCGACCGCCTCGGCGCACAGGCGGTCGGGAACAGGGGTACGGGTCGCACGTGTCGTACGGCTTCGCGTGGTCGTCGCAGCACTCACAGGTCTTCGCTTCTCTCCATACGCCAGTCTCACGAGCGCGCCAGCTGCTGCACGATTGCCGTTTTCGGCCAGACAGGTGCGGGCGGAGCGGACCTGGGGGCCGCGTCGACGTCCACACCCGTAGTGCCTGCCTCGGGCGCGCCTTCTGCCACCCATTCTGCGGGATCGCCGAGAGGCGCGCGGCCAAGAACAACCGCCGGTGGCGCGTTACGCACGCTACCCTCTCCGCCGCCCCGCGCCCACCTGCCCGTCCCAAACGTGCCGTATCCGTTCCCCGCAGGCACGCGCCGCCGGCCCCCCACACGCGCGGCCGGCTCCCCCGCACGCGCCACCCGCTCCACCGGCGGGCGTCCGGTTCACGTCCGGTACGCGTCCCGTGGGCGTCCGGTACACCTCCCCGTACGGCGGCGGCCGACGCTCGCCCGGCAACGCGTCACCCCCGTGTCCGGTATCCCGCGCGAGTCCGTGGCCGATCACCGTTCGAACCGGCCGGGGTGGGGCACTATGACGAGGTGACAGCCGCCCGGTCGCACGACGGCCCCGGCCCGCTCCGCAGGGCGGGACGGGTGACGGGCCGTGCCCTGCGCGCCCCGTTCACCGGCACGGCGCGCTCCATCCGCAAGGCGACGCACGCCCACGGGGCGGGGGAGTCCGGCCTCGGCAAGCTGATCGAGCTGCACGCCGTGAACGGGGCGGGCGACGTCATGATCACGGTCGCGCTCGCCTCCACGGTCTTCTTCTCCGTACCCACGGACGAGGCGCGCGGCCGGGTGGCCCTCTACCTCGCCATCACCATGGCTCCCTTCACGCTCCTCGCCCCGGTGATCGGCCCGCTGCTGGACCGCCTGCCGCACGGGCGCCGGGCCGCGATGGCGGGCGCGATGCTGGCCCGCGCCCTGCTGGCGATCACCATGTCGGGCGCGGTCGCCACCGGGGGTCTGGAGCTGTATCCGGCCGCGCTGGGCGTCCTGGTCTCGTCGAAGGCGTACGGCGTGGTGCGCAGCGCGGTCGTGCCACGGCTGCTGCCACCGAACTTCTCCCTGGTGAAGGCCAATTCCCGGGTCACCCTGGCCGGGCTGCTGGCCACCGGGGTGGCGGCCCCGATCGGGGCCGGCCTCCAGATGATCGGCTCCGCCTGGCCGCTGTACGGGGCGTGCGCGATCTTCGTCGCCGGGACCTTCCTCGCCTTCAGCCTGCCGCACAAGGTCGACTCCGCGAAGGGCGAGCGGCGGGCGCGGCTGATCGTCCCGCACCACGACGGGGCGCCCTCCCGGCCCGCTCCCGGCACGGCGCCGGGGCGGTCGGGCAGCACCCGGGCGGGGCTGCGCGGGGGCGCCAGGGCGGGCGACGGGGAGAAGCCGGCCAAGGAGCGGCCACCGGGTCTGCGGTCCGTCGGCGGGTCCGTCCTGCACGGGCTCCAGGCCAACGCCGCGCACCGGGCCCTCTCGGGCTTCCTCATCTTCTTCCTGGCGTTCCTGCTGCGCGAGCACCCGCTGGCGGGGCAGAGCGCGGCGGTCTCGCTCGGCATCGTCGGCGTGGCGGCCGGGGTCGGCAACGCCTGCGGTACGGCGGTGGGGTCCTGGCTCCGGGCGCGCGGCCCCGAGGTGATCGTCGCGACGGTGCTGGCGCTGGCGCTGAGTGTGGCGGTCCTCGCCGCGGTGTTCTTCTCCACCCTGCTGGTCGCGGCCCTCGGCGCGGTCGCCGGCTTCACCCAGGCCCTGTCGAAGCTGTCGCTCGACGCGATGATCCAGCGGGACGTGCCCGAGGAGGTCCGCACGTCCGCGTTCGCCCGGTCGGAGACGTTGCTCCAGATGGCCTGGGTGGTCGGTGGCGGTATCGGCATCGCCCTGCCGCTCAACGCGGTGCTCGGCATGTCGGTCGCCGCGGGCATCCTCGCGCTCGGGGCGGCCGCCTCCGTACGGGGCCTCCTGGGGGCCGCGCGGCGCGGCACGCCGCACCCCCGCGTGGCGTGAGCGGAGGCGACCGATAGCCTTCGGCCCATGACCGTTGCGTTCTTCTCCGGTAAGGGCCGTCGAATCGGCGTCGCTCTTGGTGCCGTGTCCGCGGGACTCCTTGTCCTGTCCGCCTGCGACAAGCCGACGCCGCTCGCGACCGTGACGGTCGGCAGCGACTCGGTGAACACCGAGGCCGCCTGTTACAACGACGGCGACGCGATCAAGGAATCGCTGATCCAGGGCTGCCTCAACAAGAAGGCGGACAAGGTCGTCGAGATCTCGATGGACGACAAGGTCCGCTTCGGCGTCGACCCCGAGATCGCCGACAACGGCTGGACGCTCTTCATCAACGGCCAGCAGGCCGAGCAGGAGCCGTACACGAACACGTACCGGACGATCCCCGGAAACGCGTTCCTCGCCAGCCAGACGGGCCAGACCGCCGAGGAGACGACCGTCTCCATCGTGGAGACCAAGGGCAAGAAGCTCACGGGCATCTGGCAGTTCGAGTTCAAGAACAAGAACAAGAACTGACCCGGATCCACCGGGACGGCTCCCCGACAGGGTTTCGTCCCTCCGCTCCCCGTCCTCGACTCTGAGGCTGACATCCGTGCGTGTGCTCGTCGTGACCGCTGTCCCGGTGGAACGGGACGCGGTCACGCGTGCGTTCGGCGGCCCCGAGGAGCACCTGACGCTGCCGGGAGCCGAGCTGCACCGCTGCGGCGCCTTCGACGTCCTGGCCGGCGGTGCGGGACCGGCCGCCGCCGCGGCGGCCACCGCGTTCGCCCTGGCGTCGGCGTCCGGGCCGTACGGGCTCGTCGTCTCGGCCGGGATCGGCGGGGCGTTCACCCCCGTGACCCCGCTCGGCTCGCTGATCGTGGCGGACGGCATCGTCGCCGCCGACCTGGGCGCGGAGACCGCCGAGGGCTTCCTGCCGGTCACCGCGCTCGGCTTCGGCCGGGACCGCTTCACCCCGCCGCCCGCGCTGGTACGCGAGGTCTCGGCCGCCACCGGCGCGGCCGCCGGCCCCGTGCTCACCGTCTCCACCGTGACCGGCAGCGCCGAACGCGCCGCCGCCCTGCTCGCCGCGCACCCGGGGGCGCTGGCCGAGGCGATGGAGGGCTTCGGGGTCGCGGAGGCCGCCGCCCGGGCCGGCGTGCCCGTACTGGAGGTGCGGGCCGTCTCGAACGCCGTCGGCCCCCGCGACCGGGACGCCTGGCGCGTCGGCGACGCGCTGGCCGCGCTCACGGACGCGTTCGGCGCGGCGGCGCCCGTACTGGACGTCTGGAACAGCCACGAGAACCCGGAAGGTTGAACCGGCATGACCCACGACACCGACACCGGCACCGCGGCCGGCGACAGCCCGGCCGGGGACGCGCTCCGGATCGCCTACTCGCCCTGCCCCAACGACACCTTCGTCTTCGACGCCTGGGCGCACGGCCGGGTCCCCGGCGCGCCCGCGCTGGACGTGACCTTCGCCGACATCGACATCACCAACGGCATGGCCGAACGCGGTGAGCTGGACGTCCTGAAGGTGTCGTACGCGGTCCTGCCCTGGGTCCTGGACGAGTACACGCTGCTGCCGTGCGGCGGGGCGCTGGGCCGGGGCTGCGGGCCGCTGGTCCTCGGCAAGGAGCTGGGCCTCGACCTGACCGGCCGGACCGTCGCCGTGCCGAGCGAGCGCTCGACGGCGTACCTGCTGTTCCGGCTCTGGGCGGCGGAGATGGTGCCGGGCGGCGTCGGCGAGGTCGTCGTGATGCCGTTCGACGAGATCATGCCCGCCGTACGGGACGGGAAGGTGGACGCCGGCCTGGTCATCCACGAGGCCCGCTTCACGTACCGGAACTTCGGGCTCCACAACCTGGCCGACCTGGGCCGGCACTGGGAGGACACCACCGGTCTCCCGATCCCCCTCGGCGCGATCATCGCCAAGCGCTCCCTGGGCGAGGAGACCCTGCGCCGCCTGGCCGACGCCGCCCGCAGCTCGGTCCGCCTCGCCTGGGACCACCCGGAGGTCTCCCGGCCGTACGTCCTGGAGCACGCCCAGGAGATGGACCCGGCCGTCGCGGACCAGCACATCGGGCTGTACGTGAACGAGTTCACCGCCGACCTCGGCGAGGACGGCTACGCGGCGGTCCGCGGCCTGCTCACCCGCGCGGCGGCGGAGGGACTGGTACCGCCGCTGGGTCCGGACGCGCTGGCGTTTCCCTGAACGACGGGCGGGCGCCGGGTCCGGCCCGGCGCTTCGGGCCTGACCCGGCCGGCCGGGTCAGGCCCCTGTGCACGTGTCGCGCCCCTACACGTCGAGCTGGTCGGCGACCGCCCGCAGCAGGCCCGCGATCTTGGCGCCCGCGGCCTTGTCCGGGTAGCGGCCCCGCTCCAGCTGCGGCGTGATGTTCTCCAGGACCGTCGTCAGGTCCTGCACGATCGATGCCAGCTCGTCGGGCTTGCGGCGCTGTGCGGCCGCGACGGACGGGGTCGGGTCGAGGACCACCACGGAAAGGGCCTGGTCGCCGCGCTGGCCCGCGACCACGCCGAATTCCACGCGCTGGCCGGGCTTGAGCGCGTCGACTCCGGCAGGGAGTACCGACGAGTGGACGAAGACGTCGCCGCCGTCGTCGCGGGAGAGAAAGCCGAAGCCCTTCTCGCTGTTGAACCACTTGACCTTGCCGGTGGGCACGTCTGTCCTCGTCCTCGTACTCGTCGGTGTGCGGGAGAGCCGGAACAACGGCTCCGAAAAGCACCGGATAGCAATACAGCGGGTCACCGTGACCCGCCCGGTCCCAGGCTAATGGCCCTACGGCCGGTGACAAGACGCCGCCGGAGAGTTCCTCCGGGCTGGGAACTACCCTGGTCGCGTGAGTACTACTCCTTCAGGCGCAGGCGACCGGCTCGTTCAGGTCGGCGCGATCGTCTTCTTCGTCGGCGCACTGGCCACACTGGTCACCGTCGCCCCGCTGTTCCTCGGTACGGACCCGTTCCCGCCGATCGCGTACGGCGTCTGCATGCTGATGGGCGTCGGGTTCCTGATCGCCGGAGCGGGCGTGGTCCGCTCGGCGTGGGCGAACTCGCCGAAGCGGGCCGCAGGCTCCTAGGTGTACGGATCACGAGCGTGGTGAACGCTCGTGATCCATACATCCAGGGCCTCCCCGGCGCCTACGCCGCCCGGCCGGCCTCGAAAGCGGCCAGCCAGGCCGGGAAGCCCGTCAGGTCCGCCAGCACCACGTCCGCGCCCGCCGCCCGCAGCTCCGCCGCGTCGCACGGGCCCGTCGTCACCCCGAGCGACAGTGCTCCGGCCACCCGCGCCCCGCGCACGTCGCCGGTGTGGTCGCCGACGTACACCTGGGCCCCCTGCTCGCGCAGGGCCTCGCCCTTGGCCTCCGCCCACAGCGAGCCGATCACCGTGTCCGGCTCGATGCCGAGGTGGGCCAGGTGCAGTTTCGCGTTCGGCTCGTGCTTCGCCGTGACGACGACCGCCCGGCCGCCGAGCTCCCGGACCGCCGCCACCGCCTCCCGCGCCCCGTCGAGCGCCGTGCTCGGGGCTATCGCGTGGTCCGGGTAGATCTCCCGGTAGCGGTCGGCGACGGCCGGCACCCTGTCGGCCGGGAACCAGTGCGCGAGCTCCGTCTCCAGCGGCGGGCCGATCCGGCTCACCACCAGATCGACGTCGATGCGCGCGCCCGTCTCGGCGGCGAGGGCGCGGTAGGCGGCGGCGATGCCGGGGCGGGAGTCGACGAGCGTCATGTCGAGGTCGAAGCCGACCGTCAGGGGCCGGTGGGCGGGGTGCTGAACGGGAGAAGCCATGCCCGCCATTCTGCCGACCGGCCCCCGTCGGCGGCGACATCGCGCCGCCTAGACTGAGGCGCGCACTTAGCCAAGCCTTACCGGACCGGCCCGGTCCGTACCGCCCGCTCGTCCCCCGCGTCCGACCCGATTGGTTCCCATGTCAGCGTCCGCGCCCGTGCGGGCCGCCGCGCCGCCCGGTGCGCCCGTTGCGCCCCGCGCACCCCGCCTCTCCCGACGCGCGGCCGCGACGGGTGCGGCCGTCGTCGCCCTGCTGCTGGCCGTCCTGCTGAGCCTCGCCGTGGGCGCGCGCTCCATCCCGCCGGGCGAGGTGCTCGACGCCCTGCTGCACGGCGGGCACTCGGACGCCGCCGAGGTGATCCGCTCCCTGCGGGTGCCGCGCACGCTCGTCGGGCTGATGGTCGGCGCGGCACTGGCGCTCGCGGGCACGGTGCTCCAGGGCATCACCCGCAACCCCATCGCCGACCCCGGCATCCTCGGCATCAGCCAGGGCGCTTCGGTGGCCGTGGTGACGGCCATCGCGTTCGCGGGGGTCCACACGCTCACCGGCTATGTGTGGTTCGCCTTCGCGGGCGCGGGCGTCGCCTCGGTCGCCGTGTACGCCATCGCCTCCCGGGGGCGCGGCGGCGCGACCCCGGTGAAGCTCGCACTCGGCGGCGCGGCGATCAACGCCCTGCTGGTGTCGGTGACGATGGGGATCCTCACGACGAAGGCGTCGGCGCTGGACGAGTTCCGCTTCTGGCAGGTCGGTTCGATCGCGGGCCGTCAGGCGGACGTCGTGCAGCAGGTGTGGCCGTTCCTCCTCGTCGGCACGGTGCTCGTGCTCGCCGTCGCCCGCGGCCTGGACGCGCTCGCGCTCGGCGAGGACGTGGCGAAGGGGCTCGGTCAGAACGTCGCGGCGGTCCGGATCGTCGGCGGCGCCGGGGCGACCGTGCTGACCGGGGTCGGCGTCGCCGCCGCCGGGCCGGTCGCGTTCATCGGGCTCGCCGTCCCGCACATCGCCCGCGCGGTCGTCGGCAGCGACCACCGCTGGGTGCTGCCCATGGCGGCCCTGATCGGGCCGGTGATGCTGCTCGTCTCGGACGTCGTCGGCCGGATCGTGTTCCCGCCGAGCGAGGTACCGGCGGGTGTGATGACAGCGCTGATCGGGGTGCCGTTCCTGGTCGCCCTGGTGCGCCGGAAGGCGGTGCCGGCATGAGCGGCACCCGTACACCGGGGAGCGGTGCCCGCGTGAACGACGCCCGTACGCCCTCGGAGGCCGGGACGGACCGGAAGGCCGGGACGGCCGGGAAGGCCGAGGAGAGCTCGGGGGCCGGGGAGACCTCGATATCCGGGGCGACCTCGGAGTCCGGGGCGACCTCGGGGGCCGCGAAGACCTCGATGTCCGGGACGGCCTCGGGGGCCGGAGCGGCTTCGATATCCGGGGCGGCCTCGGCATCCGTGCGGGTCCGGCCCGCCGGGTACGTGCTCGTGAAGGCCGGGCCGCGCGGCCGGTTCCTGCTGCACCGCAGGGCGTCCGTGGCGGCTGCGGCCCTGGCCGTCTTCCTGGCCGCCGTCTGCGTCGCCTACCTCTGCGTCGGGGAGAGCTTCGTCGCGCCCGGCGAGGTCGTGAAGGTGATCCTCGGGCAGCCGTCGTCGGCCGAGCTGGTCGTGGGCACGCTGCGGCTGCCGCGCCTGGTCGTCGGGCTGCTGGTCGGCGCCGCGTTCGGGATCGCCGGGGCGCTGATCCAGACGGTCGCCCGCAACCCTCTGGCCAGCCCCGACATCATCGGCATCAGCCAGGGCGCGAGCGCGCTCACGGTCGGTGCGATGACCTTCGGCATCACCTCGTACACCGTCCTGCCCTACCTCTCCGTCATCGGCGGAGTGGCCGCGGCGGCCCTCGTCCACGTCTTCGCGTGGCGCGGCGGCCTGCACGCCACCCGGTTCGTCCTCATCGGCATCGGCTTCGCCGTCGCCCTGCGGTCGGTGACCACGCTGTTCCTGACCAAGGGCGACTACCTCGTCGCCCAGCAGGCGCAGATCTGGATGACCGGTTCGCTGAACGGGCGGGGCTGGTCGGAGGCCGCCCCGATCGGCTGGACGCTGCTGGTGCTGCTGCCCGCCGTCGCCTGGGCGGCCCGCGCGCAGCGCACCGTCTCGATGGACGACGACACGGCGACCGGCCTGGGCGTGCGCCTGGGGCGCGTACGGCTCGGGCTCGTCGCCCTCGGCGTGGTCCTGGCGTCCGTGGCGACGGGGACGGCGGGCCCGGTGGACTTCGTGGCGCTGCTCGCCCCGCAGATCGCCCGCCGGATGACCCGGACCGCGCAGATCCCCCTGCTGTCCTCGGCGTTGCTGGGTGCCGTGATCGTCGTCCTCGGCGACCTGCTGGCTCGCAGGCTGTTCTCGCCCACCGAACTGCCCGTGGGCGTCCTCACGGCGGCGGTCGGCGCCCCGTATCTGATCTGGCTGATCATCCGCGGCCACCGTAGCCGCAGTGGAGGCACCGCATGAGCCCGACGAACGACGCGGCGCAGCCGGGCTCCCGCCTGGCCGCGCGCTCCCTCACCCTCGCGTACGAGGACCGCACCGTGGTCCACGAACTGGACCTCACCGTGCCCGACGGACAGGTCACCGTCATCGTCGGCCCGAACGCCTGTGGCAAGTCCACCACCCTGCGGGCGCTCGGCCGGCTGCTGAAGCCGCGCGGCGGGGCGGTCCTGCTGGACGGTACGGAGCTGGCGCGGATACCCACGAAGCAGATCGCCCGGTCCATCGGACTGCTCCCGCAGACCCCGGTGGCGCCCGAGGCGATCACCGTCTCCGACCTGGTCGCGCGGGGCCGGCAGCCGCACCAGAGCTGGTGGCAGCAGTGGTCGGACGAGGACGAGCGGGCGGTGACCGACGCCATGGCCCGTACGGATGTGACGGCGCTGGCCGACCGGGCGGTGGACGAGCTGTCGGGCGGTCAGCGTCAGCGGGTGTGGATCGCGATGGCGCTGGCCCAGGACACGGACCTGCTGCTGCTCGACGAGCCGACGACGTACCTGGACATCGCGCACCAGGTGGAAGTCCTCGACCTGGTGCGCCAGTTGGCGGCCCCCGCCGCGGACGGCACCCGGGGCCGTACCGTCGTCACCGTGCTGCACGACCTCAACCAGGCCGCCCGGTACGCGGACCGCCTCGTCGCCATGAGGGACGGCCGGATCGTGGCGGAAGGCGCACCCGGGGACATCGTCACGGCCGAGCTCGTCCGCGAGGTCTTCGGCCTGGAGGCGGTGATCGTCCCGGACCCGGTGACGGGTTCGCCGCTGGTCGTCCCGGGCGCTCCCTGGAGTCCTGCGCCGCCCTCCGCGCCGGCGTCCTCGTCATCTTCCGCTCCCTCGTCGCCGCCCTCCGCGCCGACGTCCTCGTCGCCTTCCGCTCCCTCGTCGCCTTCCACTCCCTCATCGGCCTCTGCTTCCTCGGAGGCCCCTGGTTCCGCCTCCTCCTCTGCCTCCGGTCCCGCCCCAGCCTCCGCTCCGACTCCCGGAAAGGCCCTCCGACCATGACCCAGCGCAGCTTCCGCCCCCGCGCCCTGGCCGCCGTGTCCCTGATGACCGTCGCCGCGCTGACCCTGGCCGCCTGCGGCTCGTCCGGCGGCTCCGGTTCCGACTCCGCGCCCGCCTCCGACGCCACCCGTACGGTGAAGACGGCGATGGGCGACGTGAAGGTCCCGAAGGCGCCCCGGCGGGTGGTCGTCCTGGACACCGCCGAACTGGACTCGGCCCTCACCCTCGGGGTGAAGCCGGTCGGCGCGACCCACGCGGACGTGGCCTCGGGCTTCCTGAACTACCTGCCGAAGAACCAGGTCGCGGGCATCGAGGACGTCGGGCAGATGATGACCCCGAACCTGGAGGCCATCGCCGGTCTGAAGCCCGACCTCATCCTCACCAGCAAGATCCGGCACGGCGACAAGTACGCCGAGCTGTCCAGGATCGCGCCGACCGTGATGACGGAGAGCACCGGCTACCCCTGGAAGGAGAACTTCCGGGTCCACGCGGAGGCCCTCGGCAAACAGGCCGAGGCGGAGATGGTCACGGACGGCTACGCCGACCACGTGGCGGACGTGACGAAGGCGCTCGGCGGCGAGGAGAAGGCCGCCGCGACCGAGGTCAGCATGGTCCGCTTCGTCGAGGGAGCGGACATCCGCATCTACGGCAGGAAGAACTACATCGCCACCATCCTGGCCGATGTGGGGCTGGGCCGCCCCGCGATCACCGACCAGGCCAAGGACGGGTTCTCCTACGACGTCAGCCCCGAGAGGATCGACCTCGCGGACGCGGACGTGGTCTTCCACTCGACGTACGGCGACCCGAAGAAGGCCAAGGAGACGACGACCACCGGCAGCGGCCTGTGGAAGAACATGGACGCCGTGAAGAACGGCAGGGTCTTCGCGGTCGACGACCAGCTGTGGATCCAGGGCATCGGCTACACCGCGGCCGACAGGATCCTCGGCGAACTCCACCGGAGCCTGACGGGTTGACGTATCGCGGGCGGGGACGCCCCGGCGCTCTCACTTGCCGGTGACGTCCCAGCCGGCGCCGTCCGCGGCGGCGGCCTTCCCGAAGGCCGCCCACTCCGAGGCGTCGAGCCCGAGGGCGTCGAGGAGGTACGCGGAGACGGCGTCGGCGACGAGGGCGACCCGGGCGGGGTCCTCGTCGGTGGTCTCGGCGACCTTCTCCCCGGCGAGACCGCCCAGGGTGTGCTCACCCTCGTCGATGGTGAGCAGGCTCTTCGGGGACGGGCCGAGCCGGTAGGCGTCGGTGAACCACTCCGGCCCCCGGGTGGAGAGCTGGGACCGGTCCCGGCCGCCCGCCACGACCAGGGCCGGCATGGTCATCGTGGAGTAGTCCGGCCGCATGAACGGAAGATGCTCGACCGCGAACGGGGTGAGGGAGTCACCCGTTCCGGTCGCGGCGATCAGGACGCCGGCCGCGACCGCGGGGTGCGTGAAGTCGGCCCCCGGTACCCCGTCGGCGTCGAGCACCCGCGCGCCGAGCAGTGTGCCGACGGTCTGCGCTCCCCAGGAGTGGCCGACGGCCGCGACCCGGCCGAGGTCGGCGCGGTCCTCGAGGCCGGGCACTTGGGCGAGGATGCCTCCCAGGCCGTCCAGAACGGCGTGGAGGTCGGATATCCGGACGCGCCAGACGGTGGCGAAACGCGGGTCGTCCCACCCGATGCCGTTGCGGCGGGAGTCCAAGTGGGTGGGCTGTACGACGACGAACCCGGCGGCGGCCCACCGGTCGACGAGGGGTTCGTATCCGTCCATGGACCACGCGTTGCCGTGCGAGAACACGATGACGGGGAGGTTCCGGCCGGTCAGCGGGGCGGTGACCTTCACCTGGAGGTCCACGCCACGGTCGGGGGCGGGCACGGGGATCGGCTTGACCGCGACGATGCGTCGGTCCGGGTACTGAGCTGACATGGGGAGCCACTTTCTTCCGTAGGGCGTGCGGCTGCTTCTTCTTCGCTCGGGCGCGCCGCCGCCTCTTCTGTCCTGGGCGCTCTGCCGCTGGGGGGGGGACGTGCCGCCGCTTCCCGGGCAGGGCGAAACCGCCGGCTCTGCCGCAGGTGAGCCGCCCCGCACACTTTCGCGGAACGCTGTTCCGCCAAATTAGCGGAACAATGTTCCGCGAGCAAGGAGGGGTCCGCGCAGGCCGGACTCGTGAAGCAGGAATCGTGCAGCAGGACCCGTGAAGGAGGACCGGCCCGTGCCGGAATCGCTCGGAGTACGCCAGGCCCGCGCACAGCGCACCCGCGAGGCCGTGGTGGCGGCCGCGGCCGCGGTCTTCGTGAACCAGGGCGTCCAGGCGCCGATCCGCGACATCGCCGAGCGCGCCGATGTGGGCGTCGGAACGGTCTACCGCCACTTCCCCACCCGGGCGGACCTGGTCACCGCGGTCTACCGGCACCAGATCGACACCTGCAGCGCGCTCGCGCCCCGGCTGCTGGCGGAATCGGCGTCCCCGTTCACCGCCCTGACCCGCTGGGCGGACGCGTTCGTGGAGTTCCTGGTCACCAAGCACGGTCTCGGCGCCGCCCTGGGGTCCGGCGACCCGGGGCTGGAGAACCTGCACGCCCTGATGCTCGACACGCTGGTCCCGGCCTGCGCGACGCTGCTCGACGCCTGCGCCGAGGCCGGCGAGACCGACCCCGGCATCACCGCGTACACACTGATGCGGGCCATCGGGAACCTGTGCATCACCGGCCCCGACTACGACCGGGCGGACGCCCGGCGGATGGTCGCCGCCCTGCTCGCCGGAATCCGCCGCACGACATGACGGCGGGCCCGGTACCGTTCCGGCCGGTACGCAGCTCGGCACGACGGCGGGTCCATCACCGCTGCGGCCGGTCCGACGCACGGAGGCCCGCGGAGTTGTTCCGTGGGGGCCCGCCGAACTCCGCAGAGGCCCGCCGAGTTCTGCGGGGATCCGCCGAGGACATCCGGCCGACCACGAGGGCCGGAACCCGCTCCGGCGCCCGGTCACGCCCGCCTGCGCGCCCGCCACACGAGGTAGAGCGCGGAGGCGACGGCGGCGACCCGGACGACCACCGGCCAGGCCTCCAGCAGGACGTCCCGCATCGCGCCCTCGCGGATCGGCTCGCCCCAGCGCCCCTCCATCCGCCCCCACACCCACACCAGGGCCCCGGCAGCGACGACGCCCGGGAGGCCGAGAGCCGCCCACTTCGCCTCCGTACGGGAGAGGGTGCGCGAGCTGTACGCGATGAGCCAGCCGCCCGCCAGCGGCAGCCAGGACCCGGTGACCACGCCGGCGACGAGCAGGACGGCGGCCAGGAGCAGCAGCGGGTGGGCGAAGCCGCCGCGCGGGCCGGGAGCGGCGACCACGGGTTCGACGACGACGGGGACGGGCTTGCGGCGGCGGAGCTTGACGAGACGCAGGGCGCGGCGGCGGGCGGCGCCTTCGCCGGTCCCGGCCGGGCCGGCCTTCGCCCCGCCCGTGCCTTCAGGGCCGCCTGCCGTGCCGTCCTTCCCGTCCCCCTCGCCCTTCGCGCCCTCCTTGTCCTTCGCGCCTTCCTTGTCCATGTCGACGGCCCTGGGCCGCCTGCCGAGCAGCTCCGGGGCCTCGATGCCGCCGAAGAACCCGGGGACGGCCGTCCCCTCGTCGAAGGGCCCCCGCTCCAGGCGCCACCAGTCGGTCGCGTCGTCCGCGCCCCCTTGCCCGCTCTGCCCGAGCATGTGCGGGGCAGAGGGGTCGGGCCAGGCGCCGCCGACAGCAGGGGCCTCGTCGGGGGAGGGCCCGGGACGGGGCACGGCGGCCGCACCGTCAGCGGATGCGGCACCGTCAGCGGAAGCGGCACCGTCCGCAAGGGCTCCACCGTCAGGGGGAACGGCTCCCGCCCCACCGGCCGCCGCACCCCCACCCGTCCGCCCCTCCGGCGCGCGGCGCGACGCGCCCCACCCGAATCCGGCTTTCGGCTTCCGGGGGCCCGTGGCCTCCCGCCCCTCGCCCCCGTGAGGGCCGGATTCCTTGGGCTCCTTGCGCAGCAGCCCGCTGCGGGGCCGGGGCACACCCCGCCGCTGCGGCTCGCCGCCCGTCCCGCTCGGGGCGGACGGCAGCGGGACCGTTCCGTCGCCGGACCGCGCCGCCGCGGCGACCAGTTCGTCGGGGCTGCCGAGCCTGCCGATGATGCGGCGCACAGCCGCCGGGGAGTCCGCGCCCTCCGTGGTGCGGCGGCGGTCGATCTCGCCCCGCAGCGTCGAGACGAGCCTCATCCGGGCGCCCGACGGGAGCTGTTGCTGCTGAGCCAGGTCGCCGACCCGGCTCAGGTAGTCGTGCACGAGCTGGTCGCTCTCGATCCCCACGCGGTGCGTCCCCTCTACCCGGCCCTGCCCCGACGGTAGCGTTCCAGCGGCTAACGTGGGACGGATGGGGACGACCACACCACCGCGCACGCTCGCCGAAGCCCTGCGCGCCCGGGGCGACACATCGCTGGCCGGGCTGCTGCGTGCCCGCCCCGACCTCCTCAACCCGGTGCCGAACGACATCACCCAGCTCGCCACGCGGGCCGGTACCCGGGCGTCCGTCGTCCGCGCGCTGGAGCATCTGGACCGGTTCGCCCTGCAGACGGCGGAGGCGCTGGCGGTGGCGCCGGACCCGGCCCCGTACGGCACGCTGCTCGCCCTGCTCACCGGCGACGGACTGGACGACGGCGAGCAGCGCGACGACGTGGGCGCGGCGGTCACCGCCGCCCTGCCGGGCGCGCTGGCGACGCTGCGCGAACAGGCCCTGGTCTGGGGCGAGGACGACCGGCTGCGGCTGGTGCGCACCGCCCGCGAACTGCTCGCCCCGTCCCCGCAGCACCCCTCCCCCACGGGCCTGGGCCCCACGGTCGCGGAGGCGACGGCGGGCATGTCGCCGGGCCGGCTCCAGGAGATCCTGGCGGCGACGGGCCTGCCCCCGACGCACGATCCTGTCTCGGCGGTGGCCGCGCTGTCCGCCCTGTTCACGGACCGGACGCGGATGGCGGAGCTGCTGGACACGGCGCCGGTGGAGGCGCTGTCGGTGCTGGACCGGCTGGTGTGGGGGCCGCCGTACGGGGAGGTCACCCCGAACCCCACCCCGCCCGTGAAGTGGCTACGGGACCGGGGACTGCTCCTGCCGGTGTCGACGCGGACGGTGGTCCTGCCACGCGAGGCGGCGCTCCACCTGCGCGCCGGGCGCGCGCACCGCGTGCCGGAACCGGTCCCTCCGGCCGTCGTGGCGGCGGCGGAACGCGATCCACAGGCTGTGGACAGGGCGGCGGCGGGCCAGGCGTTCACGGCGCTGTCCACGGTCGAGGAGCTGCTGAAGCTGTGGGACGGCGGCGGCCCCACGGTCCTGCGCGCGGGCGGCCTGAGCGTACGGGAGCTGAAGCGCGCCGCGACGGCGCTGGACGTGACCGAGCCGGTCGCCGCGTTCTGGATCGAACTGGCCTACGGCGCGGGGCTGCTGGCCTCCGACGGGGAGACCGACGAACGGTACGCGCCGACGCCCGCGTCCGACGAGTGGCTCGACCTGTCCGCCGAGGGCCGCTGGACGCATCTGTCCACCGCGTGGCTCGCCGCCACCCGGACCCCGGGCCTGGTCGGCGGCCAGGACGCCAAGGGCCGGGCCCTGTCCGCGCTCGGCCCGGAGCTGGACCGCTCGGCCGCCCCCGACGTACGCCGACGGGTCCTGGCCCTGTTCACCGAACTCCCGCCGGGCACCGCGCCGGAGGCCGAGTCGCTGCTGCGACGGCTGCGCTGGGAACGCCCGTTGCGCGGTTCGGCCCCGACGGCGGAGGGCACGGACCTCCGCTCCCGTCTGGCCCTGTGGACGCTCAACGAGGCGGAGCTGCTGGGCATCACGGGCCGGGGCGCGCTGGCGGCACATACCCGCGCGCTCCTGGACCAGGACGAGGACACGGCGGCGGCCCTTCTGTCACCCCTCCTCCCCGACCCCCTGGACCACGTCCTGCTCCAGGCCGACCTGACGGCGGTGGCCCCGGGGCCGCTGGAACGCCCGCTGGCGGACATGCTCTCCGTCCTGGCCGACGTGGAGTCGAAGGGCGGGGCGACGGTGTACCGCTTCACGCCCGGTTCGGTGCGCCGCGCCCTGGACGCCGGGCAGGCGGCGGCGGACCTGCACGCGTTCCTGGCCGCGCACAGCCGTACGCCGGTGCCGCAGCCGCTGAGCTACCTCATCGACGACGTGGCCCGCCGCCACGGGCACCTGCGGATCGGGGCGGCGTCCGCGTACGTACGCTGCGACGACGAGGCGGTCCTCAACGAGATCCTGGCCGACCGCCGCTCCTCGGGCCTGCGCCTGCGCCGCCTGGCCCCCACGGTCCTGGCCGCCCAGGCCGACCCCGGCTCCCTCCTCGAAGCCCTGCGCGACATGGGCTACGCACCGGCAGCCGAATCCGCGGAGGGCGATGTCCTGATCACCCGCGCGGGCGCCCGCCGCACCCCGCCCCGCACCCCTCCGGTCCCGGTCCCCGAGGGCCCGCCGGTCCCGGACGACACGCTCCTCGGTGCGGCGGTCCGGGCGATCCGCGCGGGCGACACGGCCGCCACGGTGGCCCGCAAGGAGCCGACGGAGGGCGGTTCCTCCACCGCGCCCTCCGGCTCCCTCCCCCGCACCACCGCGGCCGAGACCCTGGCCACGGTCCAGGCGGCCGCGCTGACGGGCTCCACGGTCTGGATCGGCTACGTCAACGCGGACGGCGCGGCCAGCCAGCGCGTGATCGCCCCGGTCCGCGTGGAGGGCGGCTTCGTCACGGCCTATGACCACACGGCCGACGAGGTCCGCACGTATCCGCTGCACCGGATCACGGGGGTGGCGGAGCTGGCGGAGGACGGGGAGGGGTAGGGAGGAGGTCCGCACCCGCGCGGGCCTTGAACGCACTTCGGCCTCACGCGGGCCGGGCTGCTCTCAGCAGATCCACCAGCCTGTCGACATCCGTCCACGGGTTGTGGCGGTGGCCCTTCGAGGACCGTGATCTCAGCATCTCCGCACGATTCCGCGCCTGCTCGAAGCCGTCCCGCAGAGTGTCGTACACCAGGTGCTTTCGACTGGTCGCGTATCCGCAGCCACCGAGCCGCTCCAACTCCTTCTGCGCTTGATCCGACGTCCTGTATCCCGTGACGTCGTGAAAGTGGAGCATGATCCACAATTCGAAGCAGGGGTTGGTGAGCGCCACCTCGATCCCATGCTGCCTGGCAAGCTCCAGCGCGCTGTCCAAGCCGTCGTGCGGCCTCGGCGCTTCGACATCGATCACACACCAGACCTCGTCGTAGGCCGTACGGCGATCCTCCGGGGAGCGCGGAGCGCGCTTCCTGTGCTCGATCGCCGCACGGACCAGCGACTGAGGCTCTCCGTGTTCGCCGCCGAGACGAATGGCGACGGGGAGAGTCCGCAGATCCGCGCTGAGACCTTTGAAGTACTGGTTCTCGGTGCGCTCCCCTTCGCAGTAGATGAGAAATCTACGCTGCTCCGGACGTGCGCCCTTCGTCCTCTTCAGCGGCTTTCCCCGCTTCACGCCCACCCCCATGCCGGAACGCCACGGTCACTTCCCGCAGCAGGTCGTCGTCCAGATGCGGCACGGCCCCGTAGCGCCCGCCCAGATAGCGCCTTTCCAGGTTGTCGGCCGAGTTGCGCACCGAGAACTCGGTCAGGGGAAACAGCCTCGTGGCCAGAGTCCTCGGGTCCTTCTCGGTGAACCACACCTGGTCCCTGAAGAGTTCGGTGCGTACATTGCGCCCGAGCAACGCCGCCTCGTGGGTACTGAAGACCAGCTGCGCCCCCCTGGTGTTCGTCTCGGGCGACTGGAACATACCGACGAGAGCGTCCACCAGGTAGGGGTGCAGTCTGGCGTCCAGCTCGTCCACGCAGAGCACCCCGCCCGCGGCAAGCGTGGTGATGACCGGGCCGATGAGGCCGATCCACGTACGCGTGCCGCTCGACTCGTACGCCAGATCCAGCGGGAAGACGCCCTCGGCCGTCCGGTGCTCCACCCTGACCCGCTGTTCGGCGTCCTCCTGGACACGCACCTTGTCCCCCAGCGCATCACGGAGCGCTTTGGTGATCCGCTGGTGGTCCTCCCGGATGCTTTCGTCCCATTCCTGGATCTCCAGGCCGGACACGCCGAGGTCGGCGAAGCGGAGGAGGTCGAGCACCGGTCGGCCCTTTCGGCCGTCCGCGCCGTCGAGACAGAGTCGGACCGTGTGGTCCAGACGCTGGGGGAAGTCGTGGTCGGTGGCCATCCGCAGACCGGACCGGAACCATCGGAAGATCTCACCGAGCTGATCGTGTCCCTGTGCTGCGGCAACGGACAGATACAGGCTGTTCGGCCGGAGCAGCTCGGCGATCAGCTTCCTTCGGCCGGTGAGCCATCGCCCGAAGGTGACCACATCATCAGCACCGCGCTCGTACAGACGACGTTGCCGCCCCTCGGGGTAGTAGTACAGCCATTCCTCGGTGACGCGCTCGTCATCGACCGAGAAGCCGAACTGATGGTGCACCCCACCGACGAGGAAATCGACCGCGAAGGAACTGGGTCGCCCGGAGGCTCCGTGGCCGAGGGCGAAAGGACGTCGCGGGACTCCTCCGCTGGGATCCCACTGGCGGAACGAGGTGAGGACCGCCGTCCGCATCCAGCCGATGGAGTCGATGACGTTGGACTTTCCGGAGGCGTTGGTGCCGTAGATCGCGGCAACGGGGACGGCGAACTCGCCCGCGGCCGACGAGGGGAACTCCGCGCGCTCCGGGTGCCGGTCAGCGCCCATGAGGGACAGTTCCTGCTCGTCCAGCAGCGAGGCGTGATTCGTGACCTGGAACCGCAGCAGCATGGCCAGCCTCTCCAAGCATCGATTGATGTCGCTCCAAGGGTCATATCGTCATAGCCTGACGATAGCGCCAGCGAAACGACATTGCATAGAGATGACACTCGTCCGTGTCAATCATCGGCCGGACCCTGACGGATGTGTCACCGTGCAGCAGGACATCGCCCGCTCCCGCCGTCTCACACGAGCGTTCCCGCCCCGGTCTGCGATGCTGCGGGCATGCCCGCACCCCGCCCCGTTCCCGGCCCGGTGTCCCCCGAACCGGTCTCGCCGCGCCCGCCCGGCGGGCCGATGCCCCCGCTGCTCACCCAGTCCTGGCTGGATCTGGCGTTCCTGCACTGGGCGGCCGACCCGGCGGACGTCGCGCCTCTGTTGCCGCCCGGCACCGTGCCCGACACCTTCGACGGGGCGACGACGTACGTGGGGCTCGTGGCGTTCCGGATGTACCGGGTGGGCGTGCTCGGGCTGCCGGGGATTCCGTATCTGGGGACCTTCCCCGAGACCAACGTCCGGCTCTACACCGTCGACGGCCACGGGCGGCGCGGGGTCGTCTTCCGGTCCCTGGACGCCTCCCGGCTCATCCCGGTCCTCGTGGCGCGGGCCGCGCTCCGGTTGCCGTACATGTGGTCCCGGATGGGCTTCGAGCGGTCCGGCGGCACCGTCGCGTACACGAGCAGGCGCCGGTGGCCCGGTCCGCGGGGGGCGAGGAGCAGGATCGTGCTGCGGCCCGGTGACGCGATCGCCGGGCCCACGCCGCTGGAACACTTCCTGACCGCCCGGTGGGCCCTGCACACCTCGCTCTTCGGGCGGACCGCGTATCTGCCCAACGTCCACCCCCGGTGGCCGCTCCACCGGGCGGAGCTGCTGGAGTGCGACGAGGACCTGGTGACGGCGGGCGGGCTGCCGGCGCCGGCCGGGGCGCCGATGAGCGTGCTGTACTCCCCCGGCGTCCCGGTGCGGTTCGGGCCGCAGCGGCGCGGTGGCTGAGGCCCCGGCCCCGTACCGACGTCAGCCGGGGTTCATGTCCGAGAACCGCTCGAAGGTGTCCGTCCCCGTGGCGCCCTTCTTCCAGGTGACGGTCAACGTGTCGCCGTTCTGCCGCAGGTTGCCCACCCGGTCCTTGCTCGCGACCCGGACTCCGTCCTGCTCGCACAGCAGAGCCATCTCCAGGAAGTCGCCGCTCTCGTCCTCCTGCCACCGGCCCTCGCACTCCAAGCCATCGCGGATAGTGAGGATCGCGTTGATCCTCGCGGGCTCGTCGGTGTACGCCTCGCCGAGCCCGAGCATCGTGGAGTCCGGCATCTTCCACACCGCCTGAAGCCCGGTGCCGGTGGGCTGGGGCACGAGCGGGTTGTCCGAGCGGGCGGGCCGTGAGGCGGTCGGCTCATCGGACGGGGCCGTCGTCGGGTCCGTCGCCTCCGGGGTCTCCCCGGTGCTTCCGGCGGACCCGGTCGCGCCGGGAGTCCCCACGGACGTCGGCGACTTGGCGTCGTCGCTCCCGCTGTCGCTCCCCCGCCCCACGGCGAACCAGACCCCGCCGCCGATGACCGCCACGGCCAGCACGGCGGCGATCGCGATGAGCCCCGTCCTCTTCCGCGGGGCGGGCGTCCCCGGCTGCGGCGGCGGGAAACCTCCGGGCTCGAAGCCCCCAGGGGGCCCGGAGGTCCCAGGGGTCCCGTACGGGCCGTGGGGCTGCTCCTGGCCGCCGCCGTATCCGTACCCCTGCGGCTGTGCGCCCTGCACCGGCTGGGCGTACGGATTCCCGGCGACCGGCTGCTGCGGTGCGCCGTAGCCGGGCTGCGCGGGCCCCGGCGGCCCCGGCGGGATCGGCGGCCCCGGCGGCATCGGCGGCGGTGCGCCGAAGGGCTGCTGCCCCTGCGGCACCGGCGGCTTCTCGTCGTACGGCTGGGACACGCGTGACCTCCCCCGCACCGGCCCCCTGCCGGCACTCCACCTCTTTGTATCAGCCCCTCATCCACCGGAAGTTGCCTGGTGACGGGAACACCGGGGCCGGCACACTCTCCGGCGTTCCGGTGCGGCTCTGCCCGTCGACGAGGGCGTACGGCCGACCGTGCGGAGGCGGCCGGCCCGGATCAGGCGGGTGTACCGGGCGGCGGCCCCAGGCCCGGCCCCGGCCCCGGCCCTGACCACGGCCCCGGCCCCCGCCCGATCGGCCATCCCGTCCCGGCCCCGGATGCGGCACACTGGACGTTTGGCCGCAGTCGTGGCCGTACCCCGCAGAAAGGGCCGAAGCGCGTGACCGGACCCCTCATCGTCCAGAGCGACAAGACGCTGCTCCTCGAAGTCGACCACGAGCTGGCCGAGGCCTGCCGTCGTGCCATCGCGCCGTTCGCGGAGCTGGAGCGTGCGCCCGAGCACATCCACACCTACCGGGTCACCCCGCTCGGGCTGTGGAACGCCCGCGCCGCCGGGCACGACGCCGAGCAGGTCGTCGACGCGCTCGTCGAGTACTCCCGGTATCCCGTACCGCACGCGCTCCTGGTCGACATCGCCGAGACGATGGCGCGGTACGGGCGGCTCACCCTGTCCAAGCACCCGGTGCACGGGCTCGTGCTCACCACCACCGACCGGCCCGTGCTGGAGGAGATCCTCCGGTCGAAGAAGGTCCAGCCGCTGGTCGGGGCCCGGATCGACCCGGACACCGTGGCCGTGCACCCCTCGGAGCGCGGGCAGGTCAAGCAGACGCTGCTGAAGCTGGGGTGGCCCGCCGAGGACCTCGCGGGGTACGTCGACGGCGAGGCCCATCCGATCGAGCTGGCCGAGGACGGCTGGGCGCTCCGGCCGTACCAGAAGCAGGCCGTGGAGGGCTTCTGGCACGGCGGGTCGGGGGTCGTGGTGCTGCCCTGCGGCGCGGGCAAGACGCTCGTCGGCGCCGGTGCCATGGCCGAGGCGAAGGCCACCACGCTCATCCTCGTCACCAACACCGTCTCCGCCCGGCAGTGGAAGCACGAGCTGGTGAAGCGGACCTCCCTCACCGAGGACGAGATCGGCGAGTACAGCGGTACGAAGAAGGAGATCCGGCCGGTCACCATCGCCACCTACCAGGTGCTGACCACCCGGCGGAAGGGCGTCTACCCGCACCTGGAGCTCTTCGACTCCCGTGACTGGGGCCTCGTCGTCTACGACGAGGTGCACCTGCTGCCCGCGCCCGTCTTCAAGTTCACCGCCGACCTCCAGGCCCGGCGGCGGCTCGGGCTCACCGCGACCCTCGTGCGTGAGGACGGGCGGGAGTCGGACGTGTTCTCGCTCATCGGGCCCAAGCGGTTCGACGCCCCGTGGAAGGAGATCGAGGCGCAGGGCTACATCGCGCCCGCCGACTGCGTCGAGGTCCGCGTCAACCTCACCGACTCCGAGCGGCTCGCCTACGCGACCGCCGAGACCGAGGAGAAGTACCGGTTCTGCGCCACCACCGCCACCAAGCGGAAGGTGACCGAGGCGCTCGTGCGCAAGCACCGGGGCGAGCAGACCCTCGTCATCGGGCAGTACATCGACCAGCTCGACGAGCTGGGCGAACACCTGGACGCGCCGGTCATCAAGGGCGAGACCACCAACGCCCAGCGCGAGAAGCTCTTCGACGCGTTCCGGAACGGGGAGATCAGCGTTCTCGTCGTGTCCAAGGTCGCCAACTTCTCCATCGACCTGCCCGAGGCCACCGTCGCCATCCAGGTCTCCGGCACCTTCGGGTCCCGGCAGGAGGAGGCCCAGCGGCTGGGCCGCGTCCTGCGGCCGAAGGCCGACGGGCACGAGGCCCGGTTCTACTCGGTCGTCGCCCGCGACACCATCGACCAGGACTTCGCGGCACACCGCCAGCGCTTCCTGGCCGAGCAGGGGTACGCCTACCGCATCGTCGACGCGGACGAGCTGCTCGCGGAGAGCTGAGGAACGGGACGGCCGGGGCCTTCCCCTCGGGTCCGGCCCGGCATGATCCGGACGGGAGTCCTGCGGCGGGCCTCAGCGGGCCCGCCGCACGCCCGCCTCCTCCGCGTACTCCCCCAGGACGGCGACGCCGAACGCCGTCGTCACGAACACCCTCACGGCGCGCAGCGCGTCGCCGACACGGTGGGGTCGGTGGTCACCGGTCACCGCGGTCGCGCCGTGCGCGGGGCCGGTCGTGCGTGGGTTCAGGGCGGCTGTGCTCATGTATCCATGGTGCTCCCGTCACCCGTTCGGGCGCGTCGGCCCGCAGACGGAAGCCGCACTCCGGGCTCGTAGCCCTCCGGTACCGCTCGGGCCGCGCGCATCCCCTACGGGTATCCCTGCCCTCTCCCCCTCCGGGAGCACCGGAATCCGTTTCGCCCGCGCCCCGCCCTGTGGCTACAATCGCCGGTCTGCCCGCCTCCCGCGCCGTGTCCACGGCCCCGGGAGCGCCGCCGACCGGACGGAAACCGGCCGACACCTACGCGATCGAACCTTCCGAGCGGACCGTCCTGCTCCGGCTCCCGCCGGCACCGACGAACGGTCCGCCGTCCTGCGTTGAAGAGCCGGAGGCAACACCGTGCCCGCGCACGTAGCAGAGAGCGATTCCACCCCCGATCCCGCCGACCCCCTGGCGCGCGAACGTGCCCACCTCGCCGCGTCCCGCGCCGCACTGCGCGGGATGCGCGAGGACGTCCAGGCCCTGGACATCCGCGACGTCACCGCGAACTGGGTCAACGCCACAGTGCTCCAGGCCCAGATCGACGACCGCATCAAGGCGCTCGCCGACCTCTCGCACACCCCGCTGTTCTTCGGCCGCCTCGACTATCTGCACGCGGTCGGGGGCGACCTGGCCGAGGGCACGGACGGCGAGCGGTTCTACATCGGGCGCCGGCACGTCCACGACGCCGCCGGCGACCCCATGGTCATCGACTGGCGTGCGCCGGTCTCCCAGCCGTACTACCAGGCGTCCCGCACCGACCCCCGGGACGTGGGGCTGCGCCGCCGCTTCGGGTACACCGGCGGCGAGCTGACCGCGTACGAGGACGAGCACCTAGCCGACCCGGCCGAGGCCGAGCACACCAGCCGGCTCCTCCAGGCGGAGATCGAGCGGCCGCGTGTCGGCCCGATGCGCGACATCGTCGCCACCATCCAGCCCGAGCAGGACGAGATCGTCCGCGGCGGCCTCGGCGGCACCGTCTGCGTGCAGGGCGGGCCGGGCACCGGGAAGACCGCCGTGGGCCTGCACCGGGTCGCGTACCTGCTGTACGCGCACCGTGAGCGGCTCGCCCGCACCGGCACCCTCGTCATCGGACCGAACCGTTCCTTCCTGCACTACATCGAGCAGGTGCTGCCCGCCCTGGGTGAGCTGGAGGTGAAGCAGGCCACCGTCGACGACCTGGTGCGCACCGGCGTCGAGGTCCGGGGCGAGGACGAGGCGGCCACCGCCGTCGTCAAGGGCGACGCCCGCATGGCCGAGGTGCTGCGGCGGGCCGTCCGCTCCCATGTGACCGCTCCCGTCGAGCCGGTCGTCGTGGTGCGCGGTTCCCGGCGCTGGCGGGTGCCCGTGTACGAGATCCAGGAGATGGTCGACGAACTGCTGGCCCGCGACATGCGGTACGGGGCCGCGCACGAGGCGCTGCCGCAGCGGATCGCGCACGCCGTTCTCGTACGGATGGAGGAGGCCGGGGAGGCCCCCGACGACCGGGTGCAGAACGCCGTGGCCCGGAACCCCGCCGTGAAGGCCGCCGTCAAGGCGGTCTGGCCCGCCGTGGACCCGGCGAAGGTCGTGCTGCGGCTGCTGTCCGACGCGGAGTTCCTGGCCGCGCACGCGGAGGGGCTGCTCAGCGGGGAGGAGCAGAAGCGGCTGCTGTGGGCGAAGCCCGCCCGCAGCGTGAAGTCCGCGAAGTGGTCGGCGGCCGACGCCGTGCTGATCGACGAGGCCGGTGACCTGATCGCCCGGACGCACTCTCTCGGTCATGTCGTGCTCGACGAGGCACAGGACCTGTCCCCCATGCAGTACCGGGCGGTGGGGCGGCGCTGCTCGACCGGTTCGGCCACCGTCCTCGGCGACCTCGCGCAGGGGACGACCCCGTGGTCCACCGAGAGCTGGGGCGAGGCGCTGTTCCACCTGGGCAAGGCGGACGCGGTGGTGGAGGAGCTGACGGCGGGCTTCCGCGTGCCGCGCGAGGTCATCGCGTACGCCTCCCGGCTGCTGCCCGCGATCTCGCCGGGGCTCGCGGCGGTGGAGTCGGTGCGGGAGTCGCCGGGCTCCTTGGCCGTACGGGAGGTGCCGGGCGGGGTGGAGGAGCTGGACGCGGCCGTCGTCGCCGCCTGCGAGGAGTCGCTCGGCCACGCGGGGTCGATCGGGCTGATCGCCGCCGACGCCCGCATCCCGGTGCTGGGGGCGGCCCTGGCGGCGGCGGGCCACGCGTATCTCTCGCCCGGGGAGGAGACCACCGCCGCCTCCCGGCTGACGCTGGTGCCCGCGTCGCTGGCGAAGGGCCTGGAGTACGACTACGTGGTGCTGGACGAGCCCGCGGCCGTGGTGGACGGTGAGCCGGACGAGCGGACCGGGCTGCGGCGGCTGTACGTGGCGCTGACCCGTGCGGTGTCGGGGCTGACCGTGCTGCACGCGGCGCCGCTGCCGGAGGTGCTGGTCCGGGCGTAGGTCCCTCGGGTGCGGGGCCGTCCGGTCCCGCACCCGATCGGGGCTCAGGCGTCCAGCGCCGTGCGCCACTCCCGTACGGCTGCCGCGTCGACCGGGGCCGACCAGCCCGCCGGCCGCGCCGCGCCGCCGATGTGGAACGCGTCGATCCCCGCCGCCAGCAGCCGGGGCAGGTGGTGCAGGTGGAGGCCGCCGCCGACCAGGACCTGCGCCCGGTATCCCGGCTCACCGCTCCGGGCCGCTTCGGCGACGAGGGTCGGGATGCCCGCGTCCACCCCGGCGGGGGAGCCCGCCGTGAGGAACGTGTCGAGGCCCGGTATCTCCGCGAGCTGCTTGCGCAGGGCGTCACGGTCCGTGGCCCGGTCGATCGCCCGGTGGAACGTCCACCGGCAGCCGTCCAGCTCGGCGACGAGCCGTTCGACGGCGACGAGGTCGGCGTGGCCCTCCGCGTCGAGGAAGCCGAACACGAACTCGTCGGCCCCCGCCGCCCGCAGCTCACGGGCCCGGCCGACCAGTACATCGATGTCACCGGCGGCGAACCCGTCCGCCGTCCTCAGCATCACGCGCAGCGGAATGTCCACGGCGGACCTGATCGCCGTGAAGGTCTCCCGGGACGGGGTGAGACCGTCGGCGGCCATGTCCGTGACCAGTTCGAGGCGGTCTGCACCTCCGGCCTGGGCAGCGACCGCGTCCTCTGCGTCGAGAGCGATCACCTCCAGGACTGCACGGTTGCTCATGGGTCCCCATTCCTCCGATACACAGCTACAGCCCTTCACGGCTATAGGTCTAGTCCAATGGTCAGCCTACGGGTGGCCGACGGGCGGCGCAGCCCTCTATCTGAACCCACGTGCGCGACGGGGCGCGACCCGGCCCCGCAGGCGGGTGACGCACCTCTCCCGCCACGCCTTGCGCTTCATAGGGGAGGGGGGTATACATGACGACAGACAGAGATACCCCCTAGGGGTATCTGGGACGGCTTCAGGGAGGACCCCGTGTCCGCGCACTCCGCCACCACCGCAACCACCGCCGCCGCAACCTCCGCCGGGGCCGGCGGCACGGCGGTCGAGCTCGCGATCGGCGGGATGACCTGCGCCTCGTGCGCGGCCCGGATCGAGAAGAAGCTCAACCGGATGGACGGCGTGGAAGCCACCGTCAACTACGCCACCGAGAAGGCGAAGGTCACCTATGCGGGCGCCGACGTGTCCGTCGAGGATCTGATCGCGACCGTCGAGGCCACCGGATACACCGCCCGGCAGCCCGCCCCTCCCGCCGTCGAAACCGCCGCCCCACCACCGGGGAGCGGCGACCCGCAACAGGGCTCGACCGAGGACGACGGGCTCACGGACCTGCGCCGGCGGCTGGTCACCGCCGTCCTCCTCGCCGTACCGGTGATCGCGATGGCGATGGTTCCCGCGCTCCAGTTCGACTACTGGCAGTGGCTCTCCCTGACGCTGGCCGCACCGGTCGTCACCTACGCCGCCTGGCCGTTCCACCGGGCCGCCTGGACGAACGCGAGGCACGGCGCGGCGACGATGGACACGCTGATCTCCGTCGGCACGTCGGCCGCGTTCCTGTGGTCGGTGTGGGCGCTGTTCTTCGGGACGGCGGGCATGGCCGGGATGACGCACCCGTTCGAGTTCACCATCGCCCGCAGCGACGGCGCCGGGAACATCTACCTGGAAGCGGCGGCCGGGGTGACGGCGTTCATCCTCGCCGGGCGCTACTTCGAGGCGCGCTCGAAGCGGAAGGCCGGGGCGGCGCTGAAGGCCCTGATGGAGCTGGGGGCGAAGGAGGTCACCGTTCTGCGTGACGGTGCGGAGTCGACGATCCCGGTCTCCGCGCTGCAGGTCGGAGACCGTTTCCTGGTCCGTCCCGGGGAGAAGATCGCGACGGACGGGACCGTGGTCGAGGGCTCCTCCGCCGTGGACGCCTCGATGCTCACCGGCGAATCCGTACCCGTCGAGGTCACCACCGGCGACACCGTCACCGGCGCCACCCTCAACGCCGGAGGACGCCTCCTCGTCGAAGCCACCCGCATCGGCAACGACACCCAACTCGCCCGCATGGCCCGACTCGTCGAAGACGCCCAGAACGGCAAAGCCTCCGCACAACGCCTCGCCGACCGCATCTCCGCCGTCTTCGTCCCCGTCGTCATCACCCTCGCCCTGGCCACCCTCGGCTACTGGCTCGGCAACGGCGCCGGACTCACCACCGCCTTCACCGCAGCCGTCGCCGTCCTCATCATCGCCTGCCCCTGCGCCCTCGGCCTCGCCACCCCCACCGCCCTCATGGTCGGCACCGGCCGCGGCGCCCAACTCGGCATCCTCATCAAAGGCCCCGAAGTCCTGGAAACCACCCGCCACGCCGACACCATCGTCCTCGACAAGACCGGCACCGTCACCACCGGCCGCATGACCCTCCACACCACCCACACCACCCACGAAACCGACAAGACCGAAGTCCTACGACTGGCAGGAGCCCTGGAGAACGCCTCCGAACACCCCATCGCCCAAGCCGTCGCCACCGCAGCCACCGACACCACCGGCCCCCTCCCCACCCCCGAGGACTTCACCAACATCCCCGGCCTCGGCGTCCAGGGCACCGTCGAGGGACACGCCGTCCTCGTCGGGCGCGAACAGCTCCTGGCCGAGTGGGAGATCCGGCTTCCCGCCCACCTCGCCGAGGCGAAGCAGGCCGCGGAGGCCGCCGGGCGCACCGCGATCGCCGTCGCCTGGGACGGGGAGGCACGAGCGGTGCTGGAGGTCGCCGACGCGGTGAAGGACACGAGCGCCGAGGCCGTCCGCCGGCTCCGCGCCCTCGGTCTGACCCCGATCCTCCTCACCGGTGACAACCGGGCCGTGGCGGAGTCGGTCGCGGCCGAGGTCGGCATCGACGAGGTGTACGCGGAGGTCATGCCGCAGGACAAGGTCGACGTGGTCAAGCGCCTTCAGGGCGAGGGCCGTTCGGTCGCGATGGTCGGGGACGGGGTCAACGACGCCGCCGCCCTGGCCCAGGCCGATCTGGGGCTCGCGATGGGCACCGGCACCGACGCCGCCATCGAGGCCGGGGACCTGACCCTCGTCCGGGGCGACCTCACCGCCGCCGCCGACGCGATCCGCCTCTCCCGGCGCACGCTGTCCACCATCCGCACCAACCTGTTCTGGGCCTTCGCCTACAACGTCGCCGCCCTCCCGCTGGCCGCCGCCGGGCTGCTCAACCCGATGATCGCCGGGGCCGCGATGGCCTTCTCCTCGGTCTTCGTGGTCGGCAACTCCCTGCGGCTGCGCACCTTCAAGGGGGCGTGAGGCACAGAGCCCGGAGCGCGGCGGAACCCTCCCGGTCCCGCCGCGCCGGTGCGTCTGGACGGGTACGGGGCCGGGGTGCGGGCACGCCCCTGCGCGGGGACGGGTACGGGCCGGGGTCAGCCTCGGACGAACCGCAGCCGGGTCCCCGGCGCCGCCTGCGCCGCCGCGGCAAGGGCCTGCTCCAGGACGACGCCGACGACGGGGTAACCGCCGGTCGTCGGGTGGTCGTTGAGGAAGACGACGGGCCGGCCGTCCGGCGGCACCTGGATCGCGCCCAACACCATGCCCTCGCTCGGCAGTTCCTCCGTACGGGACCGCTCCAGCGGCGGGCCCTCCGTCCGCAGGCCGATCCGGTTGCTGTCCGGCGACACCCGATAGGCGGCGGTGAGGAGCGTCCGGAGAGCCGCCTCGGTGAACCAGTCGTCGCGGGGCCCGGGACGGACCGGGAGCACCAGCTCGGCCGGGGCGCCCGGCCAGGGGACGGGTCCGGCGGCGGGCGGTTCACCGACCGCCGAAGCATCGCCCAGGGGGAGTTCGTCGCCCGCGCTCAGCGGGGCGGGCCCGAGGCCGGAGAGCAGGTCCGTCGAACGGCTGCCGAGCACCGGTTCCGGCACCAGGCCGCCCGCGAACGCCAGGTAGCTCCGCAGGCCGGTCCCGGCGGGGCCCGCGTCCAGCACCGCGCCCGCCGGCACCCGGACCGGGGCGCCCCAGGCCACCGGCCACCCGTCGACCGTCACCCGGCAGCCCGCCCCGCCGACGACGGCGACGACCGGCCGGTCCGGGCGGACCGCGCACCCGGTGAGGGTGGTCTCCAGGACGGCGGCGTCCGGGGGGTTGCCCACCAGCCGGTTGGCCAGCCGGGCGGCCGGCGCGTCCAGTGCCCCGGCCCGTCCGACCCCGAGGTGGGCCCGGCCGGGGCGGCCCGCGTCCTGCACGGTGGTCAGCGCTCCGGGGCGTACGACGTGCAGGTGGTGGAGGGTGAGGGCCGCGGCGCGCACGGCGAGCGGGGGGCGTCCGGTGTCCGCACTCATGCGTCCGCCCGGACGTCACCGGTGCGGGGTGCGGGCAGCGCGGCCGCCTTCCCCGCCTCCACGGAGACGAACCTCACCGGCGTGCCCGGCACCAGGAGCGCCGGCGGTTCCCGGCCCGGATCCCACAGGGCCCCCGGGTCCGGCATCCGCCCGATGATCTGCCAGCCGCCGGGCGAGGGGCGCGGGTACACCCCCGTGTAAGGCCCGGCGAGGGCCACCGCCCCGGCCGGGACCCGGGTGCGCGGGGTCGTGCGCCGGGGCACGTGCAGCCGCTCGGGCAGCCCGGTGAGATAGCCGAACCCGGGGGCGAACCCGCAGAACGCCACCCGGAACGCGGTACGGGAGTGCAGGGCGGCCACCTCGTCGGCCCCGACGCCCCAGTGCGCGGCGACCTCGCCGAGATCGGGGCCGTCGTAGACCACGGGGACCTCCACCGGCTCGCGGTCCTCCCGGCGCAGCGGTTCCACCCGCCACGAGGCGAGCTCGCGGGCCAGGCGGTCCCGCGTTCCCGGTGTGCGCTCCGCGATCCCGTCGAGCAGGACGGTGCGGGAGGCGGGGACGATGTCGCGTACGGCGGGGAGTTCGCCGCGCTCGCGGCGCCGGAGCAGTTCGGCGTGGAAGGCATCGGTGTGCTCGCCGTCGGCCAGCTCGACGAGCAGCGCGTGCGGCCCGGCGGGCAGGACACGCACCTCCCCCGCACGGCCGGGACCGCCCGGAGCACGACCGGGACTGCCCGTCCCGCCGGGCCCCCCGCCCGTACGGCTGACACCACCACCCGCGCTGCCGGGACCGGCTCCAGCACCGCCGGGGCCACCACCCGCACCGCCGTAGCCGCGGCCCGCACCCCCGGGGCCACCGCCCGCACCGGCGGGGCCACCGCCCGGCCCCCCGGGGACGGCCGCGCGGACACCCGAGCCGGGCGCGCGAGCACCCGTAACGGAGGCGCCGGTCATGCGAACGCCCGTACCGCGACGCCCGCTTCCTCCAGCGCGGTCCGCACCCGGCGTGCCAGGGCCGCCGCGCCGGGGGTGTCCCCGTGGACGCAGAGCGAACGCGCCGACAACGGTATCCGGCTGCCGTCCGCCCCGGTGACCGCCCGCTCGACGGCCATCGTGACGCTCCGGCGTACGACGTCGTCCGGGTCGTGCACCACCGCGCCCGGCTCACGGCGCGGCACGAGCGTGCCCTGCGGGGTGTACGCGCGGTCGGCGAAGGCCTCCTCCACTGCGGGCAGTCCGGCCTCGGCCGCGTGGGCGAGCAGCCGGGAGCCGGGGAGCCCGAGCACGGCCAGGCCCCCGCCCGCGAGCCGGACGCCCGCGACGACGGCGGCGGCCTGGTCGTCGTCCCAGACGGCCCGGTTGTAGAGCGCGCCGTGCGGTTTGACGTACGAGACGGTGGACCCGGCGGCCTGGGCGAAGACCCGCAACGCGCCTATCTGGTAGGCGATCTCGGCGGTCAGCTCGGCGGGCGGCACATCCATCGACCGCCGCCCGAACCCGGCCAGGTCCCGGTAGGAGACCTGCGCCCCGATCCGGACCCCACCGGCCGCCGCGGCATCGCAGACCCGCCGCATCACGGAGGCGTCGCCCGCGTGGAAGCCGCAGGCCACGTTGGCGCTCGTGACACAGGCGAGAAGCGCGTCGTCGTCGGTCAGGGTCCAGGTGCCGAAGCCCTCGCCGAGATCGGCGTTGAGATCCATCATCACGGGCGCACGGTAGGCCGGGTCCCGGCCGGGCGACAAGGCCGGTCCGGTGGGCGGGACCTCCCTCGACCCCGCTCCCGGCGCCCCTCCCCCGTCCGGCGGACCCCCTAGAGTCGCCCCCATGACGGACCACAGCCCCCTCCCGCCCCGGAGATCCGACGGCGACCCCGGAACCGGCCTCCGGGACCGCTGGCACGACACGCTGGTGGCCGCACGCGCCGGGGCGGACGACCCCGATCCGCTGCCGTACGCCGAGAACCTCCTCGCGCGCTGGGCCGAACCACAGCGCCGCTACCACACGACCGCCCATCTGAGCGCGGTCCTGGACCGGGTCGACACGCTGGCCGGCCACGCCGACGACGTGCACGCGGTGCGGCTCGCCGCCTGGTTCCACGACGCGGTGTACCGGCCGGACCGGAGCGAGAACGAGGAGCGCAGCGCCGCTCTCGCCGAGCGCGCGCTGGCCGAGGCGGGGGTGCCGGAGGCGGTGACGGCGGAGGTCGCCCGGCTGGTCCGGCTCACCGTCACGCACGACCCGGCCGGGGGCGACCGCAACGGCGAGGTGCTGTGCGACGCGGACCTGGCGGTCCTGGCGGGCGGGCCGCAGGAGTACGGGGCGTACGCGGCGCAGGTGCGGGAGGAGTACGGCTTCGTGCCGGACGAGGCGTTCCGGGCGGGCCGGGCGGCGGTGCTGCGACAACTCCTCGACTTGCCACGGCTGTTCCGTACGCCGTACGGCGCTGCGGAGTGGGAGGCGCGGGCGCGGCACAACCTGGCGACGGAACTGGAGCTGCTGACCTCGTCCGCGCCCGGCTTCGGTACGGACGCCGGCCCCCGGCGCACCGGCCCCTGACACCGGCACAGGTATGGGCCCCGGCATCGGACCCGGTGGCCGTGTGCGGGACACACGGCACCGGCCGGCCTCGCGACCGGCCCCGCGAATGTTCCGGTTCGTTCACGGTGTCGTCCCGGTCGCGCCCTCGCCCGGCCGGTGAAGCCCCTCGACCGCTAACGTCTCGCATCGCAGATGCACACACTCTGCGAAGGCAGCCTGTTCCTCTTTCCGCTCAGACAACTCCACGGGGGTAAGACGCAATGTCCAAGGGGCTCGGCATGACGGTCGGCAGAACTTCCCGGCGGCGAATACTGCGACTGGCCGGGGGCGGTCTCACGATGGCGGCGCTCGGGGCCGGACTGACCGGCTGCGAGGACGAGCTCGCGACCGGCGGGGAGGGCAGCACCCCGAAGCCGCGCGACGCGTCCCCCGACAACGGCAAGGCCCCCTCCGAGGGCGGGGCCCCCGCACCGCTGTGGACCACGTCGACCTCGGCGCAGACGTACGGGGACAACGACGAGCTGGTGGCCGTGGACGGCGTGGTGATCGCGAGCGGGGATCCGCTGGCGGCGCTCGACGGCGCCACCGGCAAGGAGAGGTGGTCGCTGCCGGGCGGCGCGGTGCCCGGTGCGCCGCTGCTGCTCGGCGACGGCACGCTGTACCTGGCCAGCGGCGCGTACGACGGGAACGTCATCGGGTACGTACCGGGGTCCGGCAAGGAGACCTGGCGCAGCCGCCTCGGCAAGGAGTACCGGCAGCCGAGGCCGATCGCAGTCGACGGGGAGCAGGTGTACGTCATCGCCGAGATCCTGGAGGCCGACGGCTCGTCCCGCACCAATGTGATCGCCGCGCTGAACAGCACCACGGGCAAGGTCGCCTGGAAGGAACAGCGCGACCTCGGCACCCAGCAGAACGGCATCCACGCCGCCGTGCGGGGCCGTCACCTCGTCTACACCGACTTCAAGAACAACCTGACGGTCCGCGACACCGCCACCGGCAGGCAGGTGTGGACGCAGAAGACGACGAAGACGAGTTACGGGCCGTTCGTCGTGCACCAGGATCTGGTGATCGTCCCGCAGGGGCAGCGGCTCCAGGCCTTCGCGCTGTCCGACGGGACCGAGAAGTGGTCCGTGGAGGCCGAGGAGTTCGCCCTGTTCCGGGAGCCGAGCCTCGTGGAGGGCGTGCTGTACATCGCGGACAGCGGTCGCACCCTGTGGGCTCTGCGGCCGGGGACGGGGAAGAAGGTCTGGCAGTCCACGGCCCTGAAGGACGCGAGCGCGCAGGTGCCCCGGCAGTTCGTCACGGCGGGCGGCACCCTCTACGCGGCCACCGACCTGGACCCGCAGGGCGGCGTCCACGCCATCGACGCGAGGACGGGCGCCCTGCGCTGGACGTTCAACGACCGGTCCGGCGACCACCACGCCTGGCTGGTGGCCACCGACGGGAAGCGCGTCTACGCCCTGCACGGCAAGAAGCTGCACGCGCTGCCCGTGTGACGGGCGGCTCACGTCACGCACGGCCCACGTGACAGACGGCCCACGTCACGGACAGCCCACGTGACGGGGGTGTGAACAGGCGCTCCCTCCGCCCGGCGCCGGGGAATGCGGACGCAATCTCCGGCGTTGGGACGAGTCATGCCCGACTCTCCCTCGCGCCGCGCGCCCATGCCCCTGGCCGTATACATTCTCGGCCTCTCGGTCTTCGCCCTCGGCACCAGTGAGTTCATGCTGTCGGGCCTGCTCCCGCCGATCGCCGACGACATGGACGTGTCGATCCCGCAGGCGGGGCTTCTCATATCCGCGTTCGCGATCGGCATGGTGGTCGGCGCCCCGCTGCTGGCCGTCGCCACGCTGCGGCTGCCGCGCCGCACCACCCTCATCGCGCTGATCTCCGTGTTCGGCCTGGGCCAGATCGCCGGTGCGCTGGCGCCGACGTACGAGGTCCTCTTCGCCTCCCGCGTCGTGAGCGCGCTCGCCTGCGCCGGCTTCTGGGCGGTCGGGGCGGCCGTGGCCATCGCGATGGTCCCGGTGAACCAGCGGGCGCGGGCGATGGCCGTGATGATCGGCGGCCTGTCCGTCGCCAACGTGCTGGGCGTGCCGCTGGGCGCCTTCCTGGGCGAGCACCTCGGCTGGCGCTCGGCGTTCTGGGCGGTGGGCGCGGCCTCGGCGGTGGCACTGGCGGGCGTGGTCACCCGCATCCCGCACATCCCGCTGCCCGGGAAGAAGCCCGAGCTGAAGCGGGAGCTGACGATCTACCGGGACCGGCAGGTCTGGCTGGCCATCGTGATCACCGCGCTCGCGGCGGGCGGGGTGTTCTGCGCGTTCAGCTACCTGGCGCCGCTGCTGACCGACGTGGCGGGCCTGGACTCGGGCTGGGTGCCGTGGATCCTCGGCCTGTTCGGGGCGGGCGCGCTGATCGGCACGATGATCGGCGGCCGGGTCGCGGACGCACACCTCTTCGGGGTGCTGCTGAGCGGGATCACGGCGTCGACGGTGTTCCTGGTGGCATTGGCCCTGTTCGCCTCCGGTCAGGCGGCGGTGGTCGCGCTGTCGTTCCTGCTGGGCCTGTCCGCCTTCTTCACCGCTCCCGCCCTGAACGCCCGGATGTTCAACGTGGCCGGGGCCGCTCCCACGCTGGCCGGAGCCACCACGACGGCCGCGTTCAACCTGGGCAACACGAGCGGCCCCTGGCTCGGCGGCACGGTGATCGACCTGGACTTCGGCTTCGCCTCCACGGCCTGGGCGGGCGCGGCGATGACCGCCCTGGCCCTGGCGGCGGTGGGCGTGGCGCTGCGCCTCCAGCGCGGCGGCACGGGCGGGGCCGGCGGCGCGGGCGTCCGGTCCCGCTCGCGGCTCGTCGCGAGGAGCACGGCGGCCCCCGGGCGCCCGGCGCGAGCCGATTCCGTTCCGTCGACGGGCGCGTGACTCCGTAGCCCCGGGCCCGCCCGTCGGCTTTCGGCCGCCGCCCGGCCGATAGCCGACGGGTCGTCGAACAGCAGCCGAAAAAGTCACTACCGGCCGGTAGTGATACGGCCACCCGCCCTTCACCATTGAGCGCGAGCATGACAACCCGTCGTCCGGTCGACGCACGGGCCATCGCAGGTTTCCCCTTCAGGAGTCCTCATGCATGCAGGCGCCACCGTCCAGCGCACCGCCGCGACGCTGACCGCGACACTCGCCCTCGTCGCGGTCCCCGTCGCCTCGGCCGGAGCGACGGAGATGACGGCACCGGCCGCCCCCGCCCCGGTGACCGCCTCCGCGGCCCCCGCCGCCCTCGCCGCGGACGTCGACTACGCCGCCTGGCGGCGGGACGTCGCGGCGGTCGTCGCCGAGGCGCGCCCCTGGATCGAGGCCCGGACGGCGAACGCCGGGGGCGAGAGGCAGGCGATCGTCCTCGACATCGACAACACGGCGCTGGAGACGCACTTCCACCCGTTCTGGAAGCTGCCCACCCCCGCCGTGGACGACGTCCGCGAACTGGCCCGCTACGCCGACGCGCGCGGCGCGGCCGTCTTCTTCGTCACCGCGCGGCCGGGCATCATCCACTCCCTCACGGACTGGAACCTGAAGAAGGCCGGCTACCCGGTCGACGGCCTGCGCGTACGCAGCCTGCCCGACCTCTTCGAGGAGGTCAGCGCCTACAAGACCGAACAGCGGGCGGAGATCGAGGCGAAGGGCTACACGATCATCGCCAATATCGGCAACAACACCACCGACCTCGTCGGCGGCCACGCCGAACGCGGCTTCAAGCTCCCGGACTACGACGGCGCGCTCTCCTAGCCGGCGGGCCGGGACCGCGGGAGGGGCGGCCCGCGCCGAGACCGCGTACGCCCCTCAGGCGGGCCCCCGCAGGAGGCCCCTGCGGGGCCGCTACCCCGGCGCCGGCCGCCCCTTGGGCCTCCGCAGCCCCGCCGCCGTGAGGCGCCCGACCAGCTCCTTCGAGCCGATCTCGCGGGCCCCGGCCCGTACCGCGTCCGCGTAATGCGCCTCCGGTACGTCGTAGTGGTCGCGCTCGAAGGCGCGCGGCGGGCACCCGATCACCGCGGCGAAGGCGTGCAGCTCCTCGAACGAGACGTCGCTCACCAGGTGCGACCAGAGGCGGCCGTGTCCGGGCCAGGTGGGCGGGTCGATGTACAGCGTCACCGCCGCAGCACCTCACCCAGGGCCCCGACCGGCGCCACCGCCACGGCCGCCTTCGTGCAGACCCAGTGCGGGTCGGGCCCGAGCTCCGGCTCGACGTCCAGGGCGTGCGGCTCGTCCTCCGGCGAGCACGCGGGGCACAGCGGCCACCGGCCGTACCGCTCCAGCAGCGCGTCCTGGACGTCCTGGGCGACCAGACCGGCGACGAACTCCGCCCCCTCGGGCCACTGCTCCACCCACCACCGCCGGTGCGTCACCGCGTCCTCGACCAGCGAGACGATGTCCGCCTCGGCGACGTCGGCCGCCGCCAGGTCGGCCATCACGAGGGCGCGGGCGGTGTGCAGGGACTGCTCCAGGGCGTTCAACTCCATGCCCCCCATTGTGCGCCCGCGCGCAGAAGGCTCATCCGCAGCTCCCGCCGGGGATCCCGCCGGAGGCAGGGACCACAGGGGGTTGACGCACCCCCGGGGTGAAAATATCTTTCAGGTGTGACCAGTGATGTGAAGGAAATTTTCAGCAGCGATACGCCGCCCGCCCCCGCGGCCCTCGCCGCCAAGGTCCGGACCCTCGCCCCCTCCATGACCCGCTCGATGCAACTGGTCGCCGAAGCCGTGGCGGGCGACCCGGCCGGCTGCGCCGCCCTCACCGTCACGGGTCTCGCCGAGCGCACCGGCACCAGTGAAGCCACCGTCGTCCGCACCGCCCGCCTCCTCGGCTACCCCGGCTACCGGGACCTGCGCCTCGCCCTGGCCGGTCTCGCCGCGCACCAGGAGTCGGGGCGGGCCCCGGCCGTCACCGCCGACATCGCGGTGGACGACCCCATCGCCGACGTGGTCGCCAAGCTCGCCTACGACGAGCAGCAGACCCTCGCCGACACCGCCGCCGGCCTCGACACCGTCCAGCTGGGGGCGGCCGTCGCCGCCGCCTCCACCGCCCGCCGCATCGACATCTACGGCGTCGGGGCGTCCTCCCTCGTCGGCCAGGACCTGGCGCAGAAGCTACTCCGGATCGGGCTGATCGCCCACGCGCACACCGACCCGCATCTCGCGGTGACCAACGCCGTGCAGCTGCGCAGCGGCGACGTGGCCATCGCGATCACCCACTCCGGTTCCACGGGCGATGTGATCGAGCCGCTGCGGGTCGCCTTCGACCGCGGGGCGACGACGGTCGCGATCACCGGACGGCCCGACGGGCCCGTGTCGCAGTACGCCGACCACGTGCTGACGACGTCCACCGCGCGCGAGAGCGAGCTGCGCCCCGCCGCCATGTCGAGCCGTACCAGCCAGCTGCTCGTCGTGGACTGCCTGTTCATAGGCGTCGCGCAGCGCACGTACGAGACCGCCGCACCCGCCCTGGCCGCCTCCTACGAGGCGCTGGCCCACCGCCACACCCCGCGCACCCGCTGACCGCCCGCCGCCCCACCCGTACGCGTACGAACCGAGCACCCCGAGAAAGCAGAGCCGCACCTCATGACCTCCACCACCGACACCCCCGGCGCCACCGACACCTCCGGGACGTACGGCGAGCTCCGCGCCCAGCTGGCCGCCCTCACCACCGAGGCGTTCCGCCCCGAGCTGGCCGAGATCGACCGGCTGCCCACCGAGGAGATCGCGCGGATCATGAACGGCGAGGACGCCACGGTCCCGGCCGCCGTCGCCGAGCGGCTGCCGCAGATCGCCGCGGCCATCGACGCCACCGCCGCGCGCATGGCCCGCGGCGGCCGGCTGGTCTACGCGGGCGCGGGCACGGCGGGCCGGCTCGGGGTGCTGGACGCGAGCGAGTGCCCGCCCACCTTCAACACCGACCCGGCCGAGGTCGTCGGTCTGATCGCGGGCGGACCCTCCGCCATGGTCACGGCCGTCGAGGGGGCGGAGGACAGCAAGGAGCTGGCCGCCGCCGACCTGGACGCGCTGAAGCTGACCGCCGACGACACGGTGGTCGGCATCTCCGCCTCCGGCCGCACGCCGTACGCGATCGGCGCGGTCGAGCACGCCCGCGCCCGGGGCGCGCTGACCGTCGGGCTCTCCTGCAACGCGGACTCCGCGCTGGCCGCCGCCGCCGAACACGGCCTGGAGGTCGTCACCGGCCCCGAGCTGCTCACCGGCTCGACCCGGCTGAAGGCGGGCACGGCACAGAAGCTGGTCCTCAACATGATCTCGACGGTCACGATGATCCGGCTCGGCAAGACGTACGGGAATCTCATGGTCGACGTCCGCGCGTCCAACGAGAAGCTGCGGGCCCGCTCCCGGCACATCGTCTCCCTGGCCACCGGCGCGTCCGACGCCGAGATCGAGACCGCCCTCACGGCCACCGACGGCGAGGTCAAGAACGCCATCCTGGTCCTCCTCGGCCAGGTCGACGGCCCCACCGCCGCCCGGCTCCTCACCGAGTCCGACGGCCACCTCCGCGCCGCGCTCGCGGCCGTACGCACCACCTGACCCACCCCGGGCCCCCACGCCCCGCACAGCAAGGCACCGAGCACCATGGCCACTGAAGACAAGAACCGCGCCACCGCGGCCGCGATCCTGCCGCTCGTCGGCGGGGCCGCGAACGTCGCCTCCATCGCCCACTGCATGACCCGGCTCCGTCTCGGGCTGCACGACCGGTCCCTCGTCGACGACGAGGCGCTGAAGGCCCTGCCCGCCGTCATGGGCGTCGTCGAGGACGACACGTACCAGATCGTGCTGGGGCCGGGCACGGTCGCCCGGGTCACCCCGGAGTTCGAGCACCTGGTCGAGGAGGGACGGGAGGCGGCCCCCGCACCGGCCGCCGCCTCCACCGCCTCCTCTGCCCCCGCCGTCTCCGCCGTCTCCGCCGAGGAGCTGGCGGCGCAGGGCGCGGCGATCAAGGCACAGCAGAAGGCGAAGAACACGACCCCCTTCAAGCTGTTCCTGCGGAGAATCGCCAACATCTTCGTGCCGCTGATCCCGGCGCTGATCGGCTGCGGGATCATCGCGGGCCTCAACGGCCTGCTGGTCAACCTGGAGTGGCTGCCCGCCGTGACGCCCGCGCTGGCGGCGATGGCATCGGGCTTCATGGCGCTGATCGCGGTGTTCGTGGGCTACAACACGGCGAAGGAGTTCGGCGGTACGCCGATCCTGGGCGGTGCGGTCGCGGCGATCATCGTCTTCCCGGGCGTCGCGAACATCGACGCCTTCGGCCAGACCCTCTCGCCCGGCCAGGGGGGTGTGCTCGGCGCCCTGGGCGCGGCGGTGCTCGCGGTGTACGTGGAGAAGTGGTGCCGCCGCTGGGTGCCGGAGGCGCTGGACGTCCTGGTCACCCCGACCCTGACCGTCCTGATCTCCGGCCTGGCGACGATCTTCGGCCTGATGTACGTGGCCGGGGAGATCTCCTCCGCGATCGGCACGTTCGCCGACTGGCTGCTCTCCAACGGCGGCGCGGGCGCGGGCTTCGTCCTCGGCGGGCTGTTCCTCCCCCTCGTCATGCTGGGCCTGCACCAGGCGCTGATCCCGATCCACACGACCCTCATCGAGCAGCAGGGCTACACGGTCCTGCTGCCGATCCTGGCGATGGCCGGGGCGGGCCAGGTCGGCGCGGCGATGGCGGTCTACGTCCGCCTCCCCCGCAACGAGTCGATCCGCCGCACGATCAGGTCGGCGCTCCCGGCGGGTCTGCTGGGCGTCGGCGAGCCCCTGATCTACGGCGTCTCGCTCCCGCTGGGCCGCCCGTTCGTCACGGCGTGCGTCGGCGGGGCGTTCGGCGGCGGCTTCGTCGGCCTGTTCCACCAGCTCGGCGACACGGTCGGCTCGACGGCCATCGGCCCGTCCGGCTGGGCCCTGTTCCCGCTCCTGGACGGCAACCACAGCCTGGGCTCGACGCTCGCGATCTACGCGGGCGGCCTGCTGGCGGGCTACGTCGCCGGCTTCCTGGCCACGTACTTCTTCGGCTTCGGCAAGGACCTGCTGACCGAGTTCAACGTCTCCCAGGAACCGGCCCCGTCCACGATCGCGGCGACGGGCGGCACGCCCCGGGAGGCCACACCCGGCACCCGCGGCGGCCCGGACTCCGGCGACACGGACCCGGGTTCCCCGGAGAAGGCACCGGTCCGGGTCTGAGAATCCCGCACAGCGGCCTGACCAGCGCGGAGCCGGGAGGCGCACGTAGCGGTTCCTGATTCACGGGGATCGCGGGCGGGGTGAACTCCCGCGCCTCCGCCATCGAGGTGGCCACCCGGCCTCGGCACCTCCACCCGTCAGCCGAGGCCCGGGAACTCCTCCGTCGGCAGCTGTACGTCGAACGGGGACGGCACGGTCAGCGGCTTGCCGAACGGCACCGCGTCCGTGTGCTTGTAGGTGCCGTCCTCGTTCGGCTCGGTGAACAGCGTGACCATCGGCCCCCGGGTGTCGAACCGGTCGATCAGCAGGTACATCGGGACGCCCGCGCGGGCATACGCGCGGTACTTCTTGGTGCGGTCCTCCCGGGCGTTGCCCCGCGAGGTGATCTCGACGACGAGCAGGGCCTCCGAGGCGTCCATCGGGTCGCTGGTCTCGGGATCGGCGGCCGCGATCAGCTCGGTCGGCATGACTACCAGGTCGGGGACGTACAGCTTGCCGAGCGGCGCGATATGGACGCCGAGGGTCTGGTAGATCTCCAGATCCTCTGGCAGCGTCGCGTAGAGCCTGCGCTGAACCCTGGCAGCGATCCCGTTGTGATGTGCGTGCGGCGGCGGTACCAAAGCGATCTGCCCCTCGTCGATCTCGGCGCGCCACCCCTCGGGCACGTCCAGCTCACGCCATGTCTGCAGGAGGTAGTCCCACGCGCGCCCATCCGATGCCTGGCCGTTCTCGACAAACGCTGCGGTCATCGCGGGTCCCTTCTTCCGTGGCCTTGCCGAGCAGGCTAGATCGGGGTTTCACGGCCGCCGGCCGTTCCCCACCAGCGTCCCACGATCGAGTGGTCGCGCGCAGGCAGCACGCCCCTACCGCCCGGTACCGGCACCCCCGCCCCAGGAATGAATTCCGGCCCCCCGGTCATACTGGCCCAGGACAGACAGCTGCGAGCGGGTGACCGACGCACGGCATCGGAGGGCGGGGCATGGTCGACGACACGTGGTCCGGCGCGTTGCACCGGCTCTGGCAGGCCGCTTCACGGGCGGAGGAGGTCGCCGCGCTGGCGGACGACGTCTACGCACCGCTCCTCGCCACCCCGGGCGTCCACCTCGTCGTGGGCACGCGGTGGGACGAGGACGCGACCCTGCGGTACATGCGGGCGCTCGATGCGGACGGCGGCGCACCGGTGATCGTCGCGACGGCCCGTTCGATGCCGGGGGCCGCCGTCCGTGAACCCGACGGCGAACCGGTCGTGACCCGGTCCGCCGTCGCGGAGCTCGACGACGCGGCGTGGCCGGAGGCGGAGTTCCTGCGGCGCTCGCCGGGGGCGTCCGTCGTGGCGTGCACCTTCCGGCTCGACCGGAACGGCTGGGCGGGGCTCAGCGTCGCCGTGGACGCCTCGGCCGACACGGAGGAGGTCGCACGCCGTCTGGCTCAGGCCATCGACGTCATCGTCGCGTGCCACACCGGCATCCTCCAGCGCGGCCGCGAGGCCCGCCGGGGCGCCGACGACGCCCTGCTCGCCGAGGCGTCGCTCCAGATGGACTCGTCCCTCGACGTCGAGGACACCCTCAGACGGGTGGCCCGGATCGCCGTCCCGGCCGTCGCGGACGGCTGCCTCGTCCATCTGCTGCGCAAGGACGGCCCCGAGTTCGTCGCCGCCACCCACGTCGCCGTCCGGCAGCAGCGCGCCCTGGAGGAGGCGGGCCGGGACGACCCGTGGCTGACCTCCCTGCTCACCCGGCGCGACGACGGCGACCAGGCCCTGTTCCTGAGCGGCGCCGCACTCGACGGGTCCCCGTTCGCCGGCCCCGCTCCCGCCGGGGACGGCCGGCACCCCACGGTGGTCAGCGTCAGCACCCTGCACGCCCGCGGCCGCGTCGTCGGCAGCATCACCTTCGTCTACCAGCGCCCCGAGGACCGGCTGCCCGACAGCGCCTTCCTCGACAGTCTCGCCACCCGTGCCGCCCTCGCCATCGACAACGCGCTGCTGTACGAGCTGCGCCGGCACGCCGTCCTCTCGCTCCAGGAGCACCTGCTCCCCTCCCGGCTCCCGTCCGCCGCGGGCTGGGACCTGTCGGCGAGTTACGAGGTCGGCGACCCGATGCTCGATGTCGGCGGCGACTTCTACGACGCCGTGCCCCGCCCCGACGGCTCCATCTCGCTGCTGATAGGCGACGTCTGCGGGCGCGGCGCCGAGGCCGCCGCCCTCACCGGACTGGCCCGGCACACCCTGCGCACGCTGCTGGAGGAGGGCACCGACCCGGGCACCGCGCTGAGCCGCCTCAACCGGGCGCTGCGCCAGGAGGGAGCCTCCCGCTTCCTCACCGCGGTCGTCGTGACGATGACGCCCCGGGCCGACGGCACCGTGCTCCTCACCACGTGCAGCGCCGGCCACCCGCGGCCGCTGGTGCTCCGCGCGGACGGCACCACCGACGAGGTCGTCTCGGGCGGTCTGCTCCTCGGCATCCTGGACGACGTCTCGTACGAGAGCCACGAGGACTTCCTCGCCCCGGGCGACACCCTCGTCCTGTTCACCGACGGGCTCACGGAGTCCCGGGGGGCGGGCGGCACGTACTTCGAGAGCGTCCTGTCCGAGCGCCTCTCCGCCCTGCGCGGCAGCGACGCCGCCCACGTCGCGGAGAGCCTGGCCCGGCAGGCCAGGGCCTTCCGCGCCTCCGGGCAGGACGACATCGCCCTGCTCGTGGCCCGCTGGAACGGCAACACGCCCTCCGAGGGCCTGGCCCCCCTTCACACCCTCCTCGAACAGGCGGCGTTGCGATGACCCGTGGCGGACTGATCCTCGTGGTCGAGGACTCGGAGGAGGACACCGAGGCCATCCAGCGCGCCCTGTCCCGCTCGCACCCCTTCCTGGACCTGGAGTTCGCCCCGCGCAGCGAGGACGTGCTCCCCCGGCTCCTCGATCCGGACGCGCGGCGCCCGGATCTGCTGCTCCTCGACCTCAACATGCCGGGCACGGACGGCCTGACGCTGCTGTCGAGGCTGCGCGCCGACACCGCGTGCGCGTCACTGACCGTGGTGGTCTTCACCTCCTCCACGGCCTCCGCGGAGGAGGACGCCTGCTACGCGGCGGGCGCGGACAGCTACATCTACAAGCCCGTCAACTTCGAGCTGTTCCAGACCGTTCTGCAGGGCGCCGTCGACTTCTGGCTGCCGCGCGCGGCCGACGGCGCGGTCACGGCCGCGCCTCCGGCGGCTCCTCCAGCGTGAACCAGACGGCGGTGCCGGGCCCGCCGCCGGAGTCCGCGTCCGGCGCGGCGGCCGGGCTCTCCAGCCACAGCCGGCCCCCGTGCCGTTCCACGATCCGCTTGACCACGGCGAGGCCGACGCCCGAACCGCCGCCCCGCTCGTCGCGGCGGTGCAGCCTGCGAAACAGCTGAAGGACGTCCGCCTGCTGCCCGGCGGGAATCCCGATGCCGTTGTCCCGGACGACGAGAGCCGTCACCGCGCCCCCGTCCGCGCCACGGCCCTCCTGCCCCGGCGGGGTGACCCGTACCGCGTCCACCCACACCCGCCGCTCCCCCGCGCCCTCGTCCGCCGCGTACTTGGCCGCGTTCACGAGCAGGTTCTCCAGCACCTCGCGCAGCCGCTCCCGGTCCGCCCGCAGCCGGGGCAGGGCGGCCGGGCGCACCAGCGTCACCCCCTGCTCCGCCAGCCGGCCCCCGGCCACCACCAGCGCGTCGTCCAGCACCTCGTCCACCGACAACGCCTCCCGCTCCAGGCCCACCTGCCCCAGGCGCGAGAAGTGCAGCAGCGAGTCCAGCAGGCCGTCCATGCGCTCCGCGAGGCGCCGCACGGTGGTCAGCCGGCGCAGGGACGTCGTGTCCAGGGCGGTCCCGGCGTCCTCGACGATGAACGCGGCGGCGTTCGAGATCCCCCGCAACGGCTCCTTGAGGTCGTGCGCCGCCGCGTGGGCGAACGAGTCCAGGTCCTCGTTCGTCCGGGCCAGCTCCGTGTTCCGCGCCTCCAGCGCCACCACCTGGCGGGTCAGCAGACCCGACACCTCCCGCCACAGCTCACCGGCGACCACCCGCTGGGCCGGACTCCACGGCGCGCTCCGCCCCCGTACGGTCGCCCGGTAGACCGCCGCCGAACCGCGCGGGGTCAGCCGCTCACCCCCGGGGCCCGTACGCACCGGCCGGGACGGGTCGGCGGCCCATTCCCGGGGCGCGGGGCGCTCACGGCGCCACCAGGCCAGCAGGTCGCCGTCCCGGTTGAACGGGAGGAGGAGCAGCCCGGCGGGAACCCCTTCGGCCTCGGCCTCCTCCGGTTCCAGGCCCAGCGCTTCGGGCAGCCGGTCGCTGCTCCAGACCTCGCCGACGGGCCCGTCCTGCGCGAGCCGGGCCAGCAGTCCGGGCAGCGCCTCGGGCAGCGGGGCCCCGGCCGTCAGCATCTCCGTGCCCCGCAGCAGCACCGCCCCGTCCGCGTCGAGCAGTTCGGCCAGACCGGACCCGGGCCTCATCAGGTCGTCCGGCGCCCAGGAGGTCAGCCGGGCCAGCACGGCGGCGAGCGCCCCCCGGCTCCGGGCCAGCTCGTCCGCCTCCTCGCGCCCGGCGACGGCGGCGAGTTGCAGGGACAGCGCGATCCCGAAGAACTCGCACGCCGCCCGCACCTCGGGCGACAGCCGCCTCGGCTCGTCGCCGTGGCAGGCGATCAGCCCCCACAACTCCCCTTCGTGCAGGAGCGATACGGACATGGAGGAGGCCACCCCGATGTTGCGCAGGTACTCCAGGTGGTAGCCGGAGACCGTCCGCAGCACGGAGGCGGAGAGGTCCAGCGGCTCCCCCGTGTCCGCACGCAGCGCCGGTTCGAGCCCCGCCGTGCGGTCGTCCACATCGCCGATGACCCGGATCCAGTTGCGGGCGTAGAGACGGCGGGCCTGCGGCGGAATGTCGGTGGCCGGGAACCACAGCCCCAGCCACGGTTCGCGTCCCTCGCTGCGGGTCTCCGCGATCACCTGGCCGGGTCCGTCGCGGCCGTCGAAGCGGTACGCCACCACCCGGTCGTAGCCGGTGAGCGTCCGGATCTCCCGGACGGCGGCCTCACAGCACTCGGTGACGTCCCTCGCCCCCTGGAGCTTCTGCAGGGCGCGCCGCACCCGGGGGTAGAAGTGCTGGAACACGAACGGCCCGTCGTCGGAGCGCGGTTCGAACTCCAACACCAGCAGGTCCCCGTTCCGGTGCACGGTCACGTCGAACAGCCGGGCCCCGTCCTCGCCGCCGTCCTCGCCGCCCAGGGTCAGCGGCAGCACACCGGAGGACGCGGGCCCTTCCTGCGGTGCGGCCGCGCCCGAGTCCGTCACCGCCTGCGCGCTCTCCCGGGCCCGCGCCCACTGCTCGTCGCCGATCAGCTCCGTGACCGGCCGGCCCAGCACCTCTCCGGCCGCCCGGCCCACCACTTCGGCCACGTTCCGGCTCACGGTGTCCACGACGGCGTCGTCCCACCGCGCGGCGATCAGCGCCCCGTACGACTGGACACCGCCGAGCAGGTGGATCGGCTCGCGCACACACTGCGACAGGTCGAATTCCTGGCTGACCCCGGCCTCGGCGGCGACCGCCCTGGGGGTGAGCCACCCCTGTACGTCTTCGGGCACCTTCTCTTCTCCGTCCTTCGGCTCCGCCCTTCCTATCACCCCGCCTTCGGAGGGGAATTCCCGCACATATACGCGCGGAGGAAAACCACCTCCGGGAATCCGGATTCCCGGAGGCCGGTCACCTGGTTTCCCCACATACCGCCCCCGGCCGGCCCGCCGCGCCGGGCCCGCAGGCCCGGCCGGGAAGGAACACCGGTGGTCGCACCAGGTGTAGGCCCCCTCTCCCCGGGCACACGAAGTCCGACGGAGACAGCGGCACGGCGCCGGTGAATCCGCCGCAAGGAAACCGGAACGAGGAAACCGGGACACCAGCGAAAGAATGGCCCAGGCGACCTTCGCGAAAGGAGCCACCATGAGCGACTCCCTGTGGGTCTACCAGCCATCGAGCGGTCATACCGCAGGAATCGACCTGACCGGCTATTCGGTCGAGGCGACCGACGGCAGTATCGGAAAGGTCGACAAGTATTCCGACGAGGTGGGCTCGGCCTACCTCCTCGTCGACATCGGGGTCTGGATCTTCGGCAAGGACGTCCTGCTGCCGGCGGGCACGGTGAAGCGGATCGACGCGGAGAACCGCCGGGTCCACGTCGACCTCACCAAGGAACAGGTCAAGGACTCCCCGGAGTTCGACCGCCACCGGCAGGCCGAGGACCCGGGCTACCACGAGCAACTGTCCGCGTACTACCTGGCGTTCCGCATCATGTGACGGAGACCGGCGTACGCCCCCGAGCGGCGGCGGGCCCGACCCCGAGGAGGGGCCGGCCCCGCCGCCTCACGCGTGGGCACCCCGCAGGCCGTGCGACCTGAACGAGGCGGCCCGGACGACGCGACCGTGCGGCCCTCGGCCCGCCAGGGTGGCCCGGCCCCGTACTCCGCATCGCTCCGGCCGGGCCCCGCACCGCTCGGACCGGCCCCGCACGCCCCGGACCGCGCCCCGCGCCGCTCGAACCGGGCCCCGCACCGCTCGGACCGGCCCCGCACGCCCCGGACCGCGCCCCGCGCCGCTCGAACCGGGCCCCGCACCGCTCGGACCGGCCCCCGCACGCCCCGGACCGCGCCCCGCGCGACTCGGACCGGGTCCCGCACGGCGCGACGGCGATCCGGCGGCCACTTCTGGGAGCGCTCTCAGCACTGTCGGCGCCCGGCGCTAGGCTGTAGACGATCCGGCGGCGACACCGGGCACGCACCACGCACACACGCACAGACGCACTCACGCAGACGTACGCGCGGACACAGACGCGGACGCACGCACGGCCCGCGTGTCGCCGCCCCCGTCGACAAGGAGCGTCCGCCTTGCCCGAGCAGTCCCCCGGGTCCCGCCCCACCCTGGAAGCCGTCGCGGCGCGCGCGGGGGTGTCGCGGGCCACTGCCTCCCGGGTCGTCAACGGGGGCGACGGCGTCCGCAAGCCGCTCGTGGACAAGGTGCTCCAGGCCGTCGACGAGCTGGGCTACATCCCGAACCACGCGGCGCGGACCCTCGTCACACGGCGTACCGGGGCGGTGGCCGTGGTGATCGCGGAGCCGGAGACCCGGTTCTTCTCGGACCCCTTCTTCTCCCAGCAGATCCGGGGCATCAGCAAGGAGCTCACCGCCCACGACACCCAGCTCGTGCTGCTGCTGGTGGAGGGGCCCGGGGACTTCGACCGGATCGCCCGGTATCTGGCCGGCGGGCATGTCGACGGGGCCCTCGCGTTCTCGCTGCACACCGACGACCCGGTGCCCGCGATCACCCGCAGGGCGGGCATCCCGGCGGTGTACGGAGGCCGGCCGAGCTGGACCGCCGACCCGGGCGACCAGGCCGTTCCCTACGTCGACGCGGACAACCGGGGCGGGGCGCGGCTGGCCGTGCAGTATCTGCGGGACCTGGGGCGTCGGCGCATCGCGCACATCGCCGGGCCCGCCGACCAGACCTCGGCGATGGACCGGCTGGACGGCTACCGGGACGTGCTGCTGGACGTGGACCCGACGCTCGTCGCCGACGGGGCGTTCACCGTGGAGAGCGGGGCCCGGGCGATGGCGGAGCTGCTGGAGCGGCGGCCCGACCTGGACGCGGTGTTCGCCGCCAACGACCTGATGGCGTCGGGCGCGCTGCGGGTCCTGCGCGAGCGGGGGATCTCCGTGCCGGAGCAGGTGGCGCTGGTCGGGTTCGACGACATGGACTCGGTGGCCTCGGAGACCGATCCGCCGCTGACGACCGTGGGCCAGGAGATCGAGGGACAGGGGCGGCTCATGGCCCGCCTGCTGCTGCGCACCCTGGACCGGGAGCGCACGGGCGACGGCGACGTCCCGGAGTCGGTGATCACCCCGACCACCCTGGTCCGGCGGGCCTCGGCCTGAGGGCCCACGAGCCCGGCCCGCGCACCCGCACCCGCACCCGCACCCGCACCCGCACCCGCACAGACGTACGTACTCCAGCGCGGCCGGGCTCGTGGGCCCCGGCCCCGAGCGAACATGTACACGTACACGCGTACACGCGCCCGCAGGCCCACACGTACGGGGCAGCGGCCCCGGCCCCGCGCACCCGCACGCGTACGGCGGGCCTCCGCCTGAGGAACCGGAGACCCGCCGTGTCTGCGTCACCTGTACCGGCCGCCTCCCCCTGGCCCTCGCCCGGTACAGGTCACCGGCCGCCGGTCACTGGTACGGAATCCGCAGCACCGCCGCGTCCGTGCCGGTCTGCACCTGGGACGTGCCGTTGCCGAGCGCGTTCCAGATCTCCAGCCGGACCGTGCCGTTCCGCAGCTCGCCCAGGCTGCCGGTGGTCGCCTTGACCCCGGACGCCTGCGTGTACTCCTCCCACCCGTTCACCGGGTCGGTGGCGAAGTAGCGGAAGGTTTCGGTCCGGTCGAACGTGCCGTCGCCGGTCAGGTCGTAGCTGACCCGGACCTGCGGGGCGAGCCCGACCCGCGTGCCCGCGTCCACCCGGAGGCGGAACGTGGTGGCGGCCCCGGCGGCGACCTTGCCGTTGACCTTCTTCACCTCGTAGACGTTCGGGCGGTACGGGGTGCCGTCCCGGTTGACGCCGTCGGCCGAGGCGATGGTGTCCACGCCCGCCGGGTCGGTGGTGGCGGTGGTGAGGACGCCGCCGGTCTTGAGGCGGAAGGTGTTGCCGGTGCCCGGCTCCCCGGGCTCCCCCGGGTCCGGGTCACTGCCGCCGGGGCCCGTGCTCGTGGCCGTCGAACGGGCGGGCACGGACAGGGTCTTGCCGTCGGAGAAGGTCACCGTACGGGCGGTGGAGCCGTGGTTGTGCGCGGTGTAGGTGCGCGTCCCGTCCTTGGAGAACACGGCGGAGGTCGGGATGTCGCCGCTGACCGTCATGTCGGGGGCGCCGACCGCCGCGAGGGTGTTGATCCAGTGGTAGGTGTGCGCCCTGGACTCGCCCTGCTCGGGGGTGTAGTTCCCGTTCACCCCGTCCCACTTGGCCTTTGCGGCCGCCGGGTCGGAGAGCGACTCGAACTCCCAGAGCAGGTCGCGCCACTCCTGGGCGGGCCCGCCGTTCTCGCGCTCCATCTCGGCGATGTTCCGCTTGATGGCGGCCTTCTCACGGGCGAGGTGGAGCGAACCGCCGGTCACCGGAAGGACGTTGATGCCGTGGATCTCCTCCGGGTTGGCGGTCCACCAGGTGGAGTAGGCGCCGCCGCTGCCCCAGACCATGCCGACCGTGTCGTGGCCGAAGGAGGCGGGGAAGACCTGCTGCGAGGCGTCGAACCAGTACTGGGTGATCGCCTCGGACTCGGTGGTCAGCAGGTAGCTGCCGAGGTCCCGCAGCGCGTTGTCACCGGTGGCCGAGCCCCAGAGCACCAGACCGGCGCTGAGGTTGATGGACTCCGAGGACGACTCCTGGTTGTTGCCCGCCGCGAAGCCCTGGTGGCCGGAGGCCCAGCTGTGGCCCGCGTACACGTCGAAGCCGCGCAGGAAGGGGTAGGCCGAGTCGGTGCGGCTGGGGTTGGCGGTGTCGCGGATCAGGTGCTTGACCATCGTGCCCCAGGCCGGGTCGGCCGCCCAGGCCTGGTCGTACTGGGCGATGACCGCCGCCGCGTAGACGTAGTAGCTGTAGTGGAAGTGGTGGTCGTTGAGCTCGGTGTCGCTGCCGTACGAGGCCGGGTAGCCGGTGAGGGTCTTCCAGTCCTTGTCGTAGCTGAACTCACTGGCCCCGCCCGCCGTGAACCACTCCTGGAGGCGGCCCTTCATCAGGCCGAGGAGCTTGTCGCGGGTAGCGGTCTGACCGATCTGGTCGGCGACGGGCACCAGCTGGGCGAGCCGGCCGAGCGCCTTGCCGGTCCAGTAGGTGTCGGTGGCCCCTACGAGCGGGTCGGAGGCGTTCGCGACCTCGTTGAGATAGCCGGTCAGCCGGGCCTTGTCGACGCCGCTGGAGGCGGGCAGGGCGGGCACGACGCCGTTGTTCTTCTGGCTGGTGGTGAAGGTGGCGGACTCGCGCACCTTCATCGTGCCGCGCGGCGAGACGTACGTGTACGGGGTCAGCGCGTCGGAGGTGTGCAGCCACTGGTGGCGGTAGAGGGCCTGGAGCGTGCCGCGCTCGGTGCCCTCCTTGGCCTCGGTGGTCAGGCTGTAGGTCGCCCGCACGGTGCCGCCGGTGGTCTGCCAGGCCACCTGGGAGCCGGTGACGAAGCTGAAGGCGTACTTCCGGTAGGTGGCCAGCGCGTTGGTGGAGGGCAGCACGGCGAGCGAGAAGTAGTCCTTGGAGCCGAGGCCCGCGGTGATCGTGGAACCGGAGACGTTCCAGTCGCTGCCGGTCGGCGCGAAGAGCGCGTAGTGGTGCCCGGCGACGGTGATGCCGAGGACGTTGCCCTGGTCGGAGAAGACGGTGGGCGCGGAGGCGGTGGTGACGCGGGCGTCGCCGCCGGAGCCCTTGGCGTACACGAAGGGCATGCCGTGGCCGATGGTGGCCCGGAAGGTGCGCGATCCGTCGGCCCAGTAGGGCGTGACGGTCCAGTCGGACCAGGCGTCGGCCTTGGTGTCGGGGGAGTTCAGGCCGGAGAGCCCGACGGTGAGGTCGGCCTTGTGGGCGTACTCGTACTGGCGGCCGTCGCCGACGATCGCGGGCGTGGTCGGATAGCCGACCTCCAGGCCGGACGCCCTGGCCTGGTACGTGAGCGGGTGACCGTACATGGGGGTGCTGTACGGGTTGTCGCCGTAGCGCTGGAAGGCCAGCGAGGACCACCAGTCGTTGGTCGGGACCGGCTTGGACCGGGCGGCCGCGGTGACCTTCGGGGTGACGGGGGCCCCGGTGTTGGTCGTCGGCCCCTGGGCGCCGGCCGGGCGCGCGTCGGTGTAGCTGCCGGCGCCGGCGGGGACGGTGGCGGCGGCAGCGGGGGAAGCGGCGGGGCCCAGGCCCACGGCGGCCACGGCGATCGCGAGGAGCGTCGCGGCCGCGGGTCTGGGAGTGACTCGGGGAACGAGTCCGGAGAGGGAGGTCAGCACGAGCAGCACCTCGATCATGGGGGGGGAAGAGCGCGTTCGAGAGCGCTCTCAGGTGCCATGGAACGTAAAACTCCTGAAACGTGAGTGTCAAGAGAACGCACACGGGCGGTAGTTGGGAGGTGGTCCGATGTAACCCCAAGCTGTTATGCGTTCGAGTCTTGACGGGAGGGGGGTGGTGGGAGACGCTCCAGACGCAGGTTTGAGAGCGCTCTCAAAGCGCTCGGTTCATCCCGAAGCCAAGGGAGGCTTCCCATGCCCATCGCCCGAGCCGCCAAGAGAGCCACCGCCCGCCTCGGCGCGGTCGTCCTCGCCGGGGCCCTCCTCGCCGCCTGTGGATCCAGCGACTCGTCGGACTCCTCCGACAGCGCGGGCGGAAAGGTCACGCTCAACGTCGACCTCTTCGGGTCCTTCGGCTTCAAGGAGGCCGGGCTCTACGAGGAGTACCAGAAGCTCAACCCGAACATCACGATCAAGCAGAGCGACACCCAGGACGAGGCGGACTACTGGAAGTCGCTCCAGACCCGGCTCGCGGGCGGCGGCGGCCTGGCGGACGTGCAGGGCGTGGAGGTGGGCCGTATCGCGTCGGTCACCCAGCAGCAGTCCGACAAGTTCCAGGACCTGAAGGAGTTCGGGGCCGACAAGCTCAAGGGCGAGTTCGCCGAGGCCAAGTGGTCGGCGGCGACCACCGAGGACGGCAAGATCCTCGGTCTCGGCACGGACGTCGGCCCCGAGGCGATGTGCTACCGCACGGACCTCTTCAAGGAGGCCGGGCTGCCCACGGACCGCGAGGAGCTCGCCGAGAAGTGGGCCACGTGGGACGGCTACCTGGAGCTGGGCAAGGAGTACAAGAAGAAGGCCCCCGCCAAGAGCGCCTGGCTGGACAGCGTCGGCTCGCTCTACGGGATCATGATCGGCCAGGAGGAGGAGCGATACTACGACGCCTCCGGCGAGCTGATCTACGACAAGAACCCGGCGGTCAAGGAAGCCTGGGACACCTCGGTGGAGGCGGCCGAGGCGGGCCTGAGCGCCGAGCTCGACCAGTGGTCCCCGCAGTGGAACCAGGCGTTCGCCGCCGGTTCCTTCGCCACCATCCCCTGCCCGGCCTGGATGCTCGGCTACATCAAGGGCCAGGCCGGTGACGGCGGCCAGGGCAAGTGGGACATCGCCGAGCTGCCCGGCGGCGCGGGCAACTGGGGCGGCTCGTACCTCTCCATCCCGCGTGCGGCCAAGCACAAGAAGGAGGCGTACCAGCTGATCGAGTGGCTGACCGCCCCCGAGCAGCAGGCGAAGGTCTTCCAGAAGCAGGGCAACTTCCCGTCCTCGACGGGCGCCATCGAGACGATCGCGGACGCGAAGGACGCGTACTTCTCGGGCGCGCCGATCGGCCAGATCTTCGGTGACGCGGCGAAGGAGGCCCCGGTCCAGGTGCTGGGTGTGCACGACCAGAACGTGATGCAGCAGATCACGAACGCGCTGAGCGAGGTCGAGCGCAAGGGCGTGTCCTCGGACAAGGCGTGGGGGACGGCGAAGAAGGGCGTGGACAACGTGATCGGCTGACGCCGGCACGCGCTGTCCCTCCCCCTGCCCCGGACGGGCGGCCCGGCCGGCGCCGGCACACGCCGCCCCTCCCCCTTCCCCGGGACGGGCGGCCCGGCCACCGGCACACGCGGCCCCTCCCCCTGCCCCGGGACGGCCCGCCAGCCGACACCGGCACACGCCGCCCCCGCCACTCCCCCGGGAACGGGCGGCCCGTCCGACACCGGCACACGCCGCTCCCGATCCCCCCGCTCCCACCCGGGCCGGTCCGCCCCCGCAGCGCGCGGGCGGACCGGCCCCGGCTCCGTGACTCCCGCCCCCGATCCCGAAGGGCCGCACCGTGTCCCTCACCGCCACCGCGAAGGCCGGGCCCCGCAGGCCCGCCGGAACCGGACCCGGCCCCGACGACGGCCGGGCCGCCGCGCTCCGGCGCACCTGGCGCACGGCCTCCCCGTACGCCTACATCGCCCCGTTCTTCACGCTCTTCCTGGCCTTCGGCCTCTTCCCGCTCCTCTACACCGCGTTCGTCTCGCTCTACCGGGTCGAGCTCCAGACGAGCGGCGAGATGGAGTGGCGGGGCATCGCCAACTACACGGCGCTGTTCACCGACGCGTACTTCTGGACCGCGCTGCGCAACACGTTCACCATCGGCGTGCTGTCCACGGTCCCGCAGCTGGCGATGGCGCTGGGGCTCGCGCACCTGCTCAACTACAAGCTGCGCGGCCGGACCTTCATCCGGACCGCGATCCTGCTCCCGTACGCGACCTCCGTGGCCGCCGCGACGCTCGTCTTCGCGCAGCTCTTCGGCAAGGACTTCGGGCTGATCAACTACGTGCTGGGGCTGGTCGGCTTCGACCCGGTGGACTGGCAGACGGGCACGGTGGCCTCGCAGATCGCGGTGTCGTCGATCGTCGTGTGGCGGTGGACCGGCTACAACGCGCTGATCTATCTGGCGGGCATGCAGTCGATCCCGCACGAGCTGTACGAGGCGGCGGAGATGGACGGGGCGTCGCGCTGGCGCCAGTTCCTGCACGTCACGCTGCCCGGCCTGCGCCCCACGATCGTCTTCACCGCCATCATCTCGACGATCGGCGCGACGCAGCTCTTCGGTGAGCCGCTGCTGTTCGAGGGGTCGATGTCGGGCGGTATCTCGCACCAGTACCAGACGTTGGGCCTGTACATGTACGAGCAGGGCTGGGGCTTCTTCCACCTGGGCAGGGCCGCGGCCATCGCCTGGGTGATGTTCGTCCTCATCGTGGTGCTCGTCGGGGTCAACGCCCTGATCGCGCGCCGCCGCGCACGCAAGGAGGCCGGCCGATGACCGCACTCGCCGCACCGCCGGCCACGCCCGCGAAGGGCGAGCCGGCGCAGACCCCGCCGCCGGGCCGCCGCATCGGCAGGGCAGGCGCGGGCCGCACGATGAAGGGCGGCTGGCTCTCCTACCTCATCCTCGGCTTCGCCCTCCTCATCTCGGCGTTCCCGTTCTACTGGACGATCGTCACGGCCAGCCGGTCCAACGCGGACATGGCGAAGGTCCCGCCGAGCCTGCTGCCGGGCCCGAACCTGATCAAGAACTTCGAGCAGGTCCTCGAAGAGGCGGACATCGGCAAGGCGCTGCTGAACTCGCTGATCGTGTCGGGGTCGATCACGATCGGCACGGTCCTGTGCTGCACGCTGGCCGGCTTCGCCTTCGCCAAGCTGAAGTTCAAGGGCCGGAACGCGCTGCTGACGCTGACGATCGGGACGATGATGATCCCGCCGCAGCTCGGTGTGATCCCCCTCTTCATGCTGATCGCCGAACTCCAGTGGGTGAACCAGCTCCAGGCGGTGATCCTGCCGGGTCTGGTCTCGGCCTTCGGTGTCTTCTTCATGCGCCAGTACCTGGTGCAGTCGCTGCCGGACGAGCTGATCGAGGCGGCCCGGGTCGACGGCGCGTCCACCGCGCGCATCTTCTGGTCGATCGTCATCCCGATCGCCCGGCCGGGGATGGCGGTGCTCGGGATGCTCACCTTCATGACGGCGTGGAACGACTTCTTCTGGCCGATCATCGCGCTGTCCTCGCAGGAGCCGACCGTGCAGGTCGCGCTGCGCCAGCTCGGCGGCGGTTACGTCAACGACCAGTCGGTGATCATGGCCGGCACGCTGCTCGGCACGCTACCGGTGCTGCTCGTCTTCGGCCTGCTGGGCCGGCAGATCGTCGGCGGCATCATGCAGGGCGCGGTGAAGGGCTGATCCGAGCGCCCGCCTCCCCTCCTCTCCCTCTTCTCACCCTCCCTCCTCCCCTCACCCTGGAGTGTCCGTCTCATGACCGCTGTCGACGAAGCCCGCCCGGCGACCACCCCGGCTGCCCGCCCCGAGACCGGTACGGTGCTCCGCTTCCCGGCCGGTTTCCGCTGGGGCACGGCGACCGCCGCCTATCAGATCGAGGGCGGGGCCGCCGAGGACGGCCGGACGCCGTCCATCTGGGACACCTTCAGCCGGACGCCCGGCAAGGTGCGCAACGGCGACACCGGAGACATCGCCGCCGACCATCTGCACCGGATGCCGGACGACGTACGCCTGATGAAGGAACTCGGCGTCACGGACTACCGGTTCTCCGTCTCCTGGCCCCGGGTCCAGCCGACCGGCCGGGGCCCGGCCGTCGAGCGCGGCCTCGACTTCTACCGCCGTCTGGTGGACGAGCTGCTGGCGGCCGGGATCAGGCCGGTGGCGACGCTCTACCACTGGGACCTGCCGCAGGAGCTGGAGGACGCGGGCGGCTGGCCGGAGCGGGACACGGCGCACCGGTTCGCGGAGTACGCGGGCCTGGTGGCGGGGGCGCTGGGTGACCGGGTGCCGACGTGGACGACGCTCAACGAGCCCTGGTGCGCGGCGTTTCTGGGGTACGGCAACGGGGTCCACGCCCCCGGACGCACCAGCGACCTGGCGGCCCTGCGCGCCGCCCACCACCTGAACCTGGCGCACGGCGCGGGAGCGAAGGTCCTGCGCGAACGCCTCCCGGAGACGGCGGAGGTCTCCCTCACCCTGAACCTCCACGCGCTGCGCCCCCTGACCGACACCGAGGCGGACCGGGACGCGGTGCGCAGGATCGACGCGGTGGCGAACCGGATCTTCCTGGACCCGGTGTTCCACGGCCGGCTGCCGCAGGACCTGGTGGCGGACACGGCGGCGGTGACGGACTGGTCGTTCGTGAAGGACGGCGACCTGGAGGTCGCGTCGACGCCCATCGACTCGCTGGGCATCAACTACTACTCGCCGAGCGTGGTCTCGGCGGGTACGTCGGAGTCCCCGTCCCCGTGGGCGGGCGCGGAGCAGCATGTGGCGTTCACCCCGGCGGCGGGCCCGCGCACGGCGATGGACTGGCCGGTGGACGCGGACGGCCTGTACGATCTGCTGACCCGCCTGCGCGACGAACTCCCGTCCCTGCCGGTGCTGGTGACGGAGAACGGGGCGGCGTACGACGACTACGCGGACCCGGAGGGCGAGGTGCACGACCCGGAGCGGGTGGCGTACCTGGACGGGCATCTGGAGGCCGTCCACCGGGCGATCGAGGACGGGGTCGACGTACGCGGCTACTTCCTCTGGTCGCTGCTGGACAACTTCGAGTGGGCGTACGGCTACAGCAAGCGGTTCGGCATCGTGCACGTGGACTTCGCGTCCCAGCGGCGGACGGTGAAGGACAGCGCGCGGTGGTACGCGGAGGTGATCGGGCGGGGCGGGCTGGCGCGGGCCTGATCCCCCGACCCGTCGAAGGGCCCCGGAGTGCGCGCGGACGCTCCGGGGCTCTTCGGCGTGCCCGGCGGCCGATTCCTCCCGGATTCGGCCGGGCGGCTTTCGGCCGGATGAAGGGTCGGGGTCGCACGGGAGGGGTGCCGGCGCCAGGACCAGCGGCCAAACGGGGGTCCGGGCGAACGGTGGCCCATCCGTCCCGGTGAACCGAGCATGAACGCTGCCCACCTCCACGGAGGTCGCTCCCCACCCCGTACGGCGACCGCATCGGCAACCGCTTCCCCTCCCTGAAGCAACATGGCGCGAATGCGCCGCTCACGGTGGAGGCCACGAGACACGCCCCTTGACGACCGCCCAACCCTCGTCCGTATGGTCTAGACCAAGTAGGGAAGGGCGTCGGGCCACGTCGATCACGTACGGCCCCCGCCCCATCTCCAGGCGCGCACCCACCTGCCCCGGCCCTGACGCACAGCACCCCCTCCGCTCCCCCCCTCCAGGAACCCGACGAGCCGCACGGGTCCACCCACGCACGTTTCCCCACCCCCACGGACATCACGGGAGACCGCACATGAGCAGCCACACCGTAGAGCCGAGCCTGCCCCCGCCCGGCGGAGAGCCTGAACCCCTGCTGCCGCGCCCGGAACGGGCTCGGGCCCACCGCCCTCCCGGCCCTCGGTTCCCCGGGCGGTTCGCCGAGCTGGTCGACGTCCACGCCCTCACCCTGCTGAGGGCGACGGTCGGTATCGTCTTCGTCGGCTTCGGCGTCCTGAAGCTGTTCCCCTCGGCCAGCCCGGCGGAGCAGCTGGCCGTCGACGCGGCGACGAAGATGACCCTGGGCCTCGTCCCGGAGACGGTGCTGCTGCTCTCCCTCGCAGCACTCGAAACGGCCATCGGCATCGGCCTGATCGCCGGCCGCCGCCTGCTGCGCCCCGCCCTCGTCGCGTTCTTCCTGCACATGGGCGGCGTGTTCTCGACCCTCTTCCTCCTCCCCGACGCGATGTGGCAACCCCACTCGCCGGCCCCGACGATGGAGGGGCAGTACGTCGTCAAGAACGTGGTCCTGGTGGCGGTGTGCCTGGTGGTGGCCGCGCACGAGTGGAGCCGGGGGAGCGGCCGCCGGCCCCCGGGGCGGTGACCGGCACACGCGCCGGGACGGCGAGCAGTCAGCACGAGACCGGGGAGAGACCCGGCCCGTCCGGAGCCTGGGAGTCACGTCCTGGCGGGCCGGATGACCTCACCCGGGTCCCGGAGCCACACGTGCTGACCCCGGTCGGTGACGGTCAGCCCGAACTGCCCGGCATCGGGCCGGCCCGCCACCTCGTACTCCCACCACGCCTGCTCGATCTCCTCCCACAACAGCCCCGGCCCGTACTGCCACACCTCCTCCCCCGTAACAGCCGTGGCCCCGACTCCGCCCTCACGCGTCACCCACACCTGAACACCATCGGCAGTCTCCTGGTGAATGAGCCGCACGCCGGGCAGCCGAGCCCCCGCGAACAGGGCGAACCCGAGATCCAGGAGCCGGGCGGGATCCAGACCAGCCGCACGCGCCCGCCCCTTCCCCCGCACGTCGTGAAGGTCGGGCACACGATGGGACCGCATCGGCATGTACGTGGCCCCGCCACAGAACGGGCCGGAGGCGGTACCGTCGCCCCGGACGTGGAGCTGGACCAGCGCCCCGGACCAGAACTCCCGGGCCAGCGGCGCCACCACCACCCCGCCGGGACGGACCTGCCGCAGCAGCGCGTACGGGACATACCGCAGAGCGCACGTGGCGATCAGCCGGTCCACCACACCCAGCCCCGGCCACGGCTGCTCACCGTCCCCAACCCGCAGATGCGGCCGGTACCCGGCCTGGGCCAGCGCCTCCGCCGCCTGCCGGGCCACGACCGGATCCAGCTCGACACTGTGGACGAGATCATCGCCGAGCCTCTCGCACAGCAGCGCGCACACGTACCCGGTCCCGGTGCCGATCTCCAGCACCCGCTGCCCGTCCCGGACATCGAGCAGCCCGAGCATCCGGGCCACCATCGACGGCATCGAGTTCGACGACGTCGCCACACCGGGCCCGCCCTCGGCCCCGTCGTCGAGCTGCGTCACCACCGGCTCATCACTGTTCACCAACGCCAACCACGCATCCGCCCCCACCACCGGCTCACACCGGTCGGCAAGCTGCCGCCACACATCGGCCGGAACGAACCGGCTGCGCGGCACAGCCTCGAACACCCGCCGCCAACCACCCGTGAGCAGCCCGCGATCAGCGAGATCCCGCACCAGATCCGGGTACGTAGGTGCCTGCGGTACGCCGCTCACGACTGCGGCACGAACTGAGGGCGGCTGCCGTCCGGCGACGGCTTCGGCTCCTGCGGCGGAGTCCACGGCCTGTCCGACGGAGCCCCGCCGTGCTTCCCGGCCTCAACCGGTACGGGAGCAGTGGTCATCATCCATCTCCTCTGATCGATGCATGCGGTACAACGGACCGGCTCACCGGGCGGCGAAGCCGGAAGATCCCGTACGGCGGAAGCAGATCGACCCGACACGGCCAACCTCCCCCGGCACACGCCCGGCACAACGGATCCCGGCCGACGGCGGTGCGCCGCACGGCGGTCACCGGGGATCGCCAGCACGCCTCGCAGACACGGACATCCGGGACCGACGAGTCCAGCGTCACCCGCCGCTCCGAAGAGCGGCGGCCACCGCGTGGCACGGGCAGGCACACCCCGGCAGGCGGCACAGAGCGTGCACGCCGGCCAGGTCCGTCACCAGCCCACTACGGCAGACAACACTGCACGGACCGTCCGGCCTCGCCGACAACGCATCCAGAGCAACGACCCGCCCTCCGGCCCTGTCGCCGGCAGTGATCGGATCACCACGCCACAGCAACGTCACCCCACGCTCCGGACAGCAAGCCCCCGCCCCGTCGTCGAACGCGAACTCACGCGACCCTCCGTTCACGTACCACTTCATCCGCGCCGCGCCTCCCGCCAAGCCCGCCCCAGACTCACAGCCGTCGGGCAACAGACTCCGACACGACAGGTCGCACAGGACTGAGTGTGTCCGAGCCACGTTCGGTACGCCGCATCTTCCGCGGCGCCGGTCTTCATCACGTACCCGATGCAGATGTGGCACTCGCAGGCCGGAAACGCGTGCGAGTGCTCCGGCTCCGTCAGCGGAATCACCTCGCTTTGCGGTCGGAGGACCTGAGTACGGCCCTCGCGATCCACCTCGTACACCTTGATCGTCATCGTCACGACAACTGCCTTCCGCTACCGTCAGTCGTTGTTTCGTCACTGTCCTCACGACGGTACGGAGCAGCAATCAGCGCTTGAACTGACGGTGGGTACGGGTGTCCAGCCGCGACATCCGGGCAAAGGGGGCGCCATGGCCAGCGGATCACGCGCCGCCCTGACCAGCAGTCGGGGAATGCCCCGGACGAGCCGCAGTGGCACAGTGTCCGGGTACGTATTCCGTCTGATCCGGGAGCAGTTGAGCCACACGCAGGAGACCCTGGCAGAGCAGTTGCGCGTTTCGCCCGACACCGTCGCAGGGTGGGAATCGGGCCGTCGATCCTTGACGGCTGTTCCTGTCGGGCAGATGCTCGTGCATCGCCATCAGCTCTTGCGCCTGGGCAGTCCGCCTGCCTTGCTCCTGGCTCTGGAAAGAGCCACGGAGGCCGACGTACTGCTGGCGTCCGTTCTCAACGAAAACGTACGCATTGAGGCCAGCCCGATCGGCGCGTGGGTTATGCAGCGCGAGCTGGTCGAGCTGCTGTCCTGGCCACTCAACGGGGTGGCTCCGACACCTCTGCGTTCCCTTCCCGCCCCTTCGCGGCCGCGCAGAGGCCCCACTCCGCAGGGGCCGGAACTATCCGCTGCCGACCGCAAGCTCTTCTTCTCGCGCATGCGCCGAGCCGCTGAGCAGTCACGGGGCGGGGACCAATTCCTGCTGCGCCGCCAATCCCTGTACTTGGCCGGGTACGACGACGCTTCGGACACCTCCGACTGGTTGGCTCAGCAGCAACGGATCGGGCACCCGGACGGTTGGCTGGCAGGCTGGCTCAACGCCCGATCGGTCGCGGCCGTCGCCGCCAGGCAGGGTGACCGCGACCGGATGCGGCACTTCATCGCCGTGACACTCGGCGATGACGATGCAGGCGAAACAGCAAACCTCAACTATTGGGCGTACTGGATCGGCGAGACCTCACACTTCAAGCTCTCCGACGACTTCATCGCTACTTCAAGCCCGGGCTCGTGGCCGGGCAACAACCTGATGCGCCATCTGGTGCGAGGCCTGACCCCGGACCACGGATTCTTCGACTTGAACGTTCACACCATCTGGACTCTCCTCACCGCACGACCGCACCTGCTGCGTCCCGGATCCGCAGTCAGGAACGAGCTACGCGCATCCCTTCCCGTGATGTTGGATAGTCGGGAGCTGTCAGCGCCGACACGCCGAGAGCTGGAAGGCATCCGGTATGCGATCCGCCTCAGCGAGGCGTGAGAGGAGGGGGTCGTGACGGACGACCTGGCCGCCGTGGGCCGCTTTCTGTACGAGGCGGGCACGCTCAAGCAGACGCGGCGCACCGGCTGGTGGATGGCCGGAGTACGTGATCCGGAGAGTGTGGCCGAGCATGCGTGGCGTACCGCGTTGATCGCCACGATCATCGCGAAGCTGGAGGGCGCGGACCCCGCCCGCGCCGCGTACCTGGCTGTCTGGCACGACACGCAGGAGACCCGGACCGGGGACGTGAACCACCTCGGGAAGAAGTACGCGCCGGCCGGCGACCCCCAGGAAGTCACCGTCGACCAAACGGCGGGAATGCCGGAGATGCTGGCCTCGGCGGTCCGCGAGCTGATCGCGGAGTACGAGGCGAAGGAATCGCCGGAGGCTGTCTGCGCCCGGGACGCGGACAAGCTGGAGTGCCTGCTCCAGGGCATCGAGTACAAGACCCAGGGCTACGAGAACGCTCAACGGTGGATCGACAACAGCCGAGGCCGACTCGTCACCGAAACCGCCAACCGCCTCGCCGATGAACTCCTGGACCAAGGAAGCCTCGACTGGCTGCGGACCGCCTTGGGCGAGGGCAAGCAGTAGCCCGCCCTCGGTGCTCGGTGCTCGGTGCCGAGCACCTGGATTCGCGACGGTTGGGTCAGGAACGAGGGGCGGGGCTCGGGTTCCGAGGCTCAAGACTCGGGCTCCGGGGACGGTCGGGTCACTCTTCCGGGGGTACGTAAACGGGACTCCGGCCCGAAGCTCGGGTGCCGGGATCCGGGCGTCGGGATGCGAGACCCGGGGTTCGAGCGCCTTCTTTTAACCAGCGGGAAAACATAGGGGGTTAGGGAAAACCTCCCCCACCTCCCTACCCCGTCACGGACCGACAGTATGACTAATCGTGACGGCTTGCGGCGGAGCGTGACGGCCGCTTACGGTGCGAGAACCAAACGACCCCGACACGGTGTTAGCGCACCAGGCCGGGGTCTGACCACAAGATCACTACCCAGAAAGACGATCCCGTGGCTATCCAGCACCTTAGCTCCGCCCTGCCCGTCCCCGCAGTCTCCGCCGCGTACCCGATGGCCAAGCCCGGCTACGGCAAACGCTCCGCCCCGGACCAACAACCCCGCACGCCCCATGACTTCGCGCTGCTCCCGGCCCGTGAGCGGTACATCGCCGGGTTCGTGGACCACCTGCCCGACGGGGCCGCGATGAGCGTGAAACAGCTCACCAAGCAGCTCCCCCTCTACGGCCAGCAGGCCATCGGCACCTCCCTCAACGCCCTCTCCGTCGCCGGACACCTGCGACGCGTACGGTGCCCTGTCGGCACGGGCGACGAAACCCGCTGGGCCTTCCGCACCTTCTGGTCCCGCACCGCCCGCGACAACACATGGTGGACCACCTACCTCGCCACCGAAACCGCCCCCCAGGCCACAGCACCCGCACACCCCCCAGCCCCCACCACCGCAGCAGAGGCCCCTGCCACCGACGCGACTCCGCCGCCCCCGTGGCCCCCGTCCGAGGAACCGCCACCGCCCGGACAGCCGGAGGACTCGCCGCCCGCCGCGCAACCCCCGGTCTCCGCCGCCGTACCACCCCAGCGCACCCCGCCCCAGGCGCGGGAAGCCGAACCCGCGACGCCCACCCGGGACTCGGCCCCCACAAGGCACACCGCGGCCACAGCGGCCACCGAGCTCTCCCCCGCCTACCTCGCCCTCGCCCGCCTAGGCCGCGCCGACCACCGCCTCGCCCTCTCCGCCCACGACTGCGCCGCCCTCGAACCCCTCGCAACACGATGGCTCGACCGCGGCGTCACCACCGACTACCTCACCAACGCCCTCACCGCAGGACTCCCCACCCAGATCGACTCCCCCGCCGGACTCCTCCGCCGCCGCCTCACCGACAAGATGCCACCCCAACTCCCCGCCACGAACACTCCACCGGGCACCGGCACCGACACCCCCGCCCCCGTCCCCGCCCCCGCCCGCCGCATCCTCGTCGAATGCACCGACTGCGGCCGCCCCGGCCCACCCCAAGCCCTCCCCGACGGCCTCTGCCGCCCCTGCCACCGGGCTCACACCACTGCCGGCGACTCCCCACCCGACCCCACCCAGATCGCCGCCGTCAAAGCCCACATGGCCAACCTCCGCCACCTCCTCAAACCCGTCTGATCCCTGCCGCGACGAGACCGAACAGACTGGGCGAGTGCCGCCCACCGGACACGCCTGGCCGGCTCGGCCGACGACCTGGAGGCCCTGATCACTCTGGCACCCGAACTCGCCCACCCCACCTACCGGAACCTGCTGATCGACTACGCGTGCGGTGGGCCGCAGCTTCCACCCGAACTGGTCGCCGAGGCTCGACGGATCATGTCGCCTCCGCCCGCGGGCACGTCGCCGACGGGCTGACACGCGACGGGCCCGCGGCACCGGACCGAGGCGCGCGGAGACTCGGCACCGGACCGGGTCGCGTGGGGGCTCGGCGGCGGCCGGTGAGCCACGGCCAGGCTCAGGCAAGGGCCGTGACCAGCGAAGCGAAAGCGGCGATGAGGACGGCCACGCGGACGTAGTGGTAGCGGTCCCAGCGGTTCATCTGCTCCTTCCAGTCGTCGGGCCGGTTCTCCGGGGTCCACGTCTTGCCCTGGTTGTTGATCGGGACGAGCAGCAGGAGCGACATGATCACGCTGAGGAGCAGCAGTGCGCCCGCCGTGACGACCAGGCCGACGCCTCCCTCCCCCCATGCGGCTATGGCCCAGATCGCGCTCAGGACGAGTGAGCCGATGTACCAGAACGGCATCAGCGCCCCCAGCATCCGGCCCCCGTGGCTCCGCCCGAGCTGAGAGCTGTCGTCGGGCAGCGCGTCGAGAATCCGGTTGATCACGAAGGCGACGGAGAACTCCACCCCCACCAGCAGTCCGACGATCACGGTGGTGACGATCTCAAGTGCGTCGAGCATGATGACTCCCTCTGAATCTAGCGGCGCTAGCAGATGGTTCAACGCTAGCCTTGCCACCGCTCGATTGTCTAGCGATGCTAGAATCGAGGTATGTCGGTACAGGAACGCAAGGAACGGGAACGGGCGAACCGCGAGCGCCTCATCGTCGCGACGGCTCGCGAACTCGCCGAGCAGCAGGGCTGGGACGCGGTCACCACGCGCCGGCTCGCCGAGCGCATCGAATACAGCCAGCCCGTCCTCTACAGCCACTTCCGCGGCAAGCGCGAGATCATCGGCGCCGTCGCCCTGGAGGGTGCCACCGAGATGGCCGCGGCGCTGCGGGCCGCCGCCTCCGACGCGGACGGCCGCCGCGCCCGGGTCGCCGCCCTCGCCCACACCTACCTGGAGTTCGCCGAGCGGAACCCGGCGGTCTACGACGCCCTGTTCCAGCTCGACGGCGGGCTGGCCTTCGCACGCGAGGACACCCCGGAACCGCTCAAGGACGCCTTCGCCGCACTGCTGGAGACGCTCGGCGAGGTCGCCGGGGAAGGCGTGCACCCGGCCCTGTTCACCGAGCTCTTCTGGTCCACCCTGCACGGGCTGGCCACCCTGACCCGGGCGGGGCGAATCCTGCCGGAGGGCGCCGAGGAGCGACTGGATCTCCTGGTGGGGCGGCTCGCCGCGCTCTGATGCCACCCGTGGTCCACCTGTGCAGGAGCAGATCCGGACACTGAGCACGTCTGCGCCTGCTCGCCCCCGAGCCACCCCCTCCTCGCACGCCGCGGGAACTCCTGGACACGAGTCGTCGCCTTCTCAGCAGCACAGTCCGACGGGCGACCGGCTCCTCCCTCCCGCCACCGCCCTCACGGCGCGCGAGGGCCACGCTGCGCTGAGACCGGCCACGACTCCGGCAGCGCCGGGTGAACACCTTTCCCCAGGCAGAACACCAGCCCCCATGGGCCTCACCCCAACAGGCCAAATCCCTTACTTGACAACGACTTTGAGCAGCATGTCACTGGTAGGTTGGCCCGTTCAGCCAGCAGAAGGGCACCAGCATGGGCAGACCCTGGGAAGCTGACCCCGAAACCGGGTTCAGGAGACGCCTCGGAAAGTCGGCGCTGGAGCTGGGCGCCACCAGCACCGGACCCGAGTGCCCGGACCTATGGGAGTTGGAGAACGGCGACATCGCCGTGATCGGACGCGACCTCACCGATTCCCTGGGGACCCGCCTGCCCGACGGGGTTTCCATCAGTCCCGATGAGCGCCTCGTGGTCATCCCGCGAAGGATGCTCATCGCAGCGAAGGCGGACATCCCCCATGTGTGAGTGCTTCCGCGCAGGCTGAGCTGCCGGGCGATCAGCCCGCGGGCGAAACGGAGTAGGACGTCCGGTACGAACGGGGCTCCGGCAGCCGCGCCGGCACCGGGGCAGCCTCACCCCGCCACCGCACCCCGCCCCCTCACCCCGCCCATCTCCCCGTCAGGAACGTCAGCGCGACGAGCGTCGACACCGGGGCCGCCACGCACAGGTACGCCGTACGGAACCACGGCCGGCGCAGGCTCAGCGCCGCCAGACCGATCCACAGCGGCCACCACAGCAGCGTCGCGCGCGGGACGGACGTGTACCAGTACGAGGTTCCCAGCGCCCACAGGCTGAGAGCCACGTACCCCGCTTCCGGCCACCGGCCGCGGCGGACGAGCAGCACCACCAGGGCCGAACCCACCACCATGGCCGCCAACTCCGCCTGGAACACGGACGCGTAGCCGGTCGCCTGCGTACCGCCGAACGCCCCGGTCCAGGTGTTCGCCCACGCCTCCCACGGGGCGTGGAACGTGCGGTACCAACCGCGTTCCTGCGCGTGCTTCCAGGCCATCCAGTCACCCGTGTGCGCGTGCAGATACCAGCTGTACGCGGCCGGAGGCAGCACGGGCAGCAGCGTCCAGCCCGCCGACCGCCACGCCCGCCGGGCCGGCCACGTCGACCGCCCCGCGCCCGCTCGTACGGACAGCAGGAACAGCAGCCCGACCGCCGCCGCGAGGAACAGGCCGCTGACCCGCACCGCCGTCCCCAGCGTGGTCAGGACGGCGGCGAGCGCCCACCGGTGCTTCAGCGCCGCGAGCCAGGCGGGCAGGGCGAACGCGAGGAACAGCGCCTCCGTGTAGCCCACCGCCAGGAACACCGCGCAGGGCGAGAGCAGGAAGAGCACCGCCGTACGCCGGCCCGCCGCCTCCTCTCCCGGCAGATGCGCCCGCGCGATACGGGCCAGGGCCAGCACGGCAACCGCCCCCGCGGCGAACGAGATCAGCAGCCCCGCCGCCGTCCAGTCCGGCACCACCGTGTGCACGGCGCGGAGCAGGAGGGGGTAACCGGGGAAGAAGGCCTCCCGGTTGTCCCAGCCGCTCGTCCACGGTCCCGTGCCCGCGGGGAAGTAGCCGTCGCGCGCTATGTGGAGGTAGTGGTTCGCGTCCCACTGCTGGAACGGCGCCAGGACCGGGGCCGCCTCCCGTACGCCGGGCTGCGCGGGGAACAGCCACCGGGCGAAGTGGGCGGTGATCCACAGGGACACGCGGGTCAGGAGGTAGAGCCACAGGACGCCGCGATCGTCGGGCGTCAGCCGGAACCTCACCGCCCGGGGCGCGGGCGCGGCCTCGGCTACGGGTCGGACCGGCGGAGGCCGCAGCCCGGGGGAGAGCGTGGACAACGCGGGCACCTTTCGGGCTCGCCTCGCGGATGGACCGAGGCATGCCGGATCGCCCGGAGAGCCGCCGGGGCACGGGAGGGGCAGGGGGCAGAGGACAGGGATCAGGGAGGAGGTCGGGACCGCGCGTCGCGGTCTGGGCGGATCAGGGCGTCGACGCGCCCCCGTCAGCCGTCGTCGTGGCCGGAGCAGTCGGAGGCGTCGTACTCGTACGTGTGCTGGTACGCGTGGGTGTGGGCGGTCCGCCCGGCTCGGTGGTCCGGCCCCACGTCCCCTCCGTGCCCGCGCTCCCCGGCATCGTGGTGCTCGGCGACGGCGGCGGTGACGGCGGCTCCGTGGGCAGCCCCTCCGACGGTACGGGTGACGGGTAGCTGGGCGACGGGCTCGTGGCCGGGGCCACCGGCTCCGGCCGTACCGGCAGGAGCCCCACCGCGACCGCGCCGCCCCCGCCGACCACCAGGCAGACCCCCACGGCGACCCCGGCCATCCGGCGTCGCTGCGCGCGCATGCCGCGCCGGGTGACGCTCGACGCGGGCTCCGGGGCGGTCAGCGCCTGCCCGAACTCACCGGCCTCCCGGAACAGGGACCGCAACGGATCCTGCGACTCCTTCGGATCCCGCGGTTCAGACATCAGGAGCCTCCTCGATGCGGGGGTCGTGCAGACGGTGGGCGAGCGCCGCCCGTCCACGGACCAGGTGCGTCTTGATCGTGCTGGTGGAAAGCCCGGTCTCCCCGGCGATCTGCTCGACCGTGAGGTCGCACAGGTAGTGCAGGGTCAGCGTCCGCCGCTGCTGGGCGGGCAGCTCCCGCAGCGCGTCGACCAGGACCACATGGCCGGGATCCGGCGGCGCGACGTGCTCCGCGCCACCGCTCCCCCGGCCCCAGGCATCCGCCGAGCGCCGCCGGAAACGCCAACGGCTCACCGCCAGCCGCCAGGCGACCGTACGGATCCACGCCTCGGGCTGCCCGTCCCGCTCCAGCCGCCCCCGCCGCACCCACGCCTTGACGAACGCTTCCTGCACGACGTCCTGCGCCTCCTGGAGGTCGCCGGTCATCACGTACAACTGGCCGGTGAGACGTGCCACCGCCTGGGCGTAGAACTCTTCGAACTCCTCGACGGTCAAAAGCTGCTCCCGGATCTTTCGCTTCACCGGGTATACGCCCGTCGTCGGGGATCCGGTCGACACCACCGACGAAGAATCGCAGGTGACGGTCGTCACAGCCCCTGCTCGGCCCCTTCCGGGCCTCCGTTCAGCCGGGTCTCAGCCCTCCCGCAGCCGCTTCTCGGCCCCCGTTCAGCCGGGTCTCAGCCCGCCCCCACCCGCTTCTCCAGCAACGTGACCCCGTACGTCCGGCCGCCGTCGCCGTTCTTCCCCGTCTGCTCGCCGACCACCTCGTACCCCGCCTCCTCGTAGTAGCGGCGGAGCCGGGGGTTCGAGGTCAGGCAGTCGAGTCGGCACAACGGGCGGCCCGACGCGGCGATCCGACGCTCGGCTTCCGCCAGCAGGGCCCGCCCGGCTCCGGACGGGGCGGTGCGCCGGTCGGTCATCAGGCGGTGGACGTATCCCGCGACCGGCGGCTGGACGCCCCAGGCGGGTTCGTCGTCCCACCACAGCTCCCACGCCCCGGCGCTCGGCCCGCCGGGGCCCGCCGTGGCGATCCACACCTCGCCCGCGCGCAACCGCGCCCCAAAGTGCTCCGGGCCCAGCTCTCCGGGCTTCCACTGGTCGATACCGCGCGCGATCTGCCAGCGAGCGGCGTCGTCCCGGAGGCGTACGAGCTCGGCCAGGTCGCCCTCCCCGGCCCGCCGGAACGACAACTCGGGCGGCATCCCGGACGCCGACTTCGAGGAGGTGGGGCTTGTGTGCGTCATGCCGCGATCCTCCCTCAACAAGTTTCGCGGTACGGAACAGCCGGCAGGTACGACGCCCACGCCGCCCTGGTCAGCCCGCCTCCCGCCCTCGCATCCCGTACAGCCGGCGAGCGCACGGGACCGGGCGAACGCCGTCGGGGCGGGCCTGATCCTCCGATCCGGAAGGACATACCGATGCCTGTGCAGCTCACCCACAGACCGGACAGGGACTGATGGTGGAGGTCTACCGCCGGGGCCGCGCTCGTCCCGACGGCGCTCTCGTCCCTCACCGCCCCTCCGCCGCCAGCTGGGTCGTCGCCAGCTCGCGGTACAGCTCGTCCCCGGCCATCAGATCCTCGTGCGTGCCCGCCGTACGCACCCGGCCCTCCTCCAGGACCACGATGCGGTCCGCGTGCCGGACGGTGGACAGGCGGTGCGCGATCACCAGCACCGTGGTCCGCTCGGCCAGTTCGAGGATCACGTCGCGCAGCGCCTGCTCGTTGACCGCGTCCAGCTGCGAGGTCACCTCGTCGAGGAGGAGCAGCCGGGGGTGGCGCAGCAGGGCACGGGCGATGGCGACGCGCTGGCGTTCGCCGCCGGAGAGGGTGACGCCCCGGTGGCCGACCGCCGTGGCCAGGCCCTCGGGCAGCCGCTCGACGAGGGCGTCCAGCCGGGTACGGGCGACCGCGGCCGTCAGCTCGCTCTCGTCGGCGGCCGGGGCGGCGAACAGGAGGTTCTCCCGCAGCGTCCCGGCGAGCACCGGCGCGTCCTGTTCCACGTACGCCAGCGAGCCCCGCAGCTCGGACAGCGGCCAGTCGCGGATGTCCCGGCCGTCCACGGTGATGGTGCCGGCCTCATGGTCGTAGAAGCGTTCCAGCAGGCTGAACACCGTCGACTTGCCGGCCCCGGACGGGCCCACCAGCGCCACCATCCCGCCGGCCGGCACGTCGAACGTCACCCCCCGGTGGGCGGGGGCGCGCTCGTCTCCGTAGCCGAAGGTCACGTCCTGGAAGGTCACTCCGAGCGGGCCGCCGTCCTCCTGCGTCAACCCGCTGCGCTCGTCCGTCGGTTCGCCCGGCAGAGACTCCACCTCGTCGATCCGGCGCACCGCCGCCAGCCCGCTCTGCAGGCCCGTCCAGCCCTCGACCAGACCACCGATCGGGCCCATCAGGTAGAAGAGGTACAGCAGGAACGCGATCAGGGAGGAGATCTCCAGCGAGCCCGAGGCGACCCGCGCGCCGCCAACGCCCAGCACCGCCAGGAACGCCAGCTGGATCGACATCGTCATCGTGACGTCGGTGACCGAGGACCACTTCGCCACCGACACGCCCCGGTCGTGCGCGTGCCGCGCCGCCGCCGCGACCGCCGCCGTCTCCCGCTCCTCCGCCCCGCTCGCCTTGACCGTACGGAACGCCTGGAGCACCCGGTCCAGGGCCGCGCCCATCGCGCCCACGGACTCCTGCGCCCTGAGCTGGGCCCGCTGGATGCGCGGCATCAGCAGGGACGTCACGGCGCCGATGCCGACGACCACCACCAGCGTCACACCGAGCAGCGTCGGGTCCATGTACGCCATGAGGGCGGTCGTGCCCAGCAGCATCAGGACGCTGTTGAACGACTCGACGAGCCCGCTGGACAGCACCGTACGGAGCAGGGTCGTGTCGCTCGTGACCCGTGACTGGAGGTCGCCGGGTGTCAGCCGGTCCACCGCCGGAACCTTCAACCGCATGATGCGGCCCACCAGTTGATCGCGGGCGCGGAGGACCACGCCCTCTCCTGTGCGGGCCATGAGATAGCTCCCGTACGCGGAGAGGCAGGCCCCGGCCAGCACGAGCGCGGTCAGCGCGACGAGCGGGGCCGCGGGTGAGCGGCCCTCGGCGAACGTGTCCACCGCGTGCTTCGCCATCAGCGGCATCGCGAGCCCCGCCCCGGACCCGGCGAGCGAGAGCAGGCCCGCCCGGATCAGGACACCCCGGTGCGGACGGACCCGGGCCAGGAGCAGGCGGAGGGGGGAAAGCCCCGGCGTGGGCGGAGGTGCGGGGGCGGCCGGGCCGGGGCGGTCCGGGCCCGGGGATGGGTCCGGTCCGGGCCGCTCCACGCGGTCCGGTCCGGGCCGCTCCACGCTCTCAGGCGGTCTGCCCGGCCCCGGGCCCGGCCCCGTCTGTCCCGCCCCCGCCGTGGTCCCCGCCACCGTGCTCACCCCGGACCTCCTCGCCCACCGTCACCACCATCAAAGGACGCAGATCGGCGGCCTCCGCCTGCTCCCCGACCGTACGCCCCTCCGCCTGCACCCAGGCGTGCGGAGAGAACGGCGGGGTCGCCCACACCCCCGCGCACCAGTCGGGCCAGACACCGGCCATCCGGCACGCCAGGGCGACGGCCACCGATCGGGGCAGGCAGCCGTAACGGCTCGCGCAGCGGCGGCTGGTGGCGACGACCGCCTCCAGGACTTCCAGCGTCTCGGCGTACGAGGCCGGGCGCGCGCCCCGGGAGCACCGGGCCAGCATCCGGCGCAGCCGGCCGGGCTTGAGCCGGGCCATGACGAGCGCGGCGGCGATGGCGGCCCGCAGCCTCGTCCCGCCCGCTCCCGCGCCCCGGCGGGGCATCGTCATCTCCGTGGTCATGGGCGCAGGATCCTTGCCTCGACGAGCCGCCGGGTCAGCTCCGCGACGTCCGACTCGGCCTCGGCCCGCTCCACGTCGAACTCGGCGACGATCCGGTCGACGGCGGCCTCGGGGGCGCGGCCGGCCGCGAGGGCCTCGACGACGATGACGCTGGTGTCGTTCAACTGCCAGTAGCTGCCGGTCTTCTCGTCGAGCAGGACCCCGCCGTACTCGGTGGTCGTGACGGCGATGCCTTTTCTGAGCTTCACAGGGCTGCCTCGCTGGTGGTGGTCGTGGAGGTCGTGGGCGTCGACCGGGAGGTGGGCCAGGCGTTCTCGGCGGTGCGGAGCCAGGTCTCCCCGGCCACGGTGGAGCTGATGGAGTGTTCGACCAGGACCGGCGAGAAGGGTTCGGCCGCCAGGCGGAGCAGCTGGCGGGCGTCGACCAGGCCGTGGTCGGCGAGGCGCGAGCCGGTCCACAACTCGGCCAGCTCCGGCGCGTGCTCGGCCAGTCCCTGGTGTTCGTCGGAGGACATGTGGTCCTTCGTGGTCCGGGCCAGCAGCGCGTCCGGCACGACTCCGCGCATCGCCTCGACGAGCAGCGGCTTGTAACGCCAGGGGCTGATGCGCTCCGGCAGGCGCACGGCGAGGGTCGCCTCCAGGATCCGGTCGTCGTAGAAGGGCGCGGCGACCGGCAGCCCGATCGTCATGCCGATGTCCTCCATCGCCTGGAAGTGCCGGGCTCCCATCCGTACGCCGTCGATGTCGACGTGCCGTCCGCGCCACGGGTCGATCGGTTCGGCGTGCTCGGCGGCGGCCCGGAACTCCTCGGCGATCAGGGCCTTCGCGTGCTCGGTGAGCCAGGGGTGCGGGGACTGCCGTACGCCCCAGGAGAGCAGCGGGGTGCGGGCGACGGGCTGGGGTGCGGCGGTGACCGCCCCGGCGAGCCAGCGGGGGAACGGCGAACGGTCGGACAGGGCCTTGAGCGTCGGCAGCAGCGGCCAGCCGAGCTGGTGGCGCAGGCCGCCGAGGTGGCTCCAGGCGGTGAACGGGTTGCCGTGGAAGAGGTCCTGGTAGGCGTGGGGCAGGCCGAGGAAGATCTCGTCGCCGCCGTAGCCGGTGAGGTGGTAGCGGGAGCCGGTGGCTCGGGCGCGGCCGAGGAGCAGTGCCGCGCGGGCCCGGCCGGGGGCGACGGGGAGCGGTTCGTCGTTCAGCTCGGCGGCGGTGGAGGCCAGATCGGCGTAGAAGTAGGGGGCGTCGGCGGCGGGGACGACGTGATGGTCCAGGGCGGGGTGGCGGCCACGCGCGGGGACGGCGTGGTGGTCCGGGGCGGTGGCGGGGTGGCGGCCTCCGGTAAGGCCGGCGTGGCCGTCCGGGGCAGGGGCGGGGTGGCCGTTCGACGCGGTCGCCGCCGTGCCGCGTGCCGCCTCGACGGCTCTGCGCGCCCAGGTCTCGTCCTCGCTGTACCGGTCCCGGGCGGCGACGGTCAGCAGGGACAGCGACGCGGGGCCGGTCTCGCGGGCGGCGAAGGCGAGGGCGGTGGAGTCCAGCCCGCCGGAGAGTTCGCAGCTGATCCGGTCCAGGCCGCCGACATGGGCCCGTACGGAGGCCTCGACGGCTTCCCCGAGCCTGTGGGCGCCCTCCGCCAGGGGCAGTTCCCCGGGCGGCGGCTCCCACCAGCGGTACTCGGCGGGGCCGGGGGCGGCGGCCGTGCCCGGGGCTGCGGCGGGCAGGGCCAGGCCGTACCCGGCGCCGGTCTCGTGGACACCGCGCCACACGGGCCGTCGGCTCAGGGGATGCGGCAGGAAGTCCAGCAGCCGGAGCGCCAGCGCGCTGTCGTCCAGGGGTGCGTCGATCAGCCGGGCCAGGACGGCGGGGCGGTCCGAGGCGATGGTTCCGGCCGCCGGGTGCCGGGCGTGGTAGACGCGGCGGAGTCCGGTGGCGGTGCCCCGGATCCAGCTCTGCCCGGACAGCCTGGCGACCACGTGGTGGAGGCCGGGCAGCCGGGCGAGTCGGCGCTCCAGGCCGATGCGGTCGCGGGCGCCCTCCAGGATGCCGGCGAGCACGGCGTCGGGGACGCGGTCCGGGCCGATGAGGACGAGGGCGTCCTCGCCCCGGGCGAGATGGCTGACCCGGCGGACCAGCGGGCGGGCGACGACCCAGGGCCGGCCCGAGGGATGGGCGACGGTCAGCGTGTCGCCCGCCTCCCGGGCGGGCCCGGCGGCGTCCGGCGCGGAGGACCGCCCGGCAGCCGCTTCCGGCGCGGGAAGCTGCCCGGCCGCTGCCGCTCCCGCCGCGCTGTCCGGCAGGACGACGAAGTAGTCACGCAACTGGCCGGGCATCTTCACCTTTCGGAAGTTCTCACGCGGTGCGCAGGAGACGGATCGGCGGATCAGACGATGCGCCGGGTCCAGTACTCCTTGTACGAGCCGACGAAGTAGCCGGCGGTCTTCTTCGAGAAGTCGCCCTGCTGGAACATCGCCGGCTTCACGTAAGCCTTCTTCTGCTGCTGCTTCTGCTGCTTCATGAGACTTTCCCTTCTGTGTGGTTGGCGACCGCTATGCCCATCTGGCTCCTGCATAACGGGAGTTGTTCGTGCGACTGGTGTTCATCATGCGAACACCAGAGCCATCATGTCCGGCCGATGAACCGGTACGCATGATTCCGACTTACCGTGCGAAGTTGGCCGGATAGCGCGAGCACCGGAGCCTGGGGCGGCCCCTCTCCCGGTTTCTCGACTCCGGGCCGAGACGATCTTCCGGCGACCCTGTGCAGTCGCACACCCCCTGGGCACGCACCCCCGGCGGACCGGCCCCGGGACCGAACGCGGTGATCGAACCGGGCAGTGAGCTGGCACGACGGATGACGGCCGCCGCCGGACCCGGCGAACCGGCCGGAACGGCCCCCGGGCCGGGCCCCAGGACCCCTCTACCTCAGAGATCACGGGCGCGCCACCGCCCTCGGCACCGTCGCGCCGAAACGTTTTGCCGTACGGGAGTGGCTACGGCAAGTAGCCATTCGGCCACCCCGCCCCCCCCCACTTCCCACGGCCACCCCGGCCCTGGGGCAGGGGGAGGTGGCCCGAGGCAGGGGGCGTGGCCCGGGGAGAGAAAGGCGGGGGCTGCGCCCGGGGGTGCCGGAGACTGTGCCCCGGAGGCAGGGGCAGAAGGCTGGGGCCCGGGGCCCCGGCCCGGGCCCGGGGTCGGGAGGCTGTGCCCCGGGTCCACGGGCCAGGCTCCCCGCGTCCCGGAGGCAGGAGGCCGTGGCCCGGGTCCAAGGGCCAGGCTCCGAGCCCCACGGCCCCACGGCCCCGCGGCCCCGGGTGCCAGCCCCCGGGTGCCGGCCCCCGGGCTCCCCTGCCCCGGACACGCCACAGGGGCGGCACCTCCCGTGAAGGAGATACCGCCCCTGTGGGACGTACGCGGAGCTTCGATCGACCGGCGTGAGCCGGAACCGATCAGAAGTCCATGTCACCGCCCGGCATGCCACCCGGAGCGGCCGCAGCGGCCTTCTCGGGCTTGTCGGCGATGACGGCCTCGGTGGTGAGGAACAGCGCGGCGATGGACGCGGCGTTCTGCAGGGCGGAACGCGTGACCTTCGCCGGGTCGAGGATGCCCTCGGCGATCATGTCGACGTACTCGCCGGTCGCGGCGTTGAGGCCGTGGCCGACCGCCAGGTTGCGGACCTTCTCCACGACGACGCCGCCCTCGAGACCACCGTTGACGGCGATCTGCTTGAGCGGGGCCTCCAGCGCGAGCTTCACGGCGTTGGCGCCGGTCGCCTCGTCGCCCGTGAGGTCGAGCTTCTCGAAGACGGCCGAGGCCTGGAGCAGAGCCACGCCACCACCGGCGACGATGCCCTCCTCGACGGCGGCCTTGGCGTTGCGCACCGCGTCCTCGATGCGGTGCTTGCGCTCCTTGAGCTCCACCTCGGTGGCGGCGCCGGCCTTGATGACGGCCACGCCGCCGGCCAGCTTCGCGAGGCGCTCCTGGAGCTTCTCGCGGTCGTAGTCCGAGTCGGAGTTCTCGATCTCGGCACGGATCTGGTTGACGCGACCCTGAACCTGGTCGCTGTCACCGGCGCCGTCGACGATCGTCGTCTCGTCCTTGGTGATGACGACCTTGCGGGCGCGGCCGAGCAGGTCCAGGCCGGCGTTCTCCAGCTTGAGACCGACCTCCTCGGAGATCACGGTGCCGCCGGTGAGGATGGCGATGTCCGCGAGCATGGCCTTGCGGCGGTCGCCGAAGCCCGGGGCCTTGACGGCGACGGACTTGAAGGTGCCCTTGATCTTGTTGACGACCAGGGTGGAGAGCGCCTCGCCCTCGACGTCCTCGGCGATGATCAGCAGGGGCTTGCCCGACTGCATGACCTTCTCCAGCAGCGGGATCAGGTCCTTGACGCTGCCGATCTTCGAGTTGACGATCAGGATGTACGGGTCGTCGAGCGACGCCTCCATACGCTCCATGTCGGTGGCGAAGTACGCCGAGATGTAGCCCTTGTCGAAGCGCATACCCTCGGTGAGCTCCAGCTCCAGACCGAAGGTCTGGGACTCCTCGACGGTGATGACGCCTTCCTTGCCGACCTTGTCCATCGCCTCGGCGATCTTGGCGCCGATCTCGGTGTCGGCGGCGGAGATGGAGGCGGTCGAAGCGATCTGCTCCTTGGTCTCCACGTCCTTGGCCTGCTCCAGCAGAGCGGCGGAGACGGCCTCGACGGCCTTCTCGATACCGCGCTTGAGGGCCATCGGGTTGGCGCCCGCGGCGACGTTGCGCAGACCCTCGCGGACGAGCGCCTGGGCGAGAACGGTGGCGGTGGTCGTACCGTCGCCGGCGACGTCGTCCGTCTTCTTGGCGACCTCCTTGACCAGCTCCGCACCGATCTTCTCGTACGGGTCCTCGAGCTCGATCTCCTTGGCGATGGACACACCATCGTTGGTGATCGTGGGCGCGCCCCACTTCTTCTCGAGGACGACGTTACGGCCCTTGGGGCCGAGGGTGACCTTGACGGCGTCGGCGAGCTGGTTCATCCCGCGCTCGAGACCGCGCCGTGCCTCCTCGTCGAACGCGATGATCTTGGCCATGTGAAGTGGTCCTCCCGGACAGGGGTGGATTTCTCCGGACCGGGAGGCGCCCGCGACGGACGGCCTGCGCGTGTGATGGTTCCTTGCCCCATCGCACCTGCGGGCCTCACCGGCCCGGTCCAAGTTCTGTCACTCTCACCTGGAGAGTGCTAACGCCAATGATTAGCACTCGACCCCCGTGAGTGCAAGCGCCTTCGGCCAGTACCCGCCATGCGGACGAGGCCCCCGGAGCCCGCCCGGCGCCGGACCCCGGAGCCCTGCCCGCACGGAGGCACGGAGCCCCACCAGCATCAGGGGCGCAGGGGCGCGGAGCCCTGCCGGCGCAGGAGCGCGGAACCCTGTCGGCACAGGAGCACAGAACCACGGAGCCCTGCCGACATAAGGGGTGCCGAGGCGCGCACCCTCCCCCGCACCGGGCCGCGGTCACCTGCGGTTCCTGGCCGCGGCCCGCCCCGTACGCGGCCACCGCCGGCCCGGGACCCGCGCGAGGCGCGACCCCCTGCCCCGGAACGCGCGCAGGACCCGATCCCCTCTTCCCGGGGTCGGGCCCTGCGTGCGTGAGTGGTGTCGTCGGACGACCGCGCCGAGCTCAGCCGACGGCGAGCTTGACCATGTCGGCCTGGGGCCCCTTCTGGCCCTGCGAGATCTCGAATTCAACTCGCTGACCCTCTTCGAGGGTGCGGTACCCGTCCATCTGGATCGCGCTGTAGTGGACGAAAACATCCGCACCACCGTCGACCGCGATGAAGCCGTACCCCTTCTCCGCGTTGAACCACTTGACGGTGCCCTGAGCCATGCCCAACTCCCCTATTACTGGCCCTTGCACGGGACCGCACTTCGCGGGCCCGGGTCGGAACTCACCCTCCGACAGGAGAGGGTGCGCGGCGCCGCAGCGCGTCGACCGCGGCCGAATGTATCCGCCCAACTGCCCTCTGCAACAGGTCAATCGGACGAGAATTCTGGGCCACGAGGAACACGCGAATATGCGGGTTTGCTGAGATTTACGGGCAAGTCGGGCCAGGCAAAGGCCACTTATGCCGCAAGAGGTTCAGGTACTTTGGCTGCTTCTTATCGGGGCCGGGCGCATTCTCATATGCGGGCGGCACGGGCAGCGGATGGGGCTTCCCCAACTGTACCGCGCTCAACCATGCAGAATTGCCCCCTCCGCTTCTCTCGCGGAGGGGGCAACTGCCGTCACACAGAGGCGCGGCGGGGCCGCCGGGAGCGGCCCCGGACGGCTCAGCAGCCGCCGGCCACCGCGGGAATGATCGAGACGCCTGCCCCGTCCGGGGTCGCCGCGTCCAGGCCGCCCTCGAAGCGCACGTCGTCGTCGTTGACGTACACGTTCACGAAGCGGCGCAGCTTGCCCTGGTCGTCCAGGACGCGGGCCGCGATGCCCGGGTGGTCCTTCTCCAGGGACTCGATGACCTCGGAGAGCTTCGTGCCCTCCGCCGGGACCTCGGCCTGGCCGCCCGTGTACGTACGGAGGATGGTGGGGATGCGGACCTTGACGCTCATGGTGGTGCCCTTCTTCCTGCGTTACGGGGTGGTCGTCAGGCGGTGCCGAGGCCCGCGGCGCGGAACGCGTCCAGGCTCGGCTTGATGGTGGCCGTGGCCTGCGAGGTGGCGGAGACCGCGTCGAGCGTCTTGAGGCCGTCACCGGTGTTGACGACGACGGTGGTGAGCGCCGGGTCGATGACACCGGCCTCGATGAGCTTCTTCGTCACGCCGAGCGTCACCCCGCCCGCCGTCTCGCCGAAGATGCCCTCCGTGCGGGCCAGCAGCTTGATCGCCTCGACGACCTGCTCGTCGGTGACGTCCTCCACCGCGCCGCCCGTCCGCCGGGCGATGTCCAGGACGTAGGGGCCGTCGGCCGGGTTGCCGATGGCCAGCGACTTGGCGATGGTGTTCGGCTTCTGGGGCCGGACGACGTCGTGCCCGCCCTTGAAGGCGGCGGAGACCGGGGAGCAGCCCTCCGCCTGGGCGCCGAAGATCTTGTACGGCTTGTCCTCGACCAGGCCGAGCTTGATCAGCTCCTGGAGCCCCTTGTCGATCTTGGTGAGCTGGGAGCCGGACGCGATCGGGATGACGATCTGGTCGGGCAGCCGCCAGCCGAGCTGCTCGCAGATCTCGTACGCCAGCGTCTTGGAGCCCTCGCCGTAGTACGGGCGGAGGTTGACGTTGACGAAGCCCCAGCCCTCGCCGAGCGGGTCGCCGATGAGCTCGGAGCAGAAGCGGTTGACGTCGTCGTAATTGCCCTCGATACCGACCAGCTCACCGCCGTACACCGCGGCCATGACGACCTTGCCCTGCTCCAGGTCGTGCGGGATGAAGACGCAGGAGCGCAGTCCGGCGCGGGCGGCGGCGGCGCCGACGGCTCCGGCCAGGTTGCCCGTGGAGGAGCAGGAGAGGGTGGTGAAACCGAAGGCGCGGGCGGCCTCGACGGCGATCGCGACGACGCGGTCCTTGAAGGAGTGCGTCGGGTTGCCGGAGTCGTCCTTGACGTACAGGCCGCCGGTGACGCCCAGCTCACGGGCGAGGTTGTCGGCCTTGACCAGCTTGGTGAAGCCGGGGTTCAGGTTGGGCTTGTCCGCGACGTCGGCGGGCACCGGCAGCAGCGGGGCGTAGCGCCAGATGTTGTCCGGACCGGCCTCGATGCGCTTGCGCAGTTCCTCCGGCGAGCCGGTGGGCAGGTCGTAGGCCACTTCGAGCGGCCCGAAACAGGACGCACAGGCGAAAAGGGGGCCGAGCTCGAAACGCTCGCCGCACTCGCGGCAGGAAAGCGCCGCGGCGGGACCGAGGTCCGGGGAGGCGGTGGTGGCATTACCTGCGACGGTCTGAACAGCCATGATGGCGGAGGTCCTTTCTCCTCATCTTCCTCGCGACGCATTTCGCCGCAAGACGGAATTGGCACCTTCCCCACCGTGACCTCGCGGTCGGCAGGAGGGTTGCCGGGACTTCAACGGGCCGTTCCCTCAGTCCCTCTGGATGAGCTCTATGGCGCTGGATCTTCGATCCAGGCGTTTGTGCGCGCTCCGACCCCGACATGCGACGGTCATCCGCGTTGTTCAAGACTGTAACCGAAGCACCGGACCGTTGAGATAGTCGTCCGAACCGCGAGATGGATCACACAGACAGGGAGTGCCGACCGTGCTCGAAGAGGTGGAACGCTGGCTGACCAGGCGTTCCTGGTCGTCCGGCGACCGCCCGCCGCACCAGCTCGCCGACGTCCGGGCCGCCGACCCGCTCCGTACGTCCGTGAGCGTGGTCCTGCCCGCACTGAACGAGGAGGCCACGGTCGGCGCGATCGTGGCGGTGATCCGCCGCGAGCTGATGGAGAAGATCCGGCTCGTCGACGAACTCGTGGTGATCGACTCCGGCTCCACCGACGCCACCGCGGCCGTGGCCCGGGCGGCGGGCGCGCGCGTGGTCCACCGGGACGCGATCCTGCCCCGGATCCCGGCCCTGCCCGGCAAGGGCGAGGTGCTGTGGCGCTCACTCCTGGTGACCAGCGGCGAGATCGTCTGCTTCGTCGACGCCGACCTCAGGGACTTCTCGGCGGACTTCGTCTCGGGGACGGTCGGCCCGCTGCTCACCGACCCCTCCGTCCACTTCGTCAAGGCGATGTACGACCGCCCGCTCGGCGACCGAGCGGGTCAGGGCGGCCGGGTCACGGAACTGGTGGCCCGCCCGCTGCTCAATCTGCACTGGCCGCAGCTGGCCGGGTTCGTGCAGCCGCTGGGCGGCGAGTACGCGGTGCGCCGGTCGCTGCTGGAGCGGCTGCCGTTCCCCGTCGGTTACGGAGTGGAGCTGGGGCTGCTCGTGGACGCGCTGCACACGGTGGGCCTGGACGCGCTGGGCCAGGTCGACGTCGGCGTTCGCGTCCACCGCCACCAGGACGGACAGGCACTGGGCCGGATGGCGGCGGCGATCTACCGCACGGCACAGCTGAGGCTCTCCCGGGGCCATCTGGTACGGCCGGCGCTGACCCAGTTCGAACGCGGCGGGGACGGCTTCGTACCGCGCACCCACGCGGTGGACACGGAGGAGCGGCCGCCGATGCGGGAGATCGCGGAGTACGCGGAGCGCCACGCGGCGTGAGGGGGCGGGGCGGCGCGTGACGGGCCGGGGCGCGGGCGGACGCCGGAGAGGGCGTGGCGGGAGGCGTGCCCGAGGCCGGGACGGACGCGCGGCCCGAGGCGCTGGCGGACGCCGGGCCCGAGGCGCGGGCCGGGGCACGGACGGGCGCCGGGGAGGGCGTGGCGGGAGGCGCGTGCCCCTCCGAGGCGTTTGGCGGCTTCCCTAACGGGCTAGGTTCCGCTACATGGTCACCGAGCACACGTCTTCCTCGCCTGCCCAGGTCCTCGTCGCGTCCAACCGCGGCCCGATCACGTACACGCTCGGCGAGGACGGGACGCTCGACGCCAGACGCGGCGGCGGCGGTCTCGTCTCCGGGCTGAGCGCCGTCGACGACAAGCTGTGGGTCTGCGCGGCCCTCGGCGACGGGGACCGCGAAGCGGTGCGGCGCGGGGTCGGCGAGCCGGGTGTGCGGATGCTCGACATCGACCCCGAGGTGCACGCCGACGCGTACAACGGCATCGCGAACTCCGTGCTGTGGTTCGTCCACCACCTGCTCTACCAGACCCCCGTCGAGCCGGTCTTCGACGCGGAGTTCCGGCGCCAGTGGGCCTCCTACGAGACGTACAACCGGGCCTTCGCCGAGGCACTCGCCCAGGAGGCGGCGGAAGGGGCGTCGGTCCTGGTCCAGGACTACCACCTGGCCCTGGTCCCCGGCATGCTCCGCGCACTGCGCCCGGACCTGAGGATCGGCCACTTCTCGCACACCCCGTGGGCCCCCGTCGACTACTTCCGGCTGCTGCCCGACGACATCGCCGAGCAGCTGCTGCACGGCATCCTCGGCGCGGACCGGGCCGCGTTCCTGACCCGGCGGTGGGCGGACGCGTTCATCGGCTGCTGCACGGAGATCCTCGGCGGCACGGGCCGGACCAGAATCGGGGTGCACGGCCTCGGCGCCGACGCGGACTTCCTGCGCCGCCGCTCGCACGAGGCGGACGTGGACGAGCGGATGGCGGCGCTGCGCGAGCAGGTGGGCGAGGACCGGAAGACGATCGTCCGGGTCGACCGAACCGAGCTGTCCAAGAACATCGTGCGCGGCCTGCACGCGTACCGGACGCTGCTGGAGACCCGCCCCGAGTGGCGCGAGCGCGTCGTCCACATCGCCTTCGCCTACCCCTCCCGCCAGGACCTCGCCGTCTACCGGGACTACACGGCGGCGGTCCAGTCGCTGGCCACGGAGATCAACGGGGCGTACGGCACGGAGATTTGGACGCCGGTCGTGCTCCACGTCAAGGACGACTTCGCCCGCTCGCTGGCCGCGTACCGGCTGGCGGACGTGGCACTGGTCAACCCGATCCGCGACGGCATGAACCTGGTCGCCAAGGAGGTCCCCGTCGTCTCGGACCACGGCTGCGCGCTGGTGCTGTCACGGGAGGCGGGGGCGTACGAGGAGTTGGGCGAGGACGCGATCGTCGTGAACCCGTACGACGTGACGGGTACGGCCGAGGCCCTGCACGAGGCGCTGACGATGAGCGGCGACGAGCGCTCGGGGCGCACGAAGCGGCTGGCGGAGGCGGCGACCGCGCTCCCGCCGCAGCAGTGGTTCCTGGACCAGTTGGAGGCGCTGCGGCAGGAGTGAGGGGCTGACCCGGACATACGCGGCCCCCGGGCTCCGGGCGGCCCGCCGACCCTTGCTCCGGAACCTCCAACAGATCCGCCGGGCCGCACACCATTCGGCTCCAACTGATCCGCCGGGCCGCACACCATTCGGCTCCAACTGATCCGCCGGGCCCCGCACCGGCCGGCTCCAGCAGATCCGCCGGGCCCCGCACCGGCCGGCTCCAGCAGATCCGCCGGGCCCCGCACCGGCCGGCTCCAGCAGATCCGCCGGGCTCCGCACTGGTCGGCTCCAGCAGATCCGACGGGGCCGCCGCCTCCCCGGTCACCTGCAGCCGCTCCGCCCATTCCTCCCACGGCCGCTCCCGGGGCCGCCGCCCCGGCGGCCACCTACAACCGCTCCGCCAGGGCCGCCAGGAAGTCCACCACCGCGGCCGGGCCCGGCACCGACAGGTCGGCGCGCTCGGCCAGTTCGGGCACCTCGGTGCTGCCGCTGCACACCAGGAGGCCGGGGATGCCGTCCGGGCCCTCGCTGCGCAGCTTCTCCACCGCGGCGAAGGCGGCGAGGTCCCCGAGGTCGTCGCCCGCGTAGAGGACGGACTCGGCGTCCAGCTCCGCGACGAACCCGGCGAGCGCGACGCCCTTGTCCATGCCGGGCGGCCGCAACTCCAGCACCAGCCGACCCGGTTCGACGATCAGCCCGTGCTCGGCGGCCAGCTCGCCGAGGGGGCCGCGCAGCGACTCGAAGGCCGCCTGCGGGTCCTCGGCCCGCCGCGTGTGGACGGCGACGGCCTGTCCCTTCTCCTCGATCCAGGTGCCGTTCCAGGCCCCGAACTCGTGCAGCACGCCGGGGAGTTCGGCACGCACCGCCGTGACGCCCGGATGTGCGGCAGGGGCGTGCACCGTGCCGGTCACGGCGTCCCAGCGCTCGGCCCCGTAATGCCCGAGCACGACGAGGTGCTCCAGACCGGGGACGCCCGCGAAGCCGCCGTAGCGCACGGCGACGCCCGCCGGGCGCCCGGTGATGACCGCGATCGCGGCGACCTTCGGCGCGAGCGCGGTGAGCGCCTCGACGGTGCCGGGGTGGGCGCGGGCCTGCTCGGGGTCCGGGACGATGTCGGCGAGCGTGCCGTCGAAGTCGAGGGCGACGACCGCGCGGTCGGGCCGCGCGAGAACGGCGTCGAGCCCCTCGCGGCCGGCCGGGGTGGTCGGGTTCGGAAGACGTTCCGGGTGACTGCCCATGGGGCGAGCCTAAGCCCTGGCGGAAGGGAGCACGAGCGTGCTCGCCCCGGCGGCCGGGCACCGCTGGGCCTGCTACTCATGGGAGCGAACGAGTTCGACCGGCCGGGTCCGCAGAGCGGACAGAGCCGGCAGAACGGCGGAACCCGCGGCCAGGACTGCGGCGGCCGCGACGACGAGGCCGAGCATCGCCCACGGCACCACGACGGCGGACGTGACACCCAGCAACGCCAGCGCGCCCCGGACCACCAGGAGGTTCACCGCGGCGACCAGACCCCCGAGCACCGCGCCCACCCCGACCGCCGTCACCGCTTCGGCCATGACGAGCCGCAGGACCTGCGGGACGGTGGCCCCGGCGAGCCGGAGCACGGCGAGGTCGCGCGCCCGGCCGGAGGTGGCCATGACCAGAGTGTTGGCCAGGGCGGTCCCGGTGGAGAGCAGAGCGATGCCGAGGATCATGCGCAGGCCCGTGCGGGTGTGGTCGTCCGGTCCGGGGGCGGTCGGGGCCGACCACGCGGCGCGGGTCGCCACCCGCGCACCGGAGTCGACAGCGGCGGTGCGCAGCGCGGCGGCGACGGAGCGCCGGTCGCCACCTCCGGCGACCTTGACGTCGATCCGGTCGACGTCCGCGCCCCCGGCGTTGCGCGGGGTGACGTAGACGCCGTTGCCACCGGTGCCCGTGGCCAGGACGGCGGCGATCCTCAGCGACCTCTCGCTCCCGTCGCCGAGCCAGACGGTGACCCGGTCACCGACCCGGGTGGTCAGCCACTCCTCGTTGACGACGATCGAGCCGTCGTCGAGATCGGCGAGCCGGCCGGCCGTCACGGGCGGCCTCGCCACGGCTGCCAGCCGGACGGGGTCGACCGCGCGTGCCTCGGAGGAGACGAGGGCCGTGTTCTCTTCGAGGACCGTGACGGCCGTGGACCGCGAGGCGCTGACCACGGCCCCCTCGATGTCCCCCACCCGCTCCAGCAAGGCGGGTGCGAGGGGCCTGTCCTCCTGCCCCGGGGTCACCACGAAGTCGGCGGTCGTGGCCGTACGCGCCTCGGTGGCCCTGGCCTCCTCCAGCGTGGCGACCGTTCCCGCCAGGGAGGCGGCGAGGGCGACGGTGATGAGGACGGGCGCGGCGACGGCGGCGGTCCTGCGGACCCCCGCCGCGGTGTTCTCCCTGACGAGAACGCCAGTGGCACCGGTGAGCCGCGCGGGCAGCCAGGTCAGCAGCCGGCCGACCGGGCGCACCAGGACCGGAGCGAGGAGGGCGCAGCCGACGATGAGGAGCATGGGCCGGGTGACGTAGGACTTGCGGCCCAGCAGGTCACCGGGGTCGGTCGCCAACGCCAGGGCGGGCAGCCCCAGTCCGAGGAGCAGGGCGAGGACGGCGGCCACCCAGCGGCTCACCGGCATCACGCGGCTGTCGACGGCCGCCTCGCGCAGCGCCTCGGTCGGGGCGGTCCGCCCGGCCCGGTGGCAGGAGACGAGCGCGGCAGCGGTGGCCACGAGCACGCCGGTCCAGAAGGCCGTGTGGAGCGGCCAGGACGGCTCCCCGAGCGCGAACCAGGGTGGGGCGAGGCCCGCATCCGTCATCCGGCGTACCAGCAGGGGCGCTCCTCCGGACCCCAGCAGGACGCCCGCCGCCGAGGCCGCCACCCCGATGAGGACGGATTCGGCGAGGACCGTGCGGCGGATCTGGCCGGGCGTCGCACCGGCGGTGCGCAACAGCCCGAACTCCCGCCGCCGTTGGGCCACGGCGTACGAGAACGTCGAGGCCACGACGGCGGCGGAGACGAACAGGGTGATTCCCGCGGCCGTGCCGAGCAGCGCGTTGAGGGAGACCAGGTCCCTGGCATCGCGGTCGGGGTCGGGATCGGCGCGGCGGCGGTCGTGGCCGGTGAGGACGTCCATGCCGCTGCCCGGCCCCAGTGCGTCGCGTACGGCGGTGGCGTCGGCGTGCACGACCAGGGCGTCGATGTCCGGGGAGATCCGGGCGGCCTCGTCGTCGGTGAAGAAGACGGCGTTCTCGAAGCCCCGGCCGGCGACGGTGCCGACGACGGTCCGGGCCTCACTCCCGGCCGGGGTGCGGACCCGGAGGCGGTCCCCGGTACGGAACCGGGTGCCGCCGGACCCGGTGGTGACGACGACCTCGCCGGGGGCGGCGGGGGCTCGGCCGGTGGTCAGGCGGTACGGGGCGGCAGCGGCGACGGACCACGGATGTCCGACGCGGGCACCGCCGTCCTCGGCGGTGCCACCGGAACCAGCAGGACGAGGGGGCATGACGTCCACCGGGAACGACCGGTCCTCCACCGTCCCCCCGAGAGTGGACAGCTGAGCGGCGAGGCCGGGCGGTACCGGGCCCGGCCGGGCCAGGGGCGCGGTCCTGGTACCGGTCGGGGTGTCGACCCGGAGGAGGCCGTCGGCCCGGACGACGACGGGAGCGGCGGCGAACCGTTCGGGGCCCCGCTCCGGGGCGTCGAACGTCGCGGCGAGGGCGAGACCGGTGGCGGCGATGAGCCCCACGCCCAGAACCAGGGCGACGAGCGACCCGGCGAAGGTGACCCAGCGCAACCGGATTCCGTGGAGCGCGAGCATCAGCACGGGGCCACTCCCGCGGTTCCGGCTGCCGCGGCAGCCGTGGCAGCCGCATCGACCCCCGCGCCCTCAACGCCCTCAACGTCCTCAACACCCGAGAGCGCCGTCATCCGCGCGGCGACCCGCTCCGCCGAGGGCGCCTCCAGTTCGTCCCTGATCCGGCCGTCGGCGAGGAAGAGGACGCGGTCGGCGAAGGAGGCGGCGACCGGGTCGTGGGTCACCATGATCACGGTGCGCCCGTCGTCGGTCATCGCCCGCAGGAGGCCGAGTACCCCCCGCCCGGCGGTGGAGTCCAGGGCGCCGGTCGGCTCGTCGCCGAAGAGGACGTCGGGCCGGGCGACCAGGGCGCGGGCGATGGCCACCCGCTGCTGCTGGCCGCCGGAGAGCTCCCCGGGCCGATGGCGGGCCCGGTCGCGCAGCCCGACCCGGTCCAGCGCGTCGAGCACCTCCGACCTGCGCGACCGGCGTCCGGCGAGTCTCAGCGGCAGGGCCACGTTCTGCGCTGCGGTCAGGGAGGGCAACAGGTTGAACGCCTGGAAGACGAAGCCGATCCGTTCCCGGCGCAGCCGGGTCAGCCGGCCCTCGCTCAGCCCGGTCAGATCGGTGTCGCCGAGCAGCACCCGGCCGGCGGTCGGCCGGTCCAGGCCCGCGGCGCAGTGCAGGAGCGTGGACTTGCCGGAGCCGGAGGGGCCCATGACGGCGGTGAACGTACCCCGGCGGATGGTGAGGCTGACGTCGTCGAGCGCCTTCACGACGCTGCCGTCCCTGGTGCCTCCACCGTAGGAACGGGTCACGGACCGAAGCCGAAGGGCCGCCGTCACACCCGTGCCGGCAGGAGCTGCTGGATTCATGGCCTCCACTCAACCGGTGGCTCCGGCAGCGCACATCGCAGCGAGGCGGAGTCCTGAGGGTGGAGCCAGCTCCACCCTCAGGGGGCAGAGAGCAGGGTGGCCGCCCGCGAGAACCGTCTCGTAACGTGCCGGGCATGCTCACCCCCAGCCCATCGGCCCTGCCATCACCGGGCTCCGCTCCCCCGCCTCTCAGGGCCGCGCTCTACCTCCTCACCAGCGTGCCCCTCGGTGCCGTGACGCTGGTCGCGCTGCTCCTGCTGGCCGGTGCGGGCAGCGCGCTGGCGGTGCTCGTCATCGGGGTGCCGCTGCTGCTGACGCTCGTCCTGTCCGGTATCCCGCTGGCCGCGCTGGAGCGGCGCAGGCTCCGGCTGATCGACCCGGTGCCGCTCGCGGATCCGCACGGCGATCCGCCCGCGCCGGGCCTGACCGCCTGGCTGCGGACCAGGCTCCAGGAACGTTGTACCTGGCGGGAGTTGGCGTACGCACTGCTGTTCGCGTTCGTTCTGTGGCCGTTGGAGGCGATGGCGGTCGGCACGGTCCTCTTGGTCTGCGGCGGGCTGATCGGGACGCCGGTGATGATGGCCGCGGGCGGGGACGGGGAGGCCAGGGTCCTGAAGCTCTGGCTCGCCGAGTCCTGGCCGGAGGCGTTCGCGGCGCTGGTGGCGGGGGTGGTGCTGCTGCCACTGCTGACCTGGCCGCTGAGGTTCGTCGCCCGGGGCCGCGGCGTACTGACACGGGCCCTGCTCTCCCCGCCGGACGCCGCGCTCGGCTCCCGGATCGCGGAGCTGGACCGGTCGCGGACGCGGCTCGTGGACGCGTTCGAGGCGGAGCGCCGCCGTATCGAGCGCGATCTGCACGACGGCGCGCAGCAGCGGCTGGTGGCGCTCTCCATGACGCTGGGCCTCGCCCGGCTGGAGAAGCCCGCCGAGCCCTTGGGCGGGCTTCTGGAGCGGGCGCACGAGGAGGCGTCGGCCGCACTGGTGGAGATCCGGGAGCTGATCCACGGCATCCATCCCCACGTCCTCACCGACCGGGGCCTGGTGGCCGCCGTCGAGGACCTGGCGGACCGCTCACCGGTCCCGGTCGACGTGCGGCTGACCGTACCGGGGCGACTGCTCGAAGCCGTCGAGACCGCCGTGTACTTCGCGGTGAGCGAGGCGCTGGTAAACGTGGCGAAGCACAGCGGGGCGACCCGGGTGACGGTGACCGGCGGGACCTCGCACGGGCGGCTGACGGTGACGGTCGAGGACGACGGGCACGGCGGCGCGCGACTGGGCGGCGGCGGGACCGCAGCCCATGACGGCAGCGGCGGCGGGACGGGGCTCCAGGGCGTGGCCGATCGGCTCTCGGTGCTGGGCGGCACCCTGCTACTCTCCAGTCCGCCCGCGGGGCCGACGGTGTTTCGGCTGGAGGTCCCCTGCCCGCCCTCGGATTCGAGGACCTGATGCTCCGCGTCGTAATGGCCGAGGACAGCGTGCTCCTGCGCGAGGGCCTGGCCGGCCTCCTGGAACGCTTCGGACACCGGGTCCTGGCGGCGGTGGGGACCGCCGAGGAACTCGACGCCGCCACCCTGGAGCACCGCCCGGACATCGTGGTGACCGACGTCCGGATGCCACCCGGTTTCAGGGACGAGGGCCTGCGGGCCGCCGTCGCGCTGCGCGCGAAGCTGCCCGGGCTGCCGGTCCTGGTGCTGAGCCAGTACGTCCAGCGCACCTACGCGGAGGACCTGCTGGCCACCTCGGACGGTACGGGGGTGGGCTATCTGCTCAAGGAACGCATCGGCCATGTCGAGGAGTTCGCCGACGCGCTGCGCCGGGTGGCCGAGGGCGGCACGGTGGTGGACCCCGAGGTCGTACGGCAGTTGATCCGGCACCGCCGTGATCCGCTCGCCCGGCTCACCGCCCGCGAGCTGGAGGTGCTCGCCCTGATGGCGGAGGGCCGGTCCAACGCGTCCGTCGCCGAGGCCCTGCACGTCGGCGAGGGCACGGTCAGCAAGCACTTCGGCTCGATCCTCACCAAGCTCGGCCTCCACGTCTCGGACGCCACCAACCGACGGGTGCTGGCGGTCCTGGCCTTCCTGCGCGGCTGACCCCCGCGCTCTCCCCACACCTCACATCGCCCCCACGCCTCCCCCTCCACCCGAGCTTGACAGCCATTCCCTCACAACTCCATGATTCCATTAATTGATTCATTGAATCACGATGACGGATCACGGATCACGGAACCGAGGTGAGGCGCGTGGCAGACACGAACACCCCGAACGCGACGTCCGGCAACTGGGCGCTGGAAGCCCGCGGCCTGGGCAGGCGCTACCGGCGCGGCTGGGCGCTGCGCGACTGCTCCTTCCGCATCCCGGCCGGCCGCATCTGCGGTCTGGTCGGCCCGAACGGAGCCGGCAAGAGCACCCTGCTCGGGCTGGCCACGCGGCAGGTGCAGCCGACCACCGGCGACCTGCGCGTCTTCGGCGTACCGGTCGACGACCCCGCCGTGCTGCCCCGGGTCGCGTTCCTCGGCCAGGACAAGCCGCTGTTCAAGCGGTTCACCGTGGCGGAGACGCTGCGGATGGGCGCCGAGCTGAACCCCGGCTGGGACGCGGCCGCGGCCGAGCGGATCGTCCGCGCGGGCAACGTCCCGCCGGAGGCGAAGGTCGGCACGCTCTCCGGCGGCCAGCGCACCCGGGTGGCCTTCGCGCTCGCCTTCGGCAAGCGGCCCGACCTGCTGCTCCTGGACGAGCCGATGGCGGACCTCGACCCGCTGGCCCGGGACGAGATGAGCACCCTGCTGATGGCGGAGGCCGTCGAGCGCGGCACCACGGTGGTGATGTCCTCGCACCTGCTGACCGAGCTGGAGGACATGTGCGACTACCTGCTGGTCGTCTCCGAGGGCCGGATCCGCATGGCCGGTGACGCCGACGCGCTCGTACCGGCCCACACCCTGGTCACCGGGGTGTCCCGGAACGGCTCACTGCCGCCCGAACTGGCCGCCCACACCGTCGTCGAATCGCGCGTACAGGGACGGCAGTTCCAGGCGATGATCCGGCCGGCGGGCCCGCTCCCGGCCGACTGGGAGAGGGCCGAACCCTCGCTGGAGGAAGTCCTCCTCGCCCATCTCCGCTCACCGGACGCGCCCCCGCTCTACACCCAGGGCGCCCGCATCGACACCGAAGGGACCCAGGCAGCATGAGCGGCACCACCCTCACCGAGAAGCCCGGAAAGCCCGCGGGCCGCTCCGGGCTCGGCTCGGGACGACGCCTGTTGCGCGGTCTCCCCTGGCTCGTCGTCCGCCAGCACCGGGTCGCGCTCGCCTGCGTCCTCGGCCTCACTCTGCTCACCGCGCTCTGGATCGTGTACGAGCGCCACGAGCTGGTGCAGTTGCTCGACGCGAAGGGCTGGCCGGAGAACGACCCCGGCCGGCCGATGGACGACAACCGCAGCTACAACTACATCACCAGCATCATCAACGGCCTGCCGCTGATCCTCGCCGTCTTCGTCGGCGCCCCGCTGATCGCGGGTGACCAGGAGAGCGGTACCGCACAGCTCGTCACCACCCAGTCCGTGACCCGCCGCCAGTGGCTGACCGCCAAGCTGGGCCTGGCCTACACCCTCGCGCTGGTCTCCGGCGTGGTGCTCTCGGCCCTGTTCACCTGGTGGTGGAAGCCGCACCGCTCCCTCTTTCTCAGCGAGTGGATCGACGGCGTCATCTTCGACAACACCGGCCCCGTCCTCCCCGCCTTCCTGCTCTTCCTCACCGCCGCGGGCATCACCATCGGCGCCCTGGTCCGCCGGATGCTCCCGGCGATGGTGGGCGCGTTCTTCTTCACGGCGGTCACCACCCTGTTCGTCTGGGACGAGATCCGCGTACGGCTCGGCTCCCCGAAGATGTTCACGTACCCGATGGACACCGAGCTCCCCGCACGCTTCAACGACGCGTACGAACTGGACCGCTGGGTCGGCAGCGCGGACGGCACCCTGTACGGCTGGGGCACCTGCGCCAAGGCGACCGAGAAGGCGCAGAACGCGTGCATCGAGGAGCACGGCATCGTCAACGACGTGATCAAGTACCTCGACCACGGCCAGATGGCGACGATGCAGTGGACCGCGGCGGGCATCCTCCTCGCCGGAACGATCCTGCTCACCGCGTTCACCCTCTGGTGGACCACGCGCCGCCCGCTGTGACCACCCGCCCCGTCCTCTACGTAAAGTGTCGGCAATCGAGCGGAAGGTGAAGTCCGTGGTCGTGTTCCGCATCGACCGGCGCAGTGGAGTGGCGACCTACCTCCAGATCGTCCGGCAGGTCGAGCAGGCGCTGCGCATGGGCGCGCTGGAGGAGGGCGACCGGCTCCCCACCGCCGCCCAGGTCGCCGCGACCACGAAGGTCAACCCCAACACGACCCTCAAGGCCTACCGCGAACTGGAGCGCATGGGCCTGGCCGAGGTACGCCAGGGGGCGGGCACGTTCATCACCCGCACCCTCGCCCAGCCCCAGTCCGGCCCCGACTCACCGCTGCGCACCGCCCTCACGGACTGGCTGGACCGGGCCCGCGCCGAGGGCCTCACCGGTCAGGACGTCACGGCCCTGTTCCACGCGGCGTTCGAGAGCGCGTACCCGGGCGAGACGCCGGACTGACCGATCGAGGCACCGGACCGGCGGGCCGCCTCGGTCACCCGGCGGACGCGGTCCGGGAACGCCCCGCGGTGGTTCACACCCGCTCAGGGCAGGAGGGCTCCGTCCACTCGGGCGAAGGGGCTGCCCCCTCTCGTGCCGTGGCCGCGGCGTCGGCGAGGCCGTCCAGGAGGTCGCGCAGAGCGGCCACGGTCGGCCCGTCCGTGAGCCGGCCGTCCTCGATCTTCCGCGTGGCCTGCGAAATACGCAGATCCTGCGGGATCACCTGAGCTCCCATCACGGTGAGCGTCTGCGCCAGCCAGGCCCGGGCGTTGCCACCGCCGGTGGTCGAGGTGGACGCGCTGACCAGAGCCACCGGCTTGGCGGCGATCTCACCTCCCCCGACCATCCATTCCAGCGCGTTCTTCAGCACTCCGGACGTGCCGTGGGCGTACTCGGGAGCCGGTGGCGCGGTGGGACTCACTGATCGAGACCGCTACGGACCGGGTGACGGACGCCTACGCATCCTTCCCGATGCATCGCGTCGACACCACAGGGCGCAGCCCCGACGAGGTCCTCCGAGTGATCACGGATACCGATACGCAAGGAGCGCACCCCCCTGCAGACTCAGAGCCTGTGGGAGCACACCCTCACGTTCTTCCCGCAGTTCCTCGCCACGCTGCGGGAACGTGTCGCGCCTGACGCCACCGTCGCGGTGGTCGGCGCGAGCGACGGCAAGTTCGTCCTGCCCCTCGCCGCCGCCGGATACCGCGTCGTCGCCATCTAACGCGACGCGGTCGCCCTCCACGGGGGCGACGTCCACCTCCCGGGTGACAGCCAGGCCCACGCACTGGGACTGATCGATCGCCTGAAGCTCGAAGAGCTCCACGAACGCGTAGAGGTCGTTGAGGACGATGTCCTGGACGGTCAACCTCTGGGCCTGCAGTGCGACGCGGTCTGGACGAGCTGCTCGTGGCACTACAGTGCCAACCACCACCGCCCGCTCGGCGAGTTCGTCGACCGCATGCAGCGCCTGGTCCGCCCAGGCGGCCTGTTCGGCGCGGAATTCATGATGCCCGTCGAAAGACGCCACCACATGATCGAGCACTACACCCCCCCCGGAACGCCTCCACCCCCACTTCATCGGCGACTGGGAAGTCCTGCTCACCCTGCGCACCACCGAATTCACCGAGCAGCCCCACGTCGGCCAGCTGCACGACCACACCCACCCACCGCATGGGCCTGCTGCTCGCGGCCCGGACGTTCACCCTCACCGACCACTTCTGAGAGAAGACCCCATGAAGCACGAATACGAGGCGAAGTTCCTGGCCGTCGACGTCGCCGACCTCCAGAACAAACTGAGCGCCCTCAATGCCGTCCAGGCATTCCCCCGCACGCTCCTCACCCGCAAGATCTTCGAGAACGACTCCCTCGACGGCGGAGCCTGGATCCGCCTGCGGGACGAGGGCACCCGCTCGACGCTCACGCTCAAGCAGGTCACCGACGCAACCACGATCGACGGCACCAAGGAGATCGAAACCGAGGTCACCGACCTGCACGCCATGGCCGACATCCTGCGCCGGGCCGGCCTCACCGAGGTCCGGTACCAGGAGAACTACCGCGAGGAATGGCGCCTGGGCGAGGTCGCCTTCGACTTCGACACCTGGCCCGACCTCCCCACCTTCCTGGAGATCGAAGGCCCCGACGAGGCATCGGTACGCCAGGCCGCCGCGCTGCTGGACCTCGACTACTCCGAGGCCCGGTTCGGCAGCGTCGACGAGATCTACAAGAGCGAGTCCGGCCGCGACATCCTCGCCGAACCCACGCTCCTGTTCTCCGAAGCCGAGAAGCAGAAGGACGCATCTCCCGCGGCCCAGGACCGTTGATCGCGGAGGGAGACGAGCGATGCTGACGGAAGTCGCCCTACAGCACAGGGTGATCCCCGGGATCGCCGAGTCCGCCCGAGGAGGACTGCCCACACCGGCGGCCACCAACGACGGCAACGAGTGAGGCGACGGAGCCTGCTGGCTCTACTGCGGACAGCGGTGGACGCGCGTCCTGTGATTCGGCCCCGCCAGAGTCGCAACGTCACGGCACCCCGGCCGTGTGACCGGCAACGCCCCAAGCAACAGAAAACCCCAGGTCACGGGCTATGTGACCTGGGGTTCTTCTGAGCCGCCTTCGGGATTCGAACCCGAGACCTACGCATTACGAGTGCGTTGCTCTGGCCAACTGAGCTAAGGCGGCGCGCCCTGTCGCACTATGGTGCGATCAGCAGCGGAGCCAAGTCTACACAGTTTTCGGGGGTGCTCCGCACACGGCGCCCTCCAAGGCGTTTGCCCTGGTCAGAGTGGGTCAGGTGCACTTCTTGCCGTTGGTGGGCGCGGTGCCCTCCAAGAGGTACGTGTTGATCGCCGTGTCGATGCAGTCGCTGCCCCGGCCGTACGCGGTGTGGCCGTCGCCCTCGTAGGTGAGCAGGGTGCCGGAGGAGAGTTGCTCCGCGAGGGCCTCGGACCACTTGTACGGGGTGGCCGGGTCGCGGGTGGTGCCGACGACGACGATCGGGGCGGCGCCCTTCGCCTCGGTGCGGTGCGGGGTGCCCGTGGCCTTCGTCGGCCAGTACGCGCAGTTCAGGGAGGCCCAGGCGAAGCCGCGCCCGAAGACCGGGGAGGCCTTCTCGAAGTCCGGAACCGCCTTCTCGACCGCGTCGGGGCCGTCGAAGGCGGGCGGCAGGTCGAGGCAGTTCACGGCGGCGTTGGCGAACATCAGGTTCGCGTACTTTCCGTCCGGCCCGCGTTCGTAGTAGCTGTCGGCCAAGGAGAGGAGGCCGGAGCCGTCGCTGCGCTGCGCGCCCTCCAGCGCCTCGCGGAGCTGCGGCCAGGCCGCCTCGTCGTACATCGCGGCGATCACCCCGGTGGTCGCCAGGGACTCGGTCAGCTCGCGGTCGTCGCCGGTCGGGATCGGGTTCGCGTCCAGGTCCTTGAAGAGCTGCTTGAGCGCGGTCGCCGCATCCGCGGTGTTCGTGGTGCCGAGCGGGCAGTCCGGCTGCTTCACACAGTCGGCGGCGAAGGACTGGAACGCTCCCTCGAAGCCCGCCGTCTGGTCCCGGTTCAGGTCGATGGCCTTCAGGGAAGGGTCCATCGCGCCGTCCAGGACGAGGCGCCCGGCCTGCTGCGGGAAGAGGTCCGCGTACGTGGCGCCCAGGAAGGTGCCGTACGACGCTCCGACGTAGTGCAGCTTCTCGTCGCCGAGCAGTGCGCGCAGGACGTCCATGTCGCGGGCCGTGTCGACGGTGGAGACGTACGGGAGGATCTCGCCGGACCGCTTCTCGCATCCCGCCGCGAACTTCTCGAAGGCGGCGGTGAGCTCCTGGACCTCGGCGTCGTCGTCCGGTGTCTGGTCGACCTGGGTGTAGGTGTCCATCTCCTGGCCCGTGAGGCACTCGACGGGCTCGCTGCGGGCCACGCCGCGCGGGTCGATGGCCACCATGTCGTAGCGGGCCCGCACCTGGGCCGGATAGCCGAGTGCCGCGTACCCCTGGAGATAGCCGATCGCGGAGCCGCCGGGGCCGCCCGGGTTCACCAGGAGGGAGCCGATCCGTGAGCCGGGGCCGGTGGCCTTCTTACGCGAGACGGCGAGCTCGACGTCCCCGCCGTCCGGCCTGCCGTAGTCCCTCGGCGCCTTCATCGTCGTGCACTCGAACCCCTCCACGCCGCAGTCGCGCCAGCTCAGCTTCTGCGTGTAGTACGACGACAGCCCCTCGGGGGCCGCGGTGCCGGTGGCCGAGGGGTTCGGCGAGGAGCCGCTGCTGCTGCAGCCGGAGATGAGCAGGCCGGCAGTGCCGATCCCGATGGCGAAGGTGCGGAGCAGGCGCCTGGTATCCATTCAGGGAGCCTATCCGCCGGGTGTCGAGTCGTACGATTCCCTGCTCATTCGGGTGAACAGGGGTCCGCGACGACCAACGCCGGACGGCCTCAGCCCGCCCGCAGCGCCATCGTCATCGCCTCCACCGCGAGCAGGGGCGCCACATTCCGGTCCATCGCCTCCCGGCAGGCGATCACCGACTCGATCCTGCGCAGGGTCTGCGCGGGCGTCGAGGACTCCGCGATCCGGTCGAGGGAGTCCTGCACGTCGGCATTGGCGATGGCCAGCCTCGAACCCATCTGGAGCGCCAGCACATCGCGGTAGAAGCCGGTCAGCTCGGTCAGCGCCAGGTCCAGGCTGTCGCGCTGCGTACGCGTCTTGCGGCGCTTCTGCTTGTCCTCCAGCTCCTTCATCGCCCCCGCCGTGCCCCGGGGCATCCGGCCACCGGCCACCCCGCCGAGCGCAGCCTTGAGGTCCTCGGTCTCCTTGGCGTCGACCTCCTCCGCCAGCTGCTTGGCATCGTCGGCCGCCGTGTCGATCAGCTCCTGGGCCGCCTTGAGGCAGCCGCCCACGTCGGCGACCCGCAGCGGGACCTTCAGCACCGCCGCCCGCCGCGCCCGCGCCCGCTCGTCCGTGGCGAGACGGCGGGCCCGCCCGATGTGCCCCTGGGTGGCGCGCGCCGCGTTGTGCGCCCGCTCGGGGTCGACGCCGTCGCGGCGGATCAGGACGTCGGCCACGGCTTCCACCGGCGGGGTGCTGAGGGTGAGGTGCCGGCAGCGGGAGCGGATCGTGGGCAGGACGTCTTCGAGCGAGGGGGCACAGAGCATCCAGACCGTGCGCGGCGCGGGCTCCTCGACGGCCTTGAGCAGCACGTTGCCCGCGCCCTCGGTGAGGCGGTCGGCGTCCTCCATGACGATGACCTGCCAGCGCCCGACCGCCGGGGAGAGCTGGGCGCGCCTGACCAGGTCCCGGGTCTCCTTCACACCGATGGAGAGCAGGTCCGTGCGAATGACCTCGACGTCGGCGTGCGTACCGACGAGGCTCGTGTGGCAGCCGTCGCAGAAGCCGCAGCCGGGGGCCCCGCCCAGCGCCCGGTCCGGGCTCGTGCACTGGAGCGCGGCGGCGAACGCCCGCGCCGCCGTGGACCGGCCGGAACCGGGCGGCCCGGTGAACAGCCAGGCGTGCGTCATCTTCGAGCCCTGGTCCAGCGGCTTGCCGTCGGACACGGCGGTGACCAGCGCCTCGGCGTCCCGGGCGGCAGCGGCGAGCTGTTCCCGCACTCGGTCCTGTCCGACCAGGTCGTCCCATACCGTCATGAGTCACCGCCCTTCCGGTGGTGTCGTGCACTCCCCGCGAACCGCGGTGCGTCGTCGCCCTCCATTGTGGAGGACGCCACTGACAGTCCGGCCCGCCCGCCCCCGGAGGGACGGACGGGCCGGTACTTCACTTCGGAGCCTCCGCGCCGCGGCGGGCGCGTCAGCCGCGCGGGCGGCGTCCCCGGCCTCCGCGGTCGTCGTCGTCATGGCCGCCGAGCAGCTCGTCCGCCAGGGTCGGCAGATCGTCCAGCGGAGTCTCCTCCGCCCAGTCCGGGCGGGGGCGCTTGCGGGCCCGCTGCCGCCGGTCCGGCGCCGGGGCGTTCGGGTCCTCGACCTGCGGCAGCTCCCGGGTGCGCTCGTTCTCGCTCTCCGCGGGCGACGGTGCCGGGCTCTCGTCCCGGAAGAAGCCCCGGGGCACCCGGTCGGAGGGCCGGTCGTCCCGTACCGGTGGCAGCACGGCCGTCTCGTCGGCGTCCCGGGCCTGCCGGGACCCCGAGGGACCTGCCGGTCCGGCCTGTCCCGTCGACCGCTCGTCGGTGTAGCGCGGCAGCATCGCCGTCTCGTCGTCCCCGGAAGCCGAGGCGGAACCCGAGCCCGGCCTCGTACCGGAACCGGAACCGGAAGCAGAATCTGCACCGAAACCCGTACCGGACCCGGAACCCATCCCCGAACCAGGCTCCGCGCCGGAACGGGACCCCGCCTCCGCGCCCGTACCGGACCCGGTACCGGATGCGGAGCCGGAAGAACCGTCACCCTCCGGTCGCGCCGTCGGAACCGGCTGCGTGATCTCGTTCAGGTTCACGATCGGCGTGGGGACCGTGATCTCGTTCTCCGGCACCGTCGGCCCCGACGCGCCCTCGGAGCGCGAGGACGTCTCCGTACGGGAATCCGTAAGGGAATCCGAACGGGAACGGGCCGCCCGCTCCGCCTCCGCGCGCTCGGCCTCGGCCCGCGCCGCTTCCGTGCGGGCGGCCGCGTCGGCCTCCGCCCGGCGGCGGGCCTCCTCGGCGCGCAGCAGGGCCTCCTCGGCCTTGCGCTGCTTCTCCAGCCGCTGCGCCTCGGCCTCCTGGCGCTGCCGGGCCTCCTCCTCGGCCTTCTGCCGCAGCCGCTCCTGCTCGGCCTCCCGGGCCCGCTCCTCGGCTTCGAGCCGGAGCCGGTCCTCCTCGGCGCGGCGGCGGGCCTCCTCGGCGCGCTGCCGTGCCTCCTCCGCCTGGCGTTCGGCCTCGCGGCGGCGGGCCTCCTCCAGCTCTCGCTGCTTGCGCTCCTCCTCCTCGGCGCGCAGCCGGGCGAGCTGTTCCTGGCGCTCCTTCTCCAGGCGCTCCTCCTCGGCCTTGCGGGCGGCTTCCTCCTCCGCCTTGCGCCGGGCCTCCTCCTCGGCCTTGCGCCGGGCTTCCTCGATGGCCTCGATCTCGGCCTCGGAGAGCGGAAGCAGCTGGTCGAGCCGATGGCGTACGACCTGGGTGATCGACTCCGGCTCCTGGCCGGCGTCCACCACCAGATAGCGGGCCGGGTCGGCCGCGGCCAGGGTCAGGAAACCGGACCGCACCCGCTCGTGGAACTCCGCCGGCTCCGACTCCAGCCGGTCCGGCGCCTCCGTGAACCGCTCCCGCGCGGTCGCCGGGTCGACGTCCAGCAGCACCGTCAGATGCGGTACGAGGCCGCTCGTCGCCCACCGCGAGATCCGGGCGATCTCGGTCGGGGCCAGGTCGCGGCCCGCGCCCTGGTAGGCGACGGACGAGTCGATGTAGCGGTCGGAGATGACGATCGCGCCGCGCTCCAGCGCCGGGCGGACGACGGAGTCGACGTGCTCGGCGCGGTCGGCGGCGTACAGCAGGGCTTCGGCACGGTTGGAGAGACCCGCGGAGGACACGTCGAGCAGGATCGAGCGCAGCCGCTTGCCGATGGGGGTGGCCCCGGGCTCGCGGGTGACGACGACCTCGTGGCCCTTGGACCGGATCCAGTCGGCGAGCGCCTCGACCTGGGTGGACTTGCCCGCGCCGTCACCGCCTTCCAGAGCGAGGAAGAACCCGGTGGCCGCAGGCGCGACGGCCGGCTCGTCACCGCGCAGCGCCTCACGCAGGTCCCGGCGCAGCGGCACGCCCGCCCGGTCGTCCGTCCTGGCGAGGACGAAAGCGGCCACGGGCAGCAGCAGCGCGCCCAGCAGCATCAGGGTGAAGGCGGCCCCGCCGTGGGCGAAGACGAAGTCGACGGCGACCAGCCGGTGCCGCCCGATCGCGGCGGCCAGCAGCGGACCGGCGACCGCGCCGAGCGCGACGAGCACCCGGACGACGGCCTGGAGGTGCTCGGTGGTCCGGGCCTGCCGGAACGCCTCGGTCTCCTGGTCGACCAGGGTGTGCCCGGTGTTCGCGACGACCCCGGCGGCGTAACCGGCGAGCAGGGAGATGGCGATCCCGGTCGCGGTGTCCGGCACCAGGCCGAGCGCGAGGAGCGCGAGGCCGGTGACGGCGGTGGCCAGCGCCAGCAGACGGCGGCGCGACAGGGTGGGCAGCACATGGCGGGCCGTACGGATGCCGAGGGCGGTGCCGCCGGTCAGTCCGAGGATCAGCAGCGCGAAGGTGGCAGGACCGCCGCCCAGGTCGTAGGCGTGCAGGACGGAGACGGCCGCCGCGGCGGCGATGGCTCCGGCGACGCAGGCGCAGACCGCGACCAGCAGGGGGACGGCGCCGGTGCGCCCCTTGTCGGGGCCGGAGCCGGTGGCGGGGCGGCGCAGGCCCTCCAGCGGGGAGCGCGGCCGGGGCGTACGGCCGGCCGGGAAGTCGAGGAAGTACAGGGTGGAGATGGAGGCGGAGAAGAGGCCCGCCGCGACGTAGGACCCCAGGGCCGCCTGGTGGAAGGAGAACCACTCCAGGCCCGAGCCGAGGAGGTTGCCGATCAGCGTGGCGGCCAGCAGGACCACCGCGGCGGCGGGCACGGCGAGGAAGTTCGTCCGCAGCGACAGGCGGCGCAGGGCGTCGAGGTGGTCGGGCAGGGGGCGTACGGCCGCGCCTTCGAGGGGCGGTCCGGGCAGCAGCGCCGGGGCGGCGCTGTCCTTGGCCACCGCCCACAGGCGCTCACCGGCACCGGTCACGAAGACGGTGATGAGGATCATCATGAGCGCCTTGTCGGGCATCCAGTCGATCCACAGCGGGGCGACGACCAGCAGCGCCAGGCGCAGCCCGTCCACCCCGATCATCAGCCATCGCCGGTCCAGCTTTCCGCCGGGCTCCGTGAGGGACGTCAGGGGTCCCAGGAGCACGGCTCCGAAGAACAGGGTGGACAGGATCCGGGCACCGAGGACGGCGGCGACGGCGAAGGCCGCCCCGCGGTATCCGGTGCCGAATGAGCCCTCCAGGACCGCCGCTTGCAGCGACAGCAGCACCAGCACGAGAAGGGCGAGTGCATCGCCGATACCGCCGACGAGCTGGGCACTCCACAACCGCTTCAGCGGAGGAATGCGCAACAGGGCCCGTACGGCGCGCTCGCGTGAGTCTGCGGCAAGTGTGTCGGAGGTGGGGCTCACGACCGTTGGCTGCTCGGCTCGCGTCATCCGCCCAGCCTATCGGCAGCGGTGCGGTCACTGTCGGCCCGTCCGAACATACGGACGCCGGCACCTTCCGGCCACGTCTCCCACCGCCCCCTGACGCACCGCCGCCCGGTGCCGGGATCACGGAGACCTCGGCGCCGGGCGGCGGTGTGCGGTGCGGACGTGCCGCGACGGGACGGGACGGGTCAGTCGTCCGACGGGGCGGAGGACGAGGCCGTCTTCCCGGCGGCCTTGGTGGCCGTCGCCTTCTTCGCCGTCGTCGTCTTCTTCGCCGCGGTCTTCTTGGCGGCCGCGGTCTTGGTGGCCGTCGTCTTCTTCGCGGCGGTCTTCTTCGCGGCCGTCTTCTTGGCCGTCGCCTTCTTGGCCGTCGTCTTCTTCGCGGGGGCCTTCTTGGCCGTCTTCTTCTTGGCGGGCCCCTTGGCGCGCTTCTCGGCGAGCAGCTCGTAGCCGCGCTCGGGCGTGATCTCCTCGACGCTGTCACCGGTCCGCAGCGTGGCGTTGGTCTCGCCGTCGGTGACGTACGGGCCGAAGCGGCCGTCCTTGACCACCACGGGCCGCTCGCTGACCGGGTCGGTCCCCAGCTCCTTCAGCGGGGGCTTGGCGGCCGCCCGCCCGCGCTGCTTGGGCTGGGCGTAGATCGCGAGAGCCTCTTCGAGGGTGATGTCGAAGAGCTGTTCCTCGGAGGTCAGCGACCGGGAGTCGGTGCCCTTCTTCAGATACGGGCCGTACCGGCCGTTCTGCGCGGTGATCTCGACGCCCTCGGCGTCCTCGCCCACGACGCGCGGCAGCGACATCAGCTTGAGGGCGTCGGCGAGGGTGACCGTGTCCAGGGACATGGACTTGAAGAGCGAGGCCGTCCGCGGCTTCACCGCGTTCTTGCCGGTCTTCGGCGTCCCCTCGGGGAGCACCTCGGTGACGTACGGGCCGTAGCGCCCGTCCTTGGCGATGATCTGGTTCCCGGTCACCGGGTCGGCGCCCAGCTCGAAGTCCCCGCTGGGCTTGGCCAGCAGCTCCTCGGCCAGCTCGACGGTCAGCTCGTCGGGGGCCAGGTCATCGGGCACGTCGGCGCGCTGGTGGCCCTCGGCGTCCTTCTCGCCCCGCTCGATGTACGGGCCGTAGCGGCCGACGCGGAGCTTGATGTCGTTGCCGACGGGGAAGGAGGAGATCTCCCGGGCGTCGATCGCGCCGAGGTCGGTGACCAGCTCCTTCAGACCGCCGAGGTGGTCGCCGTCGCCGTTGCCCGCGTCGGACGCGGCGCCCGCGCCGGCCGGGTCGTCACCGGTACCGGTCGTTCCGAAGTAGAACCGCTTCAGCCACGGTACGGACTTGGCCTCGCCCCGCGCGATCCGGTCGAGGTCGTCCTCCATCCGGGCGGTGAAGTCGTAGTCGACGAGCCGGCCGAAGTGCTTCTCCAGCAGGTTGACCACGGCGAAGGACAGGAAGGACGGGACGAGCGCGGTGCCCTTCTTGAAGACGTAACCGCGGTCCAGGATCGTCCCGATGATCGAGGCGTACGTGGAGGGGCGGCCGATCTCGCGCTCCTCCAGCTCCTTGACCAGCGACGCCTCGGTGTAGCGGGCCGGGGGCTTGGTGGCGTGGCCGTCGACCGTGATCTCGTCGGCGGTCAGCGCGTCGCCCTCGGCGACCTGCGGCAGCCGGCGCTCGCGGTCGTCCAGCTCGGCGTTCGGGTCGTCGGCGCCCTCGACGTACGCCTTCATGAAGCCGTGGAAGGTGATCGTCTTACCGGAGGCGGAGAACTCGGCGTCCCGGCCGTCGCTCGCCCGGCCGCCGATCTTGACGGTGACCGAGTTCCCGGTCGCGTCCTTCATCTGGGAGGCGACGGTCCGCTTCCAGATCAGCTCGTACAGCCGGAACTGGTCGCCGGTGAGCCCGGTCTCGGCGGGGGTGCGGAAGCGATCGCCGGAGGGGCGGATCGCCTCGTGCGCCTCCTGGGCGTTCTTGACCTTCCCGGCGTACGTGCGCGGCTTGTCGGGGAGGTAGCCCGAGCCGTACAGCTGCGTGACCTGCGCCCGGGCCGCGGCGACCGCGGTGTCCGAGAGGGTCGTGGAGTCCGTACGCATATAGGTGATGAAGCCGTTCTCGTACAGCTTCTGCGCCACCTGCATGGTCGCCTTCGCCCCGAAGCCCAGCTTGCGGCTTGCCTCCTGCTGGAGGGTGGTGGTCCGGAAGGGGGCGTACGGGGAGCGGCGGTACGGCTTCGACTCGACGGACCGGACCGCGAAGGCGGAGTCGGCGAGCGCGGCGGCAAGCGCGCGGGCGTTCGCCTCGTCCAGGTGCAGGGTCTGGGTGGAGCCCGCCTTGAGCTGCCCGTCGGGGCCGAAGTCGCGGCCCTGGGCGATGCGGCGGCCGTCGACCGAGCTGAGGCGGGCGGTGAGGTTCGAGGGGTCCGAGGCGTCGCCGGTGCGGCCGGTGGCGAACTTTCCGGTGAGGTCCCAGTACTCGGCGGAGCGGAAGGCGATGCGCTCGCGCTCCCGCTCGACGACGAGGCGGGTGGCGACGGACTGGACGCGGCCCGCCGAGAGCTTCGGCATGACCTTCTTCCACAGGACCGGCGAGACCTCGTAGCCGTAGAGGCGGTCGAGGATACGGCGGGTCTCCTGGGCGTCGACCATGCGCTGGTTGAGTTCGCGCGGGTTGGCGACGGCGGCCCGGATCGCGTCCTTGGTGATCTCGTGGAAGACCATCCGGTGGACCGGGACCTTGGGCCGCAGGACTTCCTGGAGGTGCCACGCGATGGCTTCGCCCTCGCGGTCCTCATCGGTGGCGAGGAAGAGTTCGTCGGACTCGGCCAGCAGCTGCTTGAGCTTCCTGACCTGGGCCTTCTTGTCCGAGTTGACGACGTAGATGGGCTGGAAGTCGTGCTCGACGTCCACGCCGAGGCGGCGCACCTCGCCGGTGTACTCGTCCGGGACCTCGGCCGCGCCGTTCGGGAGGTCGCGGATGTGCCCGACGCTCGCCTCGACGACGTATCCGGGGCCGAGATAGCCCTTGATCGTCTTCGCCTTGGCAGGCGACTCGACGATGACGAGTCGGCGGCCGCCCTGTGCGGTCTCGCTGGTCGGGGACAACTTCGCTCTTCTCTCCGGTCGACACTCGGTGGGCATCCGGACGGCGTCGTGACGCCGCACGCGGTGCTGTCGCTGCGGAGTGTGACGGTACAACCCGCCCCCGTGTCAAACGGCAAAAGCCCGCAACGGCCACTCGAACGGTAACCCGACTTCCGCCATTCCTGCCGCCCGGACCGCCGGGTCGGCGTCACGCGGGGCCTCGGGCTGCGGCTTTCCCAGGGCGGTCGTGGTGTCCTGCCGGGGAGCCCGTCGACCGGGGCGCCGCCCGGCCCGGAGCAGGGGTCAGACGTGCGTGAAGACCCACACACCGAGGCCGAGGAAGACTACGCCGAAGAGCGTCGTGAGTGCGGTGGAGGCGACAGGGCTCACACCGTGCGCCACCGGCGCGCGGTGCAGGGCTCGCGCCCCTGTCCAGACCAGGAGGGCGGCGCCGAACACGGTCAGGGCCGTACCGGCGAAGACTGCGGTGGCGCTCTCCATGTCGTACCCCTAGACCGTCGTATGCCCCGGCGCACCACTCGTCGGTGAGCCGCGCGGAGCGGGCCGGCGCGGCCCGTCGGAGCCGGACCTCGGCGGCCCGGCACGGGGAGGCTGTCACCCGGGGGCATCGCCCACACGAACCCCGGGTGAACAGCACCCGCCCGCCGACGGGCGGAACTCCTTCGGCGGTACGCGCCCGGGGGCGGAGCGGGGGCCCGGAGCGGGGAGGACGGGACGGGCCGGGGCGAGCAGGGGCGAGAAGGGACGAGCCGGGGCTCGGCCGGACCGGGGCGGGAAGGGGGCCGGAGCGGGGTGGGCGGGGGCGGGAAGAAGCCGGAGCGGGGTGGGCGGGGCGGGAAGAGGCGGGGCCCCGGTGACCGGAATGCGCGAGTCGGGCGCGCCGCGGGGAGCAGCACACACGAAACGCGCTGCTTATTAAGGACAACGCACCCGGAACGACGACCGCCACCGGCCGGTACCGGAAGACGCCGACGACCCTGACATCCGGGAAGCTTGGGTGTCCCGGTGCCCCGGTGTCCCGGACTCAGGCATCCGGGTATCCGGGGCGTCCGGGGGCCCGGGGGCCCACGGCGACCGGCACCCGAACGTCAGAGGCGGCCGTGGGTCCGGGGGTCCGAGGCGACCGGCACCCGAACTCCATAGGCGGCCGGGACGTCCGCCTACTCCCCCCGCGCCGCGCCGCCGGACGTCGGTTCCAGGAAGCCCTCCTCGACCAGGAGCCGGATCGCCTGCGGTGTCCGGTCGCGCAGGAGCACCGGGTCCTCCGCCATCAACTGCGCGATGGCGTCCAGAATCCGCCCGGCGGGCAGCGATCCGTCGCACACGCCGGCGAACCCGGCGGCCACCGCATCCACCTTGGTCGCCCGCATCATCCCCCGGTGCTGACGCAGCACCACATGCTCGGGGTCCTCCGCGCCCGGCAGGCCGACCTGCTCCTGCACGACCTCGGCGGCGAGCGAGAAGTGCCCGGCGAGCAGCGCCGCGTCGTCCTGGTCGCGGAGATAGTCCTGGCGGGCGAAGTGCTCCTGGACGGCCTGCCCGAGTGGCTGCTGCACCGCGTGCGGCCACTCCTCGACGACGATCGAGGGGTTCCCCTCCGCCGCGGCGGAGGACTTGCGCAGGGTGATCCAGCCGAATCCGACGGACGTGGTGCCCCGGGCCTCGAACTCGTCGAGCCACGCCTCGTACCGCTGGGCGTACTCCGCGGGGTCGCTGCGGTGGTCGCCGCTGTCCCGCAGCCACAGCTCGGCGTACTGCGTGACGTCCTGGACCTCGCGCTGGACGATCCAGGCGTCGCAGCCGTACGGCACCCAGGAGCGCAGCCGGTCCTGCCACTCCTCGCCCTCCACGTGCTGCCAGTTGGCGAGGAAGTGGGCGTAACCGCCTTCGTTCAGATGGTCGCCCGCCTGCTGCACCAGCGTGCGGCACAGGTCGTCGCCGCCCATGCCGCCGTCCCGGTAGGTGAGGCGGGCGCCGGGCGAGATGACGAAGGGCGGGTTGGAGACGATCAGGTCGAACGTGTCGGATCCCACCGGCTCGAAGAGGGAGCCTTCGCGCAGGTCGGCGGGGGCGGCGCCGGACAGGGCGAGAGTGAGCCGGGTGAACTCCAGGGCCCGGGGGTTGAGGTCGGTGGCGGTGACCCGGGTGGCGTGCTGGGCGGCGTGCAGCGCCTGGATGCCGGAGCCCGTACCGAGGTCGAGCGCCGAGGCCACCGGCGTCCGCACGGTGATCCCGGCGAGGGTGGTGGAGGCACCGCCGACGCCGAGGACGACGCCCTCCTCACGCGAGCCGATCCCTCCCGCACCGCCGACCGCGCATCCGAGGTCGGACACGATGAACCAGTCCTCGCCGTCCGGTCCCCCGTACGGCCGTACGTCGACGCACGCGCGGACCTCCCCGTCCGCACCGCCCTCGCGGGTCACCCAGCCGTCCGCGACGCACTCGTCCAGCGGCAGAGCCGCACGGGCCCGTGCCTCGGCGACGGGGCGCTGCAGAAGGAACAGCCGCACCAGCGTGTCGAGCGGACCATCGCCCCGGGTGGCCCGCAGGGCGGGGACGGTCTCGCTGCGCGCGAGGGCGGCGTAGGCGGACGCGCCGAGGCGGTCGAGGAGCCCGTCCGCGGTGAAGTCCGCGGCGAGCAGGGCCTCACGGAGGGCGGCGGCGTGGTCGGGTGCGGGAAGGCTGCTCTTACTCACCCTCCCATTGTGTCCGGTCGCACCGACAACGGCAGCGGCCCGGACACCCACCGGGTGTCCGGGCCGCCGCGCGGAGGGCAGCGCTCAGGACTTCTTCTCCGACGATTCCTTGTCCGCAGACTCCTTGTCCCCGGAGTCCTTGTCGGTGGACTCCTTGTCCCCGGATTCCTTCTTGTCGGGGGCCGAGCTGTCCGGCGACGCGTCGGCGTCGGCCCCGGAACCGGAGGGGCCGGTGGAAGCGGTCTGCCTCTGGCAGCCCTCCTGCTTCGACATCGCGGCACCGACCTCTCCGGACTGGAGCTTCTTCAGCGCCTGGTCACCACCGGTGCTGATCTTGTTCAGCTCGTCGGCGATGGACTTCAGCCCGTCGGCGAACTTGCTCTGTTCCTTGGTGTCGAGCGCGTCGACCTGGGTCTTGAGGTCGGCGTATGCCTTGGAGGACGCGTTGAGCTCCTTCACTGCCGCCTTCTGGGTGGCCTCGCCGCCGTCGACCGGCGGCGGCCCGGCGGAGTCCACCGCCGTGCCCAGCGCCTTGTACGCCTCGGACATCTCCTCGAAGGCGACCGAGTCGGCCTTCTGGACATCGGCCGGCGTGTTGTTGTCGCCGGTCTTCTCCAGGATCGAGGCGTTGGCGTTGTTGATCTTCTGGAGTTGCGGCTGAACCTGGTCGCAGACCTTCTTGGCCCAGTCGTTGACCTTGTTGTCGCTGTCGTCGCTGCAGCCCGACAGCGTCAGTACGAGTACCGCACCGCCGGACAGTGCGGCTGCAAGCTTCTTGTTCACCGGATCGGTCCCTTCCAAGGCTCTCGGCCCGGAACTTACACGGCGAGGGGACGACATCCGGGTGACAGTCATCCTTTATGCACCCTTTTGAAGCCATTTGCACCAAGGGAAATGAGGGAGATGCCACTCAGTGCCAGAACCGTACTCATGAGCGGCATCTCATCCGCACGACGCGTTCTGCTCGGGCGGTGTCCAGCGGAAGGGGATCCGCACATCGAAAGGGCCGAACGAGATCAGCCCGGAGGGATGCGGGGCGACACAGAAGACGAAGAAGCAGGCGGACGAACCGTCAGACCGGCTCGCCCGCCCACCTCTTGATGACACATCACCTCACGACGCGACCGATGCCGGCCTGAGGTCCTCCGCGCTCCTCTGGGTACGGGTCACGGAGCCGCTGCCGGATCCGGCGCGGGAAGGGATGTGCCGCCGTCCCCCGGGGCGTCGTCGTCGCCCACGGCGATACCCCGCCGCTTGGAGACGTACACCGCGGCGACGATGATCCCGATGGCGACGGCGGCCACCAGCGCCCGCACCCACGGGTTGGCGTCCGCGCCGTAACTGAACTGCACGATCGCCGGGGCGATGAGCAGGGCGACCAGGTTCATCACCTTCAGGAGCGGGTTGATCGCCGGGCCCGCCGTGTCCTTGAACGGGTCGCCGACCGTGTCGCCGATGACGGTCGCGGCGTGGGCCTCGCTGCCCTTGCCACCGTGGTGGCCGTCCTCGACGAGCTTCTTGGCGTTGTCCCAGGCGCCACCGGAGTTGGCGAGGAACACCGCCATCAGCGTTCCGGTGCCGATCGCGCCCGCGAGGTACGAGCCGAGCGCGCCGACGCCGAGCGTGAAGCCGACCGCGATCGGCGCCAGCACCGCCAGGAGTCCGGGCGTGGCCAGTTCCCGCAGGGCGTCGCGGGTGCAGATGTCGACGACGCGTCCGTACTGCGGCTTCTCCGTGTAGTCCATGATCCCGGGACGTTCGCGGAACTGCCGCCGGACCTCGTAGACCACCGATCCGGCCGACCGGGACACCGCGTTGATGGCGAGCCCGGAGAACAGGAAGACGACCGCTGCCCCCAGGATCAGGCCGACGAGGTTGTTGGGCTGCGAGATGTCCAGGCTCAGTCCGAGCTCGCCCACCCCCGCGCCGACGTCGTCGACCGCCGTGGCGATGGCATCGCGGTAGGACCCGAAGAGCGCGGCCGCCGCCAGGACGGCGGTGGCGATGGCGATGCCCTTGGTGATGGCCTTGGTCGTGTTGCCGACCGCGTCCAGGTCGGTGAGCACCTGGGCACCGGCTCCCGTGACGTCTCCGGACATCTCCGCGATGCCCTGGGCGTTGTCGGACACCGGACCGAAGGTGTCCATGGCGACGATGACGCCGACGGTGGTGAGGAGCCCCGTCCCGGCGAGCGCGACCGCGAAGAGCGCCAGCATGATCGACGTACCGCCCAGCAGGAACGCCCCGTAGACGCCGAGGCCGATCAGCAGCGCGGTGTAGACGGCCGACTCCAGACCGATGGAGATGCCCGCGAGCACCACGGTGGCCGGACCCGTGAGCGAGGACTTCCCGATGTCGCGGACGGGGCGGCGGTTGGTCTCGGTGAAGTAGCCGGTGAGCTGCTGGATGAGCGCCGCCAGGACGATCCCGATGGCCACCGCCACCAGGGCGAAGACCCGCGGGTCGCCGCCGTGCGCGGTGATCGCCTCGTCCGTGACCCCGTCCAGCTCGGCGTACGAGGACGGCAGATAGGTGAAGGCGGCCACGGCCACGAGGCCGAGGGAGATCACAGCGGAGATGAAGAAGCCGCGGTTGATCGCGGTCATCCCGCTGCGGTCGGCACGGCGCGGCGCGACCGCGAAGATGCCGATCATCGCGGTGACGACACCGATCGCCGGAACCATCAGAGGAAAGGCGAGACCGGAGTCGCCGAACGCGGCCGTGCCGAGGATGAGCGCGGCGACGAGCGTCACGGCGTACGACTCGAAGAGGTCGGCGGCCATGCCCGCGCAGTCACCGACGTTGTCCCCCACGTTGTCGGCGATGGTGGCGGCGTTACGCGGATCGTCCTCCGGGATGCCCTGCTCCACCTTGCCGACCAGGTCGGCGCCCACGTCCGCGGCCTTGGTGAAGATCCCGCCGCCGACCCTCATGAACATGGCGATGAGCGCCGCACCGAGGCCGAACCCCTCCAGCACCTTGGGCGCGTCGGCGGCATAGACGAGCACGACACAGGAGGCCCCGAGGAGACCGAGTCCCACCGTGATCATTCCGACCACGCCACCGGTACGAAAAGCGATCTTCATCGCTTTGTGCGAGACGGAGGTGAGATCCTTTTCCGGTTCGCCTTCCGCCGGAGTCGCCTCCCGCGCGGCTGCGGCCACCCGCACATTGCTCCGTACGGCGAGCCGCATGCCGATGTATCCGGTCGCCGCCGAGAAAAGCGCACCCACCAGGAAGAAGAGGGAACGCCCCGCACGCTGTGACCAGTTGTCGGCCGGCAGCAGGAACAACAGGAAGAACACGATGACGGAGAAGACACCGACGGTGCGCAGTTGCCGGGCCAGATAGGCGTTCGCACCCTCCTGGACCGCCGCGGCGATCTCCTTCATCCGTTCGGTGCCCTCGCCGGCCGCCAGGACCTGGCGTACGAGCAGCTGGGCGACGATCAGCGCGGCGGCGGCGACGACCGCCACCACGATGACGATCAGCCGGTTGCCGTCGGTGAGTGCCGCCGCCGCGAGGGAGGCAGGCCGATCGGAAAGTGCGGATTCTTGCGTCAGTACTGCCATCGGGGTGGTGAAGAACTCCGCCATACGTCCTCCTTGACGCTCAGCGCTCAAGTCGTGGACGGATTGTAGGGAGCGGAACCTGATCAAAACAGTGGGCGGGGAGAGAATTGATCGCTCTCCCTCCAACGCCGAATGATCAGCGGAGCGATTCCGCCCGAATGCAGTAATGACGCAGACGCATTACTCGGAAACCCTCGGCGGATCCTCAACGCAAAAGGCCCTGCTCAGCAGGGCCCGGCAAGAACGAAACATCACGTCACCCGCGCGAATGCGGGTTCCAGGAAGGCCACAGGCGAAGACCCCGGCACCGGCACGAGAGCGGGGTCCTCAGGGTCATACGGAGGCCCCCCCGGGGGGGGCAGCGTTGCGACGGCACGACCACACCCGACGACCCGAGGACTGCACTGCACCACACTGCCAGAGACCGGACCTGCGCCATCAGGCCCGGACCTGCGCCTTCAGGGTCCGGGCCCACGCCGCTAGCGCCTCCACCAGCAGTGCATGCACCGGACGTGCGGAACTGCAGCGTTACGGCCGGGGCGCGCACCGACAAGGCCGGGACCACCACCATTACGGCCGAGGTCTGCACCGTCAGGGCCGGAGCCAGCACCATTACGGCCGGGGTATACACCGCCAGAGCCGGAAGAGCTGCAGCATGGGGGCAGGATCTGCACCATCACAGCTGCCGTTGGCCGCACCCTCACGACCGGACCGCGGCCTCGGGGTCGTACCGCGCAGGCCGCAGCCTCAGGCCCGCACCCCGGCGTCGGCCGTCGGCCAGCTCATACGGATCACTCCGCCGCCCGCACCGGAACGGACCTCCACGTCGTCGACGAGTCCGCTGATGACCGCGAGACCCATCTCGTCCTCGCCCTCACCGTCGGCCTCGGAATCGGGCCGTGGCGCGCCCTCTCCGGAGGCGCCGGAGGCGTTGCGCGCCCCGGACTCGGCAGGATCGGCACCGGGGCCGGGAACGCTGTCCCCGACCTCGATGGAGAACGCCTTCTCCTCCTCGGTCAGCGCGACGCTGACCGGCGCGGTGATGCCGTGACTGCGGTGCAGCCCGACCGCGCGGCTGCACGCCTCTCCGACGGCGAGCCGTACCTCGTCGAGCACCGCCTCGTTCACGCCGGCCCGGCGCGCCACGGCGGCCGCCACCAGGCGGGCCGTCCTGACATGTTCAGGCTGGGCGCTGAAGCGGAGTTCAACGGTGGCCATGCCATCCCCCTCGAACGTTCGGGCGTACGCCTCAGGGGCCCCGGGCGTGTCGCCCGGCACCCCTGCTCTCCTCCTCCGGAAGCCGACAAAGCCGACAGCCGACCCGAAGGTCGACCGCCTGCCCGTCGCGGCCCATGCGCTGCCGCTGCCGGCCCGTTCACTGCCTGCCGACCGGCCCGGAGGCCGGTCCGCCCCGACCTCAGTCGGTGGCAGCGACAGCCTCGTCGACCGTGGTGTGAATCGGGAACACCTTGGTCAGACCCGTGATCCGGAAGATCTTGAGAATGCGCTCCTGGTTGCAGACCAGGCGCAGCGAGCCCTCATGGGCCCGGACACGCTTCAAGCCGCCCACGAGCACGCCGAGGCCGGTGGAGTCGAGGAAGTCGACGCCTTCCATGTCGACAACCAAGTGGTAGCTGCCGTCATTCACCAACTCGACCAACTGCTCGCGCAGCTTGGGCGCGGTATACACATCAATCTCGCCACCGACCTCGACGACCGTACGGTCGCCACCAGGGCCGGACACATTGCGAGTCGACAGGGACAGGTCCACGGATCCTCCAGCACCTTGCTATCGAGCGGTCGCCCCTCAGTCTCCCCGACGGAGGCCAGGGGACGAATCGCCAGCCGCGATGGCATTCAATCACTTACCAGCAGCCATGCACGACGCCTTGGGACCATTGTCCGTCACGCCAGTGACACACTCGGTGCCGATGGCCAAGAATCACCGTCCCGGACGACCAGCCGAGAGCAGGGGCTCGCGCCCCTCTCCCGCCATGATCCTCGACCGGCTCGCCACAGGGGCGGGCCGGGCCGCGCGCATCACTCATACGGAGCACCTGCCCCCGAGATCGGGAACCCATGCCATCTGGCCGGATCGCGTGCGGCCAGAAGTGATCTCGGCGATCGAGAAAGCCGGGATCGGCCATCCGTGGGCGCATCAGGCGGCCGCTGCCGAGCACGCGCTGGACGGCGAATCGGTCGTGATCGCCACCGGCACGGCCTCCGGGAAGTCCCTCGCGTACCTGGCACCGGTCCTCAGCACCCTCCTGGGCGGCTCGGAGGCCCCGAACGGCCGCGGTGCCACCGCCCTGTACCTCGCCCCCACCAAGGCCCTGGCAGCCGACCAGCGGCGCTCGGTGAAAGCGCTCGCAACCCCGCTCGGCAACGCCGTCAGGCCCGCGGTCTACGACGGAGACACCCCGGTCGAGGAACGCGAATGGGTACGTCAGTACGCCAACTACGTCCTGACCAACCCCGACATGCTGCACCGCGGCATCCTGCCCTCCCATCCCCGCTGGTCCTCGTTCCTGCGTGCCCTGCGGTTCGTCGTGATCGACGAGTGCCACACCTACCGGGGCGTCTTCGGTTCCCATGTCGCCCAAGTGCTGCGCCGTCTGCGCCGCCTCTGTGCCCGTTACGGAGCCGATCCGGTCTTCCTGCTCGCCTCGGCCACGGCAGCGGACCCCGCGGTCGCAGCCGGGCGTCTGACAGGCCTGCCGGTCGTCGAGGTGTCCGACGACGCCTCCCCGCGCGGCGAGCTGGTCTTCGCCCTGTGGGAGCCCCCGCTGACCGACCTGCACGGCGAAAAAGGCGCCCCCGTACGCCGTACCGCGACGGCCGAGACCGCCGAGCTGCTGACCGACCTGACCCTCCAGGGTGTCCGCTCGGTCGCGTTCGTACGTTCCCGGCGCGGCGCGGAACTGATCTCGGTGATCGCCAAGGAACGCCTCGCGGAGGTCGACCGCTCACTGCCGCAGCGGGTCGCCGCCTATCGCGGGGGCTACCTTCCCGAGGAGCGCAGGGCCCTGGAGCGGGCGTTGCACTCCGGCGAGCTGCTGGGTCTGGCGGCCACCACCGCCCTGGAACTCGGCATCGACGTCTCCGGCCTCGACTCGGTGGTCATCTGCGGCTATCCGGGCACGCGGGCCTCCCTCTGGCAGCAGGCAGGCCGTGCCGGCCGCTCGAGGCAGGGCGCCCTGGCCGTCCTCGTGGCCCGGGACGATCCGCTGGACACCTACCTGGTGCACCACCCGGAGGCGCTGTTCCGGCAGCCCGTCGAGTCGACGGTGCTGGACCCGGACAACCCCTACGTCCTGGCTCCCCACCTCTGCGCCGCGGCCGCCGAGCTCCCCCTCACCGAAGCGGACATCGCACTCTTCGGCCCCGCTGTACCGGAACTGCTGCCGCAGCTGGAGGCGGCGAAGCTGCTGCGCAGACGAGCGTCCGGCTGGCACTGGACCCGTCGCGAACGGGCCGCCGACCTCGCCGATATCCGGGGCGGGGGCGGCCGCCCCGTCCAGATCGTCGAGGAGGGCACCGGCCGGCTGCTGGGCACCGTCGACGCGGCCGCCGCGCACACGTCCGTCCACGAGGGAGCCGTCCACCTCCACCAGGGCCGCACCCACCTGGTCCGGAAGCTGGACCTGGAGGACTCCGTGGCCCTGGTCGAACAGGCCGAACCTCCGTATTCGACGGTCGCCCGCGATACCACCGCCATCACCGTCCTGGAGACCGACACCGAGATCCCCTGGGGTCAGGGGCGGCTCTGCTACGGCTCCGTCGAGGTCACCCATCAGGTCGTCTCCTTCCTCCGCCGCAAACTCATCACGGGGGAGGTCCTGGGCGAGACCAAGCTCGACCTGCCACCCCGCACACTGCGCACCCGCGCCGTGTGGTGGACGGTCACCGAGGACCAGCTCGACGCCGCCCGCATCAACCCGGAGATTCTCGGCGGCGCGCTCCACGCCGCCGAACACGCCTCGATCGGCCTCCTTCCCCTCTTCGCCACCTGCGACCGATGGGACATCGGCGGCGTCTCCGTACCCCTGCACCCGGACACCCTCCTGCCGACGGTCTTCGTGTACGACGGCCACCCCGGAGGAGCAGGATTCGCCGAACGGGCCTTCCACACCGCCCATGCCTGGCTGACGGCGACGCGCGAAGCCATCGCGTCCTGCGAATGCGAGGCGGGCTGCCCCTCCTGTGTCCAGTCCCCCAAGTGCGGCAACGGCAACGAGCCCCTGCACAAACGCGGTGCCGTGCGCCTGCTCACCGAACTCCTCAGGGCCGCCCCCGTGGAACCGGACGAGCCGACCGGCCCGAAGGGCTGACTCGACGACACAGCAGCCGCCGGACACCCCGACCGCCACACCGACGAGACGTCAGGGCCCGGCACCCTCCTCACCCGGAGCCCCGGCCGAGGGGTCCGCCAAGGGCCGGACCGGGAGACCTACAGAAGGCCCGCCCGAGGAATCAGCCGGAGCACCACCGGAGGAATCGGCCGGAGGCCGGGCCGGGAGTCTGGTCGAAGCCCCGGCCAAGGAACCTGGCAGGCGATCGGTCACAACGTCGGCGGAGGTACCTGCCAGGCGATCGGTCACAGCCGCAGCCGAGGGGCTCCCCGCTGGCCCGGCCGAGTTACCTGCCAGGGGATCAATCGCAGCCCCTGCCGAGGGACCCGCCGCAGGCCCGGCCCGAGCCCTGACGGGGGGTAGGTACGGCCCGAACCCCGCGCGGGTGGTCACATCGGCGACCTCCCCCTCCACCGCGCAGCGAACGACCTCGGCGTCCTGCGCCAGAGCCACTCTCCGGGCCGCCCCACACGCGACCTCCACCCCCTCCAACGCCCGGTCCGCAGCCGCAAGAGCCGCCATGTCCGCCGCCCCGCCCGCCCGGTGACGGGCAGCCACAGCCTGTCCCAGAGCGAGCACCACAGCGAACACGGTGCACAGACCGGTTGCAGTGACAGCCGCCCACACGGTCGCCACGCCCCGGTCCGCACCATGGCCCGTCCCCCGGCCCCGCCCCAGGGCCCACCGCGGGAACGCGCCCCGGCCCACCCGCTGGCCCTCGCCGTGGCACCGGCTCCGTCCCCGGACCTGGCCCCGACCACTGCCCCACCACCGGAACACGACCCGCCCCTTGCCCCGATCAGGGGCACCCCTCCCCCGGCCCGCAGTCCCCCTCGCCCTCATGGCGCGGCACCTCCCACCACGTCCTCCGCCAGGGCAGCCGCCTCGGCGCTCAACGTCAGGGTCAGCCGCCCCGGGCCCCGGGTCGGCGCCTCCACCCGGATGCGCCACAGCTCTCCCGCCCTCCCCATCTCGACCCGGGCGCCCTGGGGTGCCGCGTCACGCGCGGCAGCCAGCACCGCTGCCTCCGGCTCCGAACGGGCCGCGGCCCGGGCCCCCGCCCGCGCCGCGTCCAAGCACCGGATATGGTCCGCGGCGGCCACCAGCACCCAGAGCAGGGCCAAGGCGAACACCGCCAGCACCGGAAGCACCACAGCCGCCTCCGCGGTCACCGCGCCCCGATCTGCGCCCCGGGCGCTGCTCCCGTCGCCGCTCGGGATCCGGCTCCGGTACCGCCTCTGGGCAGTACCCCGCGACAGCTCCTGGCTGAGGCAGCGGAAGCGGCGCCGGAAAAAGCACCCGCATGATTCACCGAACCGGGCCCCCGGGCCTGGCCCCGACCACGTCTCAGAACTTCGCATCGAGCGCGTCCTCGACCAGTGACTGGAGCGCCGACAGCACCGGCCCGCTGTTCACCACCTTGTAGAGCACGGCCGCGAAGGCGCACGCCGCGATCGTTCCCACCGCGTACTCGGACGTGGTCATCCCCCGATCGGACCGGCCGAGCCGACCCGCCCAATGGACGGACCACTGCGGCCGCCGGTCCGGCCACCCCGTGAGCAGCCGTCCCCCGCGCAGAGCGCCGACGGCCCGGTCCCAGAACTTCGTTTCCATTTCGTCCCCCGATGAACGTCGATGACGAGCGGGCGTCCGATCGGACCACCCGTGAGTGACAGCAAAATGAATGGCTGCCAGAACGGCCGACGGACAGCCGCCGCCCGCTGACCGTGCGCAGCCTCAGCGGCCCGGACCGCTGGTCGCGAGCAGGCCGCCGGCCAGGCCGATGATCACTGGCGCCACCCCGACCGCCAGGAAGGCGGGCAGGAAGCAGAGGCCGACCGGCGCGGTGACCAGCACCCCGGCCCGTTGCGCCCGTGCCACTGCCGCGGCGGCTCGCTCGGCGCGCATCGACGCGGCCAGCCTGGCAACGGGTTCCGCCGCCGGGGCCCCCGTCGCACCTGCCCGGTGCAGACAGCGGGCCAGCGGTCCGGCACCCGGTATCTCCCCGAGTCGGCCCCACGCGTCGGCCGGTTCGCCGCCGAGCCGGATTTCTAGGGCGGTCCGGACGAGCTGGTCTCCGACCGGTCCGCCGATGGACCGACCCACCTCCTCTGCCGCCGCCCGAGGACCGGCCCCGACCGCGATACAAGCGGCCAGCAGATCCGCTGCCAACGGGAGCTGCCCGGCGATCACAGCCTGCTCCGGGGGGCTGTGGCCGGTCCTGCCCCGGGGCCGGGTCCGCTGCCACCGCCACGTCCCGTACGCCGCGGCCGCCCCGACCGCGCAGCCGAGCACGCCGCCGACCAGGATCCATCCCGTCAGCCAGGCCCCGCCCGGAGGCACCCACCGCCGAGCGGCCTCGGACAGACGTGGGACACCGCCCGACCCGAGCCCCACGGCCAGTCGGCCCCGCCTGCCGGGCCGTGGAGCCGCGTCCGTCCCCAACAACTTCGCGCCCCGCCCCCGAACCGCTCGCTTCCGAAATCCGGCAGCGATCACGGCTGCCACCTGCGCCACCACCCCCATCACCGCCGCCGACATCCCCAGGCTGTGGAGAACTTCTCCGCTCACGGCAGCTCCCCTCCCCGCACGATGCGGCCGGCCCAGTACAGCCCGGCCGCTTCCAGGAACGAACCGACCGCCAGGCAGGCCAGGCCGCCCGGGGTGTGCAGGAGTACGCGCAAGGGGTCACCGCCGAGAGCCGCGCCCAGACCCAGACCCGCGACGGGCAGCAGCGCCAGGACCACGACCGTCGACCACGCTCCCGCCATCTGGGCACGCAGCTCGTCCCGTCTGCGCCGGTCCTCCCGCAGCGTGGCCTCCAGGCGCTCCAACCCGGCCGCCAGCCCCGTCCCACCGTCGACGGCCACCCGCCAGCACGCGGCCATACCGGACAGGCCGCCCATCCCCGGGCCCTCCGCCGCCTGCCGCAATGCGGTCGGCACATCGCCGCTGAACCGTGCCGCCGCCAGCACCGCGGCCTCCGCCTCCCCCAGCCTGCTGCCGGATTCGGCCTGCGCTTCAGATCCGTCCTCTGCCAGGCCTTCTCGCAGCGCGACCAGCAGCGCCTGTCCCGGCTCGCGCCCGGCCCGCAGCTCCCCGACCACGGCTCCGCATAACGCCGCGACCGCGACCGCACCCCGCTCCGCCTCCCGGGCTCCGGCCCGCCTCCGCAGCCATCGGCGCATCAACGGAACCGCCATGGCCCCCACCACCAGCGGCAGCACCGAACTTCCCAGCACCGCGAGCACGACCGCGCCCGGAACACACCACCACTCCCGACGCCTGCGGGCCGCTTGTGTGACGCGCCTCCAGACCTCGACCAGGCGTAACCAACGCCCCCACAACCGGCGGGGCTCGGGCCAAGCGTCCTCGAACAGCACCCGCGCTCGCCGCACACCCGGTTCGCGCATCATCGCGAGCCATACCGCCGACCCCGCGCAGAGAGCCACCGCGTGGGCTCCGTACACCGATGTCACCGATCCCGCCGTCGTCGTCGCCGTCGCCATTGCTGTCACTGTCGCTGTCACAGCGCACCGCCGATCAGCGACCGCAGCCGTTCCCATCCCCGCTCCGGAACGAAGCCCCCGCCCCCCCAGCTGAGGGCCGGGACCGTGAAGACGAGGCCTGCGGCGTCCCGCTCCAGGACGTGCACCTCAGCGACCCGCCGTCGCCCAGCGCGGTCCCGTACGAGATGGACGACCACCGAGAGCGCGGCCGCCAACTGACTGTGCAGGGCCACCCGGTCGAGGCCGGCCGCGGTGCCCAGTGCCTCCAGCCGGGCGGGGACGTGCTCGGCGGCATTCGCGTGGACGGTGCCGCACCCACCCTCGTGCCCGGTGTTCAAAGCGGCCAGTAATTGCGTGACTTCAGCGCCGCGCACCTCGCCGACCACCAGCCGGTCGGGCCTCATGCGCAATGCCTGCCGGACCAGATCGCGCAAGGTCACGCGGCCGGCGCCCTCCTGATTGGCCGGGCGGGACTCCAGACGGACGACATGCGGATGGTCCGGTCGCAGTTCGGCGGAGTCCTCGGCCAGCACGATCCGCTCGTTGCCACCGACGGCCCCCAGCAGACTGGAGAGAAGCGTCGTCTTGCCTGCTCCAGTGCCCCCGCTGATCACATAGGAGACCCGGGCTTCCACGAGGGCCCGTAGGATCCGGTCGCCGCCGGGCGGCACCGTGCCCGCGTCCACCAACTCCGCGAGCGAGAAGGCCCGCGGCCGCACCACGCGCAGAGAGAGGCAAGTCGAGGCGACGGCCACCGGCGGCAGCACCGCGTGCATCCGAGTGCCGTCGGGGAGCCGGGCGTCCACCCACGGACGTGCGTCGTCCAGCCTCCTGCCGGCCACCGCCGCAAGACGCTGGGCCAGCCTCCGGACCGCCGCCGCGTCCGAGAAGGTGACGCCCGTCAGCTGAAGCCCGCCGCCGCGGTCCACCCACACCCGGTCCGGCGCGGACACCAGCACGTCGGTCACCTCCGGATCCGCGAGCAACGGCTCCAGCACACCCGTGCCGACGAGTTCACCGCGCAGTTCCTCTGCCGCTCCGAGCACCTCGGCATCCCCCAGCAGCCGCCCTTGAGCCCGCAGGGCAGCAGCCACCCCGGCCGGCGTGGGAGCGACACCGCTGCGTGCCAGCCGTTGACGTACGGCGTCGAGCAGTTCGTCCGTCATGCCGCCCCTCCCCCCGGCGGGCCGGTCACGGGGCTCGTGCCTCCAGCCGTCGCCACCTGGTCCCAGAAGGCCGCGCAGAACCGGGCCACCGGGCCCCGGCGGTTGCCGCCGGGCGGAATGCCGTCGTCCTGGGAGTCCAGAAGGCCCGGTTCCCAGGGAAGCTCGCCGACGAGCGGCAGACCGACGGCCCGCGCGACCCACCGCCCGTCCAGTCCCGACGCATACGGGCCCCGGGGCACCACCCGCAGGTCGTCCAGCACCATTCCGGCCGTGGACGCCACGCGCTTGGCCGCTGCCGCCGCACGCAGTTCGCCCGGCACCACCAGCAGCCCCAGATCCAGTTGGGCCAAGGCTTCGGCCACTCCCTCGTCGACCCTGCGCGGGAGATCGACGACCACCACGCCGCCGAGTCGGCGCGCAGCGGCAAGCACCGCCCGCATCGCCTGCGGCGGGATCACCACCTCGTCGTCGCGCCCCCAGCTCAGCACCCGCAGCCCATGGAGTGCGGGCAGCGAGTCCTCAAGGGCTCCGCCACCGACCCGCCCCTTCGACTGCGCGAAATCCGGCCACCGCATGCCCTCGGCCCGTTCGCCGCCGAGCAGGACGTCGATGCCGCCTCCCAGCGGGTCGGCGTCGATCAGCATCGTCCGCCGACCGGACCTGGCCGCACTCACGGCCAGGGCGCAGGCCAGCGTCGACGCGCCGGAGCCGCCCCGGCCGCCCATCACGCCGACGGTGAGCGCGGGCCGCCCCACCCCCTCTGCGGCGTTGGCGATCTGATCGACGAGCCAGCCCTCGGAATCGGGCAGCCGCAGCACATACTCGGCCCCGATCTCAACAGCCCGCCGCCATACATCCGGGTCGTCCTGGTCCCGGCCGACCAGCATCACCCCCTTCCTCCGGCCGGCGCCCCGGCATCGCGCGGCGGCGTCATCGCCCACCAGCACCATCGGGGCCCGCTCCCAGCTGCCACGACGCCCCGGCGGCCCGTGGTGGACCTCCGGCTCGGCACCGGCCGCCGCGCACAGTCGCAGCAGGTCATCGAGCAACTCCACGTCCTCCGTCACGATCAGCGGGCCTCCGCGCCGCCCGCCACCGACCGCCGCCTCTTCTCCCGCGAGGGATCCAGCCACGATCTCCGCCCCCTTCTCCTGTCCCTTCAGTGCGGTTCGCGGTGTTCTCGGAGCGTTTCCGAGATCCGCGATTCCGGCTCCCGCGGACTTCACGGGTGGAATCAACGTGCAACACCACGGAAAAACATGTGGATCTTGATGAAAAACTGTGGACAACCCCGGGGTTGTGAATAACTTCGTCACCCATACCAGCGACTTCCGGAGTGCAGCCCCTTGGCTACACACTGTGACGAGATGAGTCGCGGGACGTCGGCTCGCACGATCAGGCCGATCACGGCCAGACGGGAGACATAAGATGGTTTCCGCCCCTAAAACGCGTCCGGACATGCGACGACCCCCGCCGGGGGGGAGAGCGGGGGTCGTCCCCACGGTCGACTCGGGGGGGAGGAGTCGGACCGGGTTAGCACGGTCGCGAACGATCCGTGACTTCCATGGTGTACCCGAGGCCCTTCTCAGGCAAACCCACGCGCCGGAGTTTACGCCGAATGGTGGGCCCCTATGCTCAGCGTTGTGGAAAACTGCTTCTCGCCGCGCACAGCAGCCTTCTTTGACCTGGACAAGACGGTCATTGCGAAGTCTTCGACGCTGACCTTCAGCAAGTCCTTCTACCAAGGCGGACTGATCAACCGCCGCGCTGTACTGCGCACCGCGTACACACAGTTCGTGTTCCTCGCCGGGGGCGCCGATCACGACCAGATGGAGCGGATGCGTGAATACCTCTCCGCCCTCTGCAAGGGGTGGAACGTCCAGCAGGTCAAGGAGATCGTCGCCGAGACCCTGCATGACCTGATCGACCCGATCATCTACGACGAGGCCGCCACCCTCATCGAGGAACACCACACGGCGGGGCGCGACGTGGTCATCGTCTCGACCTCGGGCGCCGAAGTCGTCGAACCCATCGGCGAGTTGCTCGGCGCCGACCGCGTCGTCGCCACCCGCATGGTCGTCGGCGACGACGGCTGCTTCACCGGAGAGATCGAGTACTACGCCTACGGCCCCACCAAGGCCGAGGCCGTAAGGGCGCTCGCGGACTCGGAGGGGTACGACCTTTCGCGCTGCTTCGCCTACAGCGACTCGGCGACCGATGTGCCGATGCTGGAGTCGGTCGGCCACCCGCACGCGGTCAACCCCGACCGCGCGCTGCGCCGCGAAGCAACCCTTCGCGACTGGCCGATTCTCGTCTTCAACCGCCCGGTCCGCCTCAAGCAGCGTCTGCCCGCCTTCTCGATGCCGCCGCGCCCCGCTCTCGTGGCAGCGGCCGCAGTCGGCGCGGCGGCCGTCACTGCTGGACTGGTCTGGTACGCCAGCCGCCGCCGTACCGCCGGGGCAGCCGTGCCCGGGTGAGCCGGTGCCGCACCCACCGGGGCGAACCGACGCCGCCGCGCCCGGGTGAGCCTGGGCCGCACCGACCGGGGCGAAGCCCCCGCGCCCGGGTGAGTCGGCGCCGCACCGCCAGCTGATTGTCGTGCGCCGTGCCCAGGCGATCCGGTCCGCACCAGCGGCCGACCGTCGGCCGACGCGCCTGGGTCACCCGGTCCACCCCTGCTCGGGTGGAGCGGCAATCGGGCAGGGCGATTCTCGCCCGATTCGCCCTTGATTGAGCATAAAAGTAAAGAAGCGGGGCCAGGGGTTTCCGTTCCCCTGGTCCTGGAGTACAAAGGACATAACGGCCCGCGAGACCAAGGACATCCGCGAGGATGACCTGTTCGTACGCAGAACGGCCCCACGGACCGCGCACGAAAGCCGAGCACCCACGCGACGTCGACCCGTCGAATACGGGCCAGCCGCACCAGGTGACGGGCAAAGCACCCGACCTGATGGGCAACTTACGAGGACGCTTGGTAACTGGGCGGACGTGCCAGCGGCGGTACCGCATTCCGGTACCGCCGCAACCCTTGCACCGCACGGTCACTCCCAGGGCCGCCGAAGACGCGCTAACACCTCGGGCCGCCCCGCCCCGAACTCGCACCATCGCCTCGGGTTGCCCCGAACTCGCGCCAGCACCTCAGGTTGCCCCCGAACGCGCCCCATCACCTCGGACGGGGTCGCCCGCCTCGCATCGGGACATCGCCCACGACCGCTCACCACCCCGCGCCGAGTTGCACCCCGGACCGGCCCACCACGCCGGGCCGAGTCAGCCGCGAGAGCCGAGCGACTGCCGGACCCTCGGGCGGGCCTGAGACCGGCCCTCAGGCGGCGCCTCGCTGGAGTGCCTCGCACACCGCGGTCGACTCACGCACACCCAGCTCGATCGAGCGCCCACAGTGAGTGATCCAGGCGGCCATACCCTCGGGGGTTCCGGCCGTGTAGCCCTCGAAGGCCGCGACATAGGCCGCCCGGCCCTGTTCCGCGTGCCCCACCTCGGCCGGGCAGATCGACTTCGGGTCCAGCCCGCTGCCGATCAGCACGATGCGCTCGGCCGTCCGGGCCACCAGCCCGTTGTGCGAGACGAAAGGACGCAGCGCCAGCAGTTCACCGTGCACCACGGCAGCCGTGACCAGGGCGGGGGCGCTGCCACCCGCGATGATCAGACGCGAGAGCCCTTCGAGTCGCCCGGCCACCTCCTCCGCCCCGGGCAGCGGCGCCTCGATCAGCGGCTCGTCCACGATTTCGCCCGCCAGCCGAGGGCGCCCCACCGCGTCGCCGGGGGTCGCCCCGCCGGCCGCCACCAGATGCAACCGCGCCAGCACCCGCAGCGGTGACTGCCGCCAGATGGAAAGGAGTTGCCCCGCTTCCGCGGTGAGCCGCAGCGCCGCACCGACGGTGCGCGCCTCGCCCTCCCCGCTGAAGTCGGTACGCCGACGGACCTCTTCGAGACTCCAGTCGGCGCCGGCCAGCGCGGCCGAACCACGGGAACCCCGCAGTGCGGCTTCGGCAGTGACCTCGTTGCTGCGGCGCCGCATGACGCGGTGGCCGTAGACCCGGTCGACGGCCTTGCGCACGGAGTCCACGGCATCGGGCACGCCGGGCAGGGAACCGAGCGCGGCAAGCGGGTCTGAGGCAGTCGTACTCATAAGTAGCGAGGCTACGCGCCTGCCCCACCCGGACCACCCTCAAGTGGCCATCTTCACGAACGATGGCAGCACACAGCAATGAACCCACTACCCTAGGTGAACATGAAGATCGCTTTCGTCGGGAAGGGCGGCAGCGGCAAGACCACGCTGTCCTCGCTCTTCATCCGCCACCTCGCCGCCAACGAAGCCCATGTCATCGCCGTGGACGCCGACATCAACCAGCACCTGGGGGCAGCCCTCGGACTGGACGACGCGGAGGCCGCCGCGCTGCCCGCCATGGGCGCCCACCTCCCCCTCATCAAGGACTACCTGCGGGGCGCCAACCCCCGTATCGCTTCCGCCGAGACGATGATCAAGACGACTCCGCCCGGCGAGGGCTCCCGGCTGCTGCGGGTCAGGGAGGACAACCCGATCTTCGATGCCTGCGCGCGTACGGTGCGGCTCGACGACGGAGACATCCGGCTGATGGCGACGGGCCCCTTCACGGAGTCCGACCTGGGAGTCGCCTGTTACCACTCCAAGGTCGGGGCCGTGGAGCTCTGCCTCAACCACCTGGTGGACGGTCCGGACGAATACGTCGTGGTCGACATGACGGCGGGCTCGGACTCGTTCGCCTCCGGCATGTTCACCCGCTTCGACATGACGTTCCTGGTCGCGGAGCCGACCCGCAAGGGGGTGTCGGTGTACCGCCAGTACAAGGAGTACGCACGCGACTTCGGCGTCGCCCTGAAGGTCGTCGGAAACAAGGTCCAGGGTCCCGACGACCTGGAGTTCCTGCGGGCGGAGGTCGGCGACGACCTGCTGATCGGGGTCGGCCACTCCGACTGGGTGCGGTCGATGGAGAAGGGACGGCCGTCCAGGTTCGAGCTGCTGGAGGCCGACAACCGGATGGCCCTGCAGACGCTGCAGGACACCGCCGAGGACTCGTACGGGCTGCGCGACTGGGAGCGTTACACACGCCAGATGGTCCACTTCCACCTGAAGAACGCCGAGAGCTGGGGCAACGAGAAGACCGGCGCCGACCTGGCGTCCCAGGTCGACCCGGCCTTCGTACTCGATGAGCGGCACGCCGGGGCAGGCATCGCCGCACCTGCCTGACGCGCTACGCCCCGGGAGCTGGCGCGGAACTCCGGCCCCGGACGTCGTTCGCCGGTCACCCCGGGGTGACCGGCGAACGACACGGTGACGCGTTAGCGCAGTAGTGCAGTAGTGCAGTAGTGCGAGTGATGGTCGCGCGGTGCGGTCAGCCGGGTTCCTGCCGGTCGCCCGGGCGCGAGGCACACCAGCGACGAGGCGTCCGCAAGCGCCTCTGCATCCGAAAGCTCCTCTCTGCGCCCGCGGCTTCTCGGCGTCCACAGGCGTCGTCCGCAGGGTTCCCCGGCTTCTCGGCGTCCGCGGCTTCTCGGTCGGCGTCTAGGTCGGCGTCTAGGCCGGCTTCTCCGCGGACTCCTCGGCGGACTTCTCCACAGACTTCTCGGCGGACTTCTCGGCAGGCTTCTCCGCGGGCTGTGCGTCACCCGGCCGGTTGCCGAGGAAGGACGACCAGCCGGTCTTGGGAGCCTCGCCGACGCCGAGCTTCGTGAGCTTGGCCAGCGTCTTCGGGTCCTGCGCGTCCAGCCAGTCGACCAGCTGCCGGAAGGACACGCAGCGCACGTCTTCCTTGGTGCACACGGTCGCGATGGTCTCTTCGACCGCGCGCATGTAGGTGCCGCCGTTCCAGGACTCGAAGTGGTTGCCGATGATCAGGGGAGCCCGGTTGCCCTGGTACGAGCGGTCGAAGGCCTGGAGCAGCCCGTCCCGCATCTGGTTCCCCCAGTACTCGTGCTGAGAGGGGTCACCCTGGGTTCTCGTGCCGGACTGGTTGACCATGAAGTTGTAGTCCATCGAGAGGGTCTCGAAGGCGCGGCCGGGCATCGGGACGAGCTGGAGCGGAATGTCCCAGACCCCGCCCTTCTTCTGCGGCCAGACCTGGTTGCCGACGCCGCTGGAGTCGTACCGGAAGCCCATGGTCCGAGCGGCGGCGATCATGTTCTCCTGGCCTTCGAGGCACGGAGTACGGGCGCCGATCAGTTCCTTGTCGTAGTCGAAGGGAAGCGGCGCCTCACCCTTCAGCTCGGGGGTGTTGGTCTTCCAGCCCTTGACGAAGGCTTTCGCCTGGCTGATCTCGCTCTTCCACTCATCGACGGACCAGGTCCCGACGCCGCCGTCCTTGCCGCAGAAGTGACCGTTGAAGTGGGTGCCGATCTCGTTGCCGTCCTTCCAGGCGGCTCGGACCTCGGTGAGGGTGTCGCGGATGCCCTCGGTGTCGTTGAACCCGATGTCGGAACGGCCCGGCGCGTGCTGGGGCGGGTTGTAGAGGTCCTTCTTCTCCTCCGGCAGCAGGTACACGCCACTCAGGAAGTACGTCATCTTCGCGTTGTACTTCTTGGCCACACCGCGGAAGTGCGAGAAGAGCTTCTGGCTGTCCTCCCCGGCGCCGTCCCAGGAGAACACCACGAACTGCGGAGGCTTCTGGCCGGGGGCGAGGCGCTCGACGGCCGGCATGTTCGGCTGAATGCCGGTGAAGGCGGTGGACCCGTCCCCGATGAGCTTGACCGCGTTCTTCGGGGCGTTGGCCGGCGGGTTCTCCTTCGCGCCGTGGGCACCCTTCTCCGTGTCGGCTCCCGACCCCCCGGACGAGCCTGACCCGGCCCCGGAACAGCCCGCGAGAACGGCGATCAGGGCCGTGGACATGACGCCCAGGGCGATCCTCTTCGTGGCGGCCATCATCCGCCCACCCTCTTCCTTGCAGGTCAATTACGTAGAAAGCTGCCGGAGTAGGCCGAACACACCGAAGTGCGATGAAGCGCCTCGAAGCACCGGCAACGGCGCGGCAAAGTTCGCACGCGCTCCCGCTCAGGCAAGAGCGACATACCGAATGAAAAGCTTCTTATTCGCTGATACGAGTTATGAACTAGCCCGAACGCCCCCGGCCTGAACCGCACGAGCCCCGGGCCCGTGCCATCGGATGACCCCGTTCGCACGACCCGCTCCGCACCTCAGCCCCGCACACCCCGCGCGGCCGGAAATGCCCCACGTCACGCGTCGTTCGGCGACCCTGGAGCGCGGAGCGGGATCATGGCTCCATACACGAGAACACAGGTCTAAACCAATTCCCGGCAGGCCCTTGTCACCCGGCCTCGCGCCTGATGAGCTATGCCCCGGGACACAACGGACACCCTGGGACTGGGAGAAGTCGTGAGCAACGAGAGCCTGGCCAACCTGCTTCGGGAAGAGCGGAAGTTCGCTCCGCCTGCCGAGCTGGCCGCCAACGCCAACGTCACCGCAGAGGCGTACGAGCAGGCCGCGGCGGACCGGCTGGGCTTCTGGGCCGAGCAGGCCCGCCGCCTGACGTGGGCCACCGAGCCGACCGAGACCCTCGACTGGAGCAACCCGCCCTTCGCCAAGTGGTTCGCGGACGGCAAGCTGAACGTCGCGTACAACTGCGTGGACCGCCATGTCGAGGCCGGCAACGGCGACCGGGTCGCCATCCACTTCGAGGGCGAGCCGGGCGACAGCCGGGCCATCACCTACGCGGAGCTGAAGGACGAGGTTTCGCGGGCCGCCAACGCGCTCACCGAGCTGGGAGTCGGCAAGGGCGACCGGGTCGCCGTCTATCTGCCGATGATCCCCGAGGCCGCCGTGGCGATGCTGGCCTGCGCCCGCATCGGCGCCGCGCACTCCGTGGTCTTCGGCGGCTTCTCGGCCGATGCCATCGCAGCCCGCATCAAGGACGCGGACGCCAAGGTCGTCATCACGGCCGACGGCGGCTACCGCCGCGGCAAGCCCTCCGCGCTGAAGCCCGCCGTCGACGACGCCGTCTCCCGGTTCGACACCGTCGAGCACGTCCTCGTCGTCCGCCGCACCGGTCAGGACACCGCCTGGACCGAGGGCCGCGACGTCTGGTGGCACGAGATCACCGCGCGGCAGTCGGCCGAGCACACCCCCGAGGCCTTCGACGCGGAGCAGCCGCTCTTCATCCTCTACACCTCGGGCACCACGGGTAAGCCGAAGGGCATCCTGCACACCTCCGGCGGCTACCTCACCCAGGCCTCGTACACGCACCACGCGGTCTTCGACCTCAAGCCTTCGAGCGACGTCTACTGGTGCACCGCCGACATCGGCTGGGTGACCGGCCACTCCTACATCGTCTACGGACCGCTGGCCAACGGCGCGACCCAGGTCATGTACGAGGGCACCCCGGACACCCCGCACCAGGGCCGGTTCTGGGAGATCGTGCAGAAGTACGGCGTCACGATCCTCTACACCGCGCCGACCGCGATCCGTACGTTCATGAAGTGGGGCGACGACATCCCCGCGAAGTTCGACCTGTCCTCGCTCCGCGTGCTCGGTTCGGTCGGTGAGCCGATCAACCCCGAGGCGTGGATGTGGTACCGGAAGAACATCGGCGCCGACACGTGCCCCATCGTGGACACCTGGTGGCAGACCGAGACCGGCGCGATGATGATCTCGCCGCTGCCCGGTGTGACGGAGACGAAGCCGGGAAGCGCCCAGCGCGCACTGCCGGGCATCTCCGCCACCGTCGTGGACGACGAGGCCAACGAAGTACCGAACGGCGGGGGCGGCTACCTCGTCCTCACCGAGCCGTGGCCCTCCATGCTCCGCACCATCTGGGGCGACGACCAGCGGTTCATCGACACCTACTGGTCGCGGTTCGAGGGCAAGTACTTCGCGGGCGACGGCGCGAAGAAGGACGAGGACGGCGACGTCTGGCTGCTCGGCCGGGTCGACGACGTCATGCTCGTCTCCGGGCACAACATCTCGACCACCGAGGTCGAGTCGGCGCTCGTCTCCCACCCGTCGGTCGCCGAGGCCGCCGTGGTCGGAGCGGCCGACGAGACGACCGGCCAGGCCATCGTGGCGTTCGTGATCCTGCGCGGTACGGCGAGCGCGTCCGACGAGCTGGTCGCGGACCTGCGCAACCATGTCGGGGCGACGCTCGGCCCGATCGCCAAGCCCAAGCGGGTGCTGCCGGTCGCCGAGCTGCCGAAGACCCGGTCCGGCAAGATCATGCGCCGGCTGCTGCGTGATGTCGCCGAGAACCGCGAGCTGGGCGACGTCACCACGCTCACGGATTCAGATAGCGTGCGTCGCATCGCTGACAGTTTGAAGCCCACTGAGTCGCCCGAGTAAGCAGAACCTAAACGGTCCGCTCGTCCAGTTTCCGGCGGTCGACACGCGAACAGACACGACAGAAGCCCCCGCTCACACGCGGGGGCTTCTGTGTTTCCGCAGGTCAGAGGCGCATCAGGCTTATACCGACCGCTTGCCCGGAAAACAAACCGGAATTCCGGATTCCGATCATGGTCGAACCTGTGTTCCTATACCTGTGTACCGAAACCTGCACCGCGCTCTTGGGGGGCCTCATGCCCGAACACCGCCGAAGGAAGTCCGGCCGAACTGGGACGGTCGCGGGAGCCGCGACGATGGCCGCAGCGATGTCCTGGATGGCCGTAGTGGGCATCCGCGGGCCGCAGCACGACCACGTACAAGCGCCCAGCGTCCGCGCCGAAGATGACGAATCCCCTGCCGAGCTTCGGAGGGATGTCGACGTCTCGGACGGCTACGCACAGCGCGCCCCTGCTACGGACAAGCCGGACACCAGGAGAACGGCCGAGCAGCCAGCCCAGCCGCCGACTCTGCGCCCTCTGGTGGCTCAGGACGTCATGTCAGCGACTGAGATCCCGGTCCCGGCAGAGCAGCCCAGTCAGGCCGCCGCAGAAGCAGTCAGCCCGGTCTCCGGAGCCTCGGCAGCGCCCACGACTGAAACCAGGAAGGCCCCGACCGAGAAGACCCCGAGGGCAGCGAAGAGAGCCTCCCCCGAGGCTCCGGGCACCAGCCCCGTGCCCAAGACTTTCATCGTCCAGAACGCCGAGGGCTTCGAGGTCTCCGCGCCGAAGGACGAGCCCGACGCATGGGACGCCTGGGGCGACTTCTGGGGCGCGTTCAACCCGTTCATGACCTCGCTCTCAGCGCTGCCGCCTAGGTTGCAGGAGTGGAAGGAGGACGTCATCGAGCAGTACGTGGACTCTACGCCTCCGGAGCGCGAGGGCATCGTCGAGCAGTTGGAGGAAGTCTTGCCCTTGCTGACTGATTCGATCGGCGACACCCCGCAGCCTGACCGGCACGAGCAGCTCAAGCCCACCGTGCTGCCACCTATCTCAACCTCCCTAACCGAGGAGAGCCCGAGCATCCCCGTCTGAGCGTCCAAGCCCCCGACAGGCCAGCCCTGAAGGGGGCTTGCGCCTTCCCCGAAGGGCTTACTCTGACGGAGAGAGGTGGTGTCGCATGTCCGATGAACTCGCAGACAACCTACGGAAATACCGCCGCGCGGCGGGACTCAGTCAGGAGCAGCTCGCGCACCGTGCTGGACTCTCGGTCGGACCGGTCCGAAGGATCGAGCAGGGCGGCGATGGGGTCAGGATGGAGACTCTTCACGCGCTCGCCCGAGCGCTCGGGGTGAGGACCTCGGACCTGATGGCCGCCGGGGCGCCGGAACCGGTCGCGCTCGACGACCCGAACGGTCAGAACCTGCGCGAGCTGCGCATCGCGCTTTCGCCGGCCGTCAGCCTGGCCGACACCGTCGCGCCCACTGGCGACGAGCCCGACCTTCGCAACCTGCAACGCATGACCCACGACAGCGCAGTCCTGTACTACGGAGACAGGTACGCGAGCGTTGCCGCCGACCTTCCGAACCTCATCAGGGCTGTCAACGACGCCGTAACCTACTACGGCTCGGGGGACGAACACTCTGAGGCCCTCGTGATCCGCTCTCAAGCTCTCCGACTGGCCAGTCAGTACCTGACGCAGATCAGGCAGTACGACCTTGCCTATGGGGCCGCCAGGGAGGCCATCGCAGACGCCAGGGCGGCGGGAAACCAACTCGCTGCCGCCTCCGGGGTCGGCGGGATGTGCTGGACGCTCATCCGTACCGAGCGCTTCGATGAGGCTGAAGACATCGCCATCACGACCATGGACCTGGTCGAGCCGAAGATCATGGGCGCCACTCCGGACCAGTACGCCACGTGGGGCGGCCTCGCGATGGAGGCGGCGGCTGCGGCCGTGCGAAACAACCGTCCGAAGGAGGCCAAGGCCCTCCGGAAGGCGGCCGGCACCGCGGCAAAGGCCATCGGGAAGACGCACAAGAACATCCTGTGCCACTGGTCGATGTTCGGTCCCGTGACGGCCAGCATGAAGGAGCTTGAGGACTACATGATCGGCGGCGACGCCCGGTCTGTGGTCCGGAAGTCCCGTGACGAGCCGTACCTCCAGGAAGCAACATGGAAGAAGCTAGGCGGCCCGAGCACCAACGACGGGAACCGCTACCACCTCGACCTCGCGCGAGCACAGGTTCGCTCGGGCGATCCGACAGCCGCCATGGAGGAACTCTCGCGTCTCGCCGGCCTCGCGCCGGAGTGGTTCCGCCACCAGTCGTCCGCCGCGATCACCTTCGAGGAGATCACCAAGAAGCGCCGGACGCTCACAACGGAGATGCGCGAGGTGGGCGCCCACCTGGGCGTTCTCGCATAACTACACGATGACGATGCACTTCTGACGGATCATCGCCGGAAGTGCATCGTTACGCGTCTGGCCCACTGCGGCTACCCCTCGTAGCTTCGTAGTCATGGCGAGCAACCAGCAAGCCGAGCCCCGTATCGAGATCGGCTCGGTTATGAGGGATACAGAGACCGGCCGAGTCGGCATCGTGAAGCGAGGGCCGGAAGGCCCGTACCGCTTGCACGCCCTGCACGGTGAGGACTACTGGGAGGTCGACCCCGACCTCCTGGCTGACCTCACCACGAGCGAGGAGCTTGGCACGCGGGTCGCCGTGCGCAACTACTGGTCCAGGAACAGGATGCCGTCATGAGCATCCGCGCGCTGGTCCGCCACATCAAGTGGACCATCCTCCCGGACCGCGAGCCGGATGCCGAGCCGGTGACCCATCAGTTTCAGTGCGTGGTGTGCTCCGAGGAATCAGATCGCTCGACCTCTTGGGGCGAGCCGCAGGAGTGGGCGCTCACGCACTCCGGACAGAACCCGAGCCACCACACCTACCGCGAGTTGATCGCCCGCCCGTGGCGGACCTTCATGACTGACGGCCCTGGGTCGAGTTCGTGAAGCGCACCATCGGTCGGTATGCCGGCGCTCTCTTCGCCTTCACCATCGGGGCCTCGGTCGGCTTCGTCCTCCTCGCGGCCTACTTGACCGCGAACCCCTGAGCCGGTCCGTCCCGCGCGGAGGCCAACCGCCCTGGCGCCCCCGTCCCGCGCGGGACGGACCAGTCCACGCCCATCCGGCCGTCCCTAAAAATCGGCGGTCGGCGGCCGGATGGGTCGTCACTAATGAACGAACCGAAGGGCCAACGATGAACCCCGAACTGCTCGCAGCGCTCCGCATCGACAGAGGCGACGAGGACGACGACAAGAGCGGCGACCCTCCGCCCGAGGGCTCGGGCGGGCGCGGATACCAGTACTGACTCGGAGCCCCGCTCTCGCCGGCACCGCCCCTTAGACCGGCCCGTCCTGTGCGCAGGCCCTTTGGCCAGCTCCCCCGTGCCCGCGCAGGGCGGGCCCACCAGGCCCCCGCTCCGGTCGTATCGAAACCCATGGACAGGTCGAGTGGCGACCGGGGCGGGTTGCTCCACCCTCGTAACGGCTACCGGCCGACCTCACCCGAGGTTGGCCCCGAGACGCACTTTGAGGAGCACTGTGACCACCGCTGTAGAACTGAGCACCGTCCGTCCCTGGGGTACCGCCCGACTCGCGCCATATCCGACCACCATCGCCCGCCCTCACGCGTCGGTCTCCATCGACCCTGACACACAGCTCGGCACCTTCCTGGACCACGCCGGCCACGTCGTCGAGATGGGCAAGCACGGCACCGGAACGGGCACCGAGACGACCACGTCGACGAGTTCGGACGGCCAGTCGGGTAACGACCAGGGGTCCGACCAGGGCAGCGACACGGACTGATGACCGCGACCGAGAAGAGGCCGGTACTCGTGGCCACCGAGGCGGACGACATCACCGCCGACATGGTGATCACGGAACTCAACCGGCTCGATGTGCCGGTGGTCAGATTCAACCCGGCTGACATCGGGGCAGACCTGACGGTCTCGGCTCGGTTTGGCACGTGCCCGACCCCTGTGGTCGGGCACGTGCGTACCCCGTCGAGAACCGCCGACCTCGCCGACGTTCGCGCGGTGTACTGGCGTCGCCCCATCTGGCCGACGTTCCCGAGCCTGGAGCCCGACGACGCCCAGTTCGCTGCGGCGCAGGTTCGGTACGGGCTCGGCGGCAGCCTGTACGCGATGGAGGGGCCTCTCTGGGTCAACCATCCCCTGCGCGTCGCGGCGGCCGACTACAAGCCCGCACAGCTCGCTACGGCCCAGCGGCTCGGCCTCACCGTGCCGCGCACGCTGGTGACCAACGACCCGGACGAGGCGCGAGAGTTCATCTCCGCACACGATCGGGTGATCTACAAAACGCTGCGGTGGACGCCCTATCAGCGCGACGGCATTGCCGTGACCGGGTGGGCCGACCCCGTCACGGCCTCGGAGATCGACGACAGCTTGCGGGTGGCACCTCACCTCTTCCAGGCCGTCGTCGACAAGGCGGCCGATCTGCGCATCTTGATCGTCGGTCGACAGGTCTTCGCCGTGCGGATCGAGTCCGGCCTCTTGGACTGGCGCAAGGACTACTCGGCCCTGTCATACAGCGTGGTAGACCTACCCGCAGTCGTGGAGAAGGCGCTCCTTGCCTACCTGGATCACTACGGGCTGGTTACTGGCAGCTTCGACTTCGCCGTGGATCATGCGGGCGGGCTGTGGTGGCTGGAGCTGAACCCGAACGGTCAGTGGGGCTGGCTTGAGCCGCACACCGGATTACAGATGTCCGCCGCCTTCGCGGCCCTACTGGCAGGAGTGACCACATGAGCGACGGTGCTACCGAGAGGCGAGCCCTTGCTGGCCGACTGGTGCAGGACGGCGACCTGACGACGCCTGTCTGGCGGGCGGCCGTGGAGTCAGTGCCGCGCGAGCTGTTCCTTAACCCGGGGGTATTCCTGTACGAGGCCGGTCGGTGGCGGCCCGTAACGGCTATCGGGTCCGACCCTGCGGAGTGGCTGCGCGTCGCGTACACCCCCGACACGCTGACCACGCAGCTCGACGGGTACCTCACCGCGGACCAGGTGGGCGAGCCCGTGGCGGGCCTGCCGACCTCCTCCTCGACGACCCCGGCCCTCGTGGTCAGCATGATCGAAAGCCTGGACGTGCAGGACGGGCACCAGGTCCTGGAGATCGGCACCGGTACCGGCTACTCGGCGGCCCTGATGTGTCACCGCCTCGGCGAGGACAACGTGACCACCGTGGAAGTCGACCCCGAAGTCGCTGCGCGCGCGGATGCCGCCCTGGAAGCCGCAGGCTTCTCCACGTGGACCGTGACCGGCGATGGTCTCCATGGCCACCCGCGCCGTGCGCCTTATGACCGTGTCATCGCCACCTGTGCAGTCCGCCGCATCCCTTACGCCTGGGTCCGACAGACCAAGCCCGGCGGGGTCATCCTGGCCACGGTCGGCTCGTGGGCAAACGGTGCCGGCCTCGCGAAGGTGACCGTCAACGAGGACGGGACGGCCGAGGGCCGGATCATCGGGCGGGCCTCGTTCATGCAAGCTCGATCGCAGGCAGCGGCCCCGGTCGCTGGCGACCTCTCCGCGCGCACGGCCTATGCCGACAGCGAGCGGCAGACGAAGGTATCGCCGCTCATGCTTGACGAGTGGATGCCCGCCTTCCTCGCCCAGGTCGCGGCCCCTGGCGCTCAGTCCGTCCGTGCGACCACGAACGAGGGCGCGCAAGTCCTCTACCTCTTCGACCCTGAACGCGAGTCGTTCGCCGAGTTCACCCCCGATGGCGACGACTGGCGAGTCCGCCAGGGTGGCCCCGTCACCATCTGGGACGACATCGAGGAAGCCATCACAGCCTGGCAGGGAGCCGGCAGTCCGGACATCACCGCTGTTCAGCTCCGCATCACCGACCGGTGTCACACGTACTGGATCGGCGACGGGTCGGCCCTTCGATGGCAGCATCGGCTGACCGACCGCCCGTAGCGGGCCATCCCGCAAACGGCGAAGACCCCTGGCCGACGTGTCGGGGGTCTTCGCTTTGCCGTTACCGGATCGGGCAAGAGCCCGATGCGCAGTCCTCGTCCGTGGAGTCCTCGATCGCGGTCAGCTCGTAGGAGTCAAAGTCGTCCTCGGTGATCCGCTCGTACGGGCTCTGCACGCGAGTACCGTCCGGCATCAGGGTTGTGCCCTTCAAGGCCGGAAGCCACGACTCGATGATGTCCATCGCCTCGTGGACCTTGTGCTTGCCCTCGGGGAAGTTCACTGTGAAGCTCACCGCGTTGTCCGCCCAACACTCCTGATACATCGCCTGGAAGGCGAGCATCTCGTGAAGGGACAGCTCGTCGGCGGACTCGACGATCTTCGGGTCGAAGCCCAGCTCCTCGACCTCGGCGACGAGCTTCTCCTTCGTCGGGAAGGCTACGACGTAGGTGTTGCCCGACTGGTCGTACACGCACGGTTCGACCGCGTATCCCTGGGCCTCGAAATCTCGGACCGTCTTGGCCTGCGCCGGGTCCGGCATCGAGAACCGTACGCGGCGGATGAAGTGGCGGGCGTAGATCGGGTGGATGCCCTCGGTCACGCCCGGCAGCTTGGCGATGGACCCGGTCGGCGCGACGGTGGTGACCTTGACCGGCTCGGGTATCCGCAGCTCGAAGGCGTACTCGCGGGCCTCTTCGCGGACCGCCTCGTACAGGTCTGCCAGATGGGCCCGGAAGATCTCGTTGTACGGGGCCTTGGAGTACCGGATGCCCTGCTTGGCGAGGAAGCCCTGGACCCCGAGGTGACCCACGCCGATGCGTCGGTTCCGCAGGAGAAGGCCGGCCTGCTGGTCGTCGTTCACGTCGCCGTACGTCGCCCGGATCAGGAACCGGGTCATCAGCTTGTGCGCCCTTTGCAGGCCGACGCGGTCCACCCTGGCCCCGCTCGCCGTGGGGGCGAAGTAGTCCAGGTTCACGTGGCCGAGGTTGCAGTTCTCGGCCGGCTCCAGCGCGATCTCTCCGCACGGGTTGGTCGCGATGACCGTGCCGGTCTCACCCTCGTTCGAGGCGGAGCTGTTCCAGTAGCCCGGCTCCCCGTTCTTGAGCATCCCGGTAACGACCTGCTGGTGAACGAAGCGGGCGTTCTCGTGCTCGGGGTGGTCCTCGTCCCGGAGGGCGGTCAGGAACAGGTCGTCGATCTCGACGCTGATGTTCGTCGTCCAGTGCTTCGAGCCGTCTGCCTTGCACTCCAGGAAGTCGTCGATGGCCGCGTCGTTCCAGTGGCAGATCGCCATGCGGGCCGAGCGCCGGACGCCGCCCGAGACCACGCACTCGGCGATGGCGTGCGCTATCTCCATGGCGTCGGTGGGGGAGAGGTGCGGGCCGTGGCCGAAGAAGAACGGATCGACCGCCTTGTTCATGACGGCCGCGATCTCCAGCATCATGCGGGCGAACGGGCCCGGACCGCTGGCCGTGCCGCCGAACGTCTTCAGCCGGGAGCCCTTACAGCGGACGCGCGAAACGTCGTACACCCGGTCGGCGTGCTGGACATGGCGGTCGTCCATGAAGGTGTCGAGCAGGTCCACCAGGGCGTCGGACCAGCCCTCGCGGGAGTCCTCGATCTCGAACGCCCCGGCCCAGTCCGAGTTGTACTCCTCGGAGAGGACCCCCGCGGCCTTCATCTCCTCGTAGTCCTGGTGCATGGGGTCGCACACGATGTGCACCTTCAGCTCTCGGCGCGGGGCACCGTACGGCGCAAGGAAGCGCGAGCTGTAGTTCGCCCCGACTCCGCCGCCCTCCATCAGGCGCATGAACTGGAACTCGAAGTGCCGGCTGAGCTTCTCGCCCCACGGCGCAACGTGGCAGTTGAACAGGTACTGCCGGGCCTTCACGCCTGTCGCCCACAGGTGGCGTCCTGCGGGGATGATCGCGAACCGGTCCATGTGGGAGACCAGCTCGTCGTATTCGGCCTTCACGGGCGCGCTCCAGGCGCTCGTGTCTGCGCCGTGGACCAGGGCGAGGTTGCCCTTGGCGACGCGGCGCACCGTGTCGGGCCACTGCTCCTTCGAGCCGTCCGCCAGGGTCCGGCTGTACGTGCGGTCGTAAACGATCTGGCCGGAGGGTCCGAACGGAACGTCGAAGAGGTCGGTCACTGAGTAAGGCTCCTTTGAACGTCTATCACACACTGGTCAACGAGGGGGCGGGCCACATCAGGGCCCGCCCGGTCCCTCGTTACGTCACGCGGCGGCCCGCTCGGGTATCGAGTCGTAGCCGTCCACGTAGGGCTCACTGTTGAGCCAGGCCGTCACCTTGCCGACGCCCCGCTCGGCGGCCTTCCTCGCGCCGGACTTCTGTTTCCCGGTCTGCTTGCCCGCGTCCTCGTACGTGTCGTCGAGGACGAACCGCATGAACACGGCCTGGCGCTCGACGAGCGAGAGGTCCGCTTCCTTCCAGGCCCGCCGGACGTCCGAGAGCGAAGCGAAGACCGAGTTGCCGTGAGAAGGGTCTGAGTACCCCTTCGGCATCCCGTCCTCGACGTAGACCTCGGACTTGATCCCGTACGCCGCGATCGGATCGAACAGGTAGGGAAGGACCCGCTCGACCTCGGCGCGCTGGTACATCAGGCGCCGGCCAGGACGTCGAAGGAGGTGAGCGCGGTACGGCGCCCCGCCTCGGTGAGGAACTGGTCCCGAAGCCTCTGGTGTAGCCAGCGGTGCAGTACGCCCGTCCCCTGCGTGAGGGCCTGCCGAGCCTGCCGGGCCCGCGTCGCCAGGATGACGAGGGCCTCCTGGTGGGCGTCGTCCTCTTCGAGGGTCAGCGCGTAGTCCCGGCCGAACTGGCGGGCCACGGCTCGGGCAACGCTCTGAACGCCCTCCTCGTCGAGAACCGTCCAGTCGGTGTACGCGGCCTCGGCGGACCCGTACGCCTGCGTCCCGATCTCCGTGATCGCGAAGCTCAACTCACTACCTCCTTGACGGGGACAGCCCCGTCCTTGGTCACTGCGACGATCAGTCCGGGGGCCCCGGTCGCCCCCTTGGCGTGGCGCCACCACGTCGACTCGCTCTCCATGGCCGGCGGCTGGATGAACGTGCGCGGGCCGTCGCTGTCCACGTGTTCGTGGTGCAGGTGACCGGCCAGCAGAAGATCGGCCTGGTGCATCGCCGACTCGCGGTTGAAGGCTTGGCCCTGCCACCACGTGAAGTGCTTGCCTGGCCGCCACTGATGGCCGTGGGCGTGGGCGACGACTGTGCCCGAGCACTCGACTACGACCGTCAGCTCGTCCGTGTCGGGGACGAAGAACTCGACGTGCCCGAAAAGTTCCGGGTTCAGCTTTGCCGCGTCCTGCACTGCGATCAGGGACTCGGTGTCGTGGGAGTCGTCGTACCGGGTCGTGCCCTTGCCGTTGATCCGGATGGCTTCGCCGTGGTTGCCCGGTACGGCGGCCACAGTCAGGCGGTTGACCATCGGCGCGAAGGTGAGGACCGCGTGGAGCATGACCCGGCGGGTAAGGCGGATCTGCTCGGTGAGGGTGAGCTGGGTGCGCCACGAGTTCGCACCGCCCTGCGAGACGAACCCTTCGATGTGGTCACCGAGCCATGCGATGTGGACGTGCTCGATGTTGAACCGCTCGCGGTACCAGCTCAGCCGGTCGGCCGCCGCGTTGAGGCAGGCGATCGTCCGGGCGATGGTGCCTTCGATCCCGTCGCCGTCGATCTTGCCGAACTGGGTGTCGCCGAGTGCCACGATGAAGGTGTGGTCCCCCTCGATCTCCGTGAAGGCCGGCTCCGTGCCGTGCTTCTTGATCGCGGCCAGAAGGTCGTCGATCGGGGGCCGCTCGCCGGTCGGGGAGGTGCCGGCTCGGGCGAAGGTGAAGCGGGTCGACAGGCCGGTCTCTCCGTTGGCCATCGTCCACTCCGAGCTGCGGAGCCCGGTCACCGTCCACTCGGTCGGGTTGAGGCCCTGGCCCTGGAGTACGACGCTGGCCGCGCTCTCGTTCTCCTCGAAGGTCTCACCGCGGACTGTGACGGCCGCCTCGTCCCCGTTCACCTCGATCTGCCGGGTGAAGTCCTTCTCGGGCACGGTCTGACGGGGCGGGATGCTCGGGCCCACCGGCTTCGCGAGAAGCTCATCCTTCAGCGATGCAGGCACTACTATCACACTCCGGTCTGGCGAAGGGATCGCCGATAGGTTCGTATCGTCGTGGCGGACACGTCGTGCCCCCACCTGCGGAGCGTGGTGGCCAGCCAGTCGGCGCTCGTGCCCCCGAAGAGATGCTCGAAGAACAGCTCACGCTCGCGCTCCCCGAGGTCGGTCCAGATCTTGGCCAGCGCCGGGCCGGCGCTTCCAGGAAGCGGCACTAGATCGCACCGTCCAGCTTCTCGACCTGCGCCAGGGCGATAGCGGCGAGCTGCACCAGGGCCTCGCGCTGCTCGTGCTCGTAGGCGGCCAGCGACTCAAAGGCGTACGAGAGGAGCAGGGCCTCGAAGGTGCCCTGTCGCCCGTACTCCTTGCCCCAGGCCGAGGCTCGGCCGTCGTGCTGGCGGCGCCGCTCGTCCGTGCCGGGCCCGGCGGAGTACTCGCCGAGGTTCTTCACGGCTGCCCGTACGTCGTTGAAGACGCGGGTCATCGGGTCGGGCTTGCGGGTGGTCTTCTTCGTGGTGGTCTCGCTCATGCTGCGGTCTCGAAGTCCTTTCGGTAGAGGCTGAAGACGGAGTCCGCTCCGCCCTGGAGGTAGGTCTCCGTCACGTCGCCGTCGCGCATCCGAACGGCCTTCGCGGTACGGAGCTGGCGGCAGATCTTCGCGGAGAACTCCGCGCCGGCCTCGTCCGGATCGCCCCAGACCCAGACCTTCGAGAACCCGGCGAGCATCCGGCGGTGCCGCCCGGCCCACATGTTCGCGCCGGGCGCGGCCACGGCGTACAGGCCGAGCTTGCGCAGGATGGCCCGGTCCAGTTCGCCTTCGGTTATGTGGATCTCGTCGTCGGCCTGGTGGATGGAGTCGATCCCGTACATGCGCGGGATGTCGTCCTTGATCGTGTTGTACTTCCCGTGGAAGAAGTCACGGTGGTTGTGCTCCTGGAGGCATCGGAACCGGATGGTCAGCGGTTTACCGTGGCGGTCCAGGTACGGGATGGCGAGCATCCCTCTGTACTTCGCATGTCCGGGGAAGGGGTCAGCGACGACGCCAAGTCGGGCGGAAGTTGCTTCCTCCCTGCCCAGCCCCCTTGCGTGCAGGTACTGAGCGGCCTCCGCCGTAAGCGCTCCTTCGTACGCCCTGGTTGCCTCTTCCAGGGTCTCCCTCTGGGAGACCGAGAGAGGTCGCAAGGGCTCGTGCTCCTGGGAAATCTGTCTCCTCCTTCAGCATGATCATCGAGTAGCTGTCACCGCCTTCTCCGCAGGAGTGGCACTTCCACAGGCCCTCGTCGAGCTTGTAGGACATCGATGGGGTGTTGTCGTCGTGGAGGGGGCACTTGGCCATCCCTGTGTTGCGCTCCGAGTTGAAGTCGACCTCGAAGTGGTCCATCACGGCTTCGAGCGTGGGCTTGGCCTCCTCGCCCTGTTCGTCGCGGTCTCCGACCCGCCCGTACCTCACGGCCGCACCCCGTACATCTCCTCTACGGCGAGGGTCGTGGTGAGGTCGGCGTCCGGGTCCTCGATGTACGCGAAGAACGCCTCGGCCTCGTCGAAGGCTCTCTCTGCGGTCTCGGGGTCAGTCCCGATGAAGCCGATCACTGGACGTCCAGGCCGAGATAGTCCTCAAGCGTGGTCAGGACGTACGCCTGTCTCCAGTTCTTGCCCCGCGCCTTCACGACGGCGAGCGAGGTGACCAGCTCGGGGTCGAGGCCGCGGTGCTTGGCGAAGTTCAGCCGCTCGGCCTTGGCCTCCCGGACGAAGGTGGCGGGCTCGAACTTCGCGTTCTTCGCCTCGATCAGCAGAAAGCGGCCATCGATCCGGGCGACCATGTCGCCCTCGTCCTCGGTGCCGGCCAAGCGCAGGGACTCAACGTCGAAGCCGAGCCCGCGCAGCCCCTCGCGGAGGTCTGTCTCCCACTGCGAACCCTTGCGTTTGTTGCGGCGGTTCCTCGCAGAAAGGTCGGTCACTTTATCACACTCCTTCTTTATGAACCGAGCAAGACCTTCGTCGGACTCCAGTCGTCTGCGGACTGCGGGGCCCTGATGATCGTGTGCTTCTCCGCCCGCTTGAAGCGGGTGTACTCGGGCTCGCAGATCATCGTGGTGTAGCGCTGGGCTGTCGGGTCGCAAGGGCCCATGCGCTGCTTCACGCACGCCACGTGGTACGCCAGCGACGTAGGGTCGAGCGCCACGGAGAGGCTCAGTTCCGGCTTCTCGCTCAGTCCGCCCTTGATCTGGTCACGGCTCGGTGGGGACCAGGGGGACGACTTCGCCTCCCACGCCTTGTCACTCGCGTGATGCAGCAGGATGACCGTGGCCCCGGTGTCGCGGGCCAACTCGGTGGAGCCCTGCATTACCGCCATCTGCTCGGTGTAGTCCGACTCGGCGCCTTCGAAGTCCATCAAGTTGTCGAACACGATGACCTGCGGGTACGCGTCCCACAGCTCGATGTACGCCTCGATCTCCTCGTCGACCTGCTTCCACGTGATCGGACTGCCGAAGGAGAACGTGATGTTCGAGCTGGACAGCGCGTCAAGGTACGCCTGGCGGTACTTCCCGCCCTCGGCCATCCCCGCCTCGACCATCTCCGTGGTGTCGCGGGTCGCCATCGAAGCGAGCCGGGAGGACGCGGTGAAGGCGGACATGTCGGCGCTGAAGTACAGCGTCGGCAAGTTCATCTGCGCGACCCAGAAGAGGGCGAACCCCGACTTCTGGGTACCGGATCGTCCGGCGACCATGACGACTTCGCCGTGACGAGGGCGGACCCCGGCGGCGTAGAGATCCTCGAACGCCTCTACGCGAGGGAGTTCTTTGCCCGACTCTGCATGGAGCGCCAGAGACCTGCCAGGGGTGAGCACGGGGTGTTCTCCTCTCCGAGGACGACGACCCGCCGGATGCCGGCGGAAGCGATGAGCGTGGAGCAGGCCGGACACGGCTTGCGGGTGACGTAGAGAGCGGCGGCCTCGAACTGGGCCGCGTCGATGCCCTTGTCGATGGCGTCCTCGATCGCGTTCCGCTCGGCGTGCGTGGCCGCACAGTTGGCGTAGTCGCTGTTTCGAGCGCACTCCTCGACGGAGAGCTGACCGCGAGGGCAGTTTCCTGCGGTCGCACAGCCGGGGAATCCGGAGGGCAGGCCGTTGTAGCCGAGCCCGATCACCCGCTTGCGCTTGTTCAAGATGACGGCGCCCACCTGGGCGCGCGTGCAGTCGGCTCCTGTGGCTACCGCCTGGGCGACGGTCAGGGCCCACTCATCTCGGCTGGGTCTCACTGGAGACCTCCTTCCAGCAGGCGCTACCGCCTGCCATCGCCCTCCTTTCGGGCTCGCGATCTTGTTTATGCACGACTAACACACTATGATTAGTCGAAGTCGGGGGCGTCGTCGACAGCCGCCTCCGCCTTGGCCTCTCGCTCGTTGGCGTACGCGATGACCTTGTTCCGGGCCTGCGCGTCGTTGAGCTGGCGCCACACCCACGCCGGACGCTGACCCGGCTTGGAGGGCGGGATCTGATCGAGGGTCACGATCGTCGCGCCGCCGACCACGGTCTGAAGGTCGCGGGCAAGGATCGTCTGCTCGATGCGCACGCCCTTGGTGATCTCAGGGGTGCCGGCGTCGAGCTGGTCCGGCGTACGGAAGATAGTCACGTCACACAGGGCCGAGTCCTTCGGGCCGTTCGCGGTGGGGCGCTGGCGTTCGAAGGAGTGGACTTCGACGAGGAAGGCCGCGGAGCCCTGGACGTCTGCGGGCTTGAACCAGCCGCCGGCCTGAACGGGGATGTCGATGAGGTTGAGTGCCACTGTTGGGGTTCTCCTATGTTCGGTGACAGGTGTCGGTGTTCGGTGTTGCGGTGGTTGCTACTTCGGGCGGCCGGCGACGACGACGGCTGTCGCCTTCACGTCCAGCAACTCGGTTCCGGCGGGCAGTCCCGCGCGAAAGGACCGCTCGTGTTCCTGGGCGTGAGAGGCGGCGAACTGCTTCTCGTCGACCAGGAAGAAGAGGGGTACGTCTACTTCGATCGCGTACGTCACCGTGCTGACGATGGTCACCTTGCTCATGCGGGCAACGCCTTGCCCTTGGCCTTGTAGGCGTCCATCACGGCCGCCTCGGAGAAGAAGGACTGGTTCGCTGCCCAGATCTTCTTCAGGTCAGCTCGGTTGGTCTGCTTCTCGATCTCCCCGAGAATCCAGGCGTTCTTGTCCTGCTCGGGACCGGCGGCCGGCGCGCTCGCGGCCTGCGAAGTGCTGCCGAGGCTGGCCCACGGGTCTCCGCCTGCCGGCTTGGCCGGGGGCGCGTCCTCTGCGATGACCGTGCCGCCGAGCTGTGTGGCGATCAGGCCCTTGCCGTGCGCGAGGTTCGTGGCGTTCGTGACGATGTCGCTCAGCGTCAAGCCAGTCACACTATCACGTTCCATCCCGAAGAAGTCCAGGATGTCGTCGCGGACCTCTCGCGGCCGACCCCTGAAGACCGCCCAGCTATCGTCATGCGACTTGCCGTACTTGATCGTGACCGTAAGGGCCCCGCTCGATTCACTCACTGAGTGGTAGTTCCTCTCTCTCGCCCCGCCAACTTAGTCACTCTATCACACTTTCACGCGGCCGAAGCAACCCGGCCCCGTGCGACCTGCACGACGAAGGGCTTCATCGCCTTGCGGCTCAACGACCGCATCTCGCGGATGGTGAGCGCCAACTGGGCCGCGCGCCAACCGATGTTCAGGTCGACCCAGTACAGCGTGCACTCCCCCTGCCCCGCAGGCAGGTGGATGATGATGCCCCAGTCCTGGTTGACCGGCGGCAGAGGCGTGTACGCCTCGACCGCATCCCGTACTTCTATCACATGCTTCTTGAAGGAAGCAAGCTCGGCTTTGCTGTCGACGTTCACCGGGAAGCGGGTGTGGTCGTAGACCTCGCCGCGCGAGTAGACCGCGAGCTGGGCCGCCATCTTCAGGCCGCCGTACTTCACGCTGCCCGTCTTCAGGTCCGCGATGAAGTCGCCCTCGATCCACCGCCCGTCAGGGTCGGGTCCGGCGTAGTGGACCATGCGGTCGAAGGTGCCGGCCACGCCCAGCTCGTTCACGACGACGAACGTCTCGACGGCGCGCACCTTCAGAGCCGACGTCTCCATGAGGTAGGCGCCCATGTCTTCGATGTCCTGCTCGGACGCCGAGGCCGGCAGGGGCTGACCTGCGTCGACCAGCTCTGAGAGCGTGTGCAGGTAGGTGCCCCGCTCGCGCTTGTCGTTGGCTCCCGACGCGTCAGTTGCCTGCTCGGCAAGGGCGTTGAGCTTCTTCTTGTCGTCCGCGTTCTCGGGGTCGAGGCCGCGGGCCCTGTCCGCCAGGTCCGGCCGGCGCGAGGCGCCGTACAGGACCATGCGCTTACCCCAGTCGACCAGGCTGGACTTGTCCTCGATGCAGTCGATGAACGTCGTGGTCCTGGTGTGGCCCTTCGGCTTCCCGCCCGCCTTCGGCACCACCAGAGGGCGACCCCAACCGTCGCGCGGTACGGCGTGGTTGGGGTGCGCGGACTTCTGCGGGATCTCGATCAGATTCAGTGTCACTCGGCCACCTTCGGGTCGCACATGGCGAGGTAGTAGCGGACGTTCCCGTCCTCGTCGAAGTCTTGCTCGTACTCGTCCTCGTCGATCAGCTCCAAGCCGATCTGCCCGAGGAAGTTCAGGAGCTTCTTCATCTCGCTGGGCCGGTAGGCCAGCGGGTTTACCAGGATGTGGTAGTCCTCCGCGTCAGCGTCGATGTGAACGCTGATGTTGCCGGCGTCGGCAACCAGTGCGGCCCTCTCCAGGACTCCTATCACTGCTGGCTCCTCCAGGTGTGTAAGTATGACTAACCACGGACCGGAGTGTCGCACACCTGATCGGAGGTGTCAACGAAAGCTCCAGAAGATGAAGGAAAATCTAACCCAAGCCAAGTAGGTGAGGAGTAAACGATCAGCCCCCGCAGATAACGAAAAGACCCCCTTCAGAGAAGGGGGCCTCGCAGGTCAGGGCGGTGGAACCGACTACTTGCTGTAGTCCGTCTCGCTGTAGTCGGTGTGCTCGTCAGCGTTCTTGCGCTTGGTCGTCTTGCGCTCCGGGCGGCGGATGATGTCGTCGTCGCCCTCCTCGCGGGGCACATAGAACCACCCTTCCTCGGTCTCCGGGTCGTAGTGCACAACGCAGTTGTTGTCTTCGAGCATCTTCTTCCAGCTCGCGAGGCGCTTCGTCTTGTCGTCGTCGAGCGGAAGACCGGCACGCCTGCGCGCCTCGACGCGCAGCATGATGATCGGGTACGGCTGACGGTGCTCCTTCTTCACGGCCCAGGGGATAAGGTCGTCGTCCCGTGCGATGCGGCGATCCAGGCCCTCGCGGTACCGGAAGTTCCCCCACATCGAGGAGACCGTGTTGATGCCGTACTTACGCTTGTACTCGTCGATCATCTCCTGGTACGTCCAGCCCTCCTCGAACCATCTGATGACCTCGGCCTTGTCCTGGATCTTGCGTGCCGCCACGGCCCGTCCTTCCCTCAGCGCGCTACCGCTGGCGTGTTACCGGCGGTCTTGATCTTGCACTACTTACACTCCCATTATGCCGCGCCCTTGTCAACACTGCACACCCGCGACCGTAGCGCTCGCTACAGAATCACACCGGAGCCCCGATGAAGATCACCGCTTGCGACCTCGACAGGCAGACCCCGGCGAAGACCTACACCATCACGCCCGAGGGTGAGGAGCCCGTCGACCTGGACCTGTGCGAGGCGGACGCCGCACCCATCGAGGAGCTGATTCGGAAAGTCAGGGGTGGGCAGGTCGCAGCTCCGAAGGCAGCCCGGAAGGCCCCGGCACCTACGGCCGAGCGGGTGACGAGGAGTGCGCCGGCGAAGAAGACCCCGGAAAAGAAGACCCCGGCGGGGAAGACCACGGCAGGGAAGACCACGGCGGCGAAGACCGCCAAGGGGCCGAAGATCATGACCATGGCAGAGATCGAGGCCCAGAAGCAGGAGCGGAAGCAGAACGGCTGAGACGAGAAGAGAGCCCCCACTGACCTCGCGGTCGGTGGGGGCTTCTGTGTTACTCGGACTCTCCGTTGGGCTGGACGTACACACCGAGCACGGTGAGCACCTGGACGGCCGCCGCGATCCTCGGCTCGTCGATGCCGTACATCACCGCGAGGCCGGCCAGCGCGCCGAGCAGCGCGACCGCCGCCTTGGCGTAAGGCTGGACCCGCTTCGGCAGGAGAGGAAGGATCAACCCCACGGGCTTCGCGTGTCGGCTCACTCGGCCTCCTTCTGAAGCTCGACGAAGCCCTTCGCCCCGATCGCCGGGTCGTACGACTTCGAGGCCAGTGCCGGGTTCTTCTTGTGGAAGCGAGCCACCGCGGCCTGCGTCTCCGCGCCGTAGAAGTCGGTGACCGCGCCCTTGATCGGGCCGTACCCGGCCTTGATGAGGAACGTCTGGAGCTTCTTCACCTGGGCGTTCTTCGCACCCGGCTTCACGCTAGAGGACAGGGACAGGTACTTCTTGGCGGCCGACTTCGGGGCGGCCATCAGGCGGGACCAGGTCGACGAGCCGGGGTACCCGTCAGCGTCCGTGCCGCTCCAGCCCTGGGCCTTCTGGAACGCCCGCGTCGCGTCCTTGTCGGCCTGGCCGAACGTCGAGCCGGGGCCGACCTTGTAGAACCGGCCGTACCCGTGGGCGACGAGGCGCTGACCGAGGAGCGTGACGGCCGGGTGGGACTTGCCCAGGACGAAGGCGCCGGCACCGGGGAAGCTCTTGCCGTCCCAGCCCGCAGGCTTCGAGGGAACGGTGCCGCTGGTCGACGGCTTGGCCCCCTTGACCAGCTCGATCAGGCGCTTGACCGGGAAGTTCCCCGGATCACCATGATCGTTTTCCGGGACATGCTGATGTCCACAGATCCCGTTGAAGTTCTCCCACTCGGAGAAGGACATCCGCTGACCACGGGCGGACCCGTAGCTCGACGGGTAGGACAGCCACGGCTTCGACGTCGAGACGACCGGGATCGGGTAGGTGTCCGTCAGCCACTTCACCAGCTCGGCCAGGGCCGCAAGGTCCGCGTCGTCAGCGTCCGGCCAGTACAGGCCGGGGCCGCCCTTGTCGCACGTGCCCACGAGTTCGATCTGGATCGCGTTGAGCGTGTTGGTCTGCACCCCGCCGGCCGCGTTCACCAGAGCCCGCGCGGACTCGTTGGCGTAGAAGTGCTGGCGGACGGTGCCGCCCTTGATCGTGAACGTGGGCGCGGAGCCGCCGCCCCCGTACGAGGGGAACGAGCTGCCCTCCGTGGTGTGCAGGACGATCACGTTCGGATGGGGCATCGTGTCGCCCTTGTACGCAGCGTGGAACCACTGCGTCTTCGCGTCGGCCTTCGGGTAGATGTGAGCAGTCAAGGGGTGTGCCTCCAGGGGAACGCCGAAGGCCCCGCCTCGCTGGGAGACAGGGCCTTCGGAAGGGGATGGGTTAGGCGTTGGTGGACGACATGTGGTCGTCGAGGCGCTCGGCCACCGCCAGGCGCTCGCGGCGCTCGTGGGCGATGTCCGAGCGGAGGCCGGCGATCTCCGCGCCCTGCTGACGCAAGGCGGTGTCGTGGCGCTCCTGGCCGGCGAGGACACGATCGATCCGGAACATCACGGAGTCGAGGTCATCTCGCAGGTTCGTCGAGTGCGTGTTGGCGACCTGGTCGCGCGCTTCCTGGGTGTGCTCGCGCACCTCGTTGATCGCGCGAGTCTGGCGCCGCAGGAACTCGGCCCCGATGCCGATCAGGGTGACCAGGACCGTGCCGCCTGCGGTGACGGCGGCAACCTGAACAGTGGGTTCGAGAGCGAGCATCATCATCAGGCGGCCTCGGACTCCAAGACGGCGAGACGCGACTCCAGGTCCGCGAGGTGGGCGGCCTGGCGCTGGACGACCGGAAGCAGGGCCACGCCCAGGAGGTCGTACCGCAGGCCGTCCACCTCACCGTCGAGGTAGTTGACCAGCCAGGGAAGGCCAGCCGCCTCGACCTCTTCCGCGATCAGGCCGACCTCGTCCTTGCGGCCCTCCTTGACCGAGCCGTCCTCCTTGATCTGGTCCTTGCGGTCGTAGACCACAGGGCGCAGGGCGAGGACACCTTCGGCGTTCACGTCGAAGTCCCGGACGTTCTCCTTGAACTTGATCGAGGAGGTGTTCCGGCAGAAAGTCCCGTCACCCTCGACCCAGACCGCGTACCAAGTGCCCGAGCCGCTCGCCGAGTTCGAGTGAGGCTTCTTCGAGCCGTTGGCCCACGCGATCGTCGAACCCGACGTGAGGTAGCCAGAGTGAGAGTGAGACGACGGCGGGAACGTCGAAGGCTTCGAGGTGATCGAGGCCCACGAGTGCGAGTGGCTGGCCGGCGCGAACGTGGACGGCTTCCCGCTGATCTCACCCCAGGCGTGACCGTGCGAGCTGGGCGCGTACGTGGACGGCTTGCCCGTGACCTGCGCCCAGTCGTGCGTGTGGGTACTGGGGTTGAACGAGGTCGGCTTGTTGATGACGTCACCCCAGTCGTGCGTGTGATGGCCGGGGGCGAACTCGTTGGGCCGACCAGAGATCGAGGCCCACGTGACGGTCGGGGCGAGCGCGGACCAGGCCGAGCCGGTCCAGTACTCCCACGTGTTCGTCGAGGTGTTCAGCCCGAGACGGCCGATCCGCGGTGACTGGGGTCGAGTCGTGCTCGTCCAGCCGCCCACGGTGTTGCCGGTGAACCGGCGCTCGCTCGTCACGGCCGAAGCCGAGATCGTGGCAGCGCCCACGGCGACGGAGACCTGAGCCAGCGGAAACTCGTAGACGCCGGTGTCCGTCTGGGTCAGGGCCGGCACCCCACCGCCGGGCGACCCCTGCACGACGGCCAGCACGATGGAGTTCGCGGCCGGGTCCAGACGCAGGACCACGCGGTCAACGCGGGCGCTCGTCGAGGCCGCAGCGATGGTGACGGTCTCGGTGCCCGTCGACTGCACCGCGTGCCCACGCACCAGCGCGAAGCCGGGGGCAACCTTGACCTGCATACCCGAGCTGTCGCCATAGGTGTTGAATCCGGAGCCGCCCACCTGATCGGCGACTCCCGTGGACTGAAGCTCTCGGAAGAGGTACGAGAACTGGCCTTCGCTGACCGGCTGCTCATCGAAGGGGTAGGACGTGATGGCCACTGGGGGTCCTTCCTGGGAATAGGAAAGGCCCCCAGTGACCAAGTCACTCGGGGGCCTGCGGGGCGGAGAGGAGCGGCGTCAGCCGCGCCGGGCTACCTCGGTGGGCACCTCGTCGATTCGGCTCGCTGTGGCGAGACCGAAGGAGGCCGGCAGTGCGGACACGGCCGCAGCGAGCGCGGCATCAACGACCGCTGCTCGCTCGATATGGCTGAGCGAGCCCTGGAGGTATTCCGGGATGTCCGGGTCGATCGAGATGTGGACGTAGTCCTGGAGCTTCATCTCGTCGGTGCCGTAGTAAGCGCGTACGAGTCCGCCAGTGATGGCCAAGGGGGAGGCTCCTTAAGGAAGAGAGGTCACGCGAGGGCGACCCAGAATCGGTTGCTCTCGTTGGCGATGCCAGAGAGCGGAGAGGGCGAAGTCGTCGGCGACGTGGTCAGCCGGCCGTAGCGCCAGAGGTTGTTCAGGCCGAAGGTGTTCGCCGGCCCTCCGTACGAGTTCTCGATGCCGAGGATCATCGGCCCGTCGCCCGTGGTGGTGTTGTAGTTGAACCGCCAGACCACGTAATAGACGCCGGGGTCCAGCGTCACGGCCGCGTCCAGCGTGGTCGCCGAGGCGTTGCCGCCTGAGCCATGCTGTTCGGCCGGCTCGTTGCCCGCCTCGATCGTGGTCGCGTTGCCGACGCGGGCCATGGTCGACGCGTTGTAGATCGCGGCCCAGGACCCGGAGATCAGGCCGCCCGCGTACCCACCGAAGTGCCACACGATCTTCGTGATCGACGAGCGCTTGTTCAGCTTGACCGCAGCCAGGCGCGGTGTGGTGCCGCAGTACATCGGCACCGAGTGCGAGATGGCCGGGTCGTAGGCCCATGCCTTCAGTCCGAGATCTTCGGGCTCCCACACACTGGGCAAGTCCGGCTGGGCGCCGATCGTGACAACCTGCCCGCCGCCCTCCATCACCTTCAGCTTGCCGCCGTTGGAGAACAAGGTGGCTCCCCCCGTATTAGCGGTGGGGTTACTGGTGTTGCGCAGTCCCAGACCGCCCGCGACCGTGGCCTTCGCGTCGGCGAGCGGGAGCGTCGAGCCGAACGAGATCTGGCCGGTCCCTCGGTCGCCGTAGATGACCGTGGACTTGAAGCTGCCGTCATCGTTGCGCGAGGACAGACGGAAGTTCGAGCCGGACCCGTCGCCGGGTTCGGCGACGTCGTCCTTCTGGAAGGTCCACCGCTTCACGCTGCCCACGTCGAGACTCCACTGGCGGTACGCCCCGGACGCACCGTTGAAGGCGACATCGGCGGTGAAGGTGCCTCCACCTGTCGGCATAGCGCCAACGTCGGAGGCCGTGAGGGTGACGGCAGGACCGGCCTTCCCGTTCACGGTGTCGACGCTGCCGGGTGAGCCCTTCGGGCCCTGCGGCCCGGCCGGGCCGGGGGCGCCGGTCGCACCCTTCAGGTTCCCGATCGCGGTACCCCATCCGGAGGCGGACCGCTGCCAGAGGTCGCCCGTGTCCGTGCGGAGAAGCATGTCGCCGGGCTTCGTGTCGGCACTGCCGGTGGACGTCGTGTTGACGTACCAGGCCGCGCCGCGCAGGTCGGTGCCGATCTTGGTCCAGACGCCGGACGCCTTGGTGTAGACGGCCACGGTCGCGCTGGTCACGCCGAGGAAGGTGTTCTCGGTCTTCTGGAGGTAGACGTCACCGTCCACGCCGAGCGAGGCCGCGGGGACCGCCGCGCCCTGGAGGACGGACTTGCCGATCGGGCCGGTGTCGCCCTTTGCTCCGGTCGATCCGGTCGCGCCCTTAGCGCCGGTCGCTCCGGTGTCTCCCTTCGGGCCGGTCGCTCCAGTGGGACCGACGACGCCGGAATCCTCTGGGGCCGGCCATACGCTCAGTCCCACCTACACAACCTCCACTCCGCAGACGTGCAGGGTGCACGCCGAGCCGCTGCCTTGTACCTGGATCGTTTCCGCCTCGGAGATGACTTGGTTGATCTCCAGCGTGAGGACGCCCTTCGCTGCGATGCCGACCGCCGGGAGGATCTCGACTCCGTCGAGCTTCACGACGACCGAGCCCACGGCCGTGCCGGGGTTCGTCGCGACGATGTTCGTGACGATCGCCGTGCCCGCCTCGGGAACGGTGTACGCGGTCGTCAGGGTTGTCGGGGCTGTGCCCCGGAAGAAGCTGATGGGCGTAGCCATCACCACACCCCCATGATCGACATGATTTCTGATGAACCGCCAGCCCCGGCGTCCGAGCGCTCCAGGTGTGAGACGCGTTTCTCGGCGTTGGACAGGCGCTTGTTCAACGCGATATCGAGGTTGAACCCGGTCGCGTCACCGAGGACAGCGCCGACCTGGAACCCGGTGGACCCTGCCTTCATCGCTATACCGGTCACGTTGGACAGCAGCTCTTGGTTGTCCACGACGACGGCGACACGGTCACCGAGGCCCCAGTCCTTGCCGAGGGTCATGGTCGTGTCTTCCATCGGCACGAGCTGGACGTCCACCGCCGTGAAACCGGCGTCCGCGATGGCCTCGTCCCCGGACTGCTGGAGTTCCTTCCAGTCGTCGGTGTTGCGCTGGTCGATCCACTGCTCGATGCGCCGGCCCCAGTCGCCCTCGGCTATGACGCTGGTGGGCGAGGAGACCTGGAGGAGCTGCCTCTTGGTCAGCTCTCCTTGCCCGGCCACGATGGCGCGGGTCACGCCGGGGGCGGAGATCGTCGCGCGCTGGCCGGACAGTGTTCCGTTCAGGACGTCCAGCCGGATGAAGTCGGAGCGGTCCGTCACCTCGTACGTCTCGAAGACGAGGTTCGCTCCACGCTGTATGACACGGAAGCCGAGGTTGCCCAGAAGGGCTAGCTCGGTGAGCAGGTTTCCCAGTACGGGGAAGCGCGCGGACTTCACGACGTTCGGGCCCCGGCCGAGGTCGGTCCCCATGGTGAGGGCTGTCTTGCGCCGTCCAACGGGGGCTGTTGGACCGATGTTCGCCTTGACGAACGAGTGCATGACGCTTTCTGCGGGGCCTTGTCTGACGTCGTGCGCCAGGGCCTGCGTCGCCCCGTTGGGGTTGGTCGGCTCAGGGAAGGCCAGCATGTCGGAGAGGACGATGTCGTCGGACACGCCCTCGAAGACGACCGAGCCGCCCGGGTCTTCCGGGGTGGCCGCGTACTCGAACTTCGTGGTCGGGCCCGACAGCATGGTGTAGCTCGGGCCGGTGACGACCAGGCCCGAGCCGGGGGTGCGCAGGTGCGGGGTGAGCGGGTGTTCCGCCCCGAGGGTGAGCTTCCAGGAGCCGACGTTGTTGAACGTGTCCTGCATCTCGAAGATCAGCTCCTCGGGGCGGACGATGCCCACCCGAGTCAGCGCCTTGTTCCGTACCTCGACGGTGATGTCTTGCAGTCGCACTCACACCACCATCCACTTGCGTGGCTGCCAGGAGCAGACGATGCGCGAGGCGCTCGTGATGTCCAGGAGGGAGGCTTCCGCCGTGGACAGGCCGGGCTTCACGGTCCAGAAGCGGGGCGCCGTGTCGAGCAGGTTGTATCGGTTGGCGCCCGTCTGGTCGGTGACCGTGCCTCGCTTGGTGTCGATGGTGAGCACCTGGCCGGCGGTGAGGGTGCCGGTCCAGCGCAGCCGCTCGCCCGTGGGGGAGACGGCCGTGAAGGTCTTGCCGGGGCCGTAGACCTTCCAGATCGGATACGCCTCGGCGTCACCCGAGTTGTTGAGTTCGATCTCGCCGATCGCCTGCGAGGCCGCGACGTTCAGCTTGGACAGGGACTTCAGGAACGGTGCCGAGGTGGCTCCGGTGATCGTCCGGGCCTCGGCGACCGAGGAAGTCCAGTACGGGTCAGGTGCACGGAAGGAGATCACCGTCTCGAACTCGCGCTCGCCGATGGTCTCCACTCCGTACGTGTACTCACCCCCGCCCGAGCGGTAGACGTCGGTGAACCAGCTCGTTCCGTCGTCGTTGAGGACGGTGAGGGTGCACCTCCCGGCCAGCGCGAGGGCCAGCCGGGAGACACGTGCACTGAGGTCGTTGCGGTTCCTCGCCAGGATCTCGATGGGTATGTCGATGTCCCGCGCGAGGACGCGCCTGCGCCGGTAGGTGGCGCCGTCGCCGGCCCCTTCGAGCCACTGGATGTTCACGGCGGGGAGGCCGAAGCCGGTCGTCCCCGTCTTGGCCTGGTAGCCAAGGCCCTTGGTCGCGATCTCGTCGAGATCAAGAGTGTCTGCGCCGCTGCTCAGGAGGAGCTTGGGCATCCCGAATCACCATCCCATCCGGGCTCGGTTGGCTGCGGCGAACAGGTCTTCCTCGGAGTCGAGGGAGTTGCCGGGTGCCGCGTAGTAGTTGAGGGTTTTGGTTGAGCCGCCCTGGCCGGCGTTCGCGAGAGCGGAGGTCACCGCGGCCGTGACGCCACGGGATGCGCCGAACGCGCTGACGGTGGGGGCACCGAACTCCGTGCCGGCCACGTCGTCGGTCAGTCCTCGGAGGGACTGCTTCACCGCGTCGTACCGGGACTCCAGGCCGTGGATGAAGCCGTTGATGACCAGCTGTCCGGCACCGACGAGGAGGACCCGGTCGAGGGACTCGGGGCCCTTCCAGCTCGTGAGCTTGTCGGTCAGGTTGCCGAGGGTGTCCTTGACGTCGCCGAACATGCCGGTGATGCCGGTGATGAACCCCTTGATCAACTGGATGCCGGCGTTCTTCAGGGTCGAGCCGAGGTTGCTCAGCGCGTCCTTGGCCTTGCCGGGCAGCTCCCTGACCTTGGCGACGGCCTTGCCGAGCCATGTGGAGACCGTTGAGACCATCGAGGCGAACTTCTCGCGGGTCGTCGAGACGACGCTGGACCATCCCGACGTGAAGAAGTTCTTGATGCTCTGGAGTCCGCTCAGCGCCTTCGAGCCGAGGCTTGAGAAGAACCCGGTGAAGCCCTCGCTGATCGCCTTCCATGCGTCCGTGCCGAACTTCTGCACGGCCTTCCAGCCAGCCTTGAAGCCCTCGCCGATGGCGGTGAGGCCCTTCTTCGCAGCACCGAGAACGCCGACAGAAAGCCACGTGATCAGGGCGCCGAGGATGACGTCCCAGAGGCCCTTCAGGAACTGCCAGATGCCGTTCCAGAGATCCTTGAAGCCCTTCTGGAGAAGGTCCCAGTTGCCGGTGAAGATGCCCTTGAACAGGCCGATCCAGATCTCGAAGTAGCCCTTGACCATGTTCCAGACGCCCTTGAAGATCTCGACGAAGCCTTCGAGGACGAGGGCGACGCCGTTGATCGCGGCGACCAGAGTTCCGATCAGCAGCTCGGCGATGAACTGGATGATGGGGGCGAGGACCGGCATCAGGAAGTCGATCACTGCCTTGAGTGCATCCAGGAACGGCATGAGCGCCTGGACCAGGCGATCGAAGGCGTCCTTCAGCAGGGGCAGCATGTTCGCGGCGATCTCCTGGACCACCGGGATCAGCGGGAGGAGGACGGCCGAGAGGATCTGGAGGAGCACGTCGACCAGGGGCATCGCCGCCTGGACGATGCCGGACAGGAATTCGGCAACAACCGGCAAAATAGGGGCAAGCCCACTCAGGAGTGCCGAAATAATCGGGAGTACGGCAGCAAGGATCTGACCGAACAGTTGAGCGATTACCGGCAGGATGATGCTTAGCGCCTGGAAGGCCATGCCGAGCGCGTCCTGGACGATCGGGACGAGCTGCATGATCACGGGCGAAAGCATCGTAAAGGCGCTGGTCAGCGCACCGCCGAGCAGATCGATGATCGGCAGAATCGACGGAGTCAGCGCGGTGAAGGCGGTGGCCAGCGGGGTCAGGGCGGCCGAGACGAGCGGGCCGAGCTGGGCGGCGAGCGCACCGACGATGGTCATGACCGCACCGAGCGCAGCGCCGAGCGGGGCCAGTACGGGCAGGAGCCCGTTGACGCCCGCCTGGATGCCGTCGAAGAGGGCGTAGACGCCCGCGAAGACCGCGTCCTGGTTGAGCGCCTCGGCGATCCCGCCGAGCGCAGTGCCGATGATCGTGCCGACCTGCGGCAGGATCTGGGTCAGCAGTCCGACGAACTGGCCGAGGAAACGTTTCACCTCTTCCCCGCCCTGCGATGCCATGTTGGACATCGCCTCGTGGGCTGCGGTGAAGAGGCCGACGAGCTTGGCCTGTACGGCGCTGCTGTCGATCGCCTCGTGTACGCCTGCGAGCGTCTCGCGGAGCATCCCGAGCGTGGACCCGCCGGCCTCTTGAGCCGCGCGGGAGATGCCGGCCAGGATGCCGCCGGTCTCGAAGAGGACTCCGCCGAGATCCTTCAGGGACTGGATGCCCGCGTCGATCTCCTCGCGGAGACCGGACTCGCCCTTCTGGTTCAGCCAGTTCGACGCCTTGGTGGCGACGTCCACGAACCACTGGGCGAGCTGGGGGAGGTAGCCGGCGCCGACCTCGCCGAGCACCTTGATGATGTTGGCGAAGGCTCCGGTGCCGGTGGTCGCGATGTCGATCGACTTGGAGAGGTCGTCGAACATGCCGCCCAGCGCGGGGGCGAGGGAGGACTTGAGCGAATCGGCGAAGCCGCCGAAGAACTGGCCGAGCTGGGTGGACGTCTGCTTGAAGCCGGACGTCAGCTCGGGGAGGAGGGTGTCGATCAGCTCCCGGATCGGCGTCTTGGCCTCGGCCCAGAAGCGCTCGCTGATCAGGTCCTGGAGCTGCGAGAGCTGCCCCTTGACCTCGGGCAAGACCTTGTTGAAGTCCTTGAACGCCGCGATCGTGGCGCCAAGGCCGATCGCCATGCCGCCGAGAATTCCGGGGAGAGCGAGGGACGTTGCACCGATCTGGGCGAGCGAGGCCGACAGCGTGAAGAGGTTGGACGCGGCCGAGATGCCCCAGCCAGCCAGGCCCGCTATCGCCGTGGCCAGCGTGCCGATGATCGGCGTTGACTTGTCGAGGTTCTTCAGCGTGTTGCCGAGCCGCTCGAACATGTTGCCCAGCACGCGGGCGCCGGACAGGGCCTTCAGCATCGCCGTAGCCGTGGCGGCGGCAGAGAGGGAGACCTTCGGGAACAGGTTGACCACGCGGTCACGCGTCAGCCTGGCCATCGCAGCCATCACCGCGGCGACCGCGCCCTTGCTGGTCTCGGGCTCGATCTCGGACTTGAGGTGATCGATCTTGTCCTGGAGGTCGTCGATCTCCCGTTCCACCTTGGCCTTGGCCAGGGCGTCCATCTCGGGGGTGATCGTCGCCTTCAGGGCCTGCATCTGAGTGAAGGCCGCTTCGAGCTGCCGCTTGAGCTTGGCGACTTCCTTCTCGTCCAGCTTGGGGTTGATCGAGATGTCGTCGAGCGTCTTCTGGATCTCGTCGTGGATGGCCTGGGCTTCGGCCATGCTCCAGTTCAGTTCCACCTCGGCCTGGAGGTCGAGCCGCTTCTGGAGTTCCTCGCGCGCCGCGCGCAGTGACGTTTCGTCTAGCCCGACTTCGAGATCGACTTCACGGATCTTGGCCAGCTCGGCTTCGATCTTCGCGATGGCCGAGCGGAGGGAAGCATCGTCGTCCCAGTCGACCTTCAGGTCCAGGCGCAGGTCGTCGGCCAGCATGTCGCGGGCGGCCTGGAGAGAAGCCTCGTCCAGGTGGACGTTCAGCTCGATCTCGCGCATCTTCGCCAGCTCGGCGTCGATCTTCGCGATGGCCTGCTTGATGGACTCCTGGCTGGACTCGTCGACCCGGATCGTGACGGTCTGAATCTCGCCGAGCCGGTCACGGAACATGTCCAGGGCGGCGTTGAGATCGTCCTCGTTGAGGTCGACCGGGATGTCGACCTGACCGAGCTTGTTCAGCTCGTTCTCGATGCGGGCGATGGCCGACTTGACGGAGTTCTCGTTGTCGAGGTTGACCTTGATCGAGATGTCGCTGAGTGCCTGCTGGGCCTCGGCCCGGACCTTCTTGGCCTCCTCCTTGACGCCGTCGCCGTCGAGGACGACCTTGGCCTTGACCTCCAGGCCCTTCTCGGCTTCGGCCAGTTCCTTGCGGGCCTCTTCCTTGAACCGGGAGGTGTCCGGGAGGATCTTGACCGCTACGCGGCCGACTATCTGGGCATCTGACATAGACCTACCTCCGGGCGCTGAACTGCTTGTAGATCTCCGCCACGGAGCGGCGCTTCTTCTCGCCCTTCGTGGCCTTCTTCTTGACCTTGGGGCGGGGCCACTCGGGGAACTTGGGGGCCTTCTTGCCCCAGTTGCCGGTGGCTCGGGTGTTCTGGTTGATCGCGTCGAAGATGTCGGCTCGCATGTGGCGGTCTACGCCCCATCCGAAGTGCTCCCTGCCGCCCGACGCGAGGGCGTAGGTCAGGGAGGTGTCGGGCAGCCTCTGCACCATGAGGAGGACGAGGGCCGGCGAAGGGCCCCGACCTTCGATCACGTCCACGAGGTTGGTCCCGTAGTAGTGAAGGAGGTCGGGGAACAGGCCCTCGCCGTACTCGTCTATGAGGTGCGCGAGGCTTAGGCTTCCCCCGCCTGAGTGCCCTTGCTGTAGGTGCTGAAGACCTGGGCCAGGAGGGCGAGGTCGCCGTCGATCTGTTCGATGAGCTGCTCGGCGATCTTCTTGTCCTTGGCCACCAGGCGGATCGCGTCGGCCAGGACGTCGGCCTGGTCGAGGGCCTCGTCACCGTCGAGCTTGTCCTGGAGGGAGCCCAGCTCGTCGCGCTCGGCCTTGCTCAGGCGCAGCGGGTTGCGCAGGACGACCGTGGTCCTGTCGTCGATCTGGATGTCGGTCGAGCCGTACTTCGCGTCGGCGGCGGAGCGGATGTCGTCGAGAGAGAACGTGGCCATGAGGTGCGGACCTCCAAGGGTCGGGGAGAAAGGCGGGAGAGCGGACCGTCGAGAGGGGGCCCCAGGAGAGGGGCCCTCGGCGTGCAAGGAGGTCCGCACCACTTACACACCGAGGGAGTTGGGGAGGCTTAGGCGGCTTCACCGGCCTCGAAGGAATCGCCGTCCCAGAACGCGCGGGTCGCGTCGCCGAGGACCACGTACCGACCGGAGGTCCACGCGGTGGCCGGGGACGCGGTGACGCCGGACAGGTCGGTCAGCCCGTAGGGGACGTTCGAGCCGGCCGGGGTGAAGGTGCCGGGGGTGCCAGCCGTGGCGCCGGTCGCAACCACGCCGCCGAGCGGGGTGATCGCGTACGACCACTTGTTGGCGCCGTGCGGCATGGGCTTCACGCTGAGCGGGAGGCCGGCGAGGGACTCGGTGTCACCGAAGGAGAGGTCATCGCCTCGGTAGATCTCGGCCTTGGGGGCGTAGAAGGCGAAGTGGTTCTCGCCGTCCACGAAGACCGCAAGGAAGGCCGCGGTGGTCGGGATCGGGTCGGAGGGGACGCCGACCGAACCGTCAGGCAGGACGGGCGCGTTGGAGCCGTAGTACAACTTGAGGCCCGGCACGTCGAACTGCTGGAGGGTGAAGGTCATCGACTCCGTCCGCGCGCTGTACTTGGTGCGCAGGCTCTTGTTCTGGAGCGAGCCGATGGTGGTTGCCTCGCCACCCTCGGAGGTGATCGAGAAGATCTCCTCCAGGCTGGTGTGGCCCACGGCCTCCCAGGGCGAGAGCGGGGTCAGAAGGTCGTCGGGCATCTCGGTACCGGTGGGCGCGGTGAGGTAGTTACCGCTGCCGATGACGAGGGTTGCGGCATCGTTCATAGCCACGAGGGGTCTCCTTACTCGCCCCAGGCGTGCACGACTATCACACCGAGGGCTGGGTGTTCGGGATGGGGAAGGGGCGAGAGCGCGGCTTGCGGATCTCGACGTCGTACTGGGTCTCGTAGCGCCAGACGCCTGTCGGGAGGTCCGCGTACTGGACCGGGCCCGTGGCCGTCGCCCAGTCGGTAGCCCGGCGCGGGGCCGAGGCCATGTCCACGCGGGTGATGTGGCCGGCGGGGTAGACCTTCTGGTTCAGCCAGGCGTCGCGCATGACCACGCGCACGGCCTCGGCGAGGATGGCCGCGTCGGCGTCGCCGTCCGGGTCCTCGCAGAAGGTCTGTACGGATACGCGGGCGTAGTCCGTGAAGCGGGCGTCTCCGGTCCACGCGCCGAAGCTCGGGTCTCGGCGGACCAGGACGAGGGGGAAGTCCTGGTCCTTCGCGATGAGCGAGCGGACAGCGATGCCCGGCAGGCCCTCGCGGAGCACGGCGAGGAGCAGGTCTTCAACGGGGCTGAGTTCGGCGAGCGCCTTAATTCCTGCGGGAAGGCCGGCCATACTTCACCCCCTTCTTGCGGCGGATCGTGACGTGACGCCTGGTCCTCGATCCGCCCTTGTTCTTCCTCGGGAGGTTGGCCGCGTTGGTGAGGATGTAGAGGCCCTCGAAACCGGCGACCGTGTACTCGCTGATCGTTTCGCCGTCAGGGCTCTGGAGGGTCACGTCGTAGGCACCGCGGCCTACCTCGATCGAGAGCGCCGAGTTCACGCTGGCCGAGTCGCTCGTGGTGATGTCCTGGAGGATCACGTACCGGTCGACCCGACCACGATCGGTCTCGATGCTCGACTGGCTGACCGAGCCCCGCGTCTTCGGGCTCGCCTTGACCCGCTGGAGGTTCTCCTCCGCGCGGACCTGGATCTCGAACTGCTTCACTTCGAGTTCGCCCTGGACGCCGTCCATCAGGGCGAGGAACTGTTCGAGCTTCTTGCCATCGACGGACCTCTCCCACTCGATGCTCACGGCCGCTCCCGGATGTCGATGGACCAGTGCCGGGTCTTACGGGTGCCGTGGTGGTAGGCCGGGGGCGTGACGACGTCCCAGTGGCGACCGAGGCAGTCAACGCGCGACCAGAGGGTCACGTCCGGCAGCTCGGCGTCCACGATCATGCGGGTGATGTTGATCTGCTGCTGACCGGGCACCTCCGCTTTCGAGGAGCGCTGAGGGATCAGGGCGCAGCGCACCTCGATGGGGTGCTCCATGTCGGCGACCAGGATCTTGTTGCCTCGGCCGTCGATGCGCTCGACGGTCCGGAAGATCTTGGCCGGCACTCCGCGCCTGCGCTGGAGGCTGCTCACCAGGGCTCCGTCTCGTCGGCGTAGAGCGGGAAGCCCTTCCAGCCGTTCTCGACGGGCACCAGGCCCACGGTCACGGGGCGACGTACCGACTGCCAGGCGGTGACGCCTGCGGTGTAGAGGCCGGACCTTCGGCCGGCCAGGCCGGCGAGGAGCTTGATCTCCTCGTCCGTGAAGTACACGGTCCCCGCGTTCTCCCCCGCGCTGTCGTTCCAGGCCAGGGTCTCGTCGCCTGCTCGCGACTGGGTGTAGCCGTCCGGGTTGGACATGTATCGCTTGCACGCCTTCAGCACGAGCGTGCGCACCATGCGGGGGGCGGTGTCCTCAGGCCAGTCGCGGCCGTAGTGCGTGGCGAGGTCCGAGGCGTCCTCCAGGGCGTTCTCTGCGATCCGCTCCTCGTCCGCGTCCAGCATCCAGTCCAGTCGCCCCTTCAGGTCTTCGAGGGTGGCGAAAGCCACGGGAGTCTCCTTACTCGGTGGGGCGAGAAGGGGCAGAGCGCACGACTATCACACTCTGCCCCGACTCATCGACTGGTCCTAGGCCGAGGCGCCGTCCGCGGTGCCACCGATGCCGGTGATCTCGAACAGCTCCTTCTGCTTCGGGTCCGGACCGTCCGGGTCCGGCAGGACGTCAGCTTCGGCGTCCAGGTCCAGCTTGATCGCGCGCACGAAGTGCTCGTGCTCGGAGACGAAGCCCTGGCTCGGGTTCGCGTTGTCGCGGCCGATCAGGAAGTCGGACACGGTGCGGAAGCCCTTGTAGGTGTTGACGATCGAGCGGTCCATGAGACGTGTCGAGTCGTAGTCGCGAATCCAGCGCAGGGCCACGCCGTTGTAGCTGGCCGAGGCGCCGAAGGGAACGCTCTGCGGGACGGAGGGGGCTCCCGTCGCGAAGATGAACGCACTGGAGACCATCGCCACGGCGAAGTCGGCCGGCAGCTCGTCGGAGGTGACGATGTTGAAGCCGTACCGGCGGCCGAGAGTGGCCTCACGCAGCGCGGACACGGCCTCGGCCTCGCCGACGTTGACCGCGAGGTTCAGGTCCGCGTCGGACAGAAGCTCGTTCTCCCAGCCGGAACCGATCAGGAGGGTGCGGCCCTCCTTCGGGACGCGGAGCTTGTTCATGACCTCGCGCGCCCGGATCAGGGTCTTGCGCAGGCTGCGACCGGAGACCGCGCCGCCGAGGGTGACCTCGTACGGGGCGTTCAGGAGGTAGTCGACGGCCTGGTACTCCAGTCCCTTGCCGACCGCTTCGGTCTGCTTGGTCATGAGCTTGGCCCAGCCCTGGAGGTCCATCTCGTTCTGCTCGTCGGTGAGCTGCACACCCGAGTAGACGTCCCCGCCGAAGTTGACCTGGACGGTCCGCTCGGCGTAGGTGTCGAACTGGATCTCGGTGGTGCGGTCGTTGCGCCATCCGTACGTGCGGTAGGGAAGGACTCCCTCGACCTTCACGTTGATGGCGTCATCCTTGGCGCCCTTGAACTGGTCGATGCCCTCGCGCTGGAAGACGGCCGGGACGACCAGGGACTCTTCGAGAGCGACTGCCGCAGTCGCGGCGATCTTGTCCGGCTTGACTACATCGTGTTCGGTGTAAGCCACGGGGTGGTTCTCCTGTCAGTTGGGAAGGGGGAGACTGGGGGCGTGCACGACTATCACACCGACACCAGAAGGAAGGCTCAGTAACCGCGCCTGCGCGCAGCGCGGGCGGCCTTGACCGGGTCGAAGGTGTCGTCCCCCTCAGCCGGGGTCAGACCTCCGCCGAGGGACTCCGGGGCCTGCGGCGAGACGAGCTTCTGAAGCTCCTTCGCGTCGGCCTCCAGCTCCGCCGGGGTCGCGCCGGCAAGACGCTTGGCCAGGGCCTCGGGCAGCTCGTACTTCGCTGCCACGGAGGAGAGCAGGATCTTCCGCTCCAGCGCCTCGTTCTGCGCCTTCAGCTCGGCGACCGCAGTCTCGAACTCCTCGGGCGTCTTGGCGCCAGCGAACCGGGCCTCGACCTCCCGGAGCTTGGTGCGGTAGTTCGCCGCCTCCGCGTTCGCGTCGGTCAGCTTCTTGCGCAGCACGTCCGCAGGGACCGACTCTTCGGCCGGCTCCTGGGTCTCCTGCTCCGTCGACTGCTCCCCTTCCGGGGGCGTCTCAACGGTCTCGGTGTCGGTGCTGGGGGTTTCCTGCTCGGGCACGCTCACGCCTCCTGGACGTCTGTGGTGGACTGCCGCGCCTCCTGGGCTGCGGACTTCTGCTGTTGGCGGATGAACCGCCTCCAGGCGGACACAGCCGCCTTGCCGGACAGGCCCCGCGTCACCTTCGGCCACAGCTCCGCGTAGGAGCGGTTCAGGGCGTAAGCGGGGCTGTCGTACTGCTCGGGCGCGAACACGGGCTCGGCGTAGCAGTGGCAGTTGTCGTGGTACTTGTCGCCATCGGCGTACTCGCCGGACTCCAGTTGCGCGAGCGTCGGGCCAGCGCCCTTCTGGGTGCGGTAGCCGTCGCTGCGGACGAAGCCGCGCGAGATGAGCATCGCGCACCACCCGCACGGGGTGCCGGTACGTGACAGCCGGACGTAGCCCAGGACCCGCCGGTCCTTGCTCATGTGGTTCCAGACCGCGGAGCGTCCACCGTTGTTCACGATGCGCTCGGCGGCTGCGGCCTGGCGGGTGCCGGCCTGCTGATGGGCCTCCCCGCGCGCCTTGTCGACGTCCTTGGCGGGCTTGTTCTCGTCGATGACCGAGGTCTTGCGGTCCAGGTTGGACGGGCCGAGAAGATCGAGGATGACCCTCGCTTCCTCTTCGGCCTCGCGCTCGATCCGCTCCTCGTCCTCGCGAAGTTCGGGCAGCTCCTCGACCAGGATCTGATCGTCGTTGACGTCGTCCTCGACCTCCGGGGCCGAGTCCTCGTCGGACGGTCTGCGATCTGGGAGCGTCGAGCCGGCCGAAGCGGGACGCTCCTCCAGGGAGCCGTCCGCTGCATCTCCGACCAGCGCGGCGAACTCGCGACGCAAGGTATCCAGAGTCACGTACGTGGGCTCCGGGTGGTACGGATCGGCCACTGTCGTACCGGTACGCAGAGCGCGCACCAGGCGGTAGTACGCACGAGCCAGATCACGGCTCATGCGGCGCCGGGTCATCACCATCGTGATGGCCCGCTTCAACCATGCCGATGACTGGGCAGCCCTCGCGGTCGCGGGGACTGCCTGCCACAGCTTCAACGCCTCCTCGACGGTCCCCGCCCCGATCTGGGTGAGGGCCGCCTGGAAGGCGGCGGACGTCCGATCAGCCTCAGCCTGTTTGGCTGCGGACGTCACGCGGCGAGCACCTCGCTACGGGTGGATGACCCGATCGAGGTGACGGACGGAGTGGCCCGCGTCAGTGCGGACGCGAGCTGACCAACCGAGTCGTCGTCCTCGGCCGTGTCGACCCAGTCCTCGTACTCCTGCTGGGTCACGCCTGGCACGCGCTTCCAGAGCGCGCGCTTCGGGATGCCAAGCGTCTCGGCGAGCTTGCCCAGGGCGTCAGCGGCCTGCGCCAGCGAACGGGACTCCATGTCACGCCAGTTGACCTCCCCGTGGAAGTCGTCGGCCGCGGTGGTGTTGCCCTCCATCTCGGCGGCCAGTCGGAAGACCCGCTCCCAGGACTCGCCGAATACGGACTGGAACTCGGCGACCTTGCGGGCAAGGGCCTGCTCGGCGGCCAGGAGCGCCTCGGCTGAGAGGTTCGCGATCTGCCCCAGCATGTGGTGCGGAGGCGTCTGCGAGACGGCCGCCCAGTGCCGGATGGACATGTCGATCGACTCGATGAACCCGCCCAGCGGGGTCTCGTCCAGGCTGCCGAACTTGACGTCAGGGTCCTCGGCGAACAAGAAGCGACGGGCGTTGTGGTAGACGGGCGCCGGCATCGGGTTGCCGTTCGCGTCGAGCTTGACCTGGCTGCCGACGACTTCGCCGTTCTCGACGATCGGCTCCGTCTGCATGGGCGGAGCCATGCCGGTCACCGTGCGCACCTTCACCGAGGCGTAGGTCTGCGCGACCAGCAAGTCGAAAACGGTTTGGTTGATGCGGTTCTGGAGCGGGATCATCGGCTCGACCACGCCGACCGTTCGGCCCTCCAGGTCGACCGACGCCGCGAAGCGGGTGACGGGGCACTCCGAAGCGCCGTGCACCTTGCTGGCCCCGACGCGGATGCCCTCGGCATCGGTCTTCGTCCGGAACGTCACCGCGTACTCGCGCTTGCTGTCCCACAGCCGGGCCTTGCCGAGCTGCTCGCCCTTCGGCCAAGCCACGATGGTGAGCGCCGCATGGGGGGTCTCATCGTTAGCGGGGTCCTCGTACAGGGCGGCCGTCCGTTGTGCGGACAGGCCCTTCGACACGACGCCCTTCTTGGTCTTCTCCGTCAGGACGAAGCTGTGACCGAACGCCAGAGCGCCGCGATAGATCGCGGCCTGGCGGGCGTCGAGCCGTGAGCGCTGCCAGTGCGACCACTCCACGGAGCGGGAGGCCGGCGCCTCGGGCAGACTCGCACCGTCCGAGCCGGGGCGGAAACCATCGACGTACAAAGCCTGCGCCGGGGTGCCGACGAGCAAGGGCATCCAGTTGGACACCGCCCTCTTGGCCAGCATCCGGTACTCGTCATCGGCCTGGGCCGGCATGTACGGGTCGTCGTGCTTGCCCTGGACGAAGCGATCGATCCGGGCCAGCCGGCCCTCGTCACGATCAAGGATGGCGAGGAGTTCCCGCGCCAGCGAAACCGGGCTGGTGTCGGCCATGCACTCACCACCTTTCTGCACTACTATCACAGCGTTAGATGAAGTAACCGCGCCCCGTCCGCTGACGGACCTTCTTGCCACGGGCGCGCAGGTCGTACAGGCACTCGTGCGCGAGCATCAGCGCCGCGTACGCGTCGACCTTGCGGGGGGATTCGCGGGATTCCTTGCCGAACGACAAGCCGTAGTTGTTCGTGCGGCGCCGGGCGTTGAGCGTGTGCCGCTTCAGCGTCAGGTCGCCGTCGTACTTCAGCTTCCGGTCGAAGATCGACCGCATGAGGCGCTCGTGCGCCATCGTCGAAGCCTTCAGGCTGGAACGCATGTCCCAGCCGATCCGGTCCTTGCCGGCCGGTGACTTCACGGCCAGGCCCTCGCCGTACGTCTCATCCCACTCGGAGATGTACGACTCCCACAGGGCGACATCCGCGTACATGCCCTGCACCTTGAAGGTGCGGAACGCGTCGTGGACGGAGGAGTCGACCTCGGCCCGAGGGACGGACCAGCCGTCACCGCGCGGGCCGTCAGGCTTCTCCCACACTCCGAGGGTGAACGCGCACATGTCGCGTACACGGAGAGCTATCAGGCAAGTCGCGTCATCGGTCTTGCCGCCGTCGAAGCCCATGACGATCTCGTCGCCAGGAGCCAGGACGGCACCCTCGTGGAGGATGTCGGCGAGCTGCTCGGGCCCGTACAGGGCGTCTTCCTCGGCAACGATCTGGTTGAGCCACATGCGCCGTGACCGGCTGGCTGAGATCGTCGTGTCGAGGACGGACTGGATGATCGTGGCTGGCACCAGCCAGACCGCGTCACCGCGGATCTTCGGGAGGACGATCTCCAACGCCTCGGGCGTCAGGGGCGTCTTCGGGTGAGCCTCGATCGAGTCGTACAGGTAGCCGATGCCGACCGCGCGGCCCTCGACGATCTTGTTGAAGGACTCGCGCATCCGCTCGGCCACGGAGTCTTCGCCGGGCAGGTAAGCGTTCGTGATCGCGAGGTAACGACTGTCCTGCTTGGTCGCGTTACCGTCGATCGTCTCGTACATCTTGTGCCCGTTGTTGCCGAGCACCCAGTGGTGCGTCTCGTTGAGCAAGGTAAAAACGTCGTCCTCTTGCCCTCAAGGGCACGGAACGACGACGTCACCGCCTCAAGCCGGCACTTGCCGCCGTTGGCTCGGATGAGGACCGCCCCGTCCTTGATGCCGTACTTCGCCTTGAAGGCGTCGGACATCAGCGACGGGATGAGCGCCATCGTGTTCGTGGTCTGTGACTGGTTGACGGCCGTGACCTGGACCCACGCGCGAGGGTGGGGAACGCCGACAGGTTCGCCGGCCTCATCCCAGTGAGAGAAGCGCGACGGCCCGCACAGCTCGACGAGGCAGAGCACGGCGAGGAGCGGGTCTTTCCCCCACCCCTTCATCCGCTGCAACACGCCCTTGCGGGCGGTGAATCGACCGTTCTCGTCCACGGCGTACCAGTGGAGGACGAACCGGAGCTGCTCGCGCGTGAACTTCCAGGGACCGCCGTCCTCGGAGCGCAGGTACTCGGCAGCCCAGCCGGCGATCTGCCAGCCGAGCGTCTTGTCCGGCAGGACCCAACGCCCGAAGGCGTCCTTCTGCCACGTCGGGCCGATGAAGGTCGGGTCCAGGAGGTCGATCTCCTCCGGGGTGAGCATCGCGGTAGCCATGGCTCACCTCCCCCGGAATCACTGCGCGAGCCCCAGCTCCTTCTTGTAGTCGGCGATAGCGACCACAGCGGCAGAGTCCTGCTCGTCCTCGGGCTCAGAAAGTTCGATGCGCACACGGCGCCGATCGCCCTCGGCGACAAGGAGCCGCTCGAAGGCTGAGTAGATGGTCTGGAGCATCTGACCGCTCCGCTTGCCCGACTTCTTGTAGTGGGACAGGTCTTCGCACAGCGAGTAGGCGAAGGCCCAGTCACTGTTCTGGTAGAAGTCCGCCTGGCCCGAGGACTTCAGCGAGTCCCACAGCCGGCGCGCGATCGGGTGCCACTCACGATCCGCGTTCGGGACCTTGACCGGCTTCATCTCGCCCTTGGTCACCGACTGCTGGTCGGTGCCCTTTCGCGACCGAGGGCGCGCGAGGTCGTCTTCGCGATTCGGGACGGGGCCACGGTTGCCCATCGGTCACACCTCCTTCAGGTCAGAAGAGGCCGCCCGTGAGGAAGTGCACGGACAGCCAGGTCATGAAAGCCAGCAAGGCGAAGCGCCGCAGCCGGACCCAGCCGGTCGGCTGACCCTGCGCGCCGGTCCGGGCCGTGGAGAACCACTTCCAGACGTGCTCGCTCAGGGTGTCGCCGGATGTCTTGTTGAAGAGGGCCTTGCCCTCGATAACCAGGAAGGTCGCGAGCCACCCGACCCACAACCAGGACCAGGTGGTCACCGCGGATTCCTTCCGTCGAAGTCGAGCCCCCTGGGGTAGCGAGCCAGGGGGCGAGGCACCGCCCGAGGGAGAGAGGGCCCTGGAGTGCCGGCTGACGCTCAACGAGTGGGGGAGGAACTCGGAGCTGTCAGGTCTACAGGAGGCCCGGATGGGCCTCGTTGCGCTGGAACCGCTTCCCGATCTGCCGGCGCTTCTTCACGCTGGCTGCGGCTCCCTCTCGTGATGACTTGCGCTGGTGATGCCATCCGCAGAGTGCTCTTAGGTTGGCTTCTCGATGATCGTCACCAGCGATGATGTGGTCCACGTCCGTGGCCAGCTCGTCGCACCGCTTGCCGTACTGGTCTCGCGCAGTGCACTGGTGGCCGTCACGCCGAAGAACTCGGTTCCTGATCCGGTCCCAGTCCTTCGGGAGCCGGCCTTTTCGGTCAGAGTCGAGCCACTGGGGCATCGATCACCCCCTGGCCGGACGCGGAAGCTGCCCCCTCGACGACGTCCTACCTGAACAGGTAGCTGCTCGAAGCTGTCGACCCGAGGGGAAGTCTGAGAAGTACGTGGCTACGCCAGTGGGCGCTCCGCGCCCCAACTACCAAGCCTCAACTACGTCAGTAGGAAGCGACTGGAAGGCCCGGAGGGCCTTACCGACTGGCGGTCTGTCCTGGCGCCTAACGCCTTACATCTATATATACGGAAGATGATCTTGGTTTGTGTCCTGACTCTTCCAGTGACGCCAGTCACACGCCGCCTCGCGGCGGCGGGCCAGCTCTAAACCCAGCGGCGAAGGTGTCAGTGAGAGGGATGCCCTACCGGGCACCACAGATTCAGCCACCTGACGAGCAGGGGCGGCGAAGCCGCCCGATGGACGTTTCCCCTTGCCTAAGCTCAGCTCATGGATTCACTTCTGGCTGAGCTGATCGCGGTGCAGCGACTAGGCATCCTGATGGGGGACTCCGATGGCGGCCACCTCGCTCGGGAGTTCCTCGTACGCCGCGCTGGCGCATCGGACAGGCTCGCCGACGTAGACGGTGGTCATCCCGGCGAGGCAGCGGCCACGTTGATGGACGCCATCCACTACGCACAGGAGCTGCTTACGTACGACTTCCTGAACGGGGGCACCCTTGGGCCTTTGCCGGCGGATGCTCCATGCTGGAGCGGGAACGAACGAGGCTACGCCAGGCAGGAACACCGGGCCTGGATCACCAAGCATGAGATCTGAGGCAGACGTGTACGAGGACAGGTGCGCGCGGCCGGCGGTTGACCGTGAGGTCGCGGCGACGTTCCGCGCAGATGCAGACGGCTTCGTGTCACGGAGTCCCGGCGGTTCCATCTCGTCTCCCCCGTACGTCATCGCCTCCTGCGCCGTCCGCCGCGTCCCTCCCGAAGCCCTGACGCTTCCTGATGGGTACGACCAGGACGTACTCGCGCAGATCATCACGGCCGCGGGCTTCATCGACCAGGACGTACGGATCGCGGGCCGGCAGGCCGAGGAACTCGCGCAGATCGGCGCGCAGCTCCTGGAGCTGGACAGTCAGGGCAAGGTCCAGCATCCGCTCGGGCACTACGAGAAGCAGTCGGTTGCCCACCTTGTCCACGTCGTCTCGAAGTCGAACCAGGGCGGGCCGGCAGCTCGGCCCTGACGCTCGTCGGCGCGCGCAGGATCGCGGCGGTTTCGGCGGGCATCCGGCATCCGTTCCCGCAGGTGGGACGCCGGGTCGGCACTCCTGATCGACCCTGAAACCGTGGCACGATCTCAGCTGCTATTACGAGGCGATCCGGAAAATCACGCGCAAGGGGCCCTACCCCACCCCGCCCCTTACCTTCAGACCTAAAGCCTTCGGATCTGCACCCTTGCGCCCGTCGACTGTCGCGCCGACGCACTGTCACGCGCTGAAGTCTTTAGACCTAAAGCCCGCAGGCAGGGGCCTGCTGGCCTGGCCCGGCACGGACGGACAGAGAGACAGGCAGGGAGAGGACGGCCGCGAGACGGCCACTCAGACCCCTTCTGACCAGCGCTTATGTAGCTATCCAGGCCCCGGAATCGGGCCAGTGTGTAAGTCGTGCCGGGACTGGCCCGGAAATACGGACAAGGTGGGGCACAAGGGAGGTCACTTTTAGGTAACGGGACAGGGTGCACAACAGGTCAACTCGGACATCTAGGGCCCCCGTGACCCACGTCACATGACTTTCTATAACCGCAGGTCAGGGCCCTGTTGATCATGGAAATTTGACCCCGGATCGGCCTATCTGCTGTGTGATAGTCGTGCTGTGTGGTTGAGTACTCCTATCAACAGCACGACGGACCGCAGCGAAGGAGGCAGGACATGAACGCGAATCACCCGCACAACACATACGGGCCCGGCCCGTAAACGCACTCCGTACCGGAGTGAAGCCGGGCCGGATGGGAACCGAGAGGCACCGCCTAGGGAGAGAGCCCTAGGAGGGGTGGACGACCACCCCGTGTGCAGTAGGCGAACGGACCAGCCAGTTTCACCAGGAAACGGAGCCTTGCGGCACCCGTGCGCGTCATGGCGGCGGGATACGTATGGCAAGCGAAGCAAAGCGGCGGTCTGCCCTTTAGGGCCGTCGCGATGGGGTCGACTCCCCGGATGCCTAGCTTCACCCATGCAGCCAACTAGGAACGGTCGTTTCCCGCTCCCCAGGGAGTGCCTTACCGCCCCGATCAAAGGGAGGTAGCGCAAGGGCCGACAGTCGGCCCCATGGCGGTAAGGCACTCCCTAGGGGGCGGGCACGGGGCCTAGTCCACCCCGTTCCGAAGAACGGACCGCAGTACCGCAGTACCAAACGAACAGACCGAAGTACCGCGCCCGGTAGGCGCACACCGAATCCTTGACCACTGCCCGACGTAGACACGAGCGTCGTCACTCCCCATCGGGGAGGTACCGCCGTGCCTAGGACTTGGGGATACGTTCACACACCGGCTGATGTCGCCTACCGAGTGCACCCCGGACGGGGCGGAGAGACCAGGACGCATGAGCGTTGCTGCCTCCGCCCCCGTACCGGCCTGCCTTCAGGCCGGCCGGACCGTCATGGGTCCGGCCGGCCCGATGGGGTGCCGTTACGCATCCCTCCCCTACGTTCCTGGGAGGAACCATGCCCGTTTCCCTCGACAAGGCAACGGACTACCTTTGCCTGTCCGAAGCAGCCCGCGAGCTGGGCGTCTCCCGTGCCACGGTCACCAACTGGCACCAACGTCATGCCGACTTCCCCGAGGTGCAGTCGCTCGGCGGTATGTCCTACCTGAAGCGTGCCGAACTGTACGCCTGGCTCGACCACGGCAACCGCTGGGAGACGATCCGGAAGCGCCAGGCGCTCGCCGTTGAGCGCAAGCCGCGCGTACGTACTGACGTGGACCAGATTCGCGGACTGATAGCGAAGCACGAGTCTGCCCTTCTGCGCTTGAACCGTGAGCTGCGTCGGGCGCTCACTGCGGAGTGAGTGTGATAGAGTGACAACGTCGGGCGAGAGCAGCCACAACCCGAGTGCGAGTCCGGGTCGCCCACTCATAGTGTGATAGAGTGACTACTACCAGCCGGAGGAACCCCCAGTGATCCAGCTCACCAGCTCTGCCCGCTACAAGGCCGCTCTCCGCTCGGCTCGCGCTGCATCCCCTCGGATCGCCGACGCCACATCCAAGCCTGCGGAGATGCCCGACGATGCGATGTACTACCTCTCCGACGACCTGATGTCGGGGTTCGGCGTGACCCCGGACGGCTGGGCCATCGGCCTGTTCTCTCAGGTCAAGGGGCGTGGCCCCGAGATGGTGGCGGCAGCCATCCGTGAAGGGGCTCACCTCCTCGACTGCTTTGACGGCTTCCTGCCGTCGTACTACGAGCAGTTCGGATTCATCGAGACCGAACGTGTGCCCAACTGGACGCCCGGCGCTCCGGACGTCGTCTTCATGAAGTTGGCCAGTGTGTGATAGAGTGACAACGTCACCGAGGGAGACCGGCAGGCATCAGGGGTTCGAGCCCTCGACTCCCGCTTAGCTCTACACAGAGTGTGATAGAGTGACTCAGGAAGGCAAGAACATGACCGTATCGCTTGAGAAGCCCTTCACCGCCTCCGACGCCGTCAACGCACTGGAGCGCCAGATAGGCCAGCTCCAGGCCCAGGTATCCAACCTCCGGTCCGCCGTCGAGGAGCAGAAGGAAGAGACCCGGCACGCTCGGGAGAAGTACGGGAAGCTGCGCGTCGAGGCGCGCAACCTCCTCATCGAGGTCATCGACGACTACGACCTGGACTCGCACAGGGGCACCATCTCCGAGCACGCCCAGGAGATCGGGCTCGACGCCCTCCGGTACGAGTACAACGCCACGGTCACCGTGACCTTCGAGCTGGAGGGCCTGCGCAAGACGGACGGCTCCGACTTCGACGAGGACGACGTGAAGCTCTACCTGGAGTCCAGTATCAGGGCTGGTGGTGGCGGCTTCGAGCTGGACTACTTCGACGCGGAGAACACCGACGTCGAGCTTGAGCTTCAGTGACCGGCCAGAGTGTGTAAGTAGTGCAATAGGGAGACGGGCAGACGCCGGGGGTTCGAGTCCCCGGCTCCCACCGGGACGGCAGGCGAGGCCGCCAGTCCCCATCACCCATCCGTACCACCGGCAAGGGGATACCCATGATCAGCTACGACCTCGACAACGACACCCTGTACGAGATCGCGGTCAAGAGCCTGACCGCGCCGTCCAACGCCTACTTCTGGGACGACCGCCTGTACGAGACGCACGGCGCGTTCGTGAGCTGGGCCGAGCGCGGGGATGACCTGCTCGAAGAGTCCAACTACCGCTCGGCACTGGCGTTGATCCAGGGCGCAGCCGGCGAATCCGCGGAGGACCATGTCATCGACGGGACGTCGAGCCACTGGGCCTTCGGCAGCCTGCGCACCATCTACGTCCAGATCCGTGAGACGGCCGAGCCCTGCGACTTCCAGGGGTGCGACGAAGAATCCCACTGGTGGCGTGAGGGCGTCGAGACCCACACCCAGTTCTGCGAGGACCACCGCGCCGAATACGACGCCGAGGGCCTGCCGTACGAGCCGCTCATCCCTCCGTTCACCGATGCCTTCCTGGAGGCGGCCGGGATCGTCACGGCCCTCCTGGACTACCCCTTCGTGGACGAGTCCGACTACTCCGACCGCGAGTCCCAGCGGTTCGAGGCGAACCTGGATGAGGCCGTCGACCAGGCGCACAAGCTCAACTGGGAGGACACCGACGCCGACCGCGAGGCGATCCTGGAGCGGGCATGGCCCGATCTCGGTGAGCTGTACGGACAGCAGGCGAACGCCGAGGTGTCCTGGGAGAGCGTCGCCGAGATCTGGGGAGAGGCGCGGGACGCGCACTTCTCCGAGTTGGGGAACCTCCACCTGAACGCACAGATCGAAGGACAGCTCTTGCTTGTCGCTGCGTGATAGTCGTGCAGCTCGGGCGACCGGCAGACACCAGGGGTTCGAGTCCCCGGCGCCCACCATCGCGGACTCTCCGCGAGCAGTGAAACCCAGGAGATATCCACCATGAGCATCACCCTGCATGAAAGCGCCCCCGCAGCCATCGCCGAGCTGTCCAGCGTGTTCGGCGACGGCATGACCGCCAGCGACACCGGCTCGAAGTTCACGTGCACCGAGGCCGACATCATCGCCCGCGTCCTGTACCTCACCGGCCAGGAAGAGGCGGCTGTCACGTGGCTGCTCGGCCACGCCGAGGGCGAGGACTGGGACGACACCCACGCCCACGAGTACGACCAGGAGAAGGGCGACGCCGAGCGCCGCTCCCCGCGCTCCTTCAACGAGGCCGACATCCGGGGCCACCTCGCAGCCATCGCCTAGTCACCCCTCACAGGGGCGGGGCCGAAGTGAAGTCGGCCCCGCCCCGCCCGGCCCGAAGGTGCACCACCATGCTCAAGCCCGGATACACCAACCTTGACCCCGACTGGCTGGCTCCCCTGCGGGAGCGCATAGCCGCCGAGGTGCCCGACGCCACCACGTGGGTCTACGTGGACTCGGTCGGCCACCTCGTCCTCTCGAAGATCGTCGTACCGCGCGAGCTGCGGTTGCAGGGGATCGGCACCCGCGTCATGGAGCTGCTGATCGCGGAGGCCGACAAGCAGGCCGTCACGACGACTCTCTCCCCGACCCGCGAGTTCGGCTCTGACCTTCGTCGCCTGCGCGGCTTCTATCGCCGCTTCGGATTCAGCACGAACGGCGGGCGGATCAAGGACTACACCACCGCTCACGACATGATCCGCCTTCCCCGCACCCACACCCACCACTGAAGGAGAGCGGAGCTGTGCCCATGTACCGAGTGACAGTCCTCGAAGAGATCAAGTACGAGGTCGAGGTCGAGGCCGAGGACCGCGACGAGGCGGAGGAGGCCGCCGTCGAGCTGGTCTGCGAGGACCCGAACGAGTACTACACCGACACCGTCGACCGCACCACGACCGACACCGTTCGACTCCGCACGAAGGTAGCCGCATGACCGACACCCTGACCGGCCGCGTGATCGAGGCCGTGACCGACGACAACGTCCAGTCCATCATCGACATCGCCTCGTACGGAGGGATCACGTACTGGGCTGACGAGCCGACCCCCGCGGAGTTTGCCGGCCTGCCCTTCGACAAGGAGTACACGATCGTCGATGCCGCCGAGGGGTTCGAGGCGGACCGCGAGGCGCACTACCTGAGCAAGGACGACATACGCAGGGCGTACGGCCTGCTCCTCGACCTGAATCAGGAGCTGGTGAACCGTGAGTACCACGGCTACATCGTGCAGTCCTGGCTTGAGCGGGACTGGCAGGGCATCGACGCCGGACACATCGACGCGGGCACGGCGGACGTCATCGTCCAGGTGGCCATCTTCGGAGAGGTCCGCTTCGGCTGACCAGGGTGTGTAAGTCGTGCATTGTGATAGTGTGACGACAGGCAGGGTGAGCGGCACACACCACAGGTTCGAGTCCTGGGCACCCACCCATCCGACGCAGGCAGCAACCACCCACAGAGAAGAGAGAACCGTGACCGACGACCAGCGCGAGCCCTACAAGTACGAGATCGCGGACGGCGAATTCCACATCAAGATCCTGGCGGCCCAGCGGAAGATGCGCTCCCACCACAACGGCTGGACGACGGAGAGGGTCGAGGAACTCCGGGCCCGCGTGCAGATAGCCACCGACCCCGAATTTGAGGGCCGAGTCACCCACGGCTTCGTGAAGGTGCGCGGACGGAAGTATGCCGCCGAACACACCGTGATCCGCCTCGGACCGGAGGGCTACCTCGGTCAGCCTCAGACCTGGGACCGGGCTCCCACCTATGGCGGCGGCACCCGCAACGAGCTGGGGCGGACCGTCCCGTACGAACAGAAGGCGTACGACGCGATTTGGAAGATCGAGTTCGAGGTTCTGGACCGCTTCGAGAAGGACTACCCGGACTGGGCGCGGGAGAGCTATCGCCGTCTCTTCGCGCGGAACCGGGACAACAAAACAGGCGACGCGAAGAACCTGCGCCAGCAGGCGAGTAACGCGGATCGTGAGGCGCGGGAGTGGCAGAAGCGCATTGACGACCTGAACGCCTGACCTGACACCCGCAGTACGGGGCGGGGCCGAAGTGAAGTCGGCCCCGTCCCGCCCCACCCACGATACGCAAGGAAGTAGAGATGAGCGCCATGGGAAGCCTGGTCGTCGACATGATGAGCTACGAGGCGGGCGAGCTGGACAGTGACGACTCGCTGGACCTGTTCTCGGACCTGATCAAGAGCGGTATGGCCTGGAAGCTGCAAGGCCACTGGGGGCGTACGGCGAAGGCCCTGATCGACCGGGGCCTGATCGACGAGGAGAGCGGCGACATCACCCCCCTCGTGCTTGAGGTGGACTGGCTGTGACCGCGCCCAAGCAGCTCGCCGCGCGGGTCGATGCCGACCTGGCCCGAGCCATCGAGACCCTCGCCCCCACGGGTCTGACCTACAGCGAGATCGTCAAGCGGGCAGTCGCCCAGTTCGCCGAGGTCTACCGCGTAGCGGTCGACAACAAGGTGGCCGAACCGCACGAGGTTCCCGTCCTGACCGCCTACCAGTACAAGTTGCCGCCCCGCTGGCAGCCGCCGCGTACCGGCTCCGTCAAGCTCCCCGCCTGAACCTCACGAAGGACCGAACCATGAAGATCGCCGTCATCATCGCCGCCGCCACCGCTCTGGTCGTGGGCCCGCTCGCGAGCACGCTGCCCGAGTCCCCCGAGTCCCCCGAGTCCACCACCACCGTCTCAGCGCGGAGTGCCTCGTTCCTCCCGGCCTCCACCTCGACGCCCCTTCTGAAGCTCCCCACCAAGCCCTGCTCGGACGACAACACCGTCACGCGTAGCTGCTACTGGGACGCCGCCAAGATGGGCAACGGCAAGGGCTACTCGTACATCGTGGACGGGCGGGGGAACGTGATCTACCTGAACCCGAAGCTGAACAAGCAGAGCGCCCGGCTGAAGTTCAACGCCGCCCAGAGCCGTGCCGGCAAGGAGCACTGGGGCACGGTCGACGGGCACCGATTCTGCTGGGCGAAGGTCGGCGACACCTCGTACATCCAGTGCTTCGACGGATACAAGACGTCCTCTTGATCCGGCCTCAGTGTGATAGTCGGACGTGAGTCCGAAGGGTGACAGGCAGACACCGGCGGTTCGAGTCCCCGGCGCCCACTCCCCATGATCCCCACCGAGAGGTGTGCTCCGTGTTCTTCCACTTCCGACAGAACAACTCGGGCGGCTCGTTCCACAACAACCCCGACGCAGGCATCAGCGTGAACGTCATCGTCGAGGCGGACGACGCCGACCACGCGAACCGCAGGGCCGAGAAGCTCGGCCTGTACTTCGGCGGCGCAGGCGACTGCCGATGCTGCGGCGACCGCTGGTCCGAGCAGTGGGACGACAGGGACGGCGACCTCGTCCCGAGCGTCTACGGCGATCCGATCCAGGACTACGACTTCGAGCCCGACAAGTGGATCTATGACGGCCCCGAGGCGTACGTCCACTTCGCAGACGGCCTTGTCCAGGGGTACGGACTGCCCCGCAAGTCCCTCGCCTGACCTACCCCCATCGCCGAGAGGATCAAGCCAGTGAAGTGCTACGTGACCAGCAGCCAGGGTGTGCAGTGCAAGAACGACGCTCGGACCAAGCTAGGGCTGTGCACGGCACACAAGAGCCGCATCGCCCGATGGGGCCACGTGGGTAAGGACATCCCGATCCGGGAGTACGTCCGGGTGGCGGAGATCGCAGCCCCGAGGTTCCTGGAGGGCTCGACCGACGAAGAGAAGTTCTGGTCCGGGGTCAGCCGGACCAACGATCACTGGCTCTGGACCGGCGGCATCTGCAAGAGCAGTGGCCTGGGCCAGCTCAGTTACGACGGCTACAACCAGACTGCCGGCCGCGTCGCGTGGCTCATAGCGTTCGGCGAGCTGCCGAAGGGCACGCGAGTTTCCTCAACCTGTGGAGAGAAGCTCTGCGTCCGGATCTCCCACCTTCAGGTGGCGTACCTCAACGGTGAGCCGTACGTGGACCTGTCCCCGATCGAGCTTGAAGAACTGGCAGGTGTGTGAACGATGACCGATGCGCTACTCGTAGGACTCGCGGGCTTCGCCCGGTCCGGCAAGGACTCGGCGGCCCAGGCCCTCGTCGAGGGAGGCTGGCGGCGGGACGCCTTCGCCGACCGACTGAAGGACTTCCTGCTCCGCCAGAACCCCCTCGTCCCGGCCTACCCCGACGCCCCGCCCTACCGCCTGGTGAACCTGATCGCCGCGTATGGGTGGGAGGGAGCGAAGGAGAAGTTCCCCGAGGTGCGGCGCCTGCTGCACACCACCGGGTCCGACGCCGGCCGCGTGACGCTGGGCGAAGACGTCTGGGTGAACGCCCTCTTCAACGATCACGAGCCCGAGCGTGAGGCCCTGGTCGTGAGTGACGTCCGCTTCCCCAACGAGGCGCGAGCCATCCAAAGCCGCGGTGGCGTGGTCATCTGGATCGACCGCCCCGGAGTCGGCCCCGCGAAGGATCAGCACGGCCTTCCGTACGTCTCGGAGATCGGTCTCCGGAACTGGAAGTTCGACGCCACCCTGATGAACGACGGCACGCTGGAAGACCTGCGGGACCGGCTGCTCGGCGTCACCACGCTGGCCGATCGCTACTATGCTGCGGCCTGAGTGTGATAGAGTGACTCACGTCGAGCGGATCGCAGACCTCGACGCCCTCCCCGCCGGCTCGGCCATCGAGATCCTCGACAAGCGCGGGAGCGTCCGCCGGAAAGACGCGGCCGGCGACTGGACCGACGCCGCCAAGCCGGCCGGTACCACCTGGAACACCTGGACCTACGTAAACACGCGCCGATACGGAGCGCGCGTCATCGAGAGGAATACCGAAGTGAGCACCGTCGAGACCACCCCCAGCCTGACCGAGCAGCTCGCCGCCCTGGTGGCCGCGTACCAGGCCCGCGAGGACGAGCGCGAGCGCGTGATCGCCTCGTTCGAGGACGAGGAAGGTGGCGTCCTCGACTCGGCCCTTCCTGCGTACGACGAAACCGTGGACAACTACGGGCACGCCGGCCGCGAAGATCTGGTGGAGCTGCTCGGCAAGCTGATCGCGCTCCTGCCGGCCTGAGTGTGATAGACGTACTAGCGAGAGGGTGCCAGTGAAAGCCACGTTGAGCAAGGATGGGCTGTACCGGTTCGACCTGCGGGTGACGCATCGGGTGGGGCGGGCGACGATGGCGACGGCACTCGCCAGCGCTTACCGCGACCACGACATCTTCGAGGATGGCCCCCTGTCGAACCTGAGCAGGGCGAAGGTGCTCGCCACGGTGAAGGAGGTGCTGCACGACAGGGGTACGGATTTCCTGGAGGGGTGGTCGGACCACCTGACCGAGGCTGAGACCGAGTCGATGTGGGACTGGGCGATAGAACAGGTGGGCAACGCCTTCCCCGAGCTGGAGCCGTCGAGCGAGGGGCAGCGGTGAGCGGGGGAGGCGTCGAGTACGGCGTCTTCGAAGATGGCGAGTGCTTCTATGACCGGCTGTACGGCGAGGCCGGCCGGCGGATCGGGGAGGGGATCGCACGCGAGATGCGCGACGACCCCGAAGGCGAGGGTCACACGTACGAGGTGACGGTGATCTGCCAGAGCCACCCGAACCGGCCGCGCCACTCCTGCCCCGAGTGCGCTGCATGAGGATCACTCCTCGGAAGCACGAGTACCAGGCGGTCGTCGACATCCTGGTGGACCCGACCTTCGAGTCTCCCGACCAGATGGCCAAGGCCCTGCTGAAGGAGATGGGGGCGATCCTCCAGATGCGAGACCTCTGGGTCCTCACGCACCGATGGGCGGACGGATCGAAGGGCCTGAACTACGGGCCCTTCGGTTCCACCGCTGAAGCGGAAGCCTTCGCGAAGAAGATGAGCTTCGGCGGTACGGGGCGAGTCATCCCCCTGACGTCCTCGGGCATCGCACTCGCCAACCACGACGGAAAGGCCGGCTGGCCCGGCTACTGCTACAACCCACAGTGCGGCCACCCCCCGTTCATGCACTCATCGGTTGGCGCGAGCCGTGGCCAGTGCCACCTCGGCGGATGCGCCTGCGGCAAGTTCGTGAAGGACGCACCAAAGACCAAGAGCAAGAAGTAAGGAGCACGATCGAGATGAGCTTCAAGACCGTCGACTGGACGCACTGCGACTGCGGCCAGAAGCGGGGATTCGACTCCCGCGGAGATGCCGAGAAGGCCATGGGCCGGGCGCAGGCGAAGCGAACCCGCCGGGCTGACGTCAGGGGCACGCGTCGCGGGCTGAAGGTCGAGGGCCGCGTCTACGAGTGCGACTTCAGCGCGTGGCACATGACGAGCATGTCCCGCCGCGCCTACGAAGGGGCGCTCGCGGCATGAGTGTGATAGTCGGACGGAGCGCCTGTTGGGTCTCCACGGTCCTTGCCCTTGCCCTGCTGCTCGTTCTGCTGCTCGCCTCGCCCGCCCAGGCGCCGGCCCTCAAGACTCCCGCCGCACACCACACGAAGGACGTCACCCCGTGATCACCACCCGCTCAGATGTCACCGTCAAGGCCGTACGCACCAGCGCCATGGACTACGACGTCACCCAGGCCGCGAGAGTGAGCACGCTCGGAGCGGAGGCCGTAGACGCGCAAGGCTCGACCAAGGGCCTGATCAACTTCCTGATGCGGGACCGGCACGGGAGTCCCTTCGAGCACAACTCGTTCAGCTTCTACATCGAGGCGCCGATCTTCGTCGCGAGAGAGTTCTTCCGCCACCGAGCGGGCTGGAGCTACAACGAGGAGTCCGGGCGCTACAAAGAGCTGAACCCCGTGTTCTACCTGCCGCCGCCCGAACGGAAACTGGTTCAGACGGGCAAACCCGGCGCCTACACCTTCACGGTCGGCACTGACCTTCAGTGGATGGTCGCCTCGGGTGTGGCGAAGGAGTCCTATCGTCACGCCTGGTCCTCGTACCAGGTCCAACTTCGCGCCGGCATCGCCCGCGAGGTAGCGCGCAACGTCCTGCCGGTCGGCGTCTACACCTCCTTCTTCGCCACCTGCAACGCCCGCTCGCTCATGCACTTCCTGAGCCTGCGGACCAGCAAGGAGAACTCGAAGGTCCCGAGCTTCCCGCTCCGGGAAATCGAGATGGTGGCCGAGCAGATGGAGGCCCACTTCGCCGAGCAGATGCCGGTAACCCACGCCGCTTTCGAGAAGCACGGCCGGGTGGCACCGTGATAGACGTGCTAACCAGCCCGTATCCGCAGGTCACGGCCGAGTGGCGCGAGGTCGAGTGGAGCAGAGAGAAGCGCACGCGCTTCGCGACGATGATGCTCCGCCTCATGGCGGACGACGACGAAGACGAGAAGAGTTAGACACACTTACACAGTTCAGTTAGATTTACACACGTTCCCACGGGGGCATCCCAGCACGGGGTGCCTCCGTCGTGCATTAAGGAGACAGCGTGAGTAAGGCCCTTCTGCCTGGTCAGAAGATGCGTAGGCGCTGGCGCGTCGCCCTGTATCGGCGTGTTAGTACGACGAAACAGGTCGACGGTTTCGGCCTTGATGCGCAGGACAACCTTTGCCGAACATGGCTCAACCTGATGCTGGGCGTCGGCAACTACGTGATCGTGGACGTCTACACAGACGGCGGCATATCCGGGAAGCTCGCCGAGCGCGAGGATCTGGACCGGATGAACGCGGCCATCGCTGCCGGGAAGATCGACCTCGTCATCTTCGGCAAGCTGGACCGCATCGGCCGCACGATGAAGAACATCCACCGCTGGGTGTACGACACGACCGACATCGAGGTCGAGGAGGGCCGCAAGGTCCGCGTCGTCACCGCGGATAGCCGGATCGACTCCGAGTCGGACATGTTCGGGGTGACGCTGGCGCTCCTGGCCTACATGGCGGAGATGGAACACGCCCTGATCCTTGAGCGCACGATGAGCGGCCGGATTCAGAAGGTGATGGCCGGCGGCTGGCCGCACGGCGGCATCCCGTACGGCTACATGATCGACCCCGAGACCGGGGACATCGTGGTCAACCCGCTCGAAGCAGTGGTCATCGAGAAGGCCGTCGAGTTCCTCGTCGATTCCACCGAGTACCTGACCCGTGGCGACGTGGCCAAGAAGCTGAACGCCCTCGGGTACCGGACCCGCAAGGGTCACCTGTGGGACGGCAGCAACCTCGCCCAGCGCGTGAAGAAGGCGCTGACCGGGTTCGTCGAGTTCACCTTCGCCGCCGGCACCGAGGACGAGCAGGTTCACATCCTGACGCTCCCCGAGATCATCCCGGCCGATCGCGCCCTGGCCACCATGGAAGCGTTCGCACGGTCCGCGAAGACCAAGAGCGCCTCGAACGACTACCCCCTCTCTACACGCCTGATCAGCCTGTGCGGCGCGGGCATGGTCGGCGGCATCGACAACCGCAGCGGCACCCGTAAGTACCGGTGCCAGAAGGTGCGCGACGGCGAGTACGAGCACGAGTGCCAGTCGCTGTACGCGGACGACGTGGAGGCGGCGGTGATGGCGGAGGTGTCCAGCCTTGTCGCCGACCGGGACCGGCTGCACGAGCTGATCAAGGAGGCGCTCGGCACGACCCCGGCCCGCCTGGAGTCCTACCGTCGCAGGCTCGCCGAGATCGACGAGACGATGGAGAAGAAGCGCAAGACCCGGAAGAAGGCCATCGCCCGACTGGTCGCAGCCGTCGAGATCGACGATGACGACGAGGACGACGACTTCGCCGAGGAGATGCGGCAGGAGATCGCCGAGCTGAAGGAGCGGTACAAGGAGGAGGAGGGCGACTTGCTCCAGGAGCGGGAGCGGGTCGAGTCCTGGATCGCCGACGTCGAGAGTGAAGAGGAGCGAGCCCTTCAGGTCCTGGCGGCTGCGGACAAGCTGCGCACCAAGATCGGGAAGCTGACCAAGCGCGAGCAGGCCGACTTGATCGAGATGCTCGACATCCGGGTTCAGGTCGAGGGCACCGCGAAGGTGCACCGCTCGGGGAACTTCGACCCCATCTCGAAGTGGCACTGGGATACCGGCACGCCGGTGCCGGCCGAGCTGACTGACGAGATGTGGGACAAGGTCTCGTCGATCATCTCGAATACTCAGAAGTGGAAGGACGTGCGCGGTGCGTTCGAGGTGGTCCTGGAGAAGGTCGCCACGGGGCGGAACTGGGCGGAGTACGGCAAGGACGAGCGCCTTGGCGGCCGGGCCTACGCCACGCTGATGCGCCGGGTCCGGCACTGGGACGAGAGCGGCGAGTACCGGCAGGCACTGAAGGTCCTGTCCTCGCATCGGTCGGTGTCGGCTGCACCGCAGTTCAGCTTGCCCCCCATGCGGGTGACGGGCGCGATCGACTCGGGTGCGAGCGGTGTTTCCGCAGGTCAGGGCGTGGGTTCCAAGAACGGAGAGCTTGGTGACGTGGGCGCACGGAGTTCACCGACTCCTCCGTGATGGACCTGATCACCACGCAGCTGCCGTCCTCCTCGTCCGACGAGGACTGACGGCACGGAATCACCGCGCGAGCGCACCACCACGCGAACGCGCCAGCGCACAAACGCACCACTGTACGAACAGGGCCGTGCACGTACGGCCACATGAGTGCAGCTCCGACGGGCACCCGGCGACGCGCCGGGTGCCCGTCGGCATGAAGATGACGATCACCTAGTACGACTTTGCTCGGTAGGCCCCCGGTAGAGTAGGCGATTCATCGACAACTCCAGAGAACATCTCCACAGGGGCGCCGGGAAGTCTGGTCGGCACGCTGCCCAGTCGTACCCACACGCCGCTCCGACCTGGAGGACTCCCTCGTGGCCCAGCCCACCCCGCCCACTCCCACACCGCCTCAGCGTCCGCTGCTCGGCAGGCTCTCGCTCCCGGAGCGCAACTACGTCGCGGAGGCCCTCCGGACCGAGACGGTCGGCGGGATGCTGCTGCTGGTCGCGGCCGTCGCCGCCCTCGTATGGGCCAACGCCTTCGGCGGCTCCTACGACGCCGTCAGCGACTTCCACTTCGGCCCCGGCTTCCTCGGCCTGGACCTCTCGGTGGCGCACTGGGCGGCGGACGGGCTGCTCGCCGTCTTCTTCTTCGTCGCCGGTGTCGAGCTGAAGCGCGAACTGGTCGCGGGCGAACTCCGCGACCCGAAGGCCGCGGCCCTCCCGGTGGTCGCCGCTCTGTGCGGAATGGCCGTACCCGCCCTCGTCTACGCCGTCACCACGCTCGCCGGGGGCGGCTCGATGGACGGCTGGGCGGTCCCGACCGCCACCGACATCGCCTTCGCCCTCGCCGTCCTCGCGGTGATCGGCACCTCCCTGCCGTCCGCGCTGCGCGCCTTCCTGCTCACCCTCGCCGTCGTCGACGACCTCTTCGCGATCCTGATCATCGCGGTGTTCTTCACCTCGGACCTGAACTTCCTGGCGCTCGGCGGGGCCGTGCTCGGCCTGGCCGTCTTCTACCTCCTCCTCCGCTTCGAGGTCCGGGGCTGGTACGTCTACATCCCGCTCGCCCTGGTGATCTGGGGCCTGATGTACAACAGCGGCATCCACGCCACCATCGCCGGCGTCGCCATGGGCCTGATGCTGCGCTGCAGCCGCCGCGAGGGCGAGAAGCACTCCCCCGGCGAGCACATCGAGCACCTGGTCCGCCCGCTGTCGGCCGGGATCGCCGTTCCGCTGTTCGCCCTGTTCTCGGCCGGGGTCGCGCTGAACGGCGAGGCGCTGGCGGGCGTCTTCACCCGGCCCGAGACGCTCGGTGTCGTCCTCGGCCTCGTCGTCGGCAAGACCGTGGGCATCTTCGGCGGCACGTATCTGGCCGCCCGCTTCACCAAGGCCGAGCTGAACAAGGACCTGGCCTGGGCCGACGTGCTGGCCCTCGCCTCCCTCGCCGGCATCGGGTTCACCGTCTCCCTGCTCATCGGCGAGCTCGCCTTCGAGGGCGACACGGAGATGGTGAACGAGATCAAGGCCGCCGTGCTGCTCGGTTCGCTGATCGCCGCCCTGCTCGCCTGTGTGCTGCTCAAGATGCGGGTACGCAAGTACAAGGAGCTTCTGGACGCCGAGGAGCTGGACGAGGACGAATCCGGGGTACCGGACATCTACGAGCAGGATGATCCGCAGTATCACCTGCGCATGGCCGCCATTCTCGAGCGCAAGGCGGCCGAACACCGCCGGCTCGCCGAAGAGCGGGCGGGGGCAGCGAGCGACAAGCCGAACAGTCCGGCATGATCTGACATCGGATGTGTCAAGGACGGAGAGGAAGTCAGGGATGAGCGACCCCGGCAACTACGCGGGCAGCACGGACCGCAGCATCGGGCAGCTGGTCGCCTCGGCGACGGCCGAGATGTCCGCGCTGGTGCACGACGAGATCGCCCTGGCCAAGGCAGAGGTGCGGCAGGACGTCAAGCGCGGGGCGATCGGCAGCATCGCGTTCGTCGCCGCCGGCGTGTTCGCGCTCTTCTCGATTCCGGTGCTGAGCTTCGCCGCGGCGTACGGTATCCACAACCTGGGCCTCGGGCTCGCCTGGTCGTTCCTGATCGTGGGCGGGGCGTTCATCGCGCTGGGCCTGCTCCTGGCGTTCCTGGGCGTCCGGAAGTTCAAGAAGGTCAAGCCGCCGGAGAAGTCCATCGCCTCCGCCAAGCAGACCGCCGCCGTCCTGCAGAAGGCCAAGCCGCATCCGCGCCCGTCGATCGAGGCCGCCGCGATCATCGAGCGCTCCGCCGCCTCCGGCAGTTCACTGGTGAAGAAGGACGCGGGCAGCGGCTCGGGGCGGGACGAGGCCGCCGCTGTGGCACGCTCGTCCACATGACCGCTCCCGATTCCAGCGCACTCGGCCCGACGGGCCCGGACCGGACCGCTCCGGGTACCCCGTCCGACCCGGCCGCACCGGCACCGGCCCCCGCGGGCCGGGCCGCGGCCGGGGGGCCGGTGCGGCTCGACGGCCCCTGGACCCACCGCGACGTGGCGGCCAACGGTGCGCGCTTCCACATCGCCGAGCTGGGTGAGGGGCCGCTGGTGCTCCTGCTGCACGGCTTTCCGCAGTTCTGGTGGACCTGGCGCCACCAGATGGCCGCGCTCGCCGACGCGGGCTTCCGGGCGGTCGCGATGGACCTGCGCGGGGTGGGCGGCAGCGACCGCACGCCGCGGGGTTACGATCCCGCCAACCTCGCCCTCGACGTCACCGGTGTGATCCGCTCCCTCGGCGAGCCCGACGCGGCCCTGGTCGGCCACGACCTCGGCGGTTACCTCGCCTGGACGGCCGCCGTGATGCGGCCCAAGCTGGTCCGTCGGCTCGTCGTCTCCTCGATGCCGCACCCGCGCCGCTGGCGCTCCTCGATGCTGTCCGACTTCGCCCAGTCGCGGGCCGGATCGTACGTCTGGGGCTTCCAGCGCCCGTGGCTGCCGGAGCGTCAGCTCGTCGCGGACGACGCCGCCCTGGTGGGGAACCTCATCCAGGACTGGGCGGGTCCCCGCACCCCGGAGTTCCCCGACGAGGAGACCCTGGACGTCTACCGGCGGGCCATGTGCATTCCCTCGACCGCGCATTGCTCGATCGAGCCGTACCGCTGGATGGTGCGGTCGATGGCGCGTCCGGACGGTATCCAGTTCAACCGGCGGATGAAGCGCCCGGTCCGGGTGCCCACGCTGCACCTGCACGGGTCGCTCGATCCGGCGGTCCGCACGCGCAGTTCGGCCGGGTCCGGCCAGTACGTCGAGGCGCCCTACCGGTGGCGACTTTTCGACGGTGTCGGGCACTTCCCGCACGAGGAGGACCCGATCGGCTTCTCCACCGAACTCATCAACTGGCTCAAGGATCCCGAGCCGGACCGGTAGTACCCGGCCCCTCCCGGGCACAGGTGTCCGACGAACAGCCACTTGCCTGCCGCATAGGCCAATTGGCTGACTCGCGCACGATTACCGACCTTGGGTCACGGGCAGACGTCGGGGTATGGGCTGGACGCACGACTTCACTGACGAAGCACGCAACCGCCGCTCCGCCGCCTCAGCCGGTGTGAGCACTCACGAGGGGAGCGGCCCCCGGGGCCGGGTGCACCACGTGCATGACCTTCGCCGTTCCCGTCTCGGGATTTCCCGCATCCTCCGCCGCCGGGCCCGCTGGGTCTCGGCACGGCTCCGCCACCCCCGTAACTGACCCCGCCTCCGCCTCCAGGATCGTCCCGCGGCCTGAAGAGCTCCCCGGGGCCACGAGCGCGCCCTGAGGGTGCAGCCCGGGGAGCCGCCTCAGGAGGGCCTGACGCGACCGGGCCGCCTCCGAGGGGGCCCCTGGAGTCGACACGGCCCCGACAGGCCTTAGAGGGCGCACCCCTGACTGTCGACCTGCTGGTTGGCGGTGCGGCCGATCTCGATGTCCTCGCGGATCTCGTCCGCCGTCAGCGCGTAGCCGGTGTCCGGGTCGTCGAGCGACTTGGCGAACACCACTCCGTACACCTTTCCGTCCGGAGTGAGCAGCGGGCCGCCCGAGTTGCCCTGGCGCACCGTCGCGAAGAGCGAGTACACGTCGCGGCGCACCGTGCCCCGGTGGTAGATGTCCGGGCCGTCGGCGTTGATCCGGGCGCGGACGCGGGCCGAGCGCACGTCGTACGCGCCGTTCTCGGGGAAGCCCGCGACGATCGCGCTGTCGCCGGTCTCCGCGTCGTCGTCCGGGGCGGTGAACTGCAGCGGCCTGGCCCGCAGGTCGGGGACGTCCAGGACGGCGATGTCGCGCTGCCAGTCGTAGAGGACGACCGTCGCGTCGTACAGCCGGCCCTCGCCGCCGATCTGGACGGTGGGCTCGTCCACGCCGCCGACCACGTGGGCGTTGGTCATCACCCGGCGCTCGGAGAAGACGAAGCCGGTCCCTTCGAGGACCTTGCCGCAGCTCGGGGCCGTCCCCACGACCTTCACGATCGACTTCTTGGCGCGGGCGGCCACCGGGCTGCCCACGAGGGCCGGGTCCGGGGCCTTCACCTCGGTGATCGGCTCGTTGGCGAACGGGCTGAAGACCTGGGGGAAGCCGTTCTGCGCGAGGACGGACGAGAAGTCCTGGAACCAGCTGGGCGCCTGCTCCGGCATCACCCGGTCGACCCCGAGCAGCACCGAGGAGGTGCGGACCTCCTTGCCGAGGGTCGGCAGCGAGGTGCCCGCCAGGAGCAGGCCGATCATCCAGGCCACCAGGAGCATGGCCACCACGTTGACCAGCGCGCCGCCGGTGGCGTCCAGGGCGCGGGCGGGCGACCACGTGATGTACCGGCGGAGTCTGTTGCCCAGGTGGGTGGTGAAGGCCTGACCGATCGAGGCGCAGATGATCACGACGACGACCGCGCCGATGGCGACCGCCGTGGAGACCTCGGCGTCCTCGGTCACCCGGTCCCAGATGACCGGCAGCAGGTAGACGGCGACGAGGCCGCCCCCGAGGAAGCCGATCACCGACAGGATGCCGACGACGAAACCCTGTCGGTAGCCGATGACCGCGAACCACACGGCAGCCACCAGCAGCAGGATGTCCAGCACGTTCACCGTCTGTAGCCTCGCAGTTTCGTCACCTGGCCCGTCGGTGGTGACGGGGTCCGGGCCAGGCCCGGAACAGCGCAGCAGGACAGCCAGCGTGTCATGAGCGCCAGTCGAGCGGCACCTGTCTGGTCCTGTCCCAGGGGCGTTCCCATCCCGCGTAGTGGACGATCCGGTCGATCACTCCGGCCGTGAAACCCCAGACCAGGGCCGATTCGACCAGGAATGCCGGGCCGCTGTGTCCGCTCGGATGGACGGCCGTCGCCCGGTTCGCGGGATCCGTGAGATCCGCCACGGGGACCGTGAAGACCCGGGCCGTCTCGGCCGGGTCGACCGCCCCGACCGGGCTGGGCGCCCGCCACCAGCCGAGCACGGGCGTCACGACGAAGCTGCTGACCGGGATGTAGAGCCGGGGGAGCACGCCGAAGAGCTGGACGCCCCGGGGGTCGAGCCCGGTCTCCTCCTCGGCCTCGCGCAGCGCCGCCCGCAGGGGCCCGGTGGTGGCCTGGTCGCCGTCCTCGGGATCCAGCGCGCCCCCGGGGAAGGACGGCTGCCCGGCGTGGGAGCGCAGGGTCCCGGCCCGCTCCATGAGCAGCAGCTCGGGCCCGCGCTCCCCCTCACCGAACAGGATCAGGACGGCGGACTGCCGGCCCGACCCGTTCTCGGGCGGCAGAAAGCGGCTGAGCTGCTGCGGCCGGACGCTGCGCGCGGCGCCGGCAACGGGGTCGAGCCAGGCGGGCAGGCCGTCGGTGGTGACGTCGACGGCCATGCCGGGAACACGGCTGACGGGACCGCGGCCCGGCGGCCTGTCGGCGGGACCCTTCCCGGTCGGCGCCGTGCTGTGTGTATGCGTGTGCGTCATAGGCACCCCCGTCGATTCACAACGCGCGTCGTCGGCCATTTCGTTCCGGACGCCTCCGTCCTGGGGAGGGATTCCGCCCTGCGGGTGAACCTGGGCAACGGATCCGTCCCGGGACGGATCTGCTCCCGGGGCGCTGTTCAACCGCTCCCGGGGCGATCCGTGCCGAGACTCCTCACCCCTCCCCCAGTGCGGGAGCGGGCTTGCCCGGGTAGTCGGCGGGCGGGCTGAGCCGCTGCCCCGGCCGGCCGCCCATCTCGTACTTCAGGAGCTTGCGGGCCTTGTCCGGATCGGTCTCGCCCTCCCCGTACGACGGACAGAGCGGGGCGATGGGGCAGGCCCCGCAGGCGGGTTTGCGGGCGTGGCAGATCCGGCGGCCGTGGAACACGACGCGGTGCGAGAGCATCGTCCACTCGCTCTTGGGGAAGATCCCGGCGACGACCGCCTCGACCTTCACCGGGTCCTCCTCGTCCGTCCACTTCCAGCGCCGCACCAGACGCCCGAAGTGCGTGTCGACCGTGATTCCCGGGACTCCGAAAGCGTTGCCGAGGACGACGTTGGCGGTCTTGCGGCCGACGCCGGGCAGCTTGACGAGGTCCTCCAGACGCCCCGGGACCTCGCCGCCGAACTCGTCCCGGAGGGCCGCCGAGAGGCCCAGCAGCGACTTCGTCTTCGCCCGGAAGAACCCGGTCGGCCGGATGATCTCCTCCATCTCCTCCGGCACCGCCGCCGCCATGTCCTCGGGGGTGGGGTACGCGGCGAAGAGCGCGGGCGTCGTCTGGTTGACCCTCAGGTCGGTGGTCTGGGCCGAGAGGACCGTGGCCACGAGGAGCTCGAAGGGGTTGCGGAAGTCCAGCTCGGGATGGGCGTACGGATAGACCTCGGCGAGCTCGCGGTTGATCCGGCGTGCCCGGCGGACCATCGCGAGATGGGATTCGGCCTTCGGCGCCTTGCGCGGGGCCGCCGCCTTGGCCGCGGCCGCCGTCGCTGACGCCTTGCGCGCCGGGGCCGACTTGGCCGCAGGCTTGGCCGCCGCCTTGGTTGCGGATTCGGTCGGCGTCTTGGTCGCGGACTTGGTCGCAGGCTTGCCCCCTGCCTTCGCCCCCGCCTCGGTCGCCGTCGTGCGCTCCGGGACCGCCTTCCCGGTCCCTCCCGTTGCGCCGGACGCCCCGGTTTGATCCGCTGTGCTGGACTTACCGGGCGTTGACGATGACACTGCGGACCTCCTGGCCGACTTCCCGAGCGATCTCCCCGGCCTTCCGGGGGATCCGTGCGCGCCCCGGAGGGGTCGGAGGGAGCCATTCGCGGCACACTCCGGGCGCGGCCGAGGCTGTTCGCCCAGAGCGGAATCGTCACCCCTTGTCACCCCGTCAGCCCCTTCGGCCTGCACGCTCCCCGGCCATCCGGGCACCCGGCCAGCCTAGGCCCAGGCACCGACAACCACCCTTGCCACGGCGTATCCGCCCCCGATCGGCCCCCCTGCCGTAGGGTCCGGCACGCCCGTGCGTCAAACTGGTTTGTGATTGATCGCACTGTTTTACCGTCCGGCATGATGGGGACCACGGTTCCCTGGACAGGCCGACAAGGAGAGAACTCGTGGACGACGTTCTGCGGCGCGCCCCGCTTTTCGCGGCGCTCGATGACGAGCAGGCCGCGGAGCTCCGCGCCTCGATGAGTGAGGTGACCCTCGCGCGCGGAGACGCGCTGTTCCACGAGGGCGACCAGGGTGACCGCCTGTACGTGGTCACCGAGGGCAAGGTGAAGCTCCACCGCACCTCGCCCGACGGGCGCGAGAACATGCTGGCCGTGCTCGGCCCCGGCGAGCTGATCGGGGAGCTGTCGCTCTTCGACCCGGGCCCGCGTACGGCGACCGCCTCCGCTCTGACCGAGGTCAAGCTCCTCGGCCTCGGCCACGGCGACCTGCAGCCGTGGCTGAACGCCCGGCCCGAGGTCGCCACCGCGCTGCTGCGCGCGGTCGCCCGGCGGCTGCGCAAGACCAACGACCAGATGTCCGACCTGGTCTTCTCCGATGTGCCGGGCCGGGTCGCCCGCGCCCTCCTGGACCTGTCGCGCCGCTTCGGCGTCCAGTCGGAGGAAGGCATCCACGTCGTGCACGACCTCACGCAGGAGGAGCTGGCCCAGCTGGTCGGCGCCTCCCGCGAGACGGTCAACAAGGCGCTCGCGGACTTCGCGGGCCGCGGCTGGCTGCGTCTGGAGGCCCGCGCGGTCATCCTGCTGGACGTCGAGCGGCTGGCGAAGCGCTCGCGCTGAGACGCGGCGACCCTCCCTCCCGAACGCCCGCTCGGGGCCCCGGACCGTTCCGGGGCTCCGGCGCCGCCCCGCGCCCCCGGCCCGTCCCGGGGACGGTGGCGCTGCCCGACGGCCCCGGCGCTGACCGGGGTCCCGGGCCCGGCCCCACGGCCCCGGTGCCGACCCAGGGCTCTCGGTGCCGGCCCAGGGCCACGGTCCGTCCGGGGGCTCAGTCCTGTTGGATCAGCCCGTGTTCGGTCAGGTATTCCAGCTGCGCCCGTACCGACAGCTCGGCGGCCGGCCACAGGGAGCGGTCCACGTCGGCGTACACCGCCGCCACCACGTCCGCCGGCGTACGGTGCCCTGCCTCCACCGCCGTCTCCACCTGGGCGAGCCGGTGAGCGCGGTGGGCCAGGTAGAACTCCACCGCCCCCTGCGCGTCCTCCAGCACCGGCCCGTGGCCCGGGAGCACCGTGTGGACGCCGTCGTCGACCGTCAGCGACCGCAGCCGCCGCAGCGAGTCCAGGTAGTCGCCGAGCCGCCCGTCCGGATGCGCGACCACCGTCGTACCGCGGCCGAGGACCGTGTCACCCGTCAGCACCGCCCGGTCGGCGGGCAGATGGAACGAGAGCGAATCAGCGGTGTGCCCCGGCGTCGGCACCACGCGCAGCTCCAGGCCGCCGGTGGTGATCACGTCGCCCGCCGCGATCCCTTCGTCGCCCAGCCGGAGCGCCGGGTCCAGGGCCCGTACCTTCGTCCCCGTCAGCTCCGCGAACCGGCCCGCGCCCTCCGCGTGGTCGGGATGACCATGCGTGAGCAGCGTGAGGCCGACCCGCCGCCCGGACCGCTCCACCGCCTCCATCACGGCCCGCAGATGTACGTCGTCGAGCGGCCCGGGATCGATGACGACGGCGAGGTCCGAGTCCGGCTCGGCCACGATCCAGGTGTTCGTCCCGTCGAGCGTCATCGCGGACGGGTTGGGCGCCAGGACGTTGACCGTACGGGCGGTCGCCGGCCCGGAGACGACGGCTCCGCGCGGCTGTCCGGGCAGGGCGGCTGCGTCGGTCATGCGGCACCGCCTCCCCCGCCCGCCGCGGGCACGTGCTTGGTGAACTCGTCGTGTCCCGGCCAGGTCAGCACCAGCTCGTCGCCCTCCAGCCGGGCCTGCGCGAGGACCGGGGCCATGTCCTGCACATCGGCGGCCTCCAGAGCTTCGGCGGCCGTGCCGTACGGCGTGAGGGCCCGCAGTGTGGTCACGGTGGGCGGCATCATCAGCAGCTCGCCCGCGTCGTAGCGTCGGGTGGCCTCCGCCGGGGCGATCCACACCGTGCGGTCGGCCTCGGTGGAGACGTCCCGGGTGCGCTGCCCCTCGGGGAGCGCGGCGACGAAGAACCAGGTGTCGTAGCGGCGCGGTTCGAACTCCGGCGTGATCCAGCGCGCCCAGGCGCCCAGCAGGTCCGAGCGCAGCACCAGGCCGCGCCGGTCCAGGAACTCCGCGAAGGACAGGTCCCGGGCGACCAGCGCCTCCCGGTCTGCCTCCCAGTCGTCCCCGGTCGTGTCGCCGACCACGGTCGTGGCGGTCGGCCCGGCGAGCAGGACGCCCGCCTCCTCGAACGTCTCGCGCACCGCCGCGCAGACGACGGCCTGCGCCTCGGTGACCGTCGCCACGCCGAGCCGGTCGGCCCACTGCTCCAACGGGGGCCCGGCCCACCCGATCAGCCGGTCGTCGTCGCGCGGATCCACGCCACCCCCCGGATAGGCGTACGCGCCTCCGGCGAACGCCATCGACGTACGGCGGCGCAGCATGTGCACGACGGGGCCCGGCGACGCCGCCCGGGGCCCGCGGTCGCGGAGCAGCATCACCGTGGCCGCCCGCCGGGGCGTCACGGCCGTCAGCTCACCGGCGGCGAGGGCCCGGATCCGGTCGGGCCATTCCGGGGGGTACCACTGACCTTGGGACATGGCCGGAGGCTATCCGGAACCGCGCCGATGTTCGAGAGGCTCCCTGGTCATCACGGCGGCCCGACGAGCCCCGTACCCACCCGACACGCCCCGTACCCAGGCGATCCGCCGCGTCGCGACCCCTCGCACACCGGCGGTAAGCCGGGGCACGGACCCCCGACGCGACAGCCGTACACCCGTGATCCGCCCCGTCCAGGCATCCGGCACCGGGCACCCGCGCCCCGCCCGGCCGCGGAGCCCCGGTACACGCGATCCCGCCCGGTCACGGGGACCGGGCGGGATCGAAGACGTACGAGAAAGTACGCGACGTACGAGAAACGGACGGGAAGAGCCCCTCAGGCTTCGACGAGCTCCACTTGGACCTCGACCTCGACCGGCGCGTCCAGCGGGAGCACGGCCACGCCCACGGCGCTGCGCGCGTGCACGCCCTTGTCGCCCAGGACCTCGCCCAGCAGCTCGCTGGCGCCGTTGACCACGGCGGGCTGGCCGGTGAAGTCGGAGGCCGAGGCGACGAAGCCGACGACCTTCACGACGCGCTTGATCCGGTCCAGGTCACCGGCGACCGACTTCACGGCGGCCAGGGCGTTGAGCGCGCAGGTCTTGGCGAGCTCCTTCGCCTCGTCCGGCGTGACCTCGGCGCCGACCTTGCCGGTGACGGCCAGTTTGCCGTCCACCATCGGCAGCTGGCCCGAGGTGTACACGTACACCCCGGACTGCACGGCCGGCTGGTACGAGGCCAGCGGCGGCACGACGGCGGGCAGGGTCAGGCCCAGTTCGGCGAGGCGCGACTCGACGGCGCCCGCCACTACGCCTTCTCCCGCTTCAGGTAGGCCACGAGCTGCTCGGGGTTGTTCGGGCCGGGAACGACCTGGACCAGCTCCCAGCCGTCCTCGCCCCAGGTGTCCAGAATCTGCTTGGTCGCGTGCACGAGAAGGGGCACGGTCGCGTATTCCCACTTGGTCATGGGCCCGACTGTAACGCCTGGCACGTACGGTCCCGTGCGTAGGCCGGGGCAGGACTGGTTAGGCTCGAATACGTGAGCAGGTTCCAGGTCGTCAGTGGCAAGGGCGGTACCGGTAAGACCACGGTCGCCGCCGCCCTCGCGCTCGCCCTCGCGACCGAGGGCAGGCGCACCCTCCTCGTCGAGGTCGAGGGCAGGCAGGGCATCGCCCAGCTCTTCGGTTCCGGAGCGCTCCCCTACGAGGAGCGCAAGATCGCCGTCGCACCGGGCGGCGGCGAGGTGTACGCGCTGGCGATCGACGCCGAGCGCGCGCTCCTCGACTACCTCCAGATGTTCTACAAGCTGGGCAGCGCGGGCCGGGCCCTGAAGAAGCTCGGCGCGATCGACTTCGCCACCACCATCGCGCCCGGCGTGCGGGACGTCCTGCTGACCGGCAAGGCGTGCGAAGCCGTACGCCGCAAGGACAAGCAGGGCCGGTTCGTCTACGACCACGTGATCATGGACGCCCCGCCGACCGGCCGGGTCACCCGCTTCCTGAACGTCAACGACGAGGTGGCCGGGCTGGCGAAGATCGGCCCGATACACCACCAGGCCCAGGCGGTGATGCGGGTGCTGAAGTCCCCGCAGACCGCGGTCCACCTGGTGACCCTCCTGGAGGAGATGCCGGTCCAGGAGACCGCGGACGGCATCGCCGAGCTGCGCGCCGCCGACCTGCCCGTGGGCAGCGTCTTCGTGAACATGGTCCGCCCGCATCTGCTGGACGAGGACGCCCTGCGCACCGCCGCGGGCGGCCGGCGCAAGGAGATCGCCAAGACGCTGACCCGGGCCGGAGTGACAGGTTCCGCCGCCCTCGTACGTCCTCTGGTCGCGCAGGCGGCCGAGCACGCGGAGCGGGTCGGCCTGGAGCGGGAGCAGCGTGCGGTGCTGGCCGGTCTCGGCCTGCCGACGGTGGAGCTGCCGCTGATGGGCGACGGGGTGGACCTCGCCGCGCTGCACGACCTGGCCACGGAGCTCCGCAAGCAGGGTGCGGGGGAAGGGGGGGACGCATGAGCGCGGACACGGACACGGTGGCCGAGGGCGGCACGGGCTCGGACGCGGTCACCGGGGCCGGGCTGGACACCGACGCGCTGCTGGACGACCCGGGCATCCGGATCGTCGTCTGCTGCGGCTCCGGCGGCGTCGGCAAGACCACGACCGCCGCGGCCCTCGGCGTACGGGCCGCCGAGCGCGGCCGGAAGGTCGTCGTCCTCACCATCGACCCGGCCCGCCGGCTCGCCCAGTCCATGGGCATCGACCAGCTGGACAACGTGCCCCGCCGGGTCGACGGCATCGACGGCGACGGCGAACTGCACGCCATGATGCTCGACATGAAGCGGACCTTCGACGAGACCGTCGAAGCGCACGCCGACGCCGAACGGGCCAGGGCGATCCTGGAGAACCCCTTCTACCAGTCCCTGTCGGCCGGGTTCGCCGGTACGCAGGAGTACATGGCGATGGAGAAGCTCGGGCAGCTGCGGGCGCGCGACGAGTGGGACCTGATCATCGTCGACACCCCGCCTTCGCGCTCCGCGCTGGACTTCCTGGACGCGCCGAAGCGGCTGGGGTCGTTCCTCGACGGGAAGTTCATCCGGCTGCTGATGGCGCCCGCGAAGGTGGGCGGCCGGGCCGGGATGAAGTTCCTCAACGTCGGCATGTCGATGATGAGCGGCACGCTGGGCAAGCTGCTCGGGGGGCAGTTCCTGCGGGACGTCCAGACGTTCGTCGCGGCGATGGACACCATGTTCGGCGGCTTCCGCAGCCGCGCGGACGCCACGTACAAGCTGCTCCAGGCGCCCGGCACGGCCTTTCTGGTGGTCGCGACGCCGGAGCAGGACGCACTGCGCGAGGCCGCCTACTTCGTGGAACGGCTGGCCGCCGAGCAGATGCCGCTGGCCGGCCTGGTCCTCAACCGCGTGCACGGCAGCGAGGCTGCACGGCTCTCCGCGGAGCAGGCGTTGACCGCCGCAGAAAATCTTGACGACGCCCGCATTGTGGATCAGCGGGCCGGGAAAGCTGGCTTTGGTGACCGGGTAGCCCCCGACCCGGCGGTCACCGCTTCCGGAACGGCCGAGCCGCCCCTCTCCCCCGAGGCCGGGCAGGCGTCCGGTCCGCAGACCTCAGCCGAGCACCAGGAAACGACGGAGAACGAGCCGCCCCACGAGAACATCGCGCACGCCGCGACCGCCCCCGAGGGCGACACCGCCGGAACCACCGACGCCGCGCGCGTGGTGGACGAGGCCGACCCCATCAGCATCGAAGAGCTGACGGCGGGTCTGCTGCGCCTGCACGCCGAGCGCATGCAGGTCGTCTCCCGCGAGAAGCGCACCCGCGACCGCTTCACCGTGCTCCACCCGGAGGTGCCGGTGATGGCCGTGGAGGCGCTGCCCGGCGACGTACACGACCTGGACGGCCTCCGGGCCATCGGCGACCGGCTGGCGGACGGCTCCGCCCCGGCGCCTGCCGGAGCCGCGTAGAGCCGGCACGGCCTGAAGTGGGCGTGGGCGTGGAGCCCGCACGGCCGGGAGCCCGCACTGCGGACGACCGGCACGGCCTGGAGCCGGCCTGGAGGACGACCGGCATGGCCGGGAGCCCCCACCGCCTTGGGGCCGAGACGGTCGGCAACCGGCACAGTCTGGAGCCCGCACGGCCGGGAGCCCGCACGGCGGACGACCGGCACGGCCTGGAGCCGACACCGTCCGGAACCAGCACGCCCTGCCGGACACGGCCTGAGTCGGCACGGCCTGCGGCCGACACACCGAGTGGCGGCCGGGTCGCGTGGCGGGCTCGCTATCCCACCGCGGCGTACGTCTCGTGCAGTTCCTCGTTCTCCAGCCCGATGACTCCGGGCAGGATGCCGGTGGACCGCTCGTACTCACTGCGTGCGGTCTCCAGCAGTCGGCGCCAGGACGTGACGGTCGGCCGGCGGCGCAGCAGTGCGCGGCGCTCCCGCTCCGTCATTCCACCCCACACGCCGAACTCGACGCGATTGTCCAGGGCATCGGCCAGGCACTCGGTCCGCACCGGGCATCCGGTGCACACCGCCTTGGCTCTGTTCTGCGCTGCCCCTTGTACGAACAGTTCATCCGGATCGGTAGTGCGGCAGGCTGCCTGCGCACTCCAGTCGGTTACCCAGCCCATGCCGGCGCCGTCCTCTCCCGAATCGAGGCTCCCCCACGGCGGAAGCGGCATATTCACCGCTGCCAGTTGAGGACGTTACGGAAGGTGGGGACAGCACAACACCCCCTTCGGGCCCAATCTTGAATGGTCCGAACGGACTATGCGTATGCGGCAGATCACCCAGGGGAGTGAGCGGAGGACATACGCGACCATCGCCGCGAAAACGGGACAGTGCACTCAAGTCGCAACGGACGTCTCGCGACATACGGGGCGGATTCGGGAGCGCCTCGATGGGTGCGGGAAGGGCAGTGCATCGGCACATCGACCGGGGGAAGAATGACCAGAAGATGCGCATGGGGCGGCAGGGGGCTTGATACGGAACCTGACTGCTGTGACAGTTGAGAGCAGCTTAGGCCAACGCCTGCCCGCCTGTCCGGCGAATGACAACGTAGGCACTCTGCGCCCACGTCCGCGTGCCGAGCGCGCCCTCATGCATGCCTGCGCGCGCGTCCGCGCAGCGACGCCGCGCCCCGTCGCGCCTCCGAGACGGTGTGCCGTGCCCTCACCCGGCCCGGAAGCCAGGACCGCCACGCCCCGGCCCCCGGGCGTCACGCCCCCGGCTGTCACGCCCCCCTCGGAAGCCGTGTCTCCGGATGCCACGGCCCCGGAAGCAGGACCGCCGCAGGCCCCGGCCCCCGGACGTCACGGCCCCCGGCTGTCACGCCCCCTCGGAAGCCGCGGTCCCCGGAAGCCGTGGTTCCCGGATGCCACAGGCCCGGAAACCGCAGCCCCGCATGCAGCGGTCCGCGGCCCCCGCATGTCACGGTCTGGTACGGGAACGCTCCGAGAGCCCCCTGCTCCTACGACACGTTCACCACTACGGATTAGGCTGCCCCCTATGCCAAAGAAGCGCTCGGGCGGCGGTCTCACCACGACTCAGCAGGCCGCCAAGTTCGTCGGTGTCGCCGCGCTCTCCGGTGCTGTCCTGGCAGGCATCGCGCTGCCCGCAGCCGGAGCGCTGGGGCTCGCCGCCAAGGGGACGGTCGAAGGGTTCGACGAGATCCCCTCCAACCTCAAGACACCTCCGCTCAGCCAGCGGACCACCATCCAGGACCGCGACGGCGGCACCATCGCCACGGTGTACTCCCGCGACCGCACGGTCGTCCCGCTCAAGGACATCTCGCCGTACATGCAGGACGCGATCATCGCGATCGAGGACTCCCGCTTCTACGAGCACGGCGCGGTCGACCTCAAGGGCATCCTGCGCGCGATGAACCGCAACGTACAGGCGGGCGGGACCGCGCAGGGCGCGTCGACCCTCACCCAGCAGTACGTGAAGAACGTCTTCGTCGAGGAGGCGGGCGACGACCCGGAGAAGGTCGCCCAGGCCACGCAGCAGACACTGGGCCGCAAGGTCCGCGAGCTGAAGTACGCGATCCAGGTCGAGGAAGAGCTCGGCAAGAAGAAGATCCTGGAGAACTACCTCAACATCACGTTCTTCGGGCAGCAGGCGTACGGCATCGAGGCCGCGTCCCAGCGCTACTTCTCCAAGCACGCCAAGGACCTCAAGCTGGAAGAGGCCGCGCTGCTGGCCGGCATCGTCCAGTCCCCGAGCCGTTACGACCCGGTCAACGACACGGAGGAGGCGACCAAGCGCCGCAACACCGTGCTGGCGCGGATGGCCGCGGTCAAGAGCATCTCGCGCGCCGAGGCCGACAAGGCGATGGAGACGCCCATCGAGCTGAAGGTGTCCCGGCCGAAGAACGGCTGCATCACCGCCGTCAGCGGTTCCGGCTTCTTCTGCGACTACGTACGCAAGACGATCCTCACCGACCCCGCCTTCGGCAAGACGGACGAGGAGCGGGCCAAGCTCTGGAACCTCGGCGGTCTGACCATCCGGACCACGCTCGACCCGCGCGCCCAGAAGGCCGCCAACGAGGCCGCCACCGCGAAGGTCAACAAGGACGACAAGTTCGCGGCGTCCGTGGTGCAGGTCCAGCCGGGCACCGGCAAGATCCTCTCGATGGGCCAGTCCCGCCCGTACGGCCTCGACCAGAAGCAGCACGAGACCGTCCTGAACCTCGCCGTCAGCAACAGGATGGGCGGCAGCACCTACGGCTTCCAGGTCGGCTCCACGTTCAAGCCGTTCACCGCGGCCGCGGCGCTGGAGAAGGGCATCAGCCCGGCGACGACGTTCACCTCCGACTGGAAGATGACGCTCCAGGAGCGGGACTTCCGCAACTGCTCCGGCTCCCCGGCCGGCTACGCGCCCTGGCAGCTCCAGAACGAGCTGGAGTCCGAGAAGGGCACCTGGGACATGACGAGCGCGCTCGGCAAGTCCATCAACACCTACTTCGCGATGCTGGAGCAGAAGGCCGGCCTCTGCGAGACCGTCGAGATGGCCAAGAAGCTCGGCTACGAGCGCGGCGACGGCAAGAAGATCGACGAGTACCCCTCGATCACCCTCGGCGGTGAGGTGAGCACCCCGCTCTCCATGGCCGGCGCCTACGCCGCGTTCGCCAACCGCGGCACGTACTGCACGCCGATCGCCATCGAGTCGATCAAGGACCCGCAGGGCAAGAAGCTCACGGTGCCGAAGACGTCCTGCTCACGGGCGATGAGCGAGCGGACCGCGGACACGATCAACCAGATGCTCAAGGGCGTCGTCGAGGACGGCACCGGTACGCAGGCCGGGCTCAGCGACCGGGACAACGCGGGCAAGACCGGAACGACCAACGACCGCAAGGACGCCTGGTTCGTCGGGTACACGCCGAACCTCGCCACCGCGGTGTGGGTCGGTGACGACGTCGGCGAGAAGAGCTCGATGTTCGACGTCACCATCGGCGGCCAGTACTACCCCAAGGTCTGCGGCGGCTGTCTGCCCGGCCCGATCTGGCGCATCGCGATGACCGGAGCGCTGGACGCGTCCGAGACCCCCGGGTTCAACACCGTCTCCGTGCCTCGCGGCAAGGACAAGGAGAACGAGGACGAGGAGAGGGGCGACCGCGACCGGGGCCGCAACCGTGACCGCGGTGACGACGACAAGCCCGGCGACGACGGCAACCGGTTCCCGGGCATCGAGCTCCCGGAGGGCGTGATCGGCGGACCGGGCGGCGGCCGGGGCGGCCAGGACGGCGGCCAGAACGGCCCGTGACCGTACCGGGCCACAGGCCGTGAAGAGGGGTGGGCGCCCGGTCGAGTACCGGGCGCCCACCCCTTTCTGTCGTCCCGCCGCCCCCCTCGGCGACGCCTCAGCCGGCGAGGAGCTTCCTCACCGCGGCGCCTCAGCCGACGAGGACCGTCTTCACCGCGGCGCCTCAGCCGGCGAGGAGCTTCTTCACCGCGGCGGCGACCCGGCCGCCCTCCGCGAGCCCGGCGACCTTCGGATTGACGATCTTCATGACGGCGCCCATCGCGCGGGGCCCCTCGGCCCCGGCGGCCTTGGCCTCCTCGACCGCGGACGCCACGATCGTGTTCAGCTCGTCGTCGGTGAGCTGCTTGGGCAGATAGCCGTCGAGCACCTCGCCCTCCGCCTTCTCCCGCTCGGCCTGCTCGGTCCGGCCGCCCTGGGCGAATGCCTCGGCCGCCTCCCGGCGCTTCTTCGCCTCCTTGGCGATCACCTTCTGCACCTCGTCGTCGGAGAGTTCGCGCGCCGACGTGCCGCTGACCTCTTCCTTGCTGATCGCGGTGAGGGTGAGCCGAAGGGTGGACGAGGTCAGCTCGTCACGCGCCTTCATGGCGGTGTGGAGGTCTTCCTTGAGCTTGGACTTGAGCGTGGTCATGCCGTGATTGTGACAGGTGCGGGGCCCGGGCCGCCCACCGGTTTTCCGCTCACCGTTCCGCTTCTGCGACGATGGGCGCATGCGCGCACGCTACGGAGTACCCCTGAAAGTCACGGCAGTCGGCGCGGCGGTCGGCGCCGCAGGACTGGCCTACGCCGCCGGGTTCGAGGCCCGCTCGTTCCGTCTGCGGCGGGTCACCGTTCCCGTACTCCCGCACGGGGCGCGCCCGTTGCGCGTGCTCCAGGTCTCCGACATCCACATGGTGTGCGGTCAGCGCAAGAAGCGCGCCTGGCTCCAGTCGCTGGCGGGCCTGCGCCCCGACTTCGTGGTGAACACCGGCGACAACCTCTCGGACCCGGACGCGGTGCCCGAGGTGCTGGACGCGCTGGGCCCGCTGATGGAGTTCCCGGGCGTGTACGTCTTCGGCTCCAACGACTACTACGGCCCGAGGCTCCGCAACCCGGCCCGCTACCTCCTGGAGAAGGCCCAGGGCAAGCACGGCCTCAACGGCAACGCCCCCGCGGTCGGCGTCGTCCACAACCCGTGGGAGCCGATGCGCGACGCCTTCGACGAGGCGGGCTGGCTGGACCTGTCGAACACCCGGGGCCGGCTCAAGCTGGAGGGCATGGAACTGGCGTTCACCGGTCTGGACGACCCGCACATCAAGCGGGACCGCTACGCCGAGGTCCAGGGCGGCCCGGAGTCCGGCGCCGACCTCTCGATCGGCGTGGTCCACGCCCCCTACCTGCGCTCCCTCGACGCCTTCACGGCCGACGGCTACCCCCTGATCCTGGCCGGCCACACGCACGGCGGCCAGCTGTGCATCCCGTTCTACGGGGCGCTGGTCACCAACTGCGACCTGGACACGGACCGGGTCAAGGGCCTGTCGAGCCACACGATCGGCGACAAGCGCGCCTACCTCCACGTCTCCGCGGGCTGCGGCACCAACCGCTACACCCCGGTCCGCTTCGCCTGCCCACCGGAGGCGACGCTGCTGACGCTGGTGGCAAAGGCCTGAGGACGCGGGCCTGCCCGGACGGCGCACGCAGGCGGATGCGACGGGCCGCGTACGCCTCGGATCGCGTACGCCTCGGATCGGCCTCGGACTGCGTACGCCTCGGACTGCGTACGCCTCGGACTGCGTACGTAACAGGCTGCGGACGGCGGCAGACGAATCGCGGGGGTCTTCCCACCCCCATACGGTACGCATCATGACCGCGTCCCGGACCGCTCTGCTCCCCCGCCCCCGGGCGGCAGGGGCGCCCCCGGCCCTCACGGGCACCCGCCGCCCTTGGGTCACGGCCCTGCGCACCCTGGCGTGCGGGGCGGCGGCCGCGGGCCCGGCCATCACCCTGGCGACGGGGTCCACCCCACCGCCCCTGGTGCACTTCACGGTCCTGGCGAACCTGCTGGTAGCGGTGGCCTTCGGCTGGTCGGCGGTACGTTCCTGGCGAGGCGCTCCGCCGCTCCCGCCGCGCCTGACGGGCGGGGTCCTCCTGCTCGCGGCGATCACCGGCCTGATGCACCACCTGGTGCTGGCGAACTACGCGGAGATGTCGGCCCCCACGTCCGGCTGGCCCCTGGCAGCGACGGTCCTGCTCCACACGGTGACCCCCTCGGCGGTCGCCGCGGACTGGCTCCTGCTGGCCGCTCCCCGGACCCTGCGCCCGGCCCACATCCCGCTCTGGCTGACCGCTCCCGCGGCCTACCTGGCCCTGACCCTGACCCGCGGAGCCCTGCTCGCCCCCGGCTCCCCGGACCGCTACCCGTACCCGTTCCTCGACGTCGACACGTACGGCTACGCGGGCACCCTGACCCAGGCCCTGGCCCTCGGCCTGCTCTTCACCGCCCTGGCCACGCTGATCACCGCCGCGGACCATCTGAGGCCGGACGTGGCGGGGCGGATCGAGCACCGAAGAAACCGGATTTCGCCTCCGGCCGCCGGTGGGCTAAAGTAATCGATGTCGCCGGGAGTCCGGTGGACATCGGGGTGTAGCGCAGCTTGGCAGCGCGCTTCGTTCGGGACGAAGAGGTCGTGGGTTCAAATCCCGCCACCCCGACGCTGGTCAGAGGCCACATACGGATTTTCGTATGTGGCCTCTGACGTGTCTGGGGGGCCAAACAGGGGGCCAAAGGGATTTGATCAAGCCTTCGGCATAGGTGCCTTACGCCGCTCGGCAAAGATCTCGTCCATAGCCTCCGCTCCCTGCGTGATCACCGGCCGGAGCTGCTTCCTGTACACGGCCTCAGTGGTCGCCTGACTGCTGTGGCCGACCAGCATGGCGATGCGCTCCAGCGGGATGCCGTGATCGGAGAGCAGGGACACAAAGCTGTGGCGAAGTTCCCGGGGCGTCCATTCGGGATCGAGCCCCGCCTTTTTCACGATGGCGCGGAAGTCGCGCCGCACGTTCGCGGCGTCCAGCGGCTCCCCGCTCCGTGTGGTGAACACCCGACCGTCGGGACGCCACTCGATCCCGTGCGAAGCGCGCTCCTGCTTCTGCCACCGCAGGTGCTCGACCAGCACGTCCACGACCTGCTTCGGTAGGGCGATCGTCCGGCGGCTCTTACGCGTCTTGGTCTCCCCGTGCCGGCGCACGGACCGCCACACGGCGACGTGCGGCGGGATGCCGTCCTCAGGGTTCAGGTAGACGTGATCCCAGGTAAGCGGCCGGGCCTCCTCGGTCCGCACCCCTCCGAGGAGCGACAGCACCAGGTAGGCGTAGAGGCGGCTCCCCCGCGCGGCCCCGAGCACGGCTTTCGCCTGCTCCAGGTTGAGTGCCTTGCTCGGTCGGCCGACACGTCCCTCCGGGACGGTGACCAGCAGCGCGACGTTGCGCACTGCCTTGTCTCGCCGCTGGGCGTGCTCGATTGACCGGCGGAGGATCGCCAGCACATCCCGGAGACTTCGTGTGGAAAGCGCCTCGACGCGGCTGTTGAGCCAGTCGTCCACGTCGTCGGCGCTGAGGTCCTTGAGCTTGGCCTTGCCCACGAAGGGGATCAGATGCTTGTCGGCGAGCGTGCGGTTCTTGGCCACGGTCTGGGCATCTCGCCCCTTCAGCCCGCGCTCCAGCCAGTCGTTCACGGCGTTCTCAACGGTGTAGTTGGCGGGGGTACGAACACCTGCTGCGACCTCCTTCTTGAGATCGCGGATCTTCTCGCGGACCTCCGTCTTGGTCTTGCCGTAGACCTTGGGTCGCAGACGCTTGCCGTTCGGTGCATAGCCCAGGGAGACCGCCCCCACGTAGCGGTTCTTTGCCTGGTCCCAGTAGATGGTGTCTTCCCCGTGCCCGGCTCTGCGGTTGGGCTTGCTGGTTGCCACGTCGGCAGTTCCTTTCATGCAGCGGGCCCGCCCACGAGAGTGGACGGGCCCGCTGGTCTGGTTGGTTAGTTGGATTCGCGCTTAAGGAGGTCGATGTACTCCTCGACGTACTCCGTCGGGATGCGCCGACTGCGGCCAATCTGGACAGTGCGCAACCGTCCGAGTCGGATCTCCTCGTACGCGGTGGAGCGTTTGACCCCCAGGATTTCGGCGGCGACATCGACGCGGAGGAGGCGGGCGGGCGGCGAGGTGGTTGGCGTGGCCACGGGATTCTCCTCTAGGTGTGGCGGGCGGGTGCTTTCTCTGTCCTGGCAGATCCGCAACGTCCGCCACGCCGCCACACCGCAGGTCAGGGGCCTGCGTTTGTGGCGGATGGCGGTCGTGTGGCGGATAGGTGCCGCCACATCCGGGGGTGTGGCGGCACCTGGTGGCGCTGGGGGTCAGCCCGCGACGGGGAAGAGCGGTGTGGCGGCTTCCGCAGGCGTGTGGCGGATGGGTGTGGCGGTATCCGCCACGGATTCACCCCCGCTGACCTGCGGTGTGGCGGATGTGGCGGATGTTGCGGACTCCTCGGGGGGCGGTGGGCAGTACCGCGTCCAGGCGTCCGTGAGGTCTTCCGCGTAGTAGCCCTTGGGGGTACCGGAGGCGGTGCGGATGCCGCGCGGCTTAATGGGCTTGATGGCCGGGGTGACGTACTGCCCGAGGAGCTTGGCGAGCGTCCGGGAGTTCAGCGGCTTGTCGTCCAGGTCGCCCCACGGCGCGTCGTCCATGCGGAGCAGGATTTCGAGGATGACGGCGGTGGGCACCCGGTCCGCGCCGCAGAACACGGTGTCGCGCAGGTCGGTCAGCAGCCGGACACCCAACGATGCTTCGTCGTTGTCCTGACCGGCGTTGATCAGATCCAGGCAGGCGGCCCGGGCCCGTGCGGGCCAGGTTCCGCCGGCCGCGTCCGCGACGGCGAGCAGGGGCTCCCACACGTCGGCGGGCCGGTCGGTGACCCCTTCGGGCATGTCGGGCCAGGCGTTGGCGACCTGGTCGCGGACGGTGTCGGCCCACTTCGCGACCTGGTCGCGCAGGGCGTGGCCCTGCTTCTCGTGGATGCGCTGACGGTAGGGCTCGACCTTCTCGTTGGGGGCCCGCTTCCGCATGCGGATGATGACGGAGCGGGTCAGGACGGTGTCGGGGAGGGAGCCGAGCCCGGCCATGGCGACGGCGCAGTAGGAGCCGAACACCTGGGCGTTCTGGTTGGAGCCGTCCCCGACGCACCGCAGGGCCCCTCCGATCCTGCGGTATCCGGCGTTCAGGAAGCCGCGCAGCGCCTCGTCCGCCCCGGCCTTGGGGCCGAAGATGGTGTCCACCTCGTCGAACAGGACGGTGGGCAGTCCCTCGGCGGAGTCGACCAGCCGGTAGAGGGCGTTCGCGGACGCGGACACCGTGCTCATGGGGCGGGGGGTGAGCAGTTCCACGATCTCCAGCGCCCGGGACTTCCCCGACCCGGGTTCCGGGGAGAGGAACGCGATGCGGGGGGTGGTCTCGAAGCAGTCGATCAGGTGGGCGTGCGCGTCCCACAGGGCGACCGCGACGTAGGCGGACTCGGTGGGGAAGACGTTGAACCGGCGGTGGAAGGCTTCCACCTGGTCGAGCAGGGCGGCGCCGTCGATGGGTGCCTTGGTCTGCTGGGCGGTGGTGTTCATGCGGCGTTCCTCCGGTGCTGCTCGGTGTGCGGGCAGTGGTCGACGCGGGCGCGGGTGGTCAGTTCGGTGACACGGTCGCGGCCCCGGGCGCGCTCGTGATGGCCGCAGGCACAGAGCCAGTCAGCCGTGGGGATCTGGTTGCGTCCCAGCCCGCGCACCGTGAGGCCGGGCCGGATGCCGGTCACCGTGACCGTGTGCGGGTCAGGGAGAACAGCAACGCGGACGCCTCCGGCGACGCCTTTCGGCTCGCCACCGGTCACCAGTGCTGCGGCGACGTTGGCGGCCTGCGGGCGGTTCGGGGTGGCAGGCAGGCTCTTAAGGCGGGGATTCCTGGGGGTGGTGGTCATGCCGGCCGCCCGGGGTTGTTGGCGATGGACCAGTTGAGAGCGCTGGTCACGGCGGCGCGGCACTCGTTCTCCCGGAGGCCGGCCGCCAATCCCGCCGAATTAAGAGCCTGCTCGACCTCATGGCGGGCGAGGTCGCCGGACGGGATGAACCGCCCCAGAGCGCGGGCGGCCCGAACCAGCGTCCAGTTCCGCGCCCCCTCCCCGGCCCCGGCGACGGCCGCCGTTTCGGCCCTGAGAGCCGCTGCGGCGTACCGAGAGGCCCGAACCGGCACAGGCGCGGCCATCAATGCCCGAGAGGGCTGACGGGGCATCAGAAGGGTGTACAGCCAATCCGGGAGCGGGGCGGTGTCGGTGGGGTCGACCACGTCGTACGTACCGTTCGGGAGGGTGCTCCCGGCGGCGACGACGTAGCCGCCGTGGGCGCGGGTGTCGATGTGGGTGCCGAGCCTGCCCGCGCTGTTGCCGAGCCTCACCCCGGGCGGGGCGGTGAAGTACAGGTGGTGTCCGCCGCTCGCGGTCCGGGTCCGGTAGGTGGCGGGGACGGTCTGCCCGGCGCGCTCGCAGAGCGCTTGCAGGGAAGTGACGCCGTCAGGCGTTCCTTTCGGGTCCTTGGCCTTGACCGGGTCCAGGTCCACCACGACCAGCCCGGACGGGCCCGTGGCCAGGCCGACGTTGAACGCGCCGACCGACCACGCCTTGCGGATGCGGTCGGGGTTGGTGGTGGCCCGCTGCTCCCACTTCCGGTGCCCGGTCGCGCAGTCGCCGGTACGGGTGCAGGCGGTCTCGCCGTGGAGGGCGGGGCGCTTGTCTCCGGGGCGGAGGGGGAAGACGTGCCACCCGCGCTCGGCCGCACCCAGCGCGGCGGAGAGGAGGTCGGGCACTCGCCCGATAGGGGTGGGTTGGGTCATGCTGGTGTCTCCAGTTCTGTGAGAAGTGCTGGCAGACGAGGGCGGCCCCAGACTTTGGCGAGGCGGGGGCCGCCCTTGTGCATGTCAGAAGGGCGGTTCGACGTTCCACGGGTCGCGTACGCCCCGGCTGCGGCGACGGATGCGGGGGAAGCGGAGCAGGGTCCAGCGGCGGGTTTCGTCCCAGCAGGTGCAGGGGTCCCAGTCGGTGCCGGCGTACTCACCTTCGTGGTCGCCGTAGTCGTATGCGAACCCGCCGTCGCCGTCACAGCGGGGGCAGTCGGGGTCGGGGGTGTCGGTCAGGATCAGGGTCCGGCGGTCCCACCCGGTGAGCTGGATACGCAGTCGGGGCATGGTCGGTTCCTCCGGTCAGGCGGCCTTGTCGGCGGTGAGTCCGCCGTCCGGCTGGCGGGTGATGTGGCCGGTGTCGGTGAGGCGCTTGACGGCCTTGGACACCGTGCCCTTGGACAGCCCGGTCGTCTCGGCCAGGTCCTTCTGCCGTACCGGTGTTGCGGCGGTCTCGATCGCGTCGAGGATCCGGGCGTCCGTCCCGTCCACGGCCGCCACGACCGGGGAGGCGGTGGTGGGCTTCACGAGGGTGAGCGTCGGGGTCGTCCCGGTGGCGGTGGGTGTGGTGGTGCGGGACCAGATGGGCTGGTCGGGGAGGTTGATGACGACGGTCTTGTCCATGTAGCGGACCTTGACCGGGTCGGGGCCGCGCTTGCCGTCGCGGATGAGCGCGACGCCGGGGGCGGGGAGTTCGTCCGCGTTCCAGCCCTTGGCCTGTGCGTCCTCTCCGAGGACGACGCGGGCTTCGGCGGGGGTGCGGACGGCGAGGCAGATCGAGGTGCTGATCTGCGGGGCGATCTGTTTGGGGACGCCGTCGCCGATGGTGGGCTTCTGCGTCATCCACCACAGGTCGATGCACGCCGCCCGGCCCATGCGGGCGATCGACTCCAGCCCGGGCAGGGCGCTGCGGGTGCGGACCTTCGTCTTGCCGTCGCCGTCCTCCTCGGGGAAGGGGACCTTGTCGGCGGCGGTGACGACTTCCGCGCCCTCGTCGACGACGACGGTGATGCGGGGCCGGTCGGGGGTGGGGCCCCAGGTGTCCTGTCCCTTGGGCAGGACGTTGAGCCGGTCGTGCATCTCGGCTTCCAGTTCGTCCACCACGGCGATGACGTCTTCGGGGGTGGAGGCGACGCGGGCCCGGTGGTCCCACAACCGGCCTTCGACGCGCTTGAGGTCGATGATGACGAGCGCGTTCGTGTCGCCCTCGGAGGCGTCGAACAGGAGCGGGCGGGACGCGACGCTCTTGCCCGCCCCGGACCGGCCCGCGATCAGCAGCCGTTCGCCCAGGGGGACGGTGACGTGTTCGCCGGTGACGGTGTCGATGCCGAGCGAGCGCCGCTTGGGCGCCCACAGGAGGTCGTCGCCGTCGGCGGCGCTGCGGGTGCGCAGGGTCAGTTCGGCCCAGCCGCCCTGCTTCCCGGCCTTGATCTGGAACCGCAGCCCGGTGCGGGCACCGAGCAGGGCGCGGATGTGGTCCTCGGAGCCGCGCAGTTTGGTGGTGGTCCATTGGCCGTCGAGGCGGACCGCGACGACGATCCCGGACTCGGTCAGGCGCGGCCGGCCGGTCAGCGTCCCGGCCAGGCCGCGCTGTTCGGCGTGCTCGCGCCAGTGCTCGGGCTGGAGCCGCTTGAGCAGGTCGCGTTCCTCGGCGGTCGGCTCGTTCGGGGAAGCCGCGGGGCGGTGGAGCAGCGCCCACAGGACTGCTCCGGTGACGGCGACGCTCACGGCGACGGCCGCCCACATCCACACCCGCCCCGGGACTAGCGGCAGCCCGACGTACCCGGCGGCGGCGGTGACGAGTGCAGCCTTGGAGGCGAACAGCCACATCGGGTCGGGCACGCGCCGCTTGGCGGTGGCGAGTTCACGCTCCGCGCGGTGGACGAGGGAGGTGACCTTCTGGGGATCGGTGGCCTGCGCCTGTGCGAGAGCGGCGCGGGCGTCGCGGACCAGGGGCTTGCGGGTGGCTCGCAGGGTGCGGCGGCGGTCGGATTCCTTGGACCAGCGGTCGGCGGTCCAGCGGGCGGCGGTTGCTGCGTACTGGCGGTGTGTCTGCCAGGCTGATGGGTGACTCACGGGTTCCTTTCCAAGGGCTATGAGTCGGTGGGGGCGGGCCCGGCATGGCCCGCCCTCACACGCGGGTGTGTGTACGCGCAGTAGTGGAGTTTCCGGTTTCCTGGTTTCCGACAGGGCCCCTACGCGTGTGCGCGCGAGACGGGAAACTTCCGTCACCCTGCGTCGCTACGGGGGTCCTGGCGGCCGAACAGGGGCCGGGGGGTCTCGACCCACCCGGAAGGGGCCCCGATCGCTCTGCGGGGCGCTGGACGATTTCAGTGGGTGGAGCGGCCGAACCACCGGTTGTGGACGGTGGTGTGGTGCACCGTCGCGGGCCGCCCGGCACCGAGGACGGTGGGGGCGATGCGGGAGGCGACGACGGCGATGGCGGCCCACATCACGAGCGACCCGAGACCGGCGGCAGCGCTCACGAGCTGACCGGCACCGAGGAGGACCTGACCGGCACCCCACCCGGCACCACCGGCCAGCAGTCCGCCGGCGGCGATGCGCTGGGCGCGCGGATCGAACAACGGCTGCGGGGTCAGGTCACGCGGCTGGTGGATGACGGGGGTGGTGGGCAGGTGCTCGCGGAGCACGGCCACCATGCTCCCGTCCGGGCCGGGGACGTAGACGACCGTCCCGGCCCGCTCGGCGTGGAGCTGCACCGTGCCGGTGGTGGGGGCGGCCGGGGCGGTGGGCCAGGTCGGCAGGACGTGTTCGGCGGGGGTCATGGGGGCGTGTCCTTCCTGGTCGGCGGGGTGTCGTGGCAGGTGACGCACATGCCGAGCGAACGCGGGATGCAGTACCCGACGTCACGGCGGCAGTTGGGGCAGGTGCGGCGGGCCCGCATCGCCGCAGCGAGCGCGGCGGTGCGGGCCGGGGTCATGGGGCGTACGGGCTTGGCCCGGTCAACCCGGTAGAGGTAGGCGACCAGCGGCCCCCGGCGTCGCCGGGGCCGGTGGACTTCCGCGACGACGTCCTGACCACCCGGCCGCAACCCCAGCGCGCGGAGCTGACGGCGGGTGGCCAACCCGTCCGGGGCAAGCCGCCACCGGTAGCACGGCAGCGTGCTCACGACGTCGTGGTGCCGAAGGGCAAGGGCTGGACGCGCCAGGTCACCTCAGAGGCCGAAGGCAGGGCTGCCCCGGGGGCGTGGGTGGTCCAGTTGGAGCGCGGGGCTCCTTCGGCCTCAGCGGCGATCTCTGCCGCTTCGACGGTGGGGTGGATGCTGTGCAGGCGTCCGTAGTGGAACAGGACGTAGACCCGGTCCGCCCGGTTGCTCTGCTTGCGGGTGGTGCGCAGCAGCGTGCGCAGGGCCTGGCGGTCCTCGGTGTCCAGTAGCGACTGGGACCGGAAGGTTTCCAGCTCACCCTCAAGACGGGCAGCGTCGGCTTTCGCCTGGTCGAGTGCGGCCCGCAGCTCCTCCGCCACGTCGTCCGCCCGGGTGAGGAAGTCGAGCATGTCCCCGCTCTGCTCCAGGCACTTTTCCGCCTCAGTGCGGGCGGTCTGGGCCTCCGCCTCAGCCTTGGTGAGGCTGTCGCGAAGCATGCTCAGGGTGCGGGTGCGGATCAGGGTGATCATGCGGTGGCTCCCTCAAGGTCCGGGATGGCGGCGGTGGTGGTGTCGCGGTGTTCCTGGTAGCGGGCAGTCGCCCAGCCGACAGACCAGCCACACAGCTCGGCGGCCTGCCGGATGGGCAGCCCGGCGTCGAACGCGGCCCGGACCGTGGCCCGCGCCCGGACCTCGTCCTGCTTCTCCACGGCGGGGCCGGCGGCCAGCAGCGCCTGGCGTTCACGCTCGGCCTGCTGCTGTTCACGCTCCCGCTCACGGCGCTCACGGGCTTCCCGCTCCCGTGCCTCCAGCTCGCGGCGCTGGGCGGCCTCGCGTTCAAGGCGTTCACGCTCGGCCTGCTGCTGTTCACGCATCTGCTCACGGCGTTCACGGGCCTCACGCTCGGCCCGCTCCCGCGCCTCCGCCCGCTCGCGCTCCTCACGCCGTACCGCGTCCTCGCGGGCGGTCTGTTCACGGGCGATCAGCGCCTCGTGCTCACGCTGTTCACGCGCCAACTGGGCCGCGTGCTCCCGCTCCTCACGGACCCGCCGCTCCTGTGCTTCGCGGCGCTCGGTGGCGGCCTGCTCGCGCTCGGCCCGCTCGGCCTTGAGCTGTGCTTCGCGGGTGCTCTGGGCGGTGGTGATGGCCCGCCGGTAGGCGAGCCCGGTCTCTGCGGTGACGATCAGAAGGAGCGGTGCGACCGCGTGGACAGCGGCCCCGACCAGGTCCTTCTTCAACGCGGAATCCGCGACGTTCAGGGCCAGGGTCATGGCCCCGGTCATCCACCGCAGAGCGATAGGCCACCGGCCCCCGTGCCCGCCCAACGCTGCCAGCACCGAGTCCAGGCGGACCACGATGACCACCGCCGCGTCCACGACGAGCGGCAGGATCGGGGCCGTCCACTCCCACCCCTGCGGGCTGTGCCGCTCCATCAGCGGGGTCACCGTGAGGATGGAGAACAGCATCGCCCCGCCCACGATCAGCCACGTGCCGACCGACAGGGCGCGTTCCGCTGAACGGATCTGAACAGCGTTCACGACGCCACCCCCACACCCGCCACGTGCGCCGGGATCTCGGCGTAGCCGACCAGGCGCAACCGGATTCCCGTGAACACGGTCTGAGCGTCCAGGACGCGGGTGGTGCCCCCGCTCTGAACGCGGTGAACAACAGCCCCGGGTTCGATACCCAGGGCCTCCCGCCACGCCTCGAACGCGGCCAGGCCGCTGTGCGCCGACAGCTCCACCTGGTCGGGGAAGACGGTGGAGACGTGGACGTCGACGGCCGGCAGGTCCGGGAACCGGTCCATCAGTGAGGCCAGGACGGTGACCGCAGCGGACAGCCCGCTCATCGTCGGTGCGCTCATGCCGCACCGCCCGACGACGTCACCGCGGAACGGTCGGCCACCGGGCACACGGGGATCTTGGCGAACAGCCGCCGCCGGGGTGCGGGGGTGGCGTCCCACTTCCACTCCGCCCCGTCCCGGGCCGCGTAGCCGAGAGCGGCCAGGACCGCGTCGCGCTCGGGGACGGTCGGGACGGGCTCGGCGCGGTGGAAGCCGTGGACCGGCCACTCTCGCGGCTCGTAGCCGGTCAGGACGAACAGCTTCCAGGTCCCGGACGCGTCCAGGACCATGCGGGCCTCGGGCAGCAGCGTCATCACGCCACCTCCCCGGCGGCGGCGGTGTTGGCCAGGTCGCGGCGAGCGGCCAGCACCCGCCGGCGGGCCCGCCGGATACGTCGCTCATCCAGCTCCGTCGGCGCCCGGTCGATGGTCATGATCTGCGCGTCCAGCAGGTCGACGTCCGCCAGGATCAGCGGCATCTCCGTCTCGATCGCGTCCAGCTCCGCGTCCGACGGCTCACCGTCGAACGGGGCGGCGGCGGTAACGGCCGCCTGAAGTGCTGCGATGCTCTTCATTGGGTCTGTTCCTCTCAGCCAGGAACGGCTCAACACGAACCCCCGGAGTTCCAGCTCCGGGGGTTCTCGCCGTTGGAACCAGCAATCCGGCTCCCCTCAGCCCCGCCCGTGCAGCACCGCGTGAAGCGGACTGGACGGGCGGAGGAGGCAACCGGCCGCAGCGGTCATGGGCACTGCGGATGGTCGTGAACGTACGGGTGTCTCCTTCGGGAACACGAGCTCCCGTGCAGGCGTATGGAGACGTGACCTTTCGGTCTAAGCCCTCCGGTTGACCAGGGATCCGGGACCCTCGGCCCGATCTTTCCCGGGCCCCTTGGCGTCACATCCGAAGAGGTGACGCCCGGTCGTACAGGTCGAAGCAGCCCAAAGAAGGGCTCAGCTCACCGGACCATCAACTTGGCTAGCCCGGTTGAGCTGCCCTTAACGTAGCCAGCATGACTAGCCATGTCAACATCTGGCTAGCCTGGCTGCCCTGATCATGAGTTTTGGGCGTAGCATCGAGGCATGACTTTCACGCCCGAACCGCTGGACCCGGACGACAACCGTCCGCCCTACGAGCAGGTCGCGAGCAGCCTTGCCGCAGCCATTCGGACGAGGAGGCTCGCCCCTGGCGACAAGCTGCCGTCGCATAAGAACCTCACCGATCTGTATGGGTTCGCCAGGGCGACGATTCAGCGCGCACTGCGGGACCTGGAGGATGAGGGGCTGGTCGTCTCCCGCAAGGGAAGCGGTGTGTACGTCCGTAACCGGACCGAGCGGCCGGCCGGTTTGCGGCCCTACGTCGAGCAGGCTTTCGCTAGCCCGAACGTCTCAATCGACTTCGCGGGTTTCTCCAGCGAGACGCTGCATGGAGCCCTACAGGAACCGATCGACAAGATCCGGGTCGGCCGCCTGACGCCGACCAGCATCAACATCCGAATCCTGGTGCCGGACATGGCCGTGCCTCAGGCTGCCCCGGTACGTCGGAGTGACGGCGCTGACGACCCCCGTCTCCGAGCCCGCATGCACGACATGATGGTCGGCTTCACCCGAAGCATCTCCAACGCCGTGGGGGAACTTCAGCACCTCGGTCTGGTCCAAGAGGCCGCTGTCAGCGTGCGGATTCACAGCGGAACGCAGTTCTTCAAGCTCTACGTCATCAACCAGGGAGACGCGTTCTTCGGGTACTACCCCATCCGCCCGAACAAGGTGTCCGCAGGAGGGGAAGCGATCGACATCTACGACCTGGTGGGCGCAGACGCCGCGCTGTTCCACTACTCGACCAACGAGGGAGACGGGACCAGCGGCGCACAGCAAGTCGAACAGGCGCGCCTCTGGTTCGAGAGCGTCTGGAGCACCATTGGAAGGGACTTCGACCCCTATGGCGTCTGAGAGCCTCGCCGCGACCGTCGCCGCTACCAGCGGCGTGCTTTTCGACTTCGACGGGCCTGTCTGCGATGTGTTCGCTGGGCACCCCGCACCTGGTGTTGCACGAGAACTGGCCGCCATGCTCGCCGAGATCGACGCGACGGTTGGCAAACGGGCCCTCGAAACGGACGACCCGATGGAGGTGCTGCGATTGGCACCCCGCGTCGGCGAGGCTGCCGTGCGCCGAATCGAAGAAGCACTCACGTCGGCGGAAGTTTCGGCGGTGAAGGCTGCGGGTGCCCCCGTCACGGGCGCAATGGACTCCCTTCGTGCGGCCCACGCGTCCGGCCGAAGAGTCGCGATCGTGAGCAACAACTCGGCGGCGTGCGTGAGGGAATTCCTAGCACTTCACAGCCTCGATCGATTCGTTCACCAAGTGATCGGCCGTTCCCCGAACCGCCCTGACCTCATGAAACCCTCGCCGTTCTCTCTCGAAAGAGCTGCCAAGGACCTTGGCGTCAAAGCGAGCGCCTGCACGCTGATCGGTGATTCCACTACCGACATCGAGGCCGCCGCGCGGGCGGGCTCCATGGCGATCGGCTTCGCCAACAAGCCAGGCAAAGAGGCAAGCCTCGCCGCCGCGGGGGCTAGGACGATCGTCACGGCCATGGCTACCGTCGCTGAGGCCCTTCTGACGCCGCCCCTTGCGCGTTGACCCCCTCGCTCGGGGGGCCAAACGGGGGGCCAACGCACTCAATCAAGGGCGGACGAGCATGGACGCCCACGGACAGGCCGACGCCGCATCTGCCCAGCACGGGACCAAGCTGACCAGCCTGGCAGCCCCCTGAATAGCGTTCGGGACGAAGAGGTCGTGGGTTCAAATCCCGCCACCCCGACAGCTGAAACACCAGGTCAGGGGCCTGATCCGCATCGCGGGTCGGGCCCCTGAGTGGTTTCGGGGGGCCTGGGACCGTTCGGTAGCCCACCTTCGGATCCGGCTTCGCGTTGGCTCCCGCAGCGGTTCGGCGTTTCGATCATTCGGCGAGATAGCCCTCGTAGAGGGACCCCGCCCGCGTACGCTCTGGTCGTCCGACGCACCGCGCCGGGCGCACGAGGGGGCATCGTGGATCATCTCTTCACCGTGGACGGCCGGACGGCCACGCCGATATCGCGCACCGGGCTCGCCGCCGAGAGCCTGCTGGAGCGTCAGCACCTCCAGGAATGGGTGATCGCCCATCCCCAGGTGCCCGGAGAGTCGGTGCTCGTGGTCACCGCGGAGTACGACCGGTGGGCCGACACCGACGGAGTGCCGGCCCGCGACCGGCTGGACGTGCTCGGGCTGGACGCGACCGGGCGCCTCGTCGTCGTCGAGCTGAAGCGGGGGACGGCCGACCGGGACGTGCACCTCCAGGCGATCACCTACGCCGCCCTGGTGTCCCGCTTCGACCTCGACACCCTCACTCAGGCACACCGCGACTTCCTGTCGCGCAGGGGGCAGACCCTCGACATCGGCGCGTGCAGGCAGCGGCTGCTCGACCACGTGGACGGGGAGTGGAGCCCGGCGTTGCTCCAGCGGCCCCGGCAGGTGATCATCGCCGCCGACTTCCCCAAGCAGGTCACCCACTCCGTCGTCTGGCTTTCGGAGATGGGCATCGACATCGACCTCGTCCAGGTCGGCCTGTGGCGGGTGGAAGGGCATATCGTCGCCGGGTTCACCAAGGTCTATCCGACCCCGGAGGTCGAGGAGTTCACGCTCACCCCGACCCGGGTCGAAGGCGAGGCGGCGGCCAAGAAGCTGCAGGAACGCTCGCGTTCACGCAACGCCGTCCACGTGCTTGTCGGTGCGGGCCTGTTGCCTGATGGGACTAGGCTGCTAATGACACCGCGCCACGGTGTGACGGAAGCGATCCGCGCCGAGATCCGGGCGTGGGTGGCGCAGGACACCGGCCGGGCAGCCGCCACCTGGACCAATGACACCGCCAAGCCACTGGTCTGGGACGCTGACGGAGCCTCCTACTCCCCTACCGGGCTGGCCAACCACATCTTCACGAGCGTGACCGGACGCACCGCCGACGGCATACAGGGAACGACGTGGTGGGACGTGGACACCGCCCATGTGCCCGCCGACGTCGACCCCGACGCATGGGCCACGCTGGCAGGGGCCGACCTCACCGGGCTGGCCAGGCAGCTCAGCGGCACTCGCAAGGACTGGACCGGGCTGCACACTCTGCTGAGCGGTGTCCCGGCTGGGCGATGGACCACCTACGGCGACCTGGCGGCGGCGGTCGGGAGCCATGCCGTCCCCATAGGTCAGCACCTCGGCACCTGCGGTCGATGCCCCAACCCCTGGCGTGTCCTCACGGCCGCCGGGAAGGTCAGCCCCGGCTTCCAGTGGCCCGACCCCTCGCGTACGGACACCGCCGCATCCCTCCTGATCAGGGAAGGCGTGCGCTTCGATGGGGACACCGCCGATCCGGACCAGCGCCTGCGCCAGGACGAGCTCCGACACGTCCTCGACGGCTGAGAGCCCTTCGAAGCCCTCAGCCCATCGTGACCGTCCCTTGCTCAGGCCTCGGATCCGCCGAAGCGCTCCCGGTAGGACTCCAGGTCCTCCTCCGTGATCTTCGCGAAGAGCACCGGCGGGACCGTGAACGGGGTGCCGGCCGGGATCGAGGCCAGGGACTTCGCCTCTTCGGCCGTCACCCAGGTCGCGGTGTCGGCGGTCAGGGCGAAGGCGCCCCGCATGGCGGCCGCCGAGGCCGGGATGAAGGGTTCGGAGACGACCGCGTACAAGTGGATCAGGTTCATCGCCGTGCGCAGCGTCAGTGCGGCGCCGTCGGCGTCGGTCTTGATCTCCAGCCAGGGTGCCTTCTCCTCCAGGTAGGAGTTGCCCGCGGACCACAGGGCACGCAGTGCGGCGGCGGCCTTGCGGAACTGGAGCGCCTCCATCTGCTCCTCGTACTCGCCGAGCAGTCGTGCGATCTCCTCGCCCAGCTTCGCCTCCGCCTCGCCGGCGGTGTGCCCGCCCGGGACCTCGTCGCCGAAGCGCTTGCGGGAGAAGGACAGGACGCGGTTGACCAAGTTGCCGAGGGTGTCGGCCAAGTCCTTGTTGACGGTGGCGGTGAAGTGCTCCCAGGTGAAGGAGGAGTCGTCCGACTCGGGGGCGTTGGCGATCAGGAAGTAGCGCCAGTAGTCGGCCGGGAGCGTCTCCAGGGCGGCGTCGGTGAAGATGCCGCGCTTCTGGGAGGTGGAGAACTTCCCGCCGTAGTACGTCAGCCAGTTGAAGCCCTTGACGACGTCGACCTTCTTCCACGGCTCGCGCACGCCGAGCTCGGTGGCGGGGAACATCACCGTGTGGAACGGGACGTTGTCCTTCGCCATGAACTGGGTGTAGCGGACGGTGTCGTCGGCCTCGTACCACCAGGACTTCCAGTCGCGCCTCTCGCTGTCCGGGGCGGCGTCCGCCCACTCCTTCGTCGCGCCGATGTACTCGATCGGGGCGTCGAACCAGACGTAGAAGACCTTGCCCTCGGCCGCCAGCTCCGGCCAGGTGTCCGCCGGGACGGGCACGCCCCAGTCCAGGTCGCGGGTGATCGCCCGGTCGTGCAGGCCCTCGGTCAGCCACTTGCGGGCGATGGAGGAGGACAGCTGCGGCCAGTCGGCCTCGTGCCGCGCCACCCACGCCTCGACCTCGTGCTGCAGCTTCGACTGGAGCAGGAAGAGGTGCTTGGTCTCGCGGACCTCCAGCTCCGTGGAGCCGCTGATCGCCGAGCGCGGGTCCAGCAGGTCGGTCGGGTCCAGGACGCGCGTGCAGTTCTCGCACTGGTCGCCACGCGCCTTGTCGTAACCGCAGTGCGGGCAGGTCCCCTCGACGTACCGGTCGGGGAGGAACCGGCCGTCGACCGGCGAGTACACCTGCCGGATCGCGCGCTCCTCGATGAAGCCGTTCTCGTGCAGCTTGCGCGCGAAGTGCTGGGTGATCTCGACGTTCTGCTGCGAGGAGCTGCGGCCGAAGTGGTCGAAGGCCAGCTCGAAGCCGTCGTACACGGCCTTCTGCGCGTCGTGGGCCTGCGCGCAGAACTCCGCGACCGAGAGTCCGGCCTCCTTGGCGGCCAGCTCGGCCGGCGTGCCGTGCTCGTCCGTGGCGCAGATGTAGAGGACGTCGTGACCACGCTGGCGGAGGTACCGGGAGTACACGTCCGCCGGAAGCATCGACCCGACCATGTTGCCCAGGTGCTTGATCCCGTTGATGTAGGGAAGCGCGCTGGTTACCAGGTGTCGAGCCATCCTTGGATGCTCCATTTCGTACGCATTGCGGCGCCGGTGCCACTGCCACGGCGGGCCCAGGTAGGGAGGCCGCAGTCGATGCGATCTTTCCGATCGCACGCGTCACACACGGTGACGGAACAAGGCTGCAGGCCGCCGTCATCGTATCGAATCGGGGGTTGGGCCGGCCTGCGGGTTTCCCCGGCCTCCGTGCCGCACCCGACCTGCACTCGGCCGTCCGGGACAGGCGGCCAAGCGAGTCCCGTACGGCCGAGGCGCGCCCCACTTTACGGCTACCGCCCATCGCGGGTCCCGCGCCACGTATACGTCCCCGCTCCCTCAACTCTCCCTTTCGGCCAGCTCTCCCTTTCGGCGAGGTGGACCGCATGACCAGGAAGCACACGCCCCGCGGGCTCCGCTCGTCGTCGTGGGGCAGGGGTGCGTCGGGCTCCCGTTGGCGGTGCGAGCCGCCGAGCAGTCGCGGCACAAGGCGCGTCGAGGTCGTTCGCACGGCGGCGAACCGAGAGGCCGAACGGCGTTCTCTCTTGCCTCTGTTGACCGATCTCTGTAGCGCTACGGATCAGGTGGTGTCCCCAGGAGGAGATGATGCGCGGTCGGCTCTGGCAGGTCATCTGCTGGCCATCGACAAAGCCCGACCGTCGGTTGGGTCCCGGCCGTTCTCCGGGCCGCCCCCAGACAGGCCGGGGATGCAACCATTCCTTTCAGAGCTGGAACCCCCGGAAGCCGACCGCGCACTGGAGACTCTAAGTGCCCGCACTGACAACGCCCTTGTGCGTGGTCGGCCGTTGACGGGCGAGTGGAGCCTGATCCAGCGGCTGCGCCTGGCGGGCGCTGCCGCCGGGCTTCGGCATGTCGAAGTCGACGGCCCACCGCAGGTTCCTGATCAGGTCCAGGGCCCGCTTCGGATCGGGCTTACGAGCAGCCCCGGCCCCCGGGGAGGGCGGCTCTCGGCACAACACGTCGCGTACGACGAGGCGTCGGCCGACAGGTCGAGATGCGCCGCACCGGGGTGTACGCGTGGCGGAGTTGCACGGTCCCAACGCGCACCTCGACGACGAGAACGACGGCCTCCAGGTGTACGCCCTCCTCGACCGCCCGGTACCAGCGGCTGCGTGAAGCGCTCCGCCAGGAGTTGTCGTCGGCGGGAACGCGCCGAGGCCCTCGCCCCGGGCTCTGCGGCCGACGTCCCGGCCCTCACGGCCCACGGGGTGGACCCGGGCTCCCGCGCGGAGGCGGATACCGGCAGTTCCAGGGGACCGTCACGGCAGCGATGACCGTCGCCGCAGGCGGGCCGTGAGCGCCGGCGGGCCTCGCGGCCTCACGGCACCGCCGCGGCGCGGTCTCGCACGCCGCGGCGGTACGCCACCGGCGGACGTCAGCCCAGGGTGTCCGGCTCCGGGTGGTGCACGGCGAAAACCGAGTACGCGTGTGCGTCGGGCCTGGCGAGTTCCGCCGCCTTGTCCCGGTAGACCTGGCAGTCGGGGTCCGACATGGTCGCTTTGATGTCCGCCTTGCTCCGCCACTGGGCGAAGTAGATGAGCCGCTTGCCGTCGTTGCTGCAGAGGATGTTCACCGAGACGCACCCCGGCCGGTGCCGGATGTGCTTCTCCGCGCCCTCGCTCAGCACCTCGGCGAGCTCCTGCTGGCGTTCGGGCTCGACGTCGAACACGTTGATCATGGCGACGGTCCCGTCGTCGGTGCGGATGACGGTTTCCCTCATGGTGCTGCTCCTCGGTTCGGTGGTGGTGCGTGACGGGAACTCGGGTTTCGGGGTGGTGGATCAGCCGGCGGGGAACCCGGCCGGGGACCGGTGTCCGGGCACCGGGATGTCCTGGTCCGGCCCTGCGGCGGTGACGGACGACGGCCCGGTCTGCGTTCCGTCCGCGGCGCCCAGCTGCTTCTCGATCCGCTCGGGCAGCGCCCACCGGTACAGCGGCATCGCCGCGGCCGTGGTGAGTACCGCGACGAGCACCAGGAGCGAGAAGACGTCCTGCGTGATCATTTCCTGCGCCAGTCCGACGTTGATGAAGATGAGGATCATCAGGCCGCGCGCGTTCATGAGGCCGCCGACGGCGTAGGACTCGCGCCAGGAGAACCCGGCCGCCTTCATCGCGAACGCGCAGCCGAAGTACTTCCCCGCGAAGCCGGCTGCCAGGATCAACAGGAACGGGAGCGCCATCCCCCACCCCACCAGACCGTTCAGCCGCGTGTTCAGCCCGGAGAAGGCGAAGAAGATGGGCAGGAGGAGCACACAGACGAAATCCATCATCCGGCTGAGCAGCGCCTCACGGAACGCCGGGTTCCGCGGCATCGCCAGACCCGCGACGAAGCCGCCGAAGACCGAGTAGATCCCGATGTAGTCGGTGAAGTAGCCCGCCAGGACCACGATGCCCATCACCAGGTACATCTGGTCGAATCCGAAGTTTCCGGTCCTCTCGACGGAGTTGCCCAGCGGACGGAGCCACTTGGACACGACCAGGAGCATGAACGCCGCGAACAGGGCCGCGAGCCCGATGGTCCGGAACGCGTGCCACACGCCGGCCTTGGCGTGCACCGCGCTCAGTACGGCCAGGAAGCACCACGCCGCGGCGTCGTCGACCGAAGCGCCGAGCAGCGTCATCCGACCGAGCACCGTGTTCTGCAGACGGCGTTCGTAGAGGATCCGGGCCAGCATGGGGAAGGCCGTGATCGAGAGGGCCCCGCCGATGAAGAAGGCGAACTCGAGCTCACTCACGTCGGAACGCGACAGGCGGTCGTAGAGCAGGTAGCCGGCTCCGGCCCCCAGGAGGAGCGAGGGCACCACGCCCGAGGTCGCGAGTATCGCCGCCTGTCTTCCCTGCTTCGCCCCGGAGGCCGATCCGTGGTCCATGCCCGCTCCGACGAGGAACATGAAGACGGTCAGCCCGATCGTGCTCAATACGTAGAGGACCGGCTTCACTTCGACCGGGAAGACGGCTTTCTGGGCATCCGGGAAGAGCGCGCCGAAGAACGTGGGGCCGAGCAGAACGCCTGCGATCATCTCCCCCAGCACACGGGGCTGCTTCACCAGCAGGGCGAGACGACCGCACACCGCCGACGCCAGCATGATGACGACGATCGCAGGCAGAACTTTCAGCACCAGCGCCAGGTTCTTGTCGGCGACAGCCGCCAAATAGATTTCGTGCGGCACGGATCCCCCCGCTTCGACGACTTCAGATTCGCTTCCCGAGGATGAACGGCCGCCACTGCGGATCGCATGCGAGTCACTTGCGCCACTTGATCGGATCGGCTATTTCACCCGGGCCACGGAGATACAAGGAGAAAACAAGCCATCGATCCAACAGCTTCCACCGGAATGGCACGCACGCGGCGTTACCTCCCAGACCGGGCAAAGGTGCAGCTCAGCGGCGTACCATCAGTTTTTTTGCTTACGTATTACCTGTGTCACACATGCGGCTGATAGCGTCACGGAGGCCAGGGCGAGTTGCGTCTCCAGAGGACCTTGGCCAGATGAATCGGGGGATTATGCAGGTCGGCAACTGGCGACGTGATTCCGGATAACCGGACCGGTCCCCGTGTGCCCCGTGTGTCGGCGCACTGAGGCGCCGCCTTTATCACCTGCTCCGACTTCCCAGGCGAAACAGACAGTGACGTCTGTCGCTCATACGTCGCCGGCTGCGCACCCGATCCACCCCGACGAGGCTGGGCCGTACACGTCCACGTCCTCGCGCTGTCCGGAAGATCCGAGGAGAGTATGGACAAGGTTCGCTCAGTTCAGGATCCGGTGCGCTCGGATGCCGGCACTCCGCCGCCGACCGCTGTTGAACGCCTGGTTACCAGGGTCCTGGTGATCGACGGCGAGGCCCTCTTCCGGGAAGGACTCTGCAGGCTGTTGGCCGACGCCCCGGAGATCTCGGTCGTGGGCGACACCGGTGGCATGACAGAGGCGCTCTCCCTGGTCACCGGCTGCAGCCCGCACGTCGTCCTGCTCGGAATCCGGGACGCCGACGGCGTGGCGACGGCGGTGCGACGCCTCCGGCAGGCGGCGCCCCAGGCCGCCGTGGTGGTGCTGGGCGCTCACGCCCCGTTCGGTCTCGTACAGGAGCTGCTCGGCGTCGGAGTGCGCGGTTATCTCCTGCGGACCGCATCGGGACAGGAAGTGATCGCCACCGTGCGCGCCTGCCGTGACAGCCACAGCCGGGTCTTCCTCTCCGTTCCGCCCGAGGCGCTGATCGACACCACGGGGCAGAGCAGCGGCGTCCGGCTGACCGAGCGGGAACGGGAGGTGCTCGACCTGACCGCCTGCGCGATGAGCAACGCGCAGATCGCCGCTTCACTCGGACTGTCGGAGCCCACGGTGAAGCGGCACCTGCGCAACATCTTCGGCAAGCTCGGCGCCGTCTCACGCATCGACGCGGTCAACAAGGCCAGAGCGGCCTCCCTGATCTCCGTCCGAAGACCCGCCGAGTTCTTCTGAAGCCCCTCGCGCGCCGCCGGTCACACGTCCGTCCGTGCGGCACGGCCGATGCAGGCGGCGACCACTCCCGCGCCGGCGAGCAGGACGACACCCGCCACCACCAGCGCGACGCGGGTGCCGGAGGCGACCGACGTCGCGCCGCCGATCACCGCTCCCAGAACGGCGACGCCCAGGACGGCGCCGGTCTGGCGCGCCGAGTTCAGCGCACCGGAGGCGATGCCGGACTGCTCCTTGGCGACCGAGCCCACGACCGCGGTCATCAGCGGCGGGATCGCGAAGGAGACGCCGAACCCCAGGATCGCCAGGCCGACGCACATCACCACGAGCGAGAGGGTGGAGTCCGAGGTGGCCGTCGACTGGATCAGCACGCCGGCGCCCATCAGCAGGAATCCGGCGATGGCGGGCTTGCGGGCGCCGATCCTGCCCACGAGGCGACCGGTGAAGATCGGGTTGAAGGCCGTCGGCAGTGTGAGCGGCAGGAAGGCGAGACCCGCGGTGAAGGCCGAGTAGCCGTGCGCCTCCTGGAAGAACAGGGACAGGATGAAGAGCACGCCGGAGAGTCCGAAGTTCACCAGGAGACCGGCGAACAGTCCCGCGGAGAGCGTCCGGTTGAGGAACATGGACATCGGCAGCATCGGGGCGTGGGTCTCTGTCTCCTCGCGGCGCTCGGCGAACAGGAACAGCGCCCCCGCCACCACGAACACCGCGAAGCCGCCGAGAACCTGGGGTGATCCCCAGCCCTCGGGCTGGCTCTCGATGAGCGCGTACGTCAGGCCGGCGAGGGCCAGAACCGCGGCGACCTGCCCTGGCAGATCGACTCCCTTGGACGGCTTGGGCGGGCTGGCAGGCGCGTGCTTCATGGTGATGGCGATGCTGACGAGCGCGACCGGGACGTTGAGCAGGAAGATGGACTGCCAGCCGAGCACGTCGGTGAGCACGCCGCCGACCAGCGGACCCGCCGCGAGCGCGGTACCGCTGATCGCGGCCCACGTGCCCATGGCACGCGCGCGAGCCGGCGGATCGGTGTAGGCGTGCGCGATGATCGCGAGTGACGTGGGCAGGAGCAGGGCTCCGGCCACTCCGAGCAGGGCCCGCAGGGCGATCAGCGCGCCCATGGAGCCGGCCACCGCCGACACGCCGGAGAAGGCGGCGAAAAGCCACAGGCCGGTCAGGAAGACCTTCCGGCCGCCGTAGCGGTCGGAGAGCGCCCCGGCGGTGAGGAGCAGGGCGGCGAAGGTGAGCGTGTACCCGTTGGACACCCACTGCAGTCCGCTGAGCGAACCCGACAGGTCCTCGCCGATGGCGGGCAGGGCCACCGTGACGACGGTGGTGTCCAGCATCACCATGAAGTAGCCGAGGGACAGTCCCAGAAGCAGCAGGCCGTTCGAGCGGCCGGAGGCGGGTTCCGTACTTCCGGGTGGGTCTCCGGGAGACGGCCGGGCGGAGTTCGTCGGGTGGACTGACTGGCTGGACATGGCTGTCCTCCCAAGGAGGTACGGGTTCTTTGTGAACGAAGGCCGCAAAACGGCAGCATGAGATATCGCCGAGACCGGTTGTGGGCGAAGGGCGATAGCTGGAATCCTTGCAGGGGGAAGGCGCCTGCAGAAGCGGGCTCTTCCGATGACGACCATCGGCGGGGCCGATCAGAAGGGCGGAAGCCGTGGAACTGCGTCACCTCCGGACGTTCAGCACGGTGGCACGCACGCTCAACTTCACCCGGGCCGCCGCAGAGCTGAACTACGCCCAGTCGAGCGTCACCGAGCAGATCCAGGCCCTGGAGGCCAGCCTCTCCACCAAGCTCTTCGACCGCGCCCATCGCAAGCTGTCCCTCACTCCCGCCGGCGAGCGCCTGGTCGAGTACGCCGACCAGATGCTCCTCCTGGAAAGGGAGGCGCTGACCGCGGTGGAGGGCGACGCCCAGGAGCCGGGCGGCCGACTGGTCGTCGGCGGACTGGAGACCCTGTGCGCGCACCGGCTGCCCATGGTGCTCGCCCGCTACCGGCAGCTCTTCCCCCGGGTCCAGGTGACCCTGCGCGAGGGTGGCCGCGGCGAGCTCTACGAGTGGGCGCGGCGCGGCGAGGTCGATGTGGCGCTCACCTTCGGGAAGGCGCCCGAGGACAAGCTCCTGGCCAGCGAGAGCCTCACCACGGACCGGCTCATGGTGGTCACGCCCGTCGGGCACCGGCTCGCCTCGTACTCGCGGATCGGCGGGTCCGAACTGCGCGGGGAACCCTTCCTCGCCACCCCCGAGGGCTGCGGGTTCCGGGAGATGCTGGACAACCTGATCCGCTCCCTGGGGCCGGACGCGCCGGTCGTCGACACCCAGGTCGCGAGCATGGCGGCGCTGTGCCAGTGCGCGGCGGCGGGCATGGGCTGCGCGCTGCTCCCCGAGATCGCGGTGGCCGGGCCCGCGGCACGCGGAGAGGTGGCCGCGGTGCCCGTGACGGGCGACGGCGTCTCCCAGACCGAGGTCACGATGACCTGGCTGCGCAGGTCAGAGCTGCGCCCGAGCGTGCCGGCCTTCCTCGCCACCGCGCGCTCCGCCTTCGAGAACCTGGCGCCCGAGCGGGTCGCCTGACGGTTCGGCACCTCTGATCGACACCGGGCCGCCGCCGGTCGACGCCCTTGAGTGCACCCCTGGGGATCACGGTGCATACGCCCTCCGATACCCATCGAACACACCTTCGTGTCACGCGCTTGTGTACCGCTTGAGGCGCTGCCTAAATTCCACACCTGAAGTCACGCAAAGCCGACCGGCGAAGGACTGTGTGCGGAGGGCAGATGGAAATAGGCACCCTTGGCCCATTCAGATTCCGAATCAATGAAGAAGACGCGACTCCCGGGGCGCCGAAGATCCGGCAAATGCTCGCCCTCTTCGCGGTCCGCAGCAATCAGGTGGTACTGCTGCAGGACCTTGTGCGGGAACTATGGGGCGAGGCTCCCCCGCAAAGCACGAAGATAACCCTGCAGACCTATATCGTCCGGCTCAGGCAAAAGCTCTCGAACCACCTCACCGAGGGCGGCACCCCGATCGACTCGAAGGACCTCCTCCAGACGTTCCACGGGGGATACCGCCTCACGGTCGATCCCGGCGTCCTGGAACACCGGCGCTTCGAGGAGTTCTCGGCCCGGGGCAGGCACGCGCTCCTGTCGGGGGACAGCGCCACGGCCTCGCTGCTTCTGCGGTCGGCCCTCGACCTGTGGCGAGGGCCCGCCCTGGTCGACGTATGCACGGGATCCCTCCTCCAGGCCCATGTGACCAGGATGAACAACTCCAGGACCATCACCGTCGAGCAGCTCATGGAAGCCGAGATCCGCCAGGGCCGCCATCTCGACGTCCTCGGCGACCTGACAGATCTGGCGGCGGAGAACCCCTTCGACGAGAACCTGCACGCCCAACTGATGATCGCCCTGTACCGGGCCGGCCGGCGCTCCCAGGCCCTGGAGGTCTTCGCCCGCCTGCGCGGCACCCTCGTCGCGGACCTGGGCATCGACCCGTCACGCCGGCTGAACCGGCTGCACGGCGCGATTCTCAGCGGCGATCCCACCCTTGAGAATCTCCCGTCCCAAGGGGGAACCCTTCTCGACTGCTTCGCGGCCTGACGGACGAAAATCCCCCTTTCACAGAAGGAGAAAATTGAAGTGAATTCCGCCGAGAATCCTCCCGCGCAGGTGGACGTCATTGTCATCGGCGCCGGTCCGGCCGGAACCACGGCGGCCGCCAAGCTCGCACAGTCGGGACGGTCGGTTCTCGTCCTGGAGCGCCGGTCTCTTCCTCGATTTCATATCGGCGAGTCGTTGCTGCCGCCGATCACGGCCATTCTCGAAGAACTCGGCGCGTACGACCGCGTCCTGGAGCAGGGGTACGTCCTCAAGCACGGGGCGGAGTTCAGCGGAGGCCGCAAGGGGCGCTTCGGCCGCATCCCCTTCGCCGGGCAGGGGCCCGGCCGCCACCACGTCACCTTCCAGGTCGAACGGGCGCACTTCGACAAGACGATGGCCGACGTGGCGCAGGAGTCCGGCGCCACCGTGCTCCAGGAGGCGACCGTGCACGAACTCCTGCGCGACGGCGACCGGGTCGTGGGCGTCCGCTACGAGCACGGCGGCCGGACCCACACCGCCCACGCGTCGTACGTCATCGACGCCGGCGGGCGGGCCAGCAAGGTGGCCCACACCTTCGGCCTGCGCCGGAGCATCGACAGCCTGCGCATGGTGGCGGCCTACCAGCACTTCAAGGGGCTGGACGAGAAGTACAACCCGGGAGTCGAGGGCGACCTGCAGATCGGCGGCCACGCCGAGGGCTGGGTGTGGGCCATCCCGATCTGGCCGGACACGGTCAGCGTCGGCGCGGTGATGCCGCGCGAGCTGCTGCACGGAGTGGCGGACCGCGAGGCCGTGTTCCGCGATCACGTGTCCCGCATATCGCGGATCACCGAGCGGCTCACGGGCACGGAGCCCGTCGGCGAGCTCAAGGTGGAGACCGACTACTGCTACTACTCCGACACCATCACCGGAGACGGGTGGTTCATGGCCGGCGACTCCGCCTGCTTCTTCGACCCCATCTTCTCCGGCGGCGTCTTCCTCGCCATGGCCACCGGACTGCGGGCCGCCCAGTCCGTCGACACCATCCTGGGCGAGCCGGAGCGCACCGCGAACGTGCAGCTCGCGTACTCCGACTTCTACAAGACGGGCTACGACGTCTACGGCCGCCTCATCCACGCCTACTACGAGGCCGGGTACAGCCTGCGGGGGTTCCTCCAGTCCGCGGGGCTCGACATCTCCGGCGACCAGCTCGGCACCAACAAGTGGGTCGCGCGGCTCGTCAGCGGTGACTTCTGGAACCCGCGCAACATCCTGCTGCGCCACCTCCGGGACCAGCCGCGGTGGAACACCTTCGCCCCGTTCGAGCCCCACTGGGGCTGCCCCTTCTACGAGGACCTGAACGTCGCGGAGGACGAGGCCGAGCAGGCCGCCACGGAACCGGGCGCAAGATCCGTCACCGTCGCCTGACGCGTCACGGCTCCCGGGCCCGAGCCCCGGTGAACGGCGTTGTGTGCCGTTGACCGGGGCTCGGCTTTCGTCCGCCCCCTGCCCCCTCTTCCGCTCACAGGAGAGCAACCCCATGAGACCTCAGACCTTCGCCGTGGCCGGCGGCGGACCCGCCGGCCTCTTCCTCGCCCGGCTCCTCAAGCTGCGCGCGCCCGGAGCCTCGGTCACCGTCCACGAACGCAACGCCCCCGACGCGACGTTCGGCTTCGGCGTCGTCTTCTCCGACCGGACGATGGCCGCCTTCGAGAGGGCGGACCCGGAGACCTGCCGCCGTCTGCGCGAGGCGAGCGTCCACTGGACCGACATGGAGTTGCGGCACCAGGCGCGGCGCATCCGCTACGGCGGGTACGGATTCACGGCGATCTCCCGCAGAACGCTCCTGCGCATCCTCCAGGAACAGGCCGCCGAGGTCGGTGCGGAGCTGCGCTTCCACCACGAGGTACCGCACGCGGGCCGACTCGGTGACGCCGACGTGGTCGCGGTGGCGGACGGGGCCAACTCGGCGACCCGGGCGATCTACGCGGACGGCTTCGGCACGACCGTGGACGCCTCCGGTCCCCAGTACATCTGGTTCGGCACCCCGGCGCGCTTCGACCGGGTGACCTTCCCGTTCGTGGAGACGAGGTTCGGCCCGTTCGCCGCACACGCCTATCCCTACGAGACGGGGACGAGCACCTTCATCGTCGAGACGGACACGGCCACGTGGCGTGCGGCCGGCATGGACGTCTCCACGGGCGAGGCGCAGGCTCCGGGCGTGAGCGACACGCACTCCAAGGAGCTGCTCGAAGGGATCTTCAAGGAGCATCTCGACGGCCACCCCCTGTTGGTGAACAACAGCAAGTGGGCCAGGTTCCAGGTGGTGCGCAACCGAACCTGGTCGCACCGGAACATGGTGCTGCTCGGGGACGCCGCGCACACGGCCCACTTCTCGGTCGGCTCCGGCACCAAGATGGCCATGGAGGACGCGATCGCGCTGGCCGGGGCCCTGGACACCGAAGAGACGGCGGACGACGCGTTTCGCGCGTACGAGGCCGAGCGGCGCCCGGAGGTCCTGCGCACCCAGGACTGGGCGGCGCCCAGCATGCGCTGGTGGGCCACCTTCGGGCAGCGCATGCACCGCGAGCCGGAGCAGTTCGGGTTCCATTTCCTCACCCGGACCGGGGCCATCTCCTACGCCGGACTCAAGCGCCGCCACGCGGCACGCGTCGACGAGGTCGAGTCCTGGTTCGCACGCCGGGCGGAGCCGGACGGCCCGGCCCGGCCGGCGGCCCGGTCGGCCGTCTCCCTGCCTCTCGCCCTGGGAGGCACCGTACTGGCGAACCGTGTCGCCACCACGGCCGCACCCGGCGGCCGGGAGGATCAGCGCAGGGACGCCGAATCGTCCGCACGGGCACACGGCGGCCTCGTCATCGTGGACTGGTCGGTCAGCGGACCGCGGCGTTCGAGCGACGGCGGCGACGGCCTGGCCGACTGGCGGACCACCGTCGACCGGATCCGGGGGCATGGTGCGGAGCCGATGGCCCGCCTGCGGACGGACGACGGGGAGGGAGCGGAGTTCGCGCGCGAGGCGGGAATGCGCCTGGTCGAACGGGTGCTGCCCGCGACCACCGTGGGTGCGACGGCGCCGGCGGACGCCCTCACCGGTGACACCACCGTCGTGGGCGTGGCCTGTCCGCCGGTGTCCGTCTGGACCGCCGAGGGGGAGAGCTTCCTCCGGCGGTGCTCCGGTCTCGCCTCCTCGGGCGTCGAGGGGCTCCATCTCATGCTGGACGAGAGCGATCCTGCGCCCGAGAGATGGGAACGGGCCCTGGAGTACGCGGACCGCGTGCGCGAGCGGTCGCGCCTGGCCGTTCTCCTCGACGTCCCCGGCGGATGGGCCTGGTCGGCACCGGACTCGCACCGGGGGGAGAGCTGGGCGACCCGGTTGCACACGGCTCTGCTGTCCGGCCGGCTCGACATGGTGGTGGCCCGGCCGTTCGCCCGGCCCTGACGCGGGCTCGGCGCTACTCCGCTCCGGCTGGTGAGGGCCGGGGCTCGCGGGAGGCCTGCGCTGCCGAGAGGCGGCGCTCCAGGCAGTGCAGGACCTCCAGCGTCTGCCGGCGCTCGGCCTCGGTGAGACCGCCGACGGCCGCCTCTTCCAACTCGCCCCAGAGGCTCTCGACCTCACGCCGGAGGCCGCGCCCCTTGTCGCTGAGCGAGACGATCACGATCCGCTGGTTGTCGGGCGGGCGGTGCCGCGTGACGAACCCCTGGGCCTCCAGGCGCTTGAGCATCTTCGTCACCGTGGGAGCCTCGATCCGCAGGGCGGTCACCAGGTCCGCCTGCGGCTGGTGGTCGCGGTTCCACAGGCGCATCAGGAGGAGTTCCTGGCCGGGGAAGAGCCCTACCTGACGCAGGAGGCCGCCGGCGAGGTTCCGGTGGGAGCGGGCGATGCTCGCCAGCAGATGGTTGAGCGAGGTGTCGTCACCTGCGGGATTCATCCTGCGCGCTCCCTGCCTCCGACCTCGATGTTCCTACAGAGGTTACAAGTTCGCGTCCCGTCCTCTCCGGAGCTTCTTGCCGGAGCAATGGTTAGTTGGCTAATGTTTAGCCGCACCAATCTTCAGGGGCGGCGCTTCCCGTCCGCCGTCGCTCCTCCATGTGCGACGCAAGCGGACGGCATGTCGCGTTGTCCAGGATCTCCTCGTACGCCCAACGAGGGCCCTCTTTCCCCGAGCGGTCGAAAGAGCGGCCCGACGGCTGTGACGAGGGGGCATTCTCCAGTGGTCAGTCAGACTCCGGAAGCGAGCCGGCGAGAGACGGCGAACGAACCGATCGCGGTGATCGGGATGGGTTGCCGCTTCGCCGGCGGCATCGACTCACCCGACCGGTTCTGGGACTTCCTGATGGACGGCAAGGACGCCATCGGTGAGATCCCGCCCGAGCGCTGGGAGTCGTACGCCTCCTCCAGCGCCGAGAACGCGGCGCTGCTGCGCCGCACGACGCGGTTCGGCGGATTCCTGTCGGACATCGAGGGCTTCGACGCGGAGTTCTTCGGAATCACCCCGCGCGAAGCGGAGCTGATGGACCCGCAGCAGCGGATCGTCCTCGAAGTCGCCTGGGAGGCGCTGGAACACGCCGGCGTCGCGCCGCGCGGTCTCGCGGGCAGCGACACCGGGGTCTTCATCGGCGTCGGCTCCGACGACTACGGGCGCCGGCTGCTCGAGGACCTGCCGCGCATCGAAGCGTGGACCGGCATCGGCGGCGCCTACTGCGCGGTCGCGAACCGGATCTCCTACACGCTCGACCTGCGCGGCTCCAGCGTCGCCGTGGACACCGCGTGCTCCTCCTCGCTGGTCGCCATCCACCAGGCGTGTCAGAGCCTGCGCCTCGGCGAAGTGCCGCTGGCCCTGGCCGGCGGCGTCATGATCATGGCTGGACCGGGCCTGTCGGTGGTCCTGGACACCGCGGGCGCCACCTCGCCGGACGGCCGCTCGAAGTCGTTCGACGCCTCCGCCGACGGGTACGGGCGCGGCGAGGGTGCGGGCGTCATCGTCCTCAAGCGGCTGAGCGACGCCCAGCGCGACGGGGACCGCGTCCTCGCCGTGATCCGGGGCAGCGGCATCCACCAGGACGGCAGGACCCCCGGCATCATGGCGCCCAGCCAGGAGGCACAGGAGCACCTGCTGCGACGCACGTACGAGCAGGCGCGAATCGCCCCGGGCTCCGTCGACTACGTGGAAGCGCACGGCACCGGCACCCGCATGGGCGATCCCATCGAGGCGGGAGCCATGGCCGCCGTGTTCGGCGCGGAGCATCCGAAGGACCAGCCGTGCCTCATCGGCTCGGTGAAGCCCGGCATCGGCCACCTGGAGGCCGGCGCCGGTGTGGCGGGCGTCATCAAGGCGGTGCTCGCCCTGCGGCACGCCCAGATCCCGCCGACCGCCAACTTCGCCCGGCCCAACCCCCACATCCCCTGGGCCGAGTCCGGTCTGAGCGTGGTCGCCGAACCGACCGCCTGGCCCCGGACCGACCACCCCCGCCGGGCAGGTGTGTCCGGCTACGGATACGGCGGCACCATCAGCCACGTCATCCTCGAACAGGCCCCGGACGGTACGGAGCCGGACGCGGCGGACGCCCCCGGCGACGCGCGGACCGAGGCGAACGTCTTCCCGCTCTCCGCGGCCTCCGAGGACGGGGTCCGCGCGTACGCCGGGAAACTGGCGGACGCCCTGGAGAGCTCCCCCGCCCCCGGAACCGAAGCGCTCGGCCACACCCTCTCCCGGCGACGCTCCCACCTCGCGCAGCGCGCGGCGGTCGTCGCGGGCGACCGGAGGGAACTGATCGCGCGACTGCGGTCCCTCGCCTCGGACGAGTCCGCCGTGGGCATCGCCTCCGGGCGGGCCGCGCACGAGGAAGCCGCCGGGGCCGGGCTCGTCTGGGTGTTCTCCGGACACGGTGCCCAGTGGGCCGGAATGGGGCGTGAACTCCTCGACTCCGACCCGGAGTTCACAGCCGCCATCGACACCATCACCCCCGTCTTCATGGAGGAGATCGGCTTCTCCCCACGTCAGGTCATCCGTGACGGCGAGTTGGGCGACGTGTCCCGGATCCAGCCGATGATCTTCGCGATGCAGGTGGGCCTCGCCGCCGTGTGGCGCGCTCAGGGGGTCGCGCCCGACGCGGTGATCGGCCACTCGGTGGGCGAGATCGCGGCCGCGGTGACCGCAGGCGTGCTCGGCCTCACGGACGGCGCCCGGCTGATCTGCCGGCGCTCCCTCCTGCTGCGCCGGGTCGCCGGTCTGGGCGGCATGGCGATGGTGAACCTCCCGTTCGAGGAGGCCGGCCGCCGGCTGACCGGGCGGAACAACGTCGTCGCGGCCATCTCGGCCTCGCCGTCCTCCACGGTGATCGCCGGTGATGCCGCCGCCGTCGAGTCGGTGAGCGCCCGGTGGAAGGACGAGGGGCTCGTCGTCCGCCGCGTGGATTCCGACGTGGCCTTCCACAGCAGCCACATGGACCCGCTGCTCACCGAACTGGCCGCAGCGGCCGCGGACCTGGATACCCGGCCGCCCACGATCCCCGTGTACACGACCGCCCTCGACGACCCCCGGTCCGATCGCCCACGGGACGGCTCCTACTGGGCGGCCAACCTGCGCAACCCGGTCCGCTTCGCCGAGTCCGTCACCGCCGCCGTCGAGGACGGCTACCGGCGCTTCGTCGAGGTGTCCGCACACCCGGTCGTCGCCCACTCGATCGACGAGACCCTCGACAGCCTCCGCGTCACCGGCGCCCTGGTCGCCCACACCCTGCGCCGCGACAAGCCCGAGCGCGAGACACTGCTGACCAACCTGGGTGCCCTGCACTGCCACGGTGGTGATGTCGACTGGGCCTCGGTGTGGCCGAGGGCCGTCCTCGCCGAGCTTCCGCCGCCCGCCTGGCAGCACCGCCCGTACTGGGCCGAGTCCGGCCCGAGGCTGACGGGCGGTGGCGGCCACGACGTGGACAGCCACACCCTGCTCGGCTCGCGGACGGTGGTGACCGGCACGACCCCCCTCCAGGTGTGGCAGACCTATCTCGACGGGACCTGCCGCCCCTACCCGGGCGACCACCCCGTCCAGGGCGTCGAGATCATCCCGGCCACCGTCCTGTTGAACACGTTCTTCACCGCGGCGACCGGCTCGGGACGGCGCCCCGCGCTCAGTGACGTGACACTGCGCCAGCCCGTCTCCGTCACCTCCGCACGACAGGTGCAGATCACCCTGCAGGACGGCACGGTGCGCCTGGCGTCACGCCTCGTCGACCAGGGCGGCACAGACGAGGACAGCCAGGTGTGGCTGACTCACACGACGGCCTCGGTCGCCCACGGGGTGACCGTCGCGGACGACCGGACGCTCCCGCTCGACGACGTGCGCGGGCGATGCCACGAGACACTCCCGCCGGACTTCCCCGTCGAACGGCTGGCCTCGATCGGCGTGGCCGCGATGGGCTTCCCCTGGGCCGTCGAGGAGCTGCTGCGCGGCCCCGGCGAGCTGCTGGCGCGTGTCCGGGCGGCCGAGGACGACGACACTCCCCCGACGTCCTGGGCGTCCGTCCTCGACGCCGCGCTCTCGATCGCCTCGGTCGCCTTCGACGGGCCCCCGACCCTGCGCATGCCCGCCCACATCAGAGAGGTCGCGCTGTGCGGGGACTGCCCCGCCCGAGTCCTGATCAGCGTGCGCGTCGCCGAGGGAGCCGCCGCCGCGGACACCGTGCACGTCGACATCGCGGACGAGGCGGGCCACGTCGTCGCCACCCTGCACGGGCTGCGGTACGGAGTGCTGGACGGGGACCCCGGAGCGACGGCCAGTCCGCGGCGCCTGGTCCACGAGTTGGTGTGGCGGCCTCTGGAAATCACGCCGGCCGCCCCCGCCTCACGCCCGGAGCTGGTCGTGCTGGTCGGCGACGACACGGCACTGACGGACCGCCTCGCCGACCTGCTCGCCACCGCCGGGACGCCGTGCGTGAGACTGACGACGCCCCAGGAGCTGGACTCGGTCCGCGATCGGCTCGGCGCCGCCACCGTGCTGGTCGCGCCCGCCGCCACCACCTCCGAGGAGAACGTGGGCGACGCCGCCTTCCGGGCGAGCTGGCTGCTGGCCGAAACCGCCCAGTGGATCGCGGGCGCGCCGCTCGCGGCCCGCCCGAAGCTGTGGTGCCTCACGCGGGGCGTACACGAGAGCGCGAGCGCCGGTGGCCTGGGCCACGGCAGCCTCTGGGGACTCGGCCGCGTGGTGGGCGGCGAGCACCCGGACTTCTGGGGAGGTCTCGTCGACCTCCCGGCGAACGGACAGGCTCCGGCGGCCGACACTCTGCTGACCGTGCTCGGCTCGGTCTCCGGCGAGGACGTCGTCGTCGTACGTGACGGGGACTGGACCGTCGGCCGACTGGCGCGGATGGAGAAGGAGGCGACCCGGGCGGGGACGGAGTTCCGGCCGGACGGCACCTACCTCGTCACCGGCGGCCTGGGCGCGCTCGGCCTGGAGATCGCCCACTGGATGGCCGGCCGCGGCGCCCGTCGTCTGGTGCTGGCCGGACGCTCGGGGCTCCCTCCCCGAGAGACCTGGGATGCGGTCGAGGACCCGGCCGTCCAGCGGCAGATCGCGGCCGTACGGTCCCTCGAAGCGCTCGGCGTCACGGTGCGGACCCTCGCGCTCGACGTGGCCGACCGGGACCAGGCGGCCAAGCTGCTGGCCCCCTCCGAACTGCAGCTCCCTCCGATCCGGGGCGTGGTGCACGCGGCGGGCGTCCTCGACAACCGCACACTCGCGGACCTGACCGAGGACTCGCTGCGCACCGTGCTGCGGCCGAAGGTGGATGGGGCCCTGACCCTGCACGAGATCTTCCCGCCAGGCAGCGTCGACTTCTTCACGCTGTTCTCGTCCTGCGGCCTGCTGCTGGGACTGCCCGGCCAGGCCAGCTACGCGGCGGGCAACGCCTTCCTCGACGCCCTGGCCGCGCATCGGCGGGCGGCCGGCGACGGCGCCGCGGTCAGCTTCGGCTGGACCTCCTGGCGGGGGCTGGGCATGTCCACCTCATCCGAGGTCATCGACGCCGAGCTGGAGGCGCGTGGCACGGCCGACATCACCGTGGCCGAGGCCTTCCGCTGCTGGGAGCTGGCCGACCGGCATGACAACGGCTACTTCGCCGTGCTGCGGACCCTGCCGCCCGAGCCGGGTGCCGTGCGTCCCCGGCTGCTGGGTGAGCTGACCTACGAGGACGCCGAGGCGCCGGAGGCGTCGGAGGGCGCGGAGTGGGAGTCGCTGTCCCCGGACGAACTGCGCGGCTGCCTCGTCGACGCCGTGCGGGACAGGGTCGCCGACGTCATGAAGATGAACGCCGCGGACCTCAACGTCCGGGCCGCGCTGACCGAGCTGGGCCTCGACTCGGTGATGACCGTGGTCGTCCGGCGCCGTCTGGAGAAGCAGTTCCGGCTCGCGCTCCCGGCCACGCTGCTGTGGGAGCGCCCCTCGGTGGAGGCCGTGGCCGACTTCCTCTTCGGCGCGCTCACGGCGAGTACCGAAGAGGCCGCGACGGACCAGGACGGCTCCGTCGCCGTGCCCGAGCAGCCCGCCCGTTCCGGGCTGCTCGTCGGCTGACCCGGCGGAGGGCCGGCGCCGGCCCTCCGCCGGCGCCGGCCGGGTGAACGGTCGTACAGCATCGACAGAGGCAGGAGAGACCCGTGGCACGTGCAGGTGTCGTCCCGTGGCCGGACGACCTGGCCAAGGAGTACGTCGCGAAGGGCTACTGGCGGCGGCGTCCTCTCGGCGCGCTGATGTGGGAGTGGGCGGACGCGTTCGGAACGCGCGTGGCCCTGGTCGACGGAGATCGGAGGATCACCTACCGGGAACTCGCGGAAACCTCGGACCGCCTGGCCGAAGGACTGTCCCGTACCGGCCTGGAGCGCGGCGACACCATCCTGGTCCAGCTGCCCAACTGCTGGGAGTTCTTCGCGCTGGTCCTCGCCTGCGCACGTCTGGGCGTGGCGCCGGTCCTCGCCCTGCCGCCGCACCGCGAGCACGAGCTGACGTACATGGCCCGGCTCGCCGAGGTCTCGGCCGTGGTGACCTCCGGGCTGTGGCGGGGCTTCGATCACCAGTCCCTCGCCGAAGACGTCGCACGCGACCGGGGCGACGGGTGCCGGGTATTGATCGTCGGGGACACGGTCCGTCCGGGCCACGTCGACGTGCGCGCCCTCATGGCCCCGGCCGGCGACCCGGACGAGCGCCGACGGCGGCTGGACTCCGTGGCTCCCACCGCGGACGAGGTGCTGCTGTTCCTGCTGTCCGGTGGCACCACGGGGCTCCCGAAGATCATCGCCAGGACGCACAACGACTACGAGTACAACGCCCGCCGCAGCGGCGAGGTGTGCGGCTACGGCGCCGACACGGTCTACCTGGCCGTCCTGCCCGTCGCGCACAACTTCGCCCTCGCGAGCCCCGGTGTCCTCGCGGCCCTGATGTCCGGGGGCCGTGCCGTCCTGCTGCCGTCCCCGCAGCCCGAAGCGGCGTTCGCCGCCGTCGAGCGCGAGCGGGCGACGGTCACCTCGCTCGTCCCGGCGGTGGCACGCCGCTGGCTGGAGACCTTCGAGCCGGCCCGGCACGACCTGTCCAGTCTGA